>JAQCKF010000035.1 GCA_027592275.1 Pseudomonadota bacterium
ATAATCAGCTGTCGCCTGTAAAGTATGAAGAGCGTTATCAACAGAGGCTGCTAAGTGTCTAGAGAATTGATAGCGATTCAGTAACTTAGCATGACCGAAACAGATATTTCTTATAATTTAATAGCAGGCGTTTTTATTGTCATTCTGACTCTCATGCCTACGGCAGGGTTGAGAGTTGACTATATGAGTTCCCGCAAACCCTATCTTGGATGGGCTTGTATCGCGGGGCTCATCGCAATCGCAAGACAGGTTCCGGATGGCTTTCTTGGTCTTTACCCAGAGTCTAACCTGATTTATTTGGGATCATCCTCCCTACAATTTCTGGCTTCAATAGCTTTTCTTGTAGCCTTATGGAGAATAAATAGCGACCTAAGCAAGCAGGAGAAAGTAGTATTGGCGGTTCTTGTGACCGCCTGGATATTTGCTGCGCTCTATCTCGTATTTGTTGGCATGCCGCAGTCAGTCACGCTCTGGTATGTCCTGTCGACTCCCACTATCGTTGCAACGCTGCTGATATTTTTGCAATTATTGAGAGTTGGCGTGGAATCTTCTACTAGCCGAGTTCTTTTGCTCGTTAGTAGCTTTGCATTGCTGGCTCTGCGAGCAGGGATTCCTGCCTCCAATTCCATAGAGATGGTCTATCTCCTCTATTTTATGGAACTCTTGCTATTCCCAGTCTTGTTGACTTCACTACATCTGTCCGAAGTTCAAGCAACACATGAAAAAGTAAAGACGCTTCTGAGTCGGCGGACTCAATCAGAAGCGAATGTTCAGTTTATTCTGGATCACTCGATGGACATTATTGTTGCGGTGAATAGCGCGGGTCTACTCACTAGCTGGAATAAGGGGGCAGAGGCGAAATTTGGCTTCACCTCTGAACAGGCCATTGGGAAAGTGCATATAGATGATTTTTTCTATGACCAGTACTACCATCGCGATGTCGAAGAGCCCCGCGAGTTTGATGCCCGCATGGAGAACGTAGACGGCGAAAACATTGCCGTGAGAGTGCGCATTAAGACGATTCATGAAAGCGATCGAAGCTATACCATTTATATGCTGCGAGACTTATCCGCGATAGGGGAAATTAATAAGAGCCACGCTGAGAATGAGCCAGAGCGCACCGTAAAGGAAAAGTAATTCCACGACCTTAGCGCTCTAGGAACTAGTCATTCTGGAGATAGAGCGCTGATTGGAAGCTTGTTTGTTAATCGCTTTTCACTCGAACTTGCGGCAAGCCAGTTAGTCTATGCTCCAACCATGTAGAAGCCGCGCCGAACGAAACACTCCGTCAGCAGATTGTAAAACCTTCAACCTTAAACGCGAGGAAAGATCGGGCGTGTTATCCAGGAAGCGCTGAATAATTTCTGCGGCTGCGAGTGAATTGTGCCCCTGCAGCGTCGAGTCCAACCAACGCCCGGGAAAGAAGATATCCCCAGTTTCCTGAATTTCCTCAATCATATTCAGTGCAGGGTAAATCAACTCGATGGATTCGTCTGCGTGAAGCGGATGGTGGATATTGTTTAGTCCCTCGACCACCCAGGCTTCACGGTCGCGATTCGACTCGATCTTGAGTGATTCGAAAAAACTCGCTCGCACTGCAGGGTCGGCGGAGAGGGAATCGCGAAGGAATTTGAAACGCGCCAGTCTGTCGGGATTTTCAATGCGAGCTTCTTGCTGTGATAGAACAACCTCGGCGTTAGCGACACCTTTAATGGCGAGTCCGCTCGCCAAGGAAATCTGGTCGAGCTCGGAAAGCGGCAATTCTGTCACCTGATCATCGCCAGCCCAGAGTCTATACAATCTAGTGACACCTTCATCGGTGCTGGCGAGGCTGCGATAGGCTGAGTAGAAGGAGGAGCGTCCAGATCGAGAACGTTCGCTGATTACCTGTGACCAAAGTAAATCCTCAACTGCGTTACTCCAGCTGAGTCGGTCGGTGTTGCTGAGATAGTTCCAGTAAACTGCGCTGGTGTAACTTAGAATTCGTGAGACGACTAACTCGTCTTGTTCGATCGCTAATGAATGTAGCGCGGTCTGCAGGAATACACTGGGAGCGAGGCGCCCCTCCAGGAGTTGGTCCCACAAAGTTACCCAGGTCGCACCGCGTAGTAGAGGCGTATCGAGCTGGTTAACGTTCGAGACAAGGTAGTTCTGACTCTGCTCATCCAGAATGAATTCGCCATATTCGACCCCACTGCCATTTGGCAAAATGAATTTTGCGTTTGCCAATTGCGACAGGCGCTGCGGCTCGGACCCTAGTTCAATGGTTAGGGATTCGTTTGTATCGACCGACCCAATACGCATTTCAAGAGTCTGTGGCCACACGCGCCCTCTATTTTTTGGATCTCGCTGCTGTATAACGACATCGCTATCCTCCCGGAAGATATTTATCAGCGGCCTATCTGCTTCCTCAACCCATACTTGGCTCCAAGTGGCGAGATCTTGCTCGGATCGCTCATCGAGTATGGCAATCAAGTCTGGCCAGGTGGCATTGCCGTAGGCATAAGTGGATAAGTACTCGCGCATGCCATCGCGGAATAACTCTTCCCCCACGCGATTCTCCAAGTGTCGCATCACGATAGGTGCCTTCTGATAGATGATGGCGCCATAGAGAGTTCCAGCGAAGCGTAAATTTTCTAAACGCTGGCGAATCGGGTTCGCGCCATCTGTGCGATCCACCGAATAGGCCGTCGGATGATGTGCTGTAAGAAAACGTAGCTCGTGATCAACCTCGGGGAAGGAGGGGTTCACAATCTTTGCCGCCATGAAGTTGGCGAATACTTCTTTAGTCCAAACATCGTCGAACCAATTCATAGTGACAAGGTCGCCGAACCACATATGCGCAGTTTCGTGAGCAATGAGCGAGGCGCGTCCTAACATCTGATTCTGGGTGGCGGTCTCATCTAAGAAAATGCTCGCCTGACGGTAGAGAATTCCACCGGGATGCTCCATGCCTCCGTATTGAAATGATGGAATTAGTATGAAATCGAATTTCTGAAACGGGTAGTCGATCTGTGTGTAGTCTTCCAACCAAGCTAGTGTGGTGGCATGTAGCCCGAATATATCATCGCGATTACGCGCAACCTTGTCGGCGTCGGTCTCGCGGTGGTACATGTTAAAGGTGCGGCCGTTTATCTCGGCAGTTTCACGCTCAAATACACCCGCCGCTACTGCGAACAGATAACTAGGAATTGGCTGCGTTTCGAGAAAGGTAAAATGCGTGCGTCCATTGTGTGTGCTAGCAGAAGCCTCCGGCCCATTCGCAATGACCTTCCATTGCTCCGGTACCGTCACCTCCCAAGTCACTCTTCCTTTTAAGTTGGGCTGGTCGAACAGAGGTAGTGAGAAATGCGCGCGGTCGGGAACGAACAGTGCATACAGAAAATCCTCGCGCCGATTGAGAGCCTCATCGCCCGCATTGAAGGTGAGGTCTACGCTGTTCTCTCCAGCTCGCAATGCGGATGCTGGAATTACGATATGATCATTCACCGGCTGCCAATTTGTCTCCACACCATTTACTAAGACGGCATGAATCCTCTGCTGGGGTAGTAGGAAATCGATAACCAGTGGCTGTGCGCTGCGATCATTCCAAGTCAGCCGAATACGTGACTTGCCGGTAATTGCTTCAGTACGCGAGCGAGGAATATCCAGCGCAAAATGGTAACGCAGGTTTGAGATAGTTTCGCTGCGATGCTGCGCAAGCTCCCATGGGATGCCCTGATCTGTCGCTATAGGAGTGCTATTGCAGCTGTTCAGTAGTAAAAGTGCGAATGCGGGAAGCAGACAAGTGAGCTTCTTGGAATACAATACGGGATTCATACAGCTAGTCACGTCAATTTAAGAGTTTCGCAAATAGTAGCAGAGAATTTCATTCGAATGTCTTTCAGCTGTTGCTGACGACGCGCGAAGGGAGCAAGACATATCTTTAGAGGTGGTGGTTAAGTGCCGGGGAGCCGCAGGGGCACTAGTAGCTTTAGCGTGGTTTTGAAGGTCGAATTTTCGCTAAGATAGTAAATTACTAGTGTCCCCACGTATTTGGTTCCACTCATTCCGGCCGGGCACCAATTATATCTACATACCCGCGCTCGATAGCCACTTCAAGCGCATTAGTGGCGGCTACCAGTTCCTCAAATTCTGTTCGTTTTTCTCTTAGCTGGTTCATCTCTTTGCTGGATGGACTGTTACCGGATGTGCTATTGGACAACTTCATCAGCTCGCCTATGTAGGCAGCACGCGAATTGGCAACCATATTTACAATAGGTTTAAGTTTGTCGAGATTAAGGTCATCTACATTGGCATTGATAGCCTTTTTGTTGATGTCTCTGCGGTGTTTATCAAGTTCCAACAATAGTCGCTTATTGCTTTGGATTGCCATCTAATCTCCAGTTTCTATGTTACAAGTTCAGTCTGTTTAATTGGCCAACGCGCAGATGACATGCTGCGGGTGAAACCACTATTTGCTTAGGATACTACGACCACTTACTTAGAAAACTTAAATTGATGGAAAATGCAGGGGTAGCAATAGGACGGTAAGATTGCGAATCACCTAATTAATGCCTAGGTCGCAGGAACTTCACCTTCTGGGCTTCTATTCTTTTTCGCAAGCCAGCGCAGGAAACGACGCAGTGCCAGCGCAAGACCAGTCCATACCATGAAGATTGCGGCAAATGATGCAATGCCCGCGATTGTCTGACCGGCTAGCCCTAAGGCCTCGCCTGTGTGTAGGAATCTTACCCAGCGCCTAGCTTGTGCGCCTGGCGTCTGGCTGGTGAAGGGGGCCCACGTAATGACTGCACCATCACTTACATCTAGTGTCAGTACATGGCGTTTGTGTGGTTGGCCACCGTCGCCTTCGTCTAGCGTTAAGTTTGTAGAATTTGCCTCTGCAGAGGGTATGACAAGCGTAATGGTTCGCCAGTCTTCGCTGTAGGTTTTTGCAGTATCCACTAAGTCAGAATAAGGCAGGCGACTCACAGGTGCAGGTACCGGGGACTCAGGGTTTTCCGGCGCGCTTCTCACAGGTGGCTCTTCGCCGGCGAGTCGGTAGACCAGATTATTTGCCCAAGAATAGTTGAATACAGTGGCCGTAGAAATGATAACGACTAGCGGAATGGCAGCCCAAAATCCAAACACATGATGCCAGTTAAAATCCCGTGCATTCGCATTGCTGTTTGATGCGTTAAACCAGACGCGCGCACGCAGAGTTGCTCGGGCATAAATCTTCGGTAGCCACAGATAAATGCCGCTAAGAACAAGAAACAGAAACATCAGATTCGCCGCACCGGTGATAACCCGTGCCGAGTTGCGATTGTCGCCGGTCATGTTGAACCAGCGGTGCCAGCCGCGCACACTGGCGAAGAAGGCGCTCAAGGAATCGGAATGAGGATTGTAGGCGTCACCGCTATAAGGATTGAGGTATTGAGTCTGGCTGCGGCCTTGGCTCAGAACGGCAGGGGCAGTTGGGTCTGAGTTCAGCATGAGGCTAGTGGGCTCGAATCCCTCAAGGCTTCGGCTAGCCGCTATCAGCTCATCGGCGGTCATCATCTGCTGGCCTGCTTCGGGCTCGGCATAGTAGCTGCGGTCTTCCCAAACTTGAGCTTGGCGCTCATAGGTGAGGACGACGCCGGTTACCGACATCATCAAAACTACCACTCCAGCACTGACGCCACAGGCTAGATGAAGCCAGAAGATTGTTTTTCTAAACATTGAAAGACCACTAATAAATAACACAAATACGAATCATTCTCATTCTACAAGTAATTGATTCGCGTTGTCACTCTTTAGTTAGGTAAAAAGGAGTTGGGCGAGTAGGGGGTGTTGGGCGCAGTTTAATTATTGGGGTTAATTATTGGGGTTATTATTGGGGTCAGAGTAAATATCCAGTAGTTTTAATGCCCGCTTCGGGTTGAGCTCACAACCCAAAGTGGACCTACGCTAAATAATCTAGGAAAACCTTTCGCGCTGTTGCCAAATAGCCGTTTTTACACCCTTAATTATTCCATTTTTGAGTTTTCGCATTATTGACATAAATCGATGTTCAGCTAAGCGGGTTTATATCAAAGAGTTACTGACATCAGAAGTAACGACATTTCTATCCGATTCCACAGTGGAACTGTCAGAATCAACAATGCTAAATACCAATCGACGATGTGTCCCTGTCATTGATAACTTAGGGGCTTGTGTTGGGGTGTTAAGCAACAGTGATATCTTGCGCGCTCGAAGTGCTAAAAAAGACGTCTCATCGATATTTGTTCGAGAAATAAATCTGTCCCGATTTGTCTGGAGAAATAAATCTGTCCCGATTTTTCTGAGAAATAAATCTGTCCCGATTTGTCTGCGATTTGTCTGAAAACTAGGTAATGCGCGTGATACGGCGTGGTGCGGGACAGACCACGTTTAATCTGTGTTATCTGAGATAATGCGCAAACAAACGTGGTCTGTCCCTGGTTTTACGCTAGGGATTTTCAATAGAGTGAGAGATAATTTATCTGTAAATATCAATAAGTTAAATTAAATAAAATAAAGGCTGGCGTGTTGAGACACATGCTATAAATTCTCAACAACACAGTGTTACTCTCGTTAGTTCTTATACCTTGCCGGTCTATAGGTTAGCGTAGTAGGCTTGTGTGCTTGACTTTAGAGTGGGTCAAAGCTATTTATTGGTATTCTGAAATTCACTGAAAACTCTGCATATCAATCCAATGATTAAGCGATACATAGTCACAGCCTTAGTTCTCCTTATGCTCGCGCCAGTGAATGCGGGTGCATCTGCGTGGATGGCAGAGTCGGCCCCTGGGGTTGGGCCTGATAAGATGGCAATGGCTGAAATGCACATGGCAGGCCATGACCACAAGGCCATGATGGATTCGTCTGCGAAGCAATCAATGATGGATGCTCATGACCATGGCTCCGAAGATTGTGACGACTACTGCATGAATTGCAGTAATCACTGCTCCAGCACCGCAATAACTCCCTCCTCGGGTAGCACCTTTGAACGTGATCGAAAATTCAATAGAACTATTACTGGCAACATTTTTAGCCGCTCCTCTAAGCTGTACCGACCCCCAATATTCGCGTAGCGGATTGGCGGGCATTTTTTTCTCAAGTTTCCTAGTCATTGTAATCTAATTGCCGTACTTGGCTGTCGCCTGTGCGAGTTTGGTTTAGTTGACTGCTCCCAATCCTCACTGCCGTAATCGAATCGTTTATGTATTCGCGCAGCTGCGCGTAAATGAAATCAGCAGGAGCAATTTATGAAGGGCAAACAGCCTTCTCTCTATCAATCGGGTTTGACTTCCTCATCCCTGATGAAGTCGCGACGCCGTTTCGTCCAAGGCCTGGCCGGGGGCGGACTACTAAGCGCCGGATTAGCAAGTAGCGCTTATGTCTACGGTAGTCCACAGATGAGTGCAGCGCGTAGACCTCAGGTACTCCGGGGCAAGACATTCAACCTCTCCATTGATGAGACCATGGTCAACTTCACCGGCAGTACGCGTAGAGCAACTGCTATCAACGGATCGATTCCGGCGCCGACGCTGCGCTGGAAAGAAGGCGAGGAAGTTACGATTAATGTGACTAATCGCCTCAATCGGCAAACCTCGCTTCACTGGCATGGCATGATCCTGCCCTTTCAGATGGACGGAGTTCCCGGCATTAGTTTTCCGGGCATAGCGCCAGGTGAAACTTTTCAATATCGATTTAAGGTGAAGCAGAGCGGCACCTATTGGTACCACTCCCATTCTGCGTTTCAGGAAATGACTGGCATGTACGGCGCCATAATCATTGAGCCGGCTTCAGGTGAGGAGATTCAAGCTGAGCAGGATCACGTGATCATGTTGTCTGAATGGACGGACGAAGATCCGATGTACGTGTTTCAGAAGTTGAAAACTATGGGGCACCTATACAACTTCAATCAGCCGACTCTGCCCGCGCTAGCTCGCGATATCGCCGAGCGAGGTCTGGGCGCCGCGATGAGCAAGCGTGACATGTTCAATGTTATGCGCATGAAACCGACTGATTTGGCTGATCTCTCTGCTGAAACGCTGACTTATTTGGTCAACGGTGTTACGCCTGCGGGCAATGACACTAGTCTATTTACAAAAGGCCAACGTGTGCGCTTGCGTATTATTAATGCGGCAGGAAACACTTTTTTCGATGTGCGCATTCCAGATTTACCCATGACAGTAGTTCAAGTCGATGGCATGAACGTAGAACCGATTACGGTCGATGAGTTTCGGCTTGGTGCGGGCGAAACCTTTGACGTTGTTGTCACGCCTACTGAAGATGCCTACACGTTCTTTGCGGAAACTATGGATCGAACTGGTTATGCGCGCGGCACTCTTTCAACGAGACCTGGTCTGTCTGCTCCTGTGCCACAGCGCAGAGAGGCACAGTGGCTTTCGATGGTGGACATGATGGGAAATATGTCCGGTGGCGAACATGATATGGCTGGGATGGATCATGGTGGCATGCCAATGGCCATGGACAATCCGGTTAGAGGCAGGCACGCCACTTCGGAGTTCGGTCCCAGTACCGACATGCGCGTGGATTTTCCGCGCACCAATCTAGACGATCCTGGAGTGGGTCTGCGTGACGCTACTCACCGTGTACTTACCTTTGCTGACTTGAGATCGCTACACGGTCCGTTTGACGATCGCGGACCTGAGCGGGAAATCGAGCTACATCTAACCGGCAATATGGAGCGCTATAGCTGGTCAATAGATGGCTTGGAGTACGGAAATTCTACGCCGATTCATTTTCGTCACGGTGAGCGTCTGCGGGTTCATCTGCACAACGACACAATGATGACACATCCCATGCATCTGCACGGAATGTGGAGTGATATTGAAGATGCGAGCGGAGATTTTCTTGTCCGTCGCCACACCGTGCCTGTACAACCCGCGCAGCGAGTTAGTTTCAGCGTTACTGCAAACGCTCTGGGGCGTTGGGTCTGGCACTGTCACTTGTTATTCCATATGGACGCAGGGATGTTTCGCGAAGTGGTGGTTGTATGAGCAATACACTAACTTCGCTGGGGTTATTTGTGGCGCTATCACTCAGTCTGAACGGAGAAGTAGTAGCTCAGGATGGCGATCATGATGCTGTGAATCATGAAGAGATGAATCATGAAGAGATGAATCATGAGGAGATGAACCATGAGGAGATGAATCATGAGGAGATGAATCATGAAGAGATGAATCATGAAGAGATGAATCATGAAGAGATGAATCATGAAGAGATGAATCATGAGGAGATGAATCATGAGGAGATGAATCATGAGGAGATGGACCATTCTGCTATGACTGAGATGGAAAATGATTCGCTGCGTGATCCGCATGCATACTCTGGCGGGTATGAGCGGGCAACTGGTCCTTACAGCCTGCCAGCGCAGCGCCAGGTTGTTTTGGCAGATGAGGCTACCTTCGTTGGGGTATGGATGGATCGGTTCGAGTTGGTCGATCATGAGGATGGTCAGGGCGCCGAATTGGAAGGCTTCGCTTGGCTTGGAAATAGCTACCGTCGGTTATTGCTGCAGGCTCAGATCGAGACAGTTGAAGGTGAGGTGGAGGAAGGTGAGATAGACCTTTTATATTCACGCGCAGTCTCACCATTTTGGGATTTACGCGCAGGGTTGCATCACTCTTTTGGAGAAAGCGCGGACAGAGACTGGGCAGCGATTGGGTTTAAAGGTCTCGCTCCGTACTGGTTTGAGGTAGATGCAGCGCTGCATCTTGGTGACCACGGCCGCACGGCTTTTGACTTAGAACTCGAGTACGAACTATTGCTGACTCAGCGGTTGGTGCTACAGCCACGTCTCGACATAGCTGTATTTGGTAAAACCGATATCGAACTAGGTCGCGGATCAGGTCTATCTACAATCAAGGCCGGAGCTCGCCTGCGTTATGAGTTTGACAGGCAATTCGCACCTTACTTGGGAGTAGAGCGCGTCAGAAGATTTGGAGAGACAGCAGAATTGCTGCCATTGGGTTCAAGCCGAACGGAAACCCATTGGGTGCTTGGCCTCCGATTTTGGTACTAGGTGTGGTGATATTGAAAAAGATCAAAGGAAAAGATCAAAGGGTCGGGGTAAACTGATCACCCCAGGAAGGAATGATTAGTAATTTACGTCAAGTGCAGCGCGACCTTCAGGTCTACTTGGTACTTTTCAATTTAAAATTAAAGCTCAATGTGCAGACACTCTACTCTGGCACTTGTACATTGAGCGTTTCTTTAATTTCCTCCATCACTACATAGCTGGTTGACTCTTGAACTCCCGGCAGACTTAGCAGTGTTTCACCAAGCAGGTCCCTGTAGGCGTTCATGTTTTCAACTCTTGCCTTAATTAAGTAATCGAAGTTTCCTGAAACCAAATAACATTCTTGCACCGCAGGTAGCGCTATCGCCGCCTTCTTGAATTTGGCAAAGATATTTTGAGATGTTCTGCTCAGCCTTATTTGAACAAAAACCACGAGGGCTGCTTTCAAGCTAGCGGGATCGAGCAGCGTGGTGTAACCGGTGATCACGCCCTCGCGCTCCATCCTCTTTACTCTCTCTAAGCAGGGAGTCGCCGTTAAGCCAACTCTTCTTGCCAATTCCGCATAGCTAATACGGCCATCTATCTGCAATTCTCGAAGGATTTTTTTATCTATAGTAGACAATGATTTATCTGCATTCATAGAGCATAGCCAGTCTTTTCATTGATAATTTTGAGAATGAATAGAGTATTACACTGTTTTGATCAAAATATAAAGAAATTCCTCTTATTGGAAATCTATATAATCTCGCTCAACAGTCAAATGCAGGTATTCGGAGAAGCGCTATGATCATTGGGGTCCCTAAAGAGATTAAGAATCATGAGTACCGTGTTGGGCTCATTCCTTCGGTAGTTCGAGAACTCACTCGAAACGGCCACGAAGTTATCGTTGAAACACACAGCGGAAGCGGTATTGGTCTTGAAAATGATCAGTACGAAGAAGTTGGTGCGCGGATAGTGGCAACCGCCAGTGAGGTGTTTGCCCAAGCGGACATGATCGTTAAGGTTAAAGAACCACAGCCTAATGAGTGCAAGATGTTGCGCCCAGGACAACTGTTATTCACCTATTTGCATTTAGCACCAGACCCAGAACAAACTAAATTACTGGTTGAGTCCGGTGCGACTTGTGTGGCCTACGAGACAGTGACAGATAATGCAGGCACGCTACCATTGCTTGCTCCGATGAGCGAAGTAGCTGGCAGAATGTCCATTCAGGAAGCGGCGGTTTGTTTGGAAAAATCAAAGTTAGGCAGCGGTGTATTATTGGGTGGGGTTCCCGGTGTGGAGCCTGCTAATGTTGTCGTAATTGGCGGTGGTGTTGTTGGGTTAAATGCGGCTCGCATGGCAATGGGACTGGGTGCAAACGTCACTATCCTCGACCGATCGATTACCCGGCTCAAGCAAATTGATGATCTCTATGAAGGACGCATCAAGACGCTTTTTTCCACTACAGATACAATTGAAAGCCAGCTTAGAACTTCGGATGCTGTGATCGGCGCGGTGCTAGTGCCTGGGGCAGCAGCGCCAAAACTTGTAACCAGACAGATGCTTTCCTTAATGAAGAAAGGCTCAGTCTTAGTTGATGTTGCCATCGATCAAGGTGGTTGTTTTGAAACCTCTAAAGCAACAACCCATGAAGACCCAACCTACATTGTCGATGGAATCATTCACTACTGTGTGGCTAACATGCCCGGCGGTGTTGCGAGAACATCTACGTTTGCATTGAACAACGCCACTATGCCTTTCGTGCTCGAGTTTGCTAACAAAGGCTATCACAGAGCATTGATGGACAATGCTCACCTTAGAAACGGCTTAAATGTTCATAACGCCATGGTGACCAATGCAGCGGTTGCGCAGGCCCTAGGCTACAACTACGTTGAAGCAGTTACCGCCCTACACAGTACTGAGTTAAAGGCGACAGCTTAAACCGGTTTATCAGTTAGAAAACTAAGTGTGGGGCTGGACAGGGATGTCTTGCCACATTGCTTATTGGCAGGGATAGCAATATCCATGAGTTTTGGATCCATTAGTTTGAGCTGCTCTAGAAGAGTATCGAGCTCCTGCCAGTTCTTTACTTGTAAGCGGGGATTCGATTGACGCTCCTCTAAAATGGTCGATTGCGTCCAGCCTTTGTAGTCATGTCCTGGAAAGACAGCGGTCTGATCTGGCAGCTTCAATAATTTATTAAACAGGCTGTCATATAGCGCCTGGGAGGATCCATTCTGAAAATCTGTTCGTCCAGTGCCTCTTATTAAAAGAGTATCTCCAGTAAACACCATCGGTGGTTCACTCTCTAGAAACAAGCAGTAGGAATCATCGGTGTGTCCTGGGGTATAGATTGCCCGCAAAGCGATTGAGCCCAGTTGCAGGATATCGCCATCTCCAAAAAACCGGCCTACGCAGGCCATTTCAGAAGGCTTTCCGGCTAGGGTTTCACAGCCTGTGATATCCCGGAGTTGGCCCAAGGCAGTAATATGGTCAGCATGACAGTGAGTGTCCACGGCATACTTTAGCTGAAGCCCTAGCTCGGCTAGTAACTGAATATAGCTGGTTAGTTTTTCGCTAACAGGATCAATAAGCAAAGCAACTCCTGCATCAGTATCTGCTACCAAGTAAGTGTAGGTAGAAGATTCGCTGTCGAATAGCTGCCGAATTAACACTGGATTATTTTTCAACTTGCTAGACCTATTCTGCTTTGGGATTCAATTTCTTGTGGCAACACAAACCAGCGCAATTTGTTGGCTGATTCAGGTAGAGACAAGCTGTAGCGAACTCTACCATCATCAACTTTATTGAGTTCGATTAACGCTTCATCAAGATATTCTGAGAGGGGTTTCGCAGAGTCGATGGCGGACTGTTGATCCTCTACAAAAAGAGAGTCCAAGCAAAGCGACTTCAATTTCATCGATGCGCCCTGATACCGCCAAGTACCTGAATCAGTATCGAACTGATAAAACGGGAGAAGCTTCCAACCAAGCGCAGACACGTATTCAATGGCTTTTAGCAGGTAGTCGAACGTCTCTTCGTTGATGAAATAATTAAAATTCAAGCGAACCCAGCCCGGCCGCATCACCGTATGACCTTTGTTGAGCTCTTTCTCCAGCTTGCGAGAATAACTCAAGTCCATGTCTAGAAGTTCATGACCATAAGGCCCTGCACAAGAGCAGCCTCCACGGGCCTGGATTCCGAAAAGATCATTCAACAAAGCCACTATAAATCCATAATGCAGGTCGGCTTCTTTGTGCTTGAATCTAAGAGAAAATATGGAAAGACCTTCTTGGGATGAATCACCTAAAACTTCTATATTTTTATTGGTCTTCCACTGCCTTAATGCGCGCTCTTTAAAGCTCGCCTCCAAACTTTCGATCAGGTCAGTTCCCACTGCTTGCTGCAATTTGAAAACCAATCCAGCCCGAATAGATTCCACTATTGCTGGCGTGCCGCCTTCTTCTCTGCGCTCATGATCGGCGATAAATTGATGATCAACTGGGGTGACATACAGAACGGTGCCTCCGCCGGGAGACGCGGGAACTGAATTATTGAGCAATTGCTTTTTGACAATTAATACACCTGGCGTGCCGGGACCACCAACAAACTTATGTGGACTTAGGAAAACTGCGTCCTTTGAGCAGGCGCTGTTTACCGGATTCATATCGATAGACACATAGGGCGCTGCTGCGGCGTAATCCCAGAAAGACAGAGCATCGTATTGATGCAGAAGCGCTGCTACCTCATCGACATCTGTCTTTAGTCCTGTGACATTTGATGCGGCAGAAAAGCTACCAATCTTGAGTTTCCTATCAGCAAACTCGATGAGCTTTGCTTGTAAAATCTTGGTGTCTAGTTGACCGGATTGAGACAAGGGAATGACAACAACATCGGCTATTGATTCTCGCCAAGGTATTTCGTTGCTGTGATGTTCGTAAGGACCAATGAAAACGACTGGTCGAGAGGCAACTGGAACTAGATCTAGAAACTTGTGCCGTTCATTCAAGTCCGCGGGAAGTCGCAGATTCATAATATCGATTAATTTATTAATTGCAGCGGTAGCACCAGAGCCACAGAAAATAAGTTGATCGTCTTCAACAGCATTGACGGCTTGTTTTATAGATTGTCGCGCCTCTTCGCGGAACGCAGTAGATTGTGCGCCTGTGAAAGAGGTCTCGGTATGCGTGTTCGCATAAAACGGGAGCACTGAATTTGTAATAAATTGTTCGACGAAATCTAAAGAACGACCAGAAGCGGTGTAGTCCGCGTAAACAAGCGGTTTCTGCCCGAAGCTGGTTTCGATTAACCGACCATCACCTATAACAGAATCTCGAATCTTAGCGACTAGCTCTATACTCATTGCGTTGCTCTCCAAAGTTGCAGGCAATGGTATCTCTCTATGAGGGGGACATTGTCTCTAATTACCCTGTTTTTCTCCCTAATATGATCTATTTGTTTCTTATTATTCAATATATAGGCACAATATTCCAAATAATCAAAAATTAGTGAATCAGACATGGATAAACAAGACCTATTACTGCTGCGATCAATTCAGCATGACTCATCTCTTTCTACTGGAGAGTTGGCGGAGAAAGTTGGCATGTCTAAATCTGCATGCTGGAGACGATTACAAAAGCTGACAGCTGACGGCGTGATTAAAAAACAAGTTGCGATCTTAGATGCACAGAAGCTCAACCTGCCTTTGACGGTTTATATTTCTATTCGCACTAACAAACACAATGATAATTGGGCCTCTCAGTTTCAAAAGGTAACGAAGAATATCTCTGGAATTCTTGAAGTGTATCGAATGAGTGGAGACTTAGATTATCTATTAAAAGCTGTAGTGGAAGACATGCAGGGCTATGACAAATTATACAAGCAGCTCATAAAAGCAGAGCTATTTGATGTCAGCTCTAGCTTTGTGATGGAGACGATGAAGCAGACCACTGAATTACCTTTGCACAGTAGTCTCAATTGATTGAATAGTCAGTGAGGTGTATTGAGTCTCCTCCGGTTAATCTTGATCCAATTCAGATTCGCACAATGCCGACAATTATTGTATTTTTGGCGCTGGGTTTCCGTCCAAATGAACTCGTAGCTTCGTAGCGCGGTTCTTAATGGTAGAGAACCGACAACTAACATCCACCGAACAGGCATTACTTATGTTTTTCTACTCTCGTGTTCAAGCAAGTTTTAGATCTTATCTGTCATTGGCCGCGCTACTAAGCGCCGGCCTAATCGCTGCTCAGCCTGGCTTGGCTCAAGAGCTGACCTCAGAAGAGGGGATCGAGGACTGGGTCGCTGCAACCATGTGTGCGGCGGATAACCGCGCTATAGACCTAACACAGGGGCCGTCCTTCTCCTTTACCGGTGCTGATGGCAACAACCCACGGCATCTAGATGCGGCGCAGGCGGGTCTTACCACGGGCGATATGCCAAATCTGCAGTTGGCCTGGGCGGTCGCTTTTCCTCAGACGTCTAGTTTGCGTGCCGCGCCAGTGATCGTGGGCTCAACAATTTTCTATTCCGCCACCGATACCGGTCGAGTTTTTGCGCTGGACACCAACAGCGGCTGTGCCAAGTGGGTCTACAATGCTGACACGCGCTTGCGTTCTTCATTGGCTTACGGGGTAATCGATGGCTTGGGTACACTGGTGTTTGGTGATGGTCGCGGCATGATTCACTCTATCAACGCGGAAAATGGCGAGGCGGTCTGGATCGCGAGCGGTCAAGCCTCTGACAACCAAGCAATGATTACTGGCACACCTGTTATTTATGAAGACAAAATAATCGTGCCGCTTTCTGGTTCCGGCGTTGTAGCTGGAGGCAATCCGAATTTTGAATGCTGTGATAATCACGGTGCTGTCACTGCACTGAATGTACGCAGCGGAGAAAAGCTGTGGGAATATCACACCATGCCAACGGCTGAGTACACGGGCATGGTTAGCTCAACCGGCGTTAAGCAGCGCGGTCCTTCCGGCGCGCCAATATGGACTACACCGACAGTGGATGCGCAGCGAGGTCAGGTTTATGTCACCACTGGCGAGAATACTTCGCACCCGACTACCAACACTAGCGATTCAGTTATCGCACTTAATCTGGAAACAGGGGAGGCTAACTGGGTCTTCCAGGCGCTAGAGAACGACATGTGGAATTTCTCCTGCACGGCCGCTGGCCCTAACTGCATCATTCTAGAAAATACCAACTCAGTTGACTTCGATTTTGGTGGCCCGGCTATCCTCGTAGATGGCGGTGATAGGGAGCTGCTCATTGCCGGCCAGAAATCCGGCGATCTCTGGGCGCTGGATCCTGACACGGGCTCACTGGTGTGGAATCAGCGCATCGGTGAAGGCACAGCACTAGGCGGCAACCACTGGGGCATCGCCACGGATTCCGAGCGAGCCTTCATGACCATCAATGATCCGGGCACTATGAGCGAGAACATCCGGCCGGGCATCTACACTTACTTTGTCGCTACCGGCGAGCCAAGCTGGTCCTACGAGGTTGAGTCAGAATGTGGTGACGAGCGCAGCGATAGGCTGAGGCGTTGTGAATCACTGTATGGTTTCTCTGCCACACCATTGTCTGTGGACGGAGCAGTTATCACTGGTGGATTAGACGGTCGCTTGTTTGTATTCAACTCGGACACGGGCGAGCAACTCTTCAAGTTCGATACAGTTCAGGATTTTGAAACGGTCAATGGTGTAGAAGGGTATGGCGGTTCCATCGACAGCCACTCCATTGCCGCGGGATCTGGCATGGTGTTTGTGGGTTCGGGTTATGGGTCTTTTTCGCAAGTGGCTGGGAATGTGTTGCTGGCTTTCAAGCCGTCGGAATAACTCTGTTTAGAACTAGCTTCCAAATAAAAAATCAGAAAGAAGGGGACAGCTATAACTTAATAACTTAACGGTCGGGGTTCCTTAATTTATTGAATTTGAGCTGTCTCCGGTTGGTTTTAAGTTGTTAAGTTGTAGCTGTCCCCTGTTGTAGATATTGATGGTAGATTTTCGAAATAGTTACAATTATTTAGAGGCAATAAAAAAGAGCGGTGCTCTAGTGATGCTGCATCTAGGATTGAGCCCACATCAAAGGAAATCAAAGGGAGCAGAGTAGTTTGGTGTAGGTATAGGGGATGCCGGATCAAAGTATTCTAACTCCTTTGATTCTCTTTGTTCCTTTACCTTGTTGATCGCGAGTTAAGAGATTTAGAGCTTAGCTCGGTGATTGTTTGCTGTTATATTCTTACTGACCATCAATACTAAAACTGGAGTCCTTTTCATGTTTAATCGTTTCCTTGCTCTGCCTTCGCTACTCGCAGGTCTTATTTTTTCTAGTTTCACCTTCGCTCAGGATACTGCAGCCGCCCCTCTGAACTACGAAATGGCGCAGCGGGCCATGACTGCTGCTTTGGCGGAAGCACGACGCAATGACTGGAACCTTACCATAGTGATTGCCGACCATAACGGATTGCCTGTGATGCTACATCGAATGGATGGTGCCTCAGAGCGTACCTATGAAATAGCACTGGCTAAAGCCAAGGTTGTTACCGAGACTGGCCTGTTTTCCGGTGAGTATGGCCGTCGCCTAGAAGCGGGCGAAATTGAGGAAATTGAAGGCGGTATTCACTACGCTGGTGGTGTACCGGTAATGTTGAATGGCGAGCAGATTGGCGCAATAACAGCCAGTGGTGCCCAAGGAACTGAAGATGAGCAGGTTTCTCTAGCTGGAGCGGCCGCGATCGGCAATTGAGTCTGTAAAAGGACTCAAGATTATTTTCTTGGATCTGAATAAATGGGGGCAGAGTAACTATACAGTATTGTATTTTTACTCTGCCCCCATTTATTTATTTGAATCGTAGCCTTCACTTCAGAGCAAGTTAAGCACTGGGGTATTATCTATCCACCTTTAAACTGGCTATGCTTTATTGCGAGGCCAACGGGCTATAACTATGTTAGATCCTCAATTCGAAGACTTGCTACGGGTGTTGATTAGGCATCCTAGCGTAGTAGCAGCAGAGCATTCGTATTTCAGGGTTTTGCAAAGAGAGCTCGAAGAGCGTGGTGCCAATGTAACTTGGTATGAAGGCGTCTTAGTCGCACAGGGTTCTGACCCCTCTAGCTGCATGTTCTCCGCACATGCCGACCGTCACGGCTTAATGTGCACCGGGCCCAATGAGTTTCAGTTTGCGGCGTTTGTTGCTGGCAATCGAACAGACCTGTTGAACAACTCGGTCTCTGAACAGTTAATGGGCAAGGTGATTGGCCGCTATGAGAACCAAGCAGTTTTTGCCTATGAGCCTTGGTCTGGTATGTATCGGGGCAAGGGGATCATAACCAATTCACGGGTTTGCCCTTACCGAAATAATGTCATCTTTGATGTGGATGGGTTGCAATCTGCGGTGGCAGGGACCCCTGTTGCCTTTCAAGACAATCTGGTTTTTAACGATGGCCGGATTGAAGCGCAGTTAGATAATGTGCTGACTATCGCTGCTTTGGTGCATCTATTTACATTGGGCTTCAAAGGCACGGCATTTTTCACTGCTGAAGAAGAAGCCGGCAAGAGCTGGCGGTATCTGTTGGAATGGTTTCGCCGCTTTGGTGGGTCTACCAATCAGCTCTATGTTTTGGATACCAGCCCCTACGACACTATTGAAGCTGCTAACGAACAACTTATCGTGCTGCGAGAAAAAGACGCCAATGCCAAATTTAATGAGGCAGCAACCAACAAAATACAAAGACTTTGTGAGGAAGCCGGGATTTCTTTTATGTACAAAGATAAATTCGTTGAGCAGCAAAACGTCAAACTCGAAGCTCTAGGTGAAAAGCCAAAGTCTATTGGCAGCACTGAAATGGGCCGGATTATTTCAGCCTCAAATGGCTTGGTAGACGGGACAACAATTCAGATACCCACTACCGGATATCACACTACTGCAGAATCTGCTTCGATCGAATCTGTTGCTGCATTTATCAGTCTGATTTCTAAATTGGCCCTAGACGAAACTTAGGAGAAAGAAGGGGACAGCTACAACTTAACAACTTAACGGTCGGGGTTCCTTAATTTATTGAATTTGAGCTGTCTCCGGTTGGTTTTAAGTTGTTAAGTTGTAGCTGTCCCCTGTTGTACTCTAGCGTCTTGGAAAAAGGCCGTAGCACTATAAGTCGGATTAGTGGTAGCTTTTACCGAATTGAACGATTAACTTGTCAATCTCTTTTAATGAGGTACCTCGATGCGCCATGGTGGAAAAATTCTAATTGATCAATTGAAGATCCAAGGGGTTGAGCGGGTATTTTGTGTTCCTGGCGAAAGTTATCTCGCGGCACTTGATGGGCTTTATGAAAGCGGGATAGAGACAATTGTTGGGCGTCAGGAAGGTGGCGTTGCGATGATGGCTGAGGCGCATGGCAAGCTGACTGGAACGCCGGGGATCGCGTTTGTAACTCGGGGACCGGGGGCTACTAGTGCTTCAGCAGGAGTGCATGTCGCCTTTCAGGACAGTACGCCAATGATCCTTTTTGTGGGGCAAGTGGCAAGCGATCAGCGTGATAGGGAGGCTTTCCAAGAAGTTGATTATCGTCAAATGTATGGACCGCTAGCTAAATGGGCTGCTGAAATTGATCGAATTGACCGCATCCCCGAATATGTCTCACGCGCATTTCATGTCGCTGTATCGGGGCGTCCAGGGCCAGTGGTTTTGTCGCTTCCCGAAGATATGCTATCGGCTACGGCGGATGTGCTAGATGCCCTCCCGGCCAATCCGGCCCGGCAAATGGTTTGTGATGAAGTGGTCAGTGAAGTTATTGATCGTCTTAAAAGAGCTCAGCGCCCCTTTGTAATTGTCGGAGGCAGCGGCTGGAGCGCTGAGGCGGCGAATAACCTTGGTGACTTTGCAGCAGCACTCGGCTTGCCCGTCGGGGTATCTTTTAGATGTCAGGACTACTTGGATAACAGACATCCAAATTATGTTGGCGATGTTGGAATCGCGCCTAACCCCGAGCTGGCAGAGCAAGTTCGAAACTCTGATTGCCTTTTGGTTTTGGGCGCGCGCTTGGGCGAGATGACGTCGAGCGGTTATAGCCTTTTTGACATACCAAATCCGAAGCAGAGCCTAATCCATATTCACGCGGATGCAGATGAAATAGGACGTGTCTATCGACCTGAGTTTGGGCTCGCCTGTCGTGCGGCTGATTTTTTGGCCCGCGCCGTTGTTTTGACAGAGGGGATGACTCAGCAATCGCCCGCTGTAGCGCGAAAGAGTTATGAGGCTTGGCAAGAGCCGTTACCGACTCCGGGTGCAGTGAAGATGGAACAGGTCATCCATCATCTCTCCCGTGTCCTAGCGGAAAATGCAATTATTACCAATGGTGCCGGAAATTACGCGGCTTGGTTGCATCGTTATTTTTGTTACAAATCCTACCGAACCCAACTTGCGCCAACCTCCGGGTCCATGGGCTATGGCCTTCCTGCGGCCGTTGCCGCCAAATTAAATCACCCAGACAGAGAGGTGATCTGCCTCGCTGGGGATGGCTGCTTTCAGATGACGATGCAGGAATTTGGTACAGCGTTTCAATATGGTGCAAAAATAATTGTCATCGTGGTCAACAATGGCGTATACGGAACAATTCGCATGCATCAGCAGCGTGACTATCCCAATCGCCCGTCAGCCACGACAATGCTCAATCCCGATTTTGCGGCCCTTGCAACTTGCTATGGTTGCAACGGCGAAGTGGTCACCCAGACGCAAGATTTTGAAGCTGCATTTGCCCGTGCACAATCCTCTGAAACATCCACAATTATAGAACTTAGGACGGATCCGGCGGCTGTCTCTCCGCGCACACCGATTGCTTAATCTGGCTTAGAGCGCTAGCCCGGAGAATCAAAGGGGTCAGGTTGAACCTCCTACAGTTTAACCTGACCTTAGGATTACTGTAAAACTACTGGATATTTACTCTGACCCCATTTCTTCTTTTCTTACGGCAGAAACAAAAACGCCCTGAGCTAGTCAGGGCGTTTTTGTTTCAATGAAAAATCAAGTATTCAGCCTGATATCTCATTCATTTGCAGCGTTTCTAATACTTGTAACTAAACTCCATGCCGTAGGCTCTAGGCAGCGTAGTGCCAGAGTTATGACGGTAGAATTCAGCCTCACTTTGGCTCAATATCTGCAAATTGGCTACGTCATCGAAGATATTATTAACGAACGCTGATACCGCCCAATTATCATTAGGCGATGACCAGGTTGCTCGCAAGTCAGCGCGGCCATAAGCCTCTGCTTTCTCTACTTGAGTCTCGAAGGATGAGTAGAAAACTTCATCAGTCCAGCTATACACACCGAACAGTTCCAACTCAGCTCCGCCATTCATTGGGATATTATAGCTTGCCCATGCGGTAAACTTGCCTTCAGGAACCTGCAATAGCTGATTACCTTTAATGTCTTCAGTCAACGAGTCGAATTCAGGGTACAGCGACTCCGGCACATCTTGTCTACTAGGGTCAGAAACTAGCAGCGACTCAGTGTACTCACTAGGCGTATAGCTGAAATTTCCACCTAGGGTCAGGGAATCTGTCGCCAGCCACAGTAATTCGGCTTCGATACCCAGCACCTCAGCACCAGGCGCTTCCAATACAGATGTACTGGTTCCGCCAATGGATGTGACTTCGGTTCCCACTGTATGAATCGTGTCGTAGTCATACACATAGACAGAAGCATTCAATTGCAGGGTGTCGTTTAAGAACTGTGATTTATAACCAATCTCGTAAGCTAACAACTCTTCTGGATCATAAGTGGCCGTGTTGCTGAAAAATACCAGATTAAAACCACCTGAACGGTAACCCGATGTGGCAGAGAAATACATCAAGGAGTTGTCAGTTAGGTTCCAGTCCAGATTGATACGTCCGGTTGTCTTCTTATCTGTTCGGTTAAAGGGTCGGTAAACACTCAACGCAAAAGGAATGCCGCCGTTGGTGACCGCTGGAGTAGGTTCTGTGATTGAGCCTGTGCCATCGTCAACCAAGCCACCGTTCACGCGGTTTACCGCCGCCAGGCCGCCGTAAAGAGCCAAAAAGCCGGTTGCACCAGTCTCTGAATATCGCCACAGGTTCTCTTCTGCGGTCACTTCGTCTTCGGCATAACGAATGCCCATAGTGAGAGTGAACACGTCGTTGATATCCCAGACACCCTGAGTATAAGCGGCGAATGCTTCACGTTTGGTCTGCGTCGCGTACAGCAGGTCGCTTGCTGAAGTCTGCGGGCCGTGAATAACGTTCAAGTCCGGGTTGCTGCCGTTGTCACCATACCAGGCTGAGGTTTGGAGATTGTTGCCAAGGTTATTCTGCGAACAGGATGCAGCAGGTGTCGCAACATTGCAGGACAGTTTCGCACTAAACATCGAAACCATGGGCCTGCCACTAAAAGCTAGGGTACTGGCACTAATGCCTGCCAAACCCGGTGCACCAATGGCTCCAGCCGCGCCAGCGCTTAGCGAGGTATTATCCGCATAAGGGTTCGTCATTCGGGATTCACCAAGCGAAGAGTAGAAATCTCCGCGCTGATCGATGGTTGCATCATAAATGAAGTAGCCGGAAGTGATCGATACTGTGTCGCTTATGTCGTAGAAGGCCTGGAATTCGTGCGAGGTGTAATCCGCCTCGTGGTTCACGTAAAACTGGCGATCATGAAACTGACTGGCCGTATTATCGTCATCGGTCGTGCGCTTGTAGCTGAGCCTGTTGTACCCGAATAGATACTTTAACTCGAGTTTATCATTCACGTCCCAGGAGATATTAAACTGAGTGCCTTGCTGCTTAAAATTCTCGTTGTTCAGGCCGTTGGTGGCTGCGCAGAGATCATCGCCAGCGATGTCGCCAGGGAACACGCATTCGTTGTATCTAGCTTCTGAAGCTGCCGAGGTATTGTTAAATCCATCCAATGACGCTGCTGCATTCTGAGCCCCATTGAAAGCACCAGGGTCGATTCCTGGCCGAACACGTTGGGCTTGATCAGTTGCGCCAGTAGTTGGATTGGTGAAGTTTAAGATGGGCTGACTCTGATCGTACCAATTGTTGTTATCAAAATTGCCAGGATCAGTATTTGTTGTGTCGATAAACCGGAAACCAGGAGCTAAGTTTGCTGTGTTTCGACTTCCTTCCCCGCTTTCATTCAATACCACAAGGCCAGCGCCGTCAGCACCGCCAAATGAACGATCGATTTCCATGAAGTTCTGTCGCAGATTAACTTCGATATTATCGATTGGTGTCCATTTAAACGATACGGCGACGTTCTCGGTACCAAGACCATCGAGATCGCCCCCAGTGCCTAGTTCCTCTATCACGCCATCACGGTCGCGAATAGCAATGTTTATTCGTGCTGATAACGTGTCTTCGATCAGCGGCACGTTGAGCATGCCGTAGGCTTCTTGCGTACCAAAATTACCTATGATGGATTTGAAAGAGTAGTCTATTTCGTCGGTGGGCTCTTTGTAGAGCACATTGATCGCGCCGCCAACTGCATTACGACCGTAGAGCGTTCCCTGAGGCCCGCGCAGTACTTCGATGCGCTCGACATCCCAGAAAGTTGCTGCTGTGGCAGTTAGCAAATCTTCCGAGTAAATGCCGTTCATGTAAGTTGCTATACCAGGATCTCCGCCCAGCGCGCGGAAATTTCGACCAACGCCCCGAATTGTAGCATCGTAAGGCTGGATCGTTGTAGCGGGGACGAAGTTTTGCAAGTCTTCTTGATTGCGAATTCCAAAACTTTCCAGTGAATCGCCTGTTATCGCGGTAATGGATATGGAAGTATCTTGAACCGATGCTTCTCTTCTCTCCGCTGTTACTGTGACCTCTTCAATGCGCCTTTTTTCTAATTCGGCTTCAGCGGCGAAGAGCCCGTTCGGCGCATAACTTGCGCAGAACAATGCCGAAGCGCCGATCAAAGTTTTCGTGATAGTGGTTCTCGATTTCATATATTTCCCCCCCCTGGGAATATTTTTTTTTTGATCCATGGCAAAATTCTACACAGATTCTTGCTACTGAGTTTTTTTGTATGTTAGATCGAGTAATGAATAGACGATTCATCCTCATCTGCGCATAAGCAACCGCCCCTTTCGTTTGTTTGGAGTGTCTAGATAATTTTATTCGAAGTGTTAGCTGATAATTAGAAAATACTGCTGTAGTCGAGACTTCTCGGCAATCGACTAAATCGCAACACCATTACTTC
>JAQCKF010000013.1 GCA_027592275.1 Pseudomonadota bacterium
CGCACCTCAGCTATTCCCTTTTCTTATAGCATCGAGCAGCCTTCAAGTTTCCACTTTAGCGCCTTAAATCTCAGCCACTCGTTTCGACTTATCATCTGACATCGAGCAACAATCAGAGCGCCCACGCTCAAGCACTCAGCGACATTGTAGTGGCTGCTCGCAAGCTAAAATTTAGTGAAGTGTGCCGCGCGCTTAATCTCGGGTAACGATTAATCTGCGCTCGCCCTGGCGAAGGGAGTTGCGTCGTAGTAGGGGGTTTCTCTGTTGCCGAATCGACATCTCAGTATTCAGATCAGAGGAAAGAAAAAGCTCTCTTTCAAAGATCTCTATATTTCGTGCCAGCATGGCAAACTTCGGGTCGTCTAAGGACAGCGTGTTCTCCGCAATTTGCATACGAAGCTTGAATAGCTTGTTTACCTTACGTAAATGTTCGATACGATTACCCCCTAGATTCACATTTAACGCAGTAATATGCCAGTCACTGACTTTTCTAAGCCCAGCCTCAAGTCGACTATCGTTCGTGTCGTAGAGCCTACGATAGAGATGTTCCTGATACGCATAGTAGTCATTCACCTCTTCCCAATTTTTCAGAGCAATCTCGGCGGAGATGATGTCGTCTACAATGGAAATCTGTGATTCGTGATACAAACCTTGATTTATTCGGGCAACGTGTAAAGCCTGCTTAAAAAGAACCAACGCCTGTTGATGCTCACCTGAAGACTGACTAAACCGACCTAAATCTTCCAACAACTCAATCTGACGTAGATCGTAGGCACCGAAGTCAGACTCTACAGTCGTGATCGTTCGCGAAGCTGGGTCGATAGACGGCACCAAATCATTCGTTAGATTGAGAGACAAACCCTGTGCGAGGCTGTCGGAAGACAGGAGGGCAATACTGAATATAGCGAGAAGCGTCGCTAATAGTTGAGATACTACAAGCTGAGGGTCTACGGGGTAATTAGCTGCTTTTAGTTCGTCTAATTTAGTCATAATCCTGCGCCACTAATGGTTTAAATATGGCGTAAAAAAAATGATTATTCAATCAGATTCGGAACTAATTTTACAGAATTATGAAATTTATGTGACAGGGATATATTTTAATCTTTTAAATATCAATTAGTTAAAAATTGACCATCAAATATAGGTAGGCTTTGTGGCTACCGGTAGGTACGGTTGGCAACGAAGGCCTCAGTGAGAATAAGCAGCATAGTTAGACACAATATCCACCACCAGACTCTCTGTGGTCGCTCCAACTCTTCTATCAGCTGCGCAGTCCTAACCTCCCGCGATTGATTAGGTTCCGTATCTGGATTGATTATCTGATCATACAAGTTTGCGACCGGAGTACGATTGAAATTTGATTCTTCAGGAATTCCATTAACTGCAAAGTTGACTGGATTCCCATCGACCCTCGCGCTAATCATGCCAGGCGTTGTCGCTGTAGTGACGAAGTTGTCATTCTCAAATTGGATAGAGTTGCCGGCCGCATCAACGGCTTCGATTACTTGCGCTGTGCCTGAGGGATCTAAGTCCAGACTATCTCCAACCTGATACGCACGTTGCTTGGGATTCTGTTGTACGAGGTATCTGAGAGTTTCATGCACGAACGGAAGGAACAACCTTTGCAGCGCTAAATTATTCCACTCTAAATCTAGCGACGAGGCAAATAAGATGACATTGCCCTCCCCAACGCTTCGTTCCAAAAGTGCGGGCTCCGTATTGTCGAACTGCATCAATACGTCTGCCGCTTCGTTTGGCAACAACGACCAGTGATTCTGAAACCGCGCCGACCAATCACTACTGAGCGGGCTAAGAATAGGATGACGACGGTCGAAATCAGCGATCACAAGATAGTCGTCAAGACCTAATTGCCCTCTGCTTTGAATCACTGCCGGCGTAATCTCAGCAAACTGACGATTGAATACTTCCGGCGTCACCTTATCCGCGGGCGCCAAAAGCAAACTCCCGCCTTCGCGCACATAGTTTTCGATAGCAGCTGCCTGGCCGGAACTCAAGTCACCCACGTTTAGTAATACGGCAACATCATTCTGTCTGAGCGAAGCAGAGCTAAGCTCGGCCGGCTCGATAGTCTGCAATAAGAAAGGCGATTGAGCGGCGCTGCTTACTGCAAGACCAAACCAGTGCCCTTCATCATCAAACCAATCGTCCGATGCTTCACCGTTAACCAACAGGACACGAATCTTAGGCAGCACATCGACAGTAAAAAAATAGGAGTTATCAACTACGAAGTTGTCGCCCGTCACGCGCACCTCGCCATTGTGCGTGCCCTGCGCATCGAAACTGGCGGTGAAGGTGACAACCTGCTCGGAGCGATCAGCTAGATCTACTTGAACTGACTCAATCATTTCACCGTCGACGTAGAGACTAACATCGCCCTGCTCTAAATAAAGGGTGCCAGTCGAGCGGACTCTAGCGAGAATCTGTTGTTCAGCCGCATCCTCTAACAACTGCTCAGGTGACCTCACGTCAGTAAGTGCTAGATTGCTGCTCTCAATTGCTGCCACATCGATGCCATTAAAGGCTGTGCCAGGGGCCAGTTTCCAACCCTCTTCCGAGTTATCCATACCGACATCCTGAAAATCGCTTATCAGATAGATTACACGGTTCTCATAGCGAGAAGTTTCAAGCAACTGATCAGCGAGACGCAAATTTGGCATGTAGCGCGTAGTTCCATAGCCCGGCTCATCTAGACTATTGATAAGCGATCTAACACTATCAATATCAGTGCTTAACTCGCGTACCATGGCGGCGGCATTAGAGAAGCTTATTAATGCCACCTCGTCGCCCGATGTCATCCCGTCTAGGATATCGAGGGCCTCCTGTTTAGCTAGCTCAAAATTGTCTTCGTAGCGCATACTCATAGATATATCGAGCATGATCACCGCTGACATGGGGTCGGCGTCTAATAGGCGTGCCACGGTGGGATCGAAAAGCGGCCTAGCGAAGGCGAAAACCAATAGGGCGATAACTGCAGATCTTAGCAACAACAGCAGCCACTGCTGAATATGTTGAAATAGTATGAGCTTCTTAGAGGTTTTCTTCAGAAATCGAATAGTACTGAACATCACCTTCGGTGGCTTTTCCTTGCGAATGAGATGAATCGCTATCGGAATTAGCGCCGCTAGCAAGCCAAGCAAAAATAAGGGAGTTAAAAATACCATCTAAAAGCTCTTCGCCCTTTTGCTCATATAGGATGACAGAGCCGAGTCTAGAGGTTCTGAAGTGTTTAGTAGGCAGTAGTCTACGCCACTACTCTGGCATTGTTTCTTGCAGAACGACAGGAACTCATTCAGGTTCTCGAGGTAGGCCTTACGAATCGCTGCTGGTGTTGTAATAAACGTCTCATCACTTTCCATATCAACGAACTCCGAAGCCTCGTTGAAAGTAAAGTTCAGTTCAGCATCATCCATTACATGAAATACGATCACGTCGTTCCCCATGCCGCGCAAAGTCTGCAAGGTCTTGATGATGCGTTCTTCGTCGTCGAGCATGTCAGTTATCAACACCACCATACTCTTCTTATTGAGCGAGGCGGCAAGGTCGGTCAACGGTTTAACTGCATCGGTTTTCTTGCCCGGTTTGATCTGCGCAAGGGTTCGTAATATGCGCATGAGATGTGGCTGTCGACACTTCGCAGGCAGGTACTCATTGACCTTCTCATCGAAGGTAATTAGGCCGACTGCGTCGCGCTGCCTATTGATAAAATAAGCCAACGCCGAAGCTAGAGTGATGCCATAGTCCATCTTACTCGTGCCGCCGGATGAATAAGACATAGAAGCGCTGGTATCCAGCACGACCATACAGCGAACATTGGTCTCGTCCTCATACTGCTTGATATAAAATTTTTCGCTTCTGGCGTATAACTTCCAGTCTATGTGTCGCATATCATCGCCACGTTGGTAGTGACGATAATCATTGAATTCAACACTAAAACCTCTGTGTGGACTTTTGTGCAAACCAGAAAGAAAGCCTTCCACAACAACACGCGCACGCAACTCGAGGTTGTCGAGACCAGCGAGGACTGTAGGGTCGAGAAAATTTAACGATTCTGACATTAAAACTTTTACTCAGTTATGCACAAATCAGCATTATTGGTATAGGGCGGTAAACTATAGGTTCGATGTCGGCTCGGGCACTTCTTCAAGCAGACGCTGAATAACATGATCGGTAGTAATGCGCTCCGCTTCAGCGTGGAAGTTTAGCAAGACCCTATGTCGCAATATCGAAGGCGCAAGAGCGCGCACATCCCCATAGGAAACGTTGTAGCGGCCCATTAAGAGAGCACGCACCTTCCCTGCAAGGATCAGATTCTGCGAGGCTCGAATACCCGCTCCCCAGCTCACCCAGTCTTTAATAAACTGTGGACTACTTTCAGTCTGCGGTCGTGATGCATGCACTAGCCTAACCGCGTACTGAATCACCGCCTCGGCCGCAGGCACCTGTCGTGCGATGCGCTGGAACTCCAGAATATCCTCTCCACTGAGGGGATGCGATAACGTTGTGTTATTGGTCTGCGTGGTGCTACGTACCACTTCAACCTCTTCATCTTCGGAAAGATAACCGAGTTCAATCTTGAACATGAAACGGTCGAGCTGCGCTTCTGGCAACGGGTAAGTACCTTCGAGCTCGATCGGATTTTGTGTAGCCAGCACGAAGAAAGGCGCCGTCATCGGGTAGGTCACACCCGCTGCAGTGACTTGTTTCTCTTCCATCGCTTCTAACAGGGATGACTGCGTCTTCGGCGGCGTTCTATTGATCTCATCCGCGAGTAGGATATTGGTAAAGATCGGGCCTTTGACAAACTTAAGAACTCGATTTCCATCTTTCTCCTCAACGACCTCAGAACCGACGACGTCTGCCGGCATCAAGTCGGGTGTAAACTGAATCCGACTGAAATCGACTTGCAGAATATCGGCAACGGTTTTGATCAGCAACGTCTTCGCCAACCCGGGAACACCGGTAATCAGACAGTGACCACCTGAGAACAGAGCAATCAACAGCTCATCGATAATATCATCCTGACCGATGATAACTTTCTTGATCTCGGCGACGATCTGATCGCGACCATCCTGCATCTTCTTAACGAGCGTAAGATCATCCGGGCTTTCCATAGCCTCGTCCTCGACCGCGTCTGTAGCTACTTCTTCAAAGTCTGTCATGTCTAATCCCTATCTTCCGGTTTTCTCAATTTTTCTGTTTGCTTCACTGATGTAGTGACTCGTCTCCAAACTAGTGACTGAACGCATACATCAGAAAGTTAATCCCAATTTTATAAGCATCATTCGTGGCCTTAGTAGGATAGCCCTTATAAAAAGTATGCTCCCAACCATCACCCAAATCCGTATTGTAATTTGCCACCATCATGACACGCCCATCGTCGTCCAGAATCGCATATACCTCGGGCGGATAGCTGGGATCATCAAGTTTCATGAACCCTCCGAAGTCCCATGTCACCATGCGGCCAGGAACCTGAGCTACCTCATCGATGTCGAAGAACACATGGAATATTTCATGAGTATTGTTCAATTTTATTATTTCACGTTCGGGGAAGATTTTTCCCATCTCCGCAAACATGTCATCGAGATGCGGCTGTCCCCAAAAGTCATCCACCATGACGAAGCCGCCACGAAACATGAACTCTCGAAGGGCTTCAATCTCCGCGGGAGAGAAGTTCGGCCCGCTAGAGGATGAGCCGATTGGCACTCGTTTCCAGTTCATATAGAGAAATATGTTTTCGAATAGACTAGGGTCGGTTAGCTCAATAAATTCATGGTTGCGCGGATTCGTATCGATATTGGTGTAACGCTGCACGCCGCGTAGAAAATTCTCATCCGAGTCGGGATAATCTGTATCCCACCAACCGCCACCACGCCTGCCAAAACCTCTACTCCCACCGGCATAGTTCGTGTACTGCCCTCTTATCCACTGAAAATCGGTAATCTCATTTCCGTAGATTTCAGAGTCGCCCTCATTGTCGAACTGCAAAACCTGCGCAACCACAGTCGTGCTGACAAATAGCAAGAACGCGGAAACGAGCAATAAGAGGTTTTTGAGGATCATCAATTTAATCCGAATCTCCATCGATTGATTGCAGCAATATTCTCTGCGCACGCTGATAGCTAGGTGCCGTTTCCAGCGCTCTCAAAATGTTTTCCTTAGCCTGAAGAGCCTGCCCATTATTCAAATAGGCCTGCGCCAGATTCGTCTGTGCTTCTGCAGGGTCATTAATCTCGAGTTTCAGTAGCACTTCGTATTCAGTAACCGCCAGCTGGCTATCACCTATTGTTTCAGCGTAACTAGCCTTCAACTGATGCACGTCAGCTCTGTATGGATCTACCTGAATCGCACGATCGATATAGTACTCGGCACGCTCAAAGTTACTTTCTTCTAAGGCTGCCTCTGCCAAGATGATTGCTGAAGCGTAGTCGTGTTGGAGATTCTGTAGAAGTAATTCCAATTGTTGTAGCTGCGCCTCGCGGTTGCCTTCCTGCTCATAAATCTGCGATAGCACCAGAGGAGGACTAGGATAGCCGGTATAGGATGGCAAGAGTTCATACGCCTGATTAAGATACTGCTTCGCCTCAAAGAAACTCTCTTCCTTAAACAAAACGATGCCCAGCTGTAAGTAGGCTTGGAAGTCGCGATCGTTCTCTTCAATTCGGGCGCGCATATGCTGCTTCAGCGATACATTATTGTAGAGCTCGGCGAGTATCGCGCTTGAGTTCTCACGCACGCCATGACCGTGCCCGTCGCCTTCATCGGGCAGGTCTTCCGTATGTACATAGACGTTAATCTCGGCAACACGACGATCGATCCAGCCTCTGAAAGCCGCATCGAATTGCCCTAAATTTTGATCGAAGACCTCATCAAATCGCTCTTCTTCTTCTTTTATAAATGCATACTGGTCGACCAGCTCAACCAACTTCTCAAACCCGTACTCGTCGGCGATGAAATCAACCACCAGATAGGCCTGGAAATAGGCGAAACCCAGATCGGCACTATTTTGTGCGCCGGAGAAACCAGAATTCAGATCAGCTACATGCAACAACTTGTCTTGTTCCGAGGCGCGTACTAGATCCAGCCCCTGGCTTCGGCCCCAATAAGGTCTGCCCTCACGTTCTTCATAGACCGAAATTCCCTCAGAGAGCCAACGCGGCATCCTATTGCCTGTCATTTGCAAAGTGATTACATGCATAAACTCATGCCAGACTATTTCCTGCCAATTTGCAGAAAGTGTATCGGGTGAGATCAGTGTTATCACCTTACCGAAGCAGATTCCGACCAGCGGGCCGATGTCTGGGAGTCCCACCGAGCGCACAGCAAAATCTTCAGATTTTTCGAACACCTCAATCAGAATAGGCCCTTCGGGCTCGAAGCCATACTTCGCCGTCAGTGTGACCCAGCTTTCTTCTAGCAGAGGCTCAAGATAGGGCCAGAGTACATCAGCATCGTTCTCACTCATGTGCACCTTGAAGTGCTCACTCTCTAGAGTCCTATAAGTTTCCAACGTATCGAAGACCTTTAACATATTAGAGGTCAGCACATTGAATGGATCGTTCTCGTAGCCTATCTCGAGATTGGTCTTGCCCTCTTCCTCTTCGCCGAGACGAATAAGGTTACTACCAAGCAGTGTGTATCCCTGCCAATACTGAGGATCTGCTGCGATTGCGGCGCGAGCGAACACCACCGCCTCATCGAAAAGATAATTATTACCGAAGCTATCCGCAACATTGCCTAGGAAGATCGGATTATTTGGGCTGAAGGATTCAACTTGCGCAAGATAACCCTCGTAGTCTGCACTGCGTTCTTCTAGTGCCGCTTGCGAGGCCAGCACGCTGAGTGTTTTCAACGACTCCGGATTGAGGGCAAGTACGCGTTCGAAATAGTCATGCGCCTCCTCTTCTCTCCCATTGACCATCAACAATTGGCCATAGGTTTCCATCGCTGGAATCGAATTAGGATTTATCGCCAGTGCACGCTGCAATGCCCGCTCGTCACCGACTACATTCGCCATCCCCACAAGAGCAGGTACATAGCGGCCATTAATATCTATTGCTTCTTGATAAGAGCGCTCAGCATCGGAGGCATTATATTTCTCTAGAAAGAGATCGCCCCACAGGGAATGAGCTTCCAAATTGTTAGGATTTGCCCGCGTTGCCTCATTGAAGAGGCTATTCGCATCATGAAAATTACCCATCAGCCAGCTTGCGAGTGCCACCATCGCTACGTCTTCAGAGGCGAACACAAGGCCGTTGTTATAACGCTGCATAGCCCGATCCAAAATCGAGAACGCTATCTGCCTCTGCCCGACGAAGTCGAGCAAGCTGCCGTATTGAACCAAAGTACGTACCGGCGGTTCTGCCAATCCAGCGACAACCGATTCCAGTATCTCCAACGCCTCTTTCGATTCGCCTACAGCTCGCTTAACTTCGGCAAGCTGCGTACTGAGTAGTGGGAAGCTAGCATATTCATCGTCTTCTATTGCATTCTCAACAACACTCATCGCATCGATATAGTTACCCATCATTGCGAAAGCCTTGCTTGCCCCAACGAGCCCCTCGTTTCGATCAAGACCATCGGCCATCTGAAAAATATCGGTGGCCGCCGCATACGAACCTGTCATCAATAATTGCTCGCCGCGAAACAGAGCAGACTCACCAGTGTTGGTCTGCCCAGAATCCTGCGCAGAAACGCTGAATGCCAGACTCGCCAACAAAAGCACGGCGGCTGTAGAGTGTTTTCTTGCCATAGGCTTACTGTTCAATTGACTCACCCTGGTTAACGACTTCATTGAATTGTCCTGTGGCTCTAGCTAAGTCTACAAGCAACTCTTCCATCTGCTGCCAGTAGTCTTGTTCTAAGAATTCTACCTTGCGCCCTCTCAGTATGAAGACCGAACGCTCTAAATCCTGCATGCGACTCTTTAACTGAATTGCCTCTGCTGAAAGGCCAGCAGTATCATCTACCAAATTGTCTATGTACGCTATTTCCGCCAGTCTGCCGTCGATCTCAGCCACAGTTGGATTAAGACTAAACAACGCATCGCCATTGTCATCAAGGCCTGCATGCTCGGAGGCTAATCTACCTTGCTCCTCATAAAACTCTTCTACGTTGCTCTTGGCATAGTTGAATGCTTCCAAAATAGAAACTCGATTGTTCTTGTCTCTATCCCCATTGCGATTATCCAACGCCTCGATGAAGTAATTCGAGAAGATCGGATCAAATTTTTCTGAAGAGGATCGCGTAGATGAGACTACAACGCGCCCTTCGTTAGATAAAGAAGCTGAAAATCCGTAGCTCGCCGAGGTTGTGTTGACTATAATCATGTCCTGTTGATCGAAGACATCCAACATGCCAGCAAATTGTCCGCCGGTAATATCTGGGCCGACGATATTAAACTTCGACTCTTCTTCCGCTCCACTGCCATGACCGATTAGATAAATTGTTATCTGATCACCCGGCTGAACCACTGATTGCAAACGAGCGAACTCTTGTTGAATGCCCACTAAATCGCAGGCGGCATCGATTCTCTGACTACCGGCTCCTTCTACTTCACCACGGTCATACAACAAAGAGATCGTGTCTGAGCTATAACCATAGTCTCTAGCTAAAATATCGTGTAGTGAAAATGCCCACTGCCGAAACTGTGATTTATTCTCATCACCGACTGTTGGACCGGCCAGAATAACAGCGTATTTTGTTGAATCTGGTCTATCGAGAAAAAACTCATTCTCGCTGCCATTGCCATCGCTCTGTGCGCTTGCGGCATTGGCAAGCAACACCCCTAAACCCACGGCGAAAGTTTTCAATAAAAGGTTCATAGTCTTCATAATTTTATTTATGTTGCGCTCATAAGTTACGACAATCCTTTGGTTCGTCTGCTTACCCAATCCACACAGAGTAGTAGAATTAATAGGGCTAACAACCAGGGCCGATCCCAAAGGTCTATCTGTACTTCGCGAGAATAGGCATTCGGAGTAAACTCGATCGTATTAGCCAATTCGCTAGCTGCCGCCAAATTAAAATAGCTGCCGCCACTAACCTCGGCAATGCGAGCCAGAAGACCGCTGTCGAGTTCGGCGTTTGTGTATTCACGCAATGACGGTGTAACCACGAAGGCCGCCGTTTTCTCTGCGCTGGAATCGTTAGTCTCTCCCGCGGCACTCGCCACATCTACGAGCAAGCTATAGACCCCTTCTTCTTCGGCTATAAAGTTCGCTCTATAGACACCGTCTTCTTCAATATCCCATTCCATAGGAGCATCGATTAATTCTTCGAGAGGGTTCGAAGTCTGCATCCACAGCGTCGCGTCGTTGTCCGCTTCATACTCTTTATTGAGCACGACCGCCCTTACGTTGACTTCATCACCAACGTTATAGAATTCACGATCGAACTCAATAGTAATTCGTTCTGGGGCCGAGACGGCTAGCCAACGCAATATCTGACGCCAGAGTGTTTCGTGGGACTCATCTGCCGCGGGCAGCATCATTTGCCAACGCCACGTACTTGCTGTGGTCAAGGACATGCTGCGACCCGAGCCATAGCGCTGCGATGCGAGAAGCGGAAGCGCCTGATTCTGGTATTGCAGCAAGGGATGCTCTAGTAATACTTCCGCGCCGGGCTTGATCCGACCGGTTACATAAGTACCCTGTAGCTCAGGTAACTGTCGCCACAGTGCTTGATTCTCTGAATCATCGGCGGAGAGACGAAGCAAGGGTGAGAACTCGCCGTTGCGAGTGAGTCGCGGATAAAAGAGTTCTCCAGTAGGATGATCTCCGCGGCGAATCCCGCCACGCAGATGAGCAGGCAAGAAGCTCTCTTCGACAAGGGTAATAGGGAGAATATCGGCTATTGGACTCCCAATGAATTCTTCATCTACCATTCCACTCATCAGAAAACCGCCGCCTCGTTCGGCGACGAAATCTTCTAGCATTTGCAGTTGGTCAGCATCGAAGAAATCGAACTCTATGTCCCCCAGCACGATCGCTTCATACTCAAATAACTCCTCGCGATCCTCAGGAAAACCACTACTAAGTTCTGTAGCCGATTCAATACCTTGACGATAGTATTTTTCTGGTCCCGTTTGCAGATAGGTTGCCAGGTGGAGTGAATTATCTCCGGACACCGCACGGCGTATAAACTTGTATTCGTTGCGTGGGTGGCCTTCTAAATAAAGTATGTCCAACGCTTCTTTCTCAGTATTATCAACCAAAAAACTGTAACTGTTGTTCTTGTCGATGATCTCACCGGTCTGCAATTCGACATTTAGCTCATAGACAATCAAATCTGGGCGCTCGGGCGTTATCTCTAACTCAAATCGGCGAGTCACTCCCTCCGGGCCTAGAATGACCACGTCGGAGACTACTTGAGTATCACCATCCATTATGGAAAGCTCGACTTCTTGCCCTTCATAGCCCTGATGATTTACTGCAACTTGCACATTGAAGACAGAACCTTTCAAGACTGTCTTCGCAGCACTCACATCAACAATACCGATGTCCTGGGGAATGTCTTCCTGTCCTACTCCAATGGTGAACACTGGTATCTGTCTGGCACCAAAATCTTGAGCGGTAGCTAGAGGATCATCATCGCTATTGTCGGCGCCGTCACTGACTAAAATTATGCCTCCCAGAGGAAGACCGTTAAGCTGATCATCAACATAACTTAAGGCCTGATCGATAGATGAAGCGGTGCCTTCTTCACTTAATTCCTCTATACCAGCTATTCGCTGCGTCTGGTTATCGAAACGAAAAGTGCGAATCTGGAAAGACTCAGAAAGTTCATCGAGTAGACCGTTTTCATAGAGTTGTTCTTCGACAGCGGCCTGCCGAGTTTGCCCATCAGGAAGGTCAGCGATGGACATACTCTGCGAATCATCGATTAATACAGCGAGGTAAGTTTCTTGTGGCGAAACCTGCAACGAAGTCACTACCGGTCTTAACAAACAGAACAGAAGTAGCACCAACACACTAGAACGTATGCCGATGAAGAAAGCCTTCCAAGGAGTGCTGAGCTGCCTTGTTGTTTTGCGATAGGAAAACCAGACTCCAATCGTAATAAACACAACCAACAAGGTAAATAGCCACGGGCTAATGCCGTAAGCAAAAGTGAATGTGCCGTCGTCGAGAGCTGTCAAAAAGTTAGGTTGTGAGTATGCCATTGCTACTGATCTGTATTCGCTGATCCCTGGTTCTCAGACAATACACGATAATATTCTTCCACAAGATCTCGGTATTCATCAGGGATATCTTCATCAACGGTGGCGTACAATTTGTTGTTGATGTTATCCAACTCTGCCTGCGCGCGCAGTGCTCCCTCGAGTTCTGTTATCGGTTGGAGTAGTTGTCTAAATAGTTCTGGTTGATTGAGAAAGTCTTCGATATCTTGCTGCGTCAATTGCTGGCGAATCGATCTGGCATTGCCAATATTATTCGGCGTACCTTGAGCACCTGCACGTCCGAGTGTACCTGGTTGCTGTTCACTGCCCGAGCCACTTCCTTGGCCTTGTTGACCCTGTTGACCTTGTTGACCCTGTTGACCTTGCTGGCCTTGTTGACCCTGCTGCCCTCGCTGCTGGCCCAATTGACCTTGCTGACCTGACTGATTACCTCCAGCACGCGCTTGATCTTGCAATTGCTGCGTCAGTTGCTGCGCTAGTTGCTGCGTCTGCTCCAATTGCTCGCGCATCTCCCGTAACGATGGCACCTCGCCTCCTGATTCCTGCCCTGCCTCATTGAACGCTAATGCCTGTTGCTCGAGATCTTCCACCTGCTGACGCAATTGCGCAGCATCGCTTGCCACCTGTTGTACTTGATCTGACGCAGAGTCTCCGCTAGAGGGATTCAATGCAGCAAGGCTCTGCGCGAATTCTTCAATCGAACCCTCGAGTTCCTGTTCTATGTCTACCGATAGATTCACCATGCCATTGCGCAAGACGCGGTTGCTGGTCTGCATCTCTTCGCGAAGCGGTCCGAGTTCACGGCTCGCTGCCTGCGCTTGGGACATCAAACGCTGATCTTCGTTGTCACCACGAGCAATGATCGCTCTAAGCATGACCTCAATTTCTTTTAGATCTTTTTGCTGTTGCTGCTGCGCCTCGATGAGGCCCTGCAGATCGGCATCATCGCGAACGGCTTGTCGCGTCTGCCCAAGCCCCTGCTCTCGGATAGTTTCCTGCAAGCTATCCTGCAGATCTCGTTGCTGTTGCAGCAGTTGCTGACCGCGCTGACCAAGATTCTGCGCAAGCTGATTCACAGAGCGCTCGGACTTTTGACTCATCTCACGTTGCTGCTCGCGTAGATTTTCCAACGCCTTCTGCGATCTGGCTGCTGCAATTGCTGCCGTCTCACTCTGAGAGGCTTCCTGCATTTGCTGTGCTGCTCGCTGTAAGGCCGTCTGCGGCTGCTGCTGTTGCCCGCCACTAGCGCTGCCGGATGAAGACGCGGCACTACTCGATTGTGCCTGTGATTGAGATTGAGATTGAGATTGAGAGGAAGCTTGCTGGCTTTGCTGTTGTGATTGAGAGCCTTGTTGACCGCGATTCAACTGCTGAGCTAACTGCTCCACCTCACGGCTGAGCTGCTCTTGCTGACGCATTAGGCGCTCTAACTCGCGTCGCTTCTGCTCCTGTGTCATTTGTTCTTCGCGTCTGGCTAGATTACGCTGCGCACGAGTCAGACCTTCTTGTCTGCGCGCTAATTCTTCCAGCTTGTTCGCTTCTTCGGTTTCCTGCTGCGAGCCGCCACCCCCGCCGGCACTATTTGGTGTCTCGTAGCGATTTTCAAGCTGCCCCATCTCCATCTCGAACAGCTCGCGAAGATCTTCACGCTCCTGTTGCGCACCACCACCGCCGCCACCACCACCGCCTTGCTCCATGGAGATATTGGTGCGATTGATATTCGCCTCAGCCTTCAATACATATTGAAGTGCTAGCTGCTCGGGTTTCAGGGCACTGTTGATCTGCTCCTTACCAAGCTCGTCCGCCGCCTGGTTCATTTGATCTATGGCCAGTGAAAGGTTTTCTACAGCGGCATCGTAGCTCGCATCGGAGAAACTGACACGCTCGGCAAGACGGTCAATAGATCGACGCGTCCGCTCAGTCGCCTCGAGTTGAGACTCTGAAATAATCTCAGCATCGGATGCGAATTCTTCCGGTGATACCTTCGCTTGTCTGTTCTTTAGCTTCCATGTCGCCGCGATGATGTCTTTCTGTATCTGCACCAGCGCGCTGCTATCGGCGCTTTCTCCACCGCCACCGCCACCACCGCCACCGCCACCACCGCCGGACTGGCGGAATTCCTGATCGGTGGGAATAACCTGCAGAAAGTAAATATCGGATATAACTTCAGCCGGTCCCGCAAGACCGTTGTTGTCAGCGAGAGTGAGGAAATAGCTGACGAAGTCGCCGGGCTCTACATCAAGGTCTTCCAAATAGATAAGCTCGTCGCCAGACACTTCGCGCAGATTCTGTTCGGGTAGAAAATCAACTTGTACTTCGTCCGCGCCTACAACACTGTAATTCAAGGTGAATTTACTCAGGCCATAGTCATCGCTAGCGTCAATCTCGAGTACAACTTCCTCCAAAGGCATAACATCTTGATCTTGGCCCGGTCTCTTCAGTGCCAATTCGGGAGGCATGTCTTCGATAGAGCGAATGAAATAGTCGAGCGGATTCTTACTTTGCAAATCAGAAAAATCAGTCGCGGAAATACGGTACACACCATCTTGATTCACAGTAAATTTTGCGCGGCCAATATTGCCATTCATCACTAGACTAATGTCTTCATAGGCAGGCAGTGGATTGACTTCATCTTCATCCTGGCTATAACTCTCGTCGAACTGGACGATCGCCTCCCTAATATTCTTATTGAAGGTTACTAGCAGTTCGACTTCCGTTCCTTCGGGTACTACTAAATCGCCACTGTCTTCTTCCGTGATGTCCTCAATTTCCGTGTATTCGGGATAGTCCATGACTAAATCGATTCGCTCGATTTGCGGCAGATCGAACAGGTCTATCTGATATTGCGTTGAGCTCTGCTCGCCGCGCTCATCAAAGGTGACATAGTAAGTGGTGTCTTCTGCCAGAGAAGGAATGAAGTAGCTATAAGTTGCGCTGTCGCTGCCACTGCCATCGCGATTCATTGTGGCGTCGCGCCAATTCACATTATCATCTTGAAGGCGCAGGTTAATCGTGCCGGGTATAGCGTTTCTAACGCGAGCTATGATCGTCACGCTATCACCGCGTTGCATCTCCAGATCACCCGGCTCAACACTGATTTCAATATCTGGCAGCACCTCAACGACCACTACCGGCTCGCTGATCGCGAATGGCCATGCCAGTCGACTTGCCGCATTGAATAGGACGTCGGAGCTAAGGAACATTCCCATCACTACGAAGGCAACGCCGGCCGCCGATGCAAGAGAAAGGTAGGAAGTTCTAGAAGGTACAACTGTCTCAACCTGTTGCTGTTGAATCTGCACGTGTTCTTGAGCATCCAACCAAAGCTGTTGAATGAACTGCTGAGAAACACCGCGCTTGCCGTTCGCTAAATCCTCTTCGGTAAACTCCAGCGAGGTTAGCAGGCGCTGCTCTAAATCCGGAATATGATCTTCTACATAATGTGCGAGCTTGCGGTCATCGGTTGTCTGTCTCCCCAAAACCTGAATCAAGCGCCCGACTAGCAAACCAATACTCAGCACTGACACTGCAAATAAGATAGTGGTGCCGGTCTTGTCGGGTTCTAACCAGAGGGTCGCCGCGCTGAGCGATAAAATTAAGACGGAAAAGGCGATAACGAAATAGCTCACCTGCTTCAGAATGAACAGGTTATTGCGACGACGACGAAGGTTCTTCAGGGTTTCGCGAAGACTATTGAATGTGGGAGACGACATAAAGGCTCTTCTGGCTACAGTGAATAGGAAAACTTATATAGAACGTGTTGCTCCTCGCTAGGCGACGTCCGAAAGCGACTCAGTCATTGAAATTTGGCGCGGAAAAAGGCTAGAAGCCACAGTATTACTGACCGCGAACACTGACAGATTGTTTCATTCGTACGGTTTAACTATCCCATTAACCCGCCCGGAATTGCAAGGGCTTATAGGTGGGATTACCGCCAAAGGAGCAGCAAAATCAGCTAGTCTGAGGATTGGCCGAATGCAGCCGGAAATTGCCCGATTTTGGGCCAGATATTGCCCGAGATGAGGGCGGATTAGAGTACGTAACGGGAGCTTAGCAGCCCATTTCCTGCGGACGGTAATAGGTTGAATCCTTAGGAAAAACACGAATATCTCGTTGATTGGCATCTTCAAGCAGTTCTTCTAGGTTGCGGTGCATCTCGATATCCCGCAGCGTCACCATCGTTGGCCTCGGTAAGACCCATTTGTCATCCGCCGCATCGGCCAGGGCATCACGTGGCGTAATCCAGCGATGCTCCAGAATTTCATCATTGTCTACCATCACTGTAACCGGCTCTTTAAGCGGGCATAGGAAGAACCAGGTGCAGAAACGCCTAGGCAGCTTTGGAGGGGTAGTCCAGTGGGCAGTATGAACCAAGTCATCGATATCGATATCGATGCCTGCCTCCTCTTTCGTCTCCCGCACTGCAGCGCGTAGCGCGGCCTTATACTCCAATCCATCGTCGTCTAGCGCGAAGTCTGCCGCATCGACGCGGCCCCCTGGGAATACCCAGTGGCCTCCGTGAAAGACTAGCTTGGAATTTCGCCTAAGTAACAATATCTCAAGATCCGTCTTGTCAGCCGTCTCTCGAATAACTACCACGGTTGCCGCCGGTACCGGTTTGATATCTGTCATTGTCCTTCTGCCCACCTTGTTTCTCTGAGAAAAAGGCTGTCCCAAACAGACTAACCGAGAGGGCTATTATAGCAATGACGCCAGCGTATTACTTCCAGCTTTTTACAACATACGGCATCACACGCATTGCAGCAGACGCACCATCAGCATAGAATCCTGCCCACATTTGAAAGAGCCTGCTGATGGAACCTATGAGAAATGGGCAGGCATACTCGATTCAGCAATAGCAGGAGAAGCAGTATGAAAATCAATTTCGAAGGTCAAGTCGCGATAGTCACAGGAGCTGGTGGCGGATTGGGCAAGCAGCACGCCTTAGAGCTAGGTCGACGCGGCGCGAAGGTAGTAGTCAATGATCTGGGCGGTTCGGTAGACGGCAGCGGAGGCTCAGCCTCAGCTGCAGAGCAGGTAGCACAGGAAATTCGCGATAACGGCGGCACAGCAATGTCGAACGATGCATCGGTTACCGATTTCGAAGCAGTTCAGGCGATGGTTGATGAAACCGTAGCAAAATGGGGCCGCATCGATATTTTGGTTAACAATGCCGGCATCCTAAGAGATAAGACCTTCTCAAAGCTAGAACTAGAGAACTGGCATGCTGTTATTGATGTTCATCTTACCGGTAGTCTCAATGCAACGAAGTGTGTTTGGCCCATCATGGTCGAGCAGAAGTACGGTCGCATCATTATGACTACGTCCACTTCAGGTCTGTTTGGAAATTTCGGTCAGGCCAACTACGGTGCTGCAAAGTTAGGTTTAGTTGGATTTATGAATACGCTGCGTTTCGAAGGTGCCAAGTACAACGTCTTCACTAATGCAATAGCCCCCATCGCCGCGACGAGAATGACAGTCGAACTGCCAGGCTTTGAGGACAGCGCCGAGAAATTAGCTCCTGAACTCGTTACACCAGCCGTGGTTTATCTCTGCTCGGAGAAGGCTCCCAATGGCCGCATCATTCAGGCTGCTGGCGGACGCTACTACTCTGCTGACGTCAGAGAAAATGTTGGCGTTGACCTTGGTCTAGGCGCATCCGTTGAGGATATCGAAGCAAATATCGAGACCATTCTCGATATGAGTAGTAATGCAGGCATTCTCGAAAGAACGCCACATCGCTAGAGCTAATATCTATTCAGGCAGATCAGGCGTCTCGCGCCTGATCTGCCTGAATCTTCTGAATAGATTCACGCTCATCCATCAGATCCAATAGCCCCTTAATATTTGGCAGCTCACTCAACGCATTCCAATTTAGTGCCTTCTTACACACTATGGTTGCTAGGCCTACGCTAAATCTGTAGTAAAAATCCGCGTAACTCAGCTCTTTTCCCGCCAAGTAGGGGTCAAAACTCGCCAAGTGTTGCAGCGAAGCAAATCCTTTTTCCAACTGCAGCTTAACCTGTCCTTTCAGCTCATCCATAGCCGGATTGCCGAAGAACACATCGCCATACAAGCGTCGCGCTGGCAATTCGATATAGAGTTCAAGATGCCTTATCAACTCCTTGACCTTTGCTTGGGCAAAGAGCTGCTCTGGATACAGTGAGGGGCCAATTTTCAGGCTATCGATATAGTCGATCATGACGCCGGTTTCACTTAGGAAGCCGTCCTCGGTCTCCAAGCAGGGCACTTTACCCATCGGGCTCTTGAGCAAGAACTCCGACTCTTGATTTGGCAACACATGAACTTCCTCGAAATCCATTCCCTTTTCTATCATGATGGCCTTAACCATATTGTAATAGTTGCTATAGGTCATACCATGCAATTTAATTGTCATTGTTCCCCCCGAATTCACTATCCGTGACTGATTGGTAAATGGCTTCAGCGTCGCTGCTGACTTATTTGATCACGCACGCTAAGCTAATACCCTAAATTATGCCAGCATTATTCCGGTAATGATTTGCAATGAAAGAACCATCAATGAATTATCGAATTTTACTGCTCTCTGCTTACGACGCCATGAGTCACAAAATGTGGCGCAGCAGACTTCTCGAAATGTTTCCCGAGCACACTTGGACTCAACTCGTACTGCCACCGCGTCATTTCAACTGGCGGATAAGAGGCAATAGCTTGCAATGGGCTTTAAACGAAAAAGACCTACTCAATCAAGACTACGATTTGCTCATTGCTACCTCGATGGTTGATCTGGCAAGTCTTCGCGGGTTCATACCCCGCATCGCACAGTTACCCACTCTGCTCTATTTCCATGAGAATCAGTTCGTCTATCCTTTAGGCAGCAAGCAAAGAAGCAACAACGTAGAACCACAGTTAGTCCCGCTCTATTCGGCCCTATGTGCGGATGCCATCGCCTTCAACAGCAATTACAACCGATCCACTTTCTTGCAAGGGACCAAGGAATTACTGAAAAAATTACCAGACCAGCTTTCTCCGGAACTACTTGAGAGAATTGAGAAAAGCGAAGTCATCCCGGTTCCGTTGGAAGAATTTCCATTCGAGCCCGCAACGCCTGCAATGCTAGAAAGCCCTAAGCAAATTCTCGACGTAGTCTGGAATCATCGTTGGGAGTATGACAAGGGACCGAAACTTTTACTGTGTCTAGCGCAGGCGATCCGTACACAGCGATTGCCAATCAGGCTCCATGTAGTTGGACAACAATTCAGATCGTCCCCTGCGGAGTTTGAGAAGATTGCGCCACTACTAGAGCAGCATGCTGCGGACCTTAAGATCGATCAGGGTAGCTTCGGCTTTGTCGAGATGCGTGAGAACTATATAGATCTGCTTAAGCGCTGTGACGTCGTGCTCTCCACCGCACTGCATGATTTCCAGGGTCTCGCCATACAGGAAGCCTGCACGCTAGGCTGCACGCCGCTTGTGCCCGACGCACTGGTCTATCCCGAATACATCGACAATGAATTTCTCTATACTTTCAATAAAGGCATCAATGAAAGTAGCGAGGACGAAGCGAATTGCGCGGGAATTCTCAAGCGACTTGAGAACTGGCAAACAATGCTAGCAAATAATATTGCTCTGCCAACGGTCACTCTAGATGGCTTTTCTCAGAAGGCACTTCGACCCAAATATGCGGAGCTTTTACAAAGGCTTTTTCGAGCAGCGAAGAAGTAGCGCGACTATTCTGCCTGCTCAACGAGTGGGAAGACGATTTTTTGGCCGATTTGTATCCGATTGAAATCCAGCTCGGGATTGTACTGGCGCACTAACCAGATAGGAGTGGAATAGCGATTCCTCGCTATGACGCCGACATTATCGTTTCGCTTGATCTCATATTGCTCGACACCCTGAATGCGGTAATTGCTAAAAAATTCTTGCTGCAAAGTCGAATGAAATTCTCGACGCTTAAGTTCGAACTCCGCAATATTCACACTCGAGAAATCCAGAGTCAGACGCTTCCCCACAATAACTGGGTCGCTAAATGCCATATTGTTTAACCTGCGCACATCCCAAGCACGAATACTCAACCACTCGGCGAAGTGCCCTAGTGTTTCTGATGCCTGCACTTCAACAGTATTGTTACTCGCTACGGTGTAATCTGAAGGGTCAGCAGACAAATTTTCGACGAGCTGTTCATTGCTCTCACTAATATCTATCACAGGGTCCAATGCCTCAGCCGTACTCTCTTCATCGGAAACTGGGGTATCCAATTGCTGATTGTCAGGCAAGACGGCGGCAGGAGGCAGGCGCACTAAGGTGAGCTGCTCTACTTCTACTGGAGGGGCTACTGGCATGTCTCCCACCGGCTCTACACGTGCCAGGACCTCTTCTGCCAGTTGAGTCTGTGCAGTCGGCGTTGGCGTTGGCGTATTAGTAGCGTTTATCCCTGCTAGTTGAATCCCGGCGTCGCCCTGACCAGGCATTGTGAGCTGCTGTCCTGGATAGATTCTGTGTGGGTCTTGTATCCCATTCACACTCAAAAGCGCCCGCTCAGTTACGCCGTAGCGTGCAGCGATTAGTGATACGGTATCGCCCCTGCGAACTGTGTACGATCCGTCTTGGGATACAACAGCTGCAACCGCAGTAGATTGGCTATTATCCTGAGGAAGCAACAGCTGCTGGCCGATTTGGATCCTGTTATGGCTCAGCAGTTGATTCAAAGAGGCAAGCCTTGTCACTGACGTATTAAAGCGTCTAGCGATCACCGATAGGCTGTCGCCACGCTCAACCACATAGGCTATATCGGGAGTTTGTACTGCGAATTTGAAATCAGCAAGCACCATCGCCAAGATATCCCCCGAGGGAGCAACCTCTTCGCGTATCTTGATTTTGAAACCTGCCGGGATTCTTTTATTGCCCTCCCACACGACAGGACGAAGCGCTCGATTGTCAGCGCGCAATTGCTCCAAGCTTATACCAACAGAGCTCGCAAACACTTCAGCATCGATGAAGGCATCTGTCTCGATCTCTCTAAAATTTGGCGCGGGATTAAAATGCACAACGCCGAAGTGTTCCGCGGCATTTCTTTCTACCTCATTGACAGCGAGAAATTGTGCGTAGAAATTTCGCGATGCGAATCCAAATGATCGACCCTTATAATTTGCGACGATCTTTTCAATATCAGTAGTTTCCGTTTCCCTTACGGCTCTGGCGATTCCGCCGGCTCCGTGGTTATAGGCAGTTAGCGCCAAAGGCCAAGTGCCTAGCACGCTGTAGTTGTACTCAAGCAGGCTCATCGCAGCGCTGGTAGCTGTATAGGGATCCATTCTCTCATCGACTATGTGATCGATGCGCATGAAGCGTTGACCGGTGGCACGAGTGAATTGCCACATACCTGCAGCCGATGCGCTAGAAAAAGCACCCGGATTGAATGACGACTCAACATGAGGAAGCACTCCGAGCTCCGCTGGAAGACCTTTTTCTCGTATCACGTTGTTTATGTGTTGACGGTAGGCACCTGATCTTTGCAATCCACCTAGGAATCTATCTGACTGACCCAACTGCCAGCGAACGTTGGATGCAGCCGCGCGCAGAGTCTGGTTACTCACGTCAATTGGCCACAGTGCAAGTATCTCACTCTGCGAAGCTGTAAGCTGACCACGTTCTCCAGTGGCAAGCACTCGCAAGTCTTCCTGAATTTGGCTACGCCTAGCCTCAATCGCGCGGCGATTCAAGCGCATATCAGTATAGATAACATCTAGATGCTGTGAGTCGTGAAGAAAGCCACTCTGAGTGTCGACTTCGGTATACACACGAACCCAAAAGCTTATGGCAGGCTCTAATTCAGCAGGTCTAGGGAATAAGGCAGGGTCTTGAGCAAGCGATTCAATGGGCGCAAAGAGCAAGAATTGCAGCATCAGCACTGAAAGTGCTAGACGCCAACTTAAGAGAGCCTGCGCAGTGCGCTGGGGTTGTTGCCGCGAGTGAATCAATCTGAACCGCCCTCTATAAACGTCCTACATGAACATTAGATTTTGACGGGCTAAAACATAGCAATTATGCGAGTGATCGCCAAGTGCTATTTATCGCAGAACTAGCCCGCCTCGGGCAAATGCCTGCATGTTACAAACCCACACTAGGGAATATCGTCCAATTCGGCGCCTTCCTTTACAGGCAACATCAAATCTTCGCGGGTCACGTTCATGTACAAAATGACATTCGAGGCGATATAGATTGAAGAATAGGTCCCAATCACCACACCGATGATAAGCGCCACTGCAAATCCCTGAGTAGATTCGCCGCCGATGAAAAGAATTGAGAAGAGCACCAATAGTGTTGTCAATGAAGTAATCAAGGTGCGTGATAGTGTTTGATTGAGAGAAATATTGACCATCTCAAGCGGCGTGCCGGTGCGCAGGCGACGAAAATTCTCGCGAATACGGTCGGATACCACGATAGTATCATTCAATGAATAACCAATGATTGCCAACAGAGCAGCCAATGTATTCAGATTGAATTCGATTCGAAACAGAGAAAATATACCGAGAGTAATAATAAGATCGTGTGCAAGTGCCACCACAGCACCCACCGAGAACTTAAACTGGAAGCGCATGGCGATGTACACCATGATAATGGCGAGGGCCACCAGCATGCCGATGCCCCCCGATTCAACCAGTTCTCCGCCAACTTTCGCGCTAACGTAGTCGGAACCTAACAGGGATATCTCACTTCCACTACTGCTCTGTAGCAGCTCGGCAATAGACTCTCCAACGATGACTGCCTGCGCAGCCTGTTCGCCTACTGCAACAGTTTCATCCACTGGCAGAAGAATTCGAATATCGCGATCGGAACCGAAAGTTACGACTACCGCGTCTTCATAACCATTATCACGCAGCGTCTGATTAACATCTTGGACGACGACTGCTTCTGAGTAGCTCAAGCGCACCGATGTACCGGAGGTAAAATCCAGGCCAAACTCCAATGAGTTGAACGCCAGCGATAGGATAGAAACAATTACCAGAATAATAGATCCTATGCCCGCAATCTTGCGCACACCCATGAAGTCGATTTGTTTTTCAGTTAGTAACATATTTATCTATTTTCCCGCCGCTATGTTCAGGTCGTCTTGCTTGGCCATCATCCTGTAACTACCGATGGAGAGAGTCTTCCCAGACTTGCCGCCATAGATCAAATTCACAATTGCCCGTGTGCCGACGATGGCAGTAAACATGGACGTGATAATTCCGATCATCAGAGTGATTGCGAAGCCGCGCACTGGACCGGTGCCAATCGTGTAGAGCACCGCAGCAACCAAGAAAGTAGTCAGGTTAGCATCGATAATAGTCGAGAATGCACGGTTGTATCCCGCGTCGATGGCCTTTTGTGCTGGCGCGCCTTCACTCAACTCCTCACGAATTCTCGTGAAGATGAGCACATTCGCATCAACCGCCATGCCCACCGTAAGAACGATACCAACGATACCTGGCAGCGTCAGTGTTGCTGGAATTATCGAAGACATCACCGCTACGATCATCAGAATATTCATGATGAGCGCCGCGTTCGCCGCCATTCCGAATGTACGATAATAGAAGAACATGAAGAGAACGACGAGCCCGGCCGCGACCTGCACGCCCAACAAGCCCTGATCAAGATTTTCCTGTCCCATTGACGGCCCGATAACTGATTGCTCAACAATCGTCATAGGGGCAGCTAACGATCCCGAACGAATAAGCGGAGCCAAGTCGCTCGCCTCGCGCGGGGTCAGCCCGGTGATGCTAAATTGGCGGCCCAAAGCCTGTTGAATAGTTGCGTGCATGATGAGTTCTTTCTCTTCATAGAACTCAATATCTTCGATTTCTTCGCCGTCTTCATTGATGCTTGTGATGGTGCGCGATTTAGTCTCGATTAAGAGTATATCCATGCGCCGGCCCACATTGTCGCGAGTCGCACGGTTCATCTGATTGCCACCTTGCGCATCGAGACTCAAGACTACCGAAGGCTGGCTGTTCTGATCGAGCTGATAAACCGCATTGCTTATACGGTCACCCTGCAGGACTACATTGTTGTCGACATTGACGGGGATACCTTCGTAGTCATAGGTCTCGTAGCTGAGGCTAGACGCTCCTAATTCAGACTCGAGATGAATTTCCAATGTGGCGATACGCTGCAGAATTCGAATGGCTTGCGCAGGGTCTTGCATGCCCGGCAGCTCGACCACAATTCGATCAGAGCCTTGCTGCTGTACAGTTGGCTCCGACACACCGAGTGTGTCGACACGATTCAACAATGTAGTTCTATTAGCTTGCAAGGTATCAGTTTGAATCTGCAGCGCGGTCGCTGGTGTCATCCGCATATCGAGAATAAACACGCCTTCAGCTTCGCGATTCTGCATTTGTAAATCTGGAAAGTTAGTTACCAGTTCCGATCTGGCTTGGCTACGATCTTCCGCATTTGCGAAACGCACTTCTAGATGTGAGTTCGAAATCAAATTCAAGCCACGACTGCGAATTCTTTGCTCTCTTAATATGGTTCTTACATTGCTTAGGTTGTCTTCCATGCGACGTATTATCGCCGCGTCCATGTCCACTTCCATCAGAAAGTGCACTCCACCCTGCAAGTCCAAACCAAGATTCATCTTGCCTGCGCCTATGGACTGTAACCAGCCTGGAGTAGTGGGAGCGAGATTCAGAGCAACGATATAGCTCTCACCCAAGGCGTCTTCTATAGCCGTCTTTGCGCGTAGCTGATCATCGAGATTATTCAGGCGAATACGAATGCTCTCGGTATCAATTTCCTCACCGAAGAAATAGACCTCCGCCGCTTCTAGTGCTGACGTAATGACGGGCATATCTCCCTGGCTCAACTCGGTGAGTTCATGGGAAATTTGCAAGGCGGGATCGTCAGGATAGAGGTTTGGCAAGGAATACAGAAATCCCAAGATGACCACTATAAGAATGAGAATGTTTTTCCAGGCCGGGTACTTGTTTAACATAGTGTGCTGCCAGCTAGCTTTTTATCGTCGATGAATAAACGCGTGCGACTATTTGTTCGATACTGAAAAAGTCATCCATGACTTTTTCAGACTGTCGTGCGCCAAAAGCTAGCGTAAAAATGTCATTTTACTTGCTTTTGGCTCACTCGCATTGCCCTTAACGGGCAATGGTTGCACATCCCTGTGCAACTCTGTCGACGCTACTAGATCTGACTAATTGTGCCCTTAGGCAGAACCGCGGCGACTGAAGACTTTTGCAATTTGAGGACTACATTTTCCGCTACTTCAACGGCGATATAGTCTTCAGTTACATTGGCAACTTTGCCCATGAGCCCACCGGATGTCATTATCTCATCGCCTTTAGAGACGCTGGTAATAAGCTCTTTATGTTCTTTGGCGCGTTTGGACTGAGGACGCCACAAGATCAGATAGAACAGTACGAACATGCCACCGAATAGAATCAGGTTATAAGTCATCGAAGGTTGCCCTGCGGCTTCTTGGGCATAGGCTGTGGGGAAGATTAAATTCATAAATGACTCTCTCAGGGAGTTAGGTGTCCGCTCAAGCAGAAAAGACCGGGGATTGTACCGGCTTTAATGCACTTCTTATATCGATTATTGCGTTCGCTTTAGCTCGCCTGCGAACGCTGTTTATTCTTTTCAAATACAGTGACTGCAAAAGCCCGAGGCCTACCGCTGTAACGCATCTATTCTAAATTGGGATTATTACTTTATTTTCAAGTGCCTAGCGCGCAGATTAAGGAAATTCTCAGGACAATTTTTGCTGATCTTCTTGAAACTCGCTAACAAAAGCGCTCAATTTACCCTGTTCTATAGCCTCGCGCAAACTCGCCATCAGCGTCTGATAATAGTGCAAATTGTGAATTGTATTCAGCTGCGCACCCAGCATTTCACGGCATTTATCGAGGTGGTGCAGATAGGCGCGACTGAAATTTTGGCAAGTATAGCAACCGCACTCTTCATCCAGCGGACCAGTATCATTGCGAAAGCGACTATTGCGCAGCCTCAACAGACCAGCAGAGGTAAACAGATGCCCGTTTCGGGCATTCCTTGTCGGCATAACACAGTCAAACATATCGATACCCTGACTGACTGCATGCACGATATCAGCTGGCGTGCCGACTCCCATTAGATAACGCGGCTTGTCTGCTGGCAATCTCTCGCCACAGAACTCAACAACCGACTTCATCTCTTCTTTGGGTTCGCCCACGGAAAGCCCACCTAGCGCATAGCCATCGAAGCCTAGCTCAAGCAGGCCTGCCAACGATTCCTCTCGCAGTCCCTCGAACATGCCTCCCTGCACGATACCAAACAGTGCTGCTTTGTTCTCACCATGAGCTTGCACGCAGCGCTGGGCCCAACGCAGAGAAAGCTGCATTGAATCTCTAGCCTCTGTTTCGGTTGCTGGGTAGGGAGTGCACTCATCAAATACCATGATGATATCGGACCCCAGTTGGTGCTGAATTTCGATGGCGTTTTCTGGGCCAAGAAAAATTTCAGCACCATCGATAGGAGACTTGAACTTAACCCCCTGCTCTGTAATCTTGCGCATCTCGCCGAGACTAAATACTTGGAATCCACCCGAGTCGGTCAACATCGGCCGCTCCCACCCAGTGAAGTCATGTAGATCGCCATGATTCATGATGACTGCCGTGCCGGGCCTAAGCATCAGATGAAAGGTATTGCCGAGGATGATGTCGGCACCGGTATCGCGAATCTGCTGCGGGTTCAAACCCTTTACACTGCCATAGGTACCTACTGGCATGAACGCAGGCGTAACGACTTCGCCCCGGGGGAACTGCATAGCACCGGTACGGGCTTTCCCGTCGGTTGCTTTGATCTCGAACTGCATGTGGCAAGTAGACATAGATTTTGGGCTTGCTTAGTAACACTTATTTATCGACTAGGGCTTACTAACTGAATTTGAGAGACTGACTAGAAAAACTCCATCAGTGTTCTCTAGTCGCGCGAAATTCAATGTCTGGCCAGCGCTCTTCCATCAAACTTAAGTTAACGCGAGTAGGTGCGAGATAGGTGAGATAGCCGCCACCATCGATGGACAAGTTCTCATGCGCCTTCTTGCGAAATTCTTCTAGCTTAGCCTTGTTCTTGGAATCCACCCATCTCGCCACGTAGACCGTAACCGGCTCATAGATGGCATCAACCTTGTATTCGTCTTTCAAGCGAAAGGCCACAACTTCAAATTGCAGCACACCCACGGCCCCGACAATCAGGTCGTTGTTGCGAAGAGGCATGAACAACTGCGTAGAGCCTTCTTCGGATAGCTGCGTCAGTCCCTTCTGCAACGCCTTCAGCTTGAGTGGATCTTGCAGTCGAATACGTCTAAACAGCTCCGGGGCGAAGTGAGGGATACCTCGAAACTTCAAATCCTCTCCTGTGGTAAAGGTATCGCCTATCTGAATTGTGCCGTGATTATGCAAGCCGATGATGTCGCCAGACACAGCCGATTCAGCCTGCTCTCGATCACCCGCGAGAAAAGTTACCGCGTCCACTACTTTGATATCCTTACCGATGCGCGTGTGACGCATCTTCATACCCTTCGTATACTGACCTGAACAGATCCTCATAAACGCTATTCGATCACGATGCTTAGGATCCATGTTCGCCTGAATCTTGAAGACGAAACCACTGAATTCTTTTTCTTTCGCTTCTACGACACGAGTTTCTGTTTCTCGACTTTTCGGCTGGGGCGCCCACTCTACGAAATCTTCGAGCATTTTCTTAACACCGAAGTTCCCTAAAGCTGTACCAAAGAAGACGGGGGTCATGGTCCCCTTTAAGTAAGCGTCTCTATCGAATTGGTGGCTGGCACCGCGCACCAGCTCAATCTCATCGATAAAGTCCTGGGTATAGCTTCCCAGCAGTTCTGCTGTCTCAGGACTTTCCAGCCCGTCGATTATCACCTCGTCATGAATCTGGCTCCCTTGGCCGTGCTGATAGACATGAACTTTGTCTTCATACAGGTTATAGACACCCTTGAATTCTTTACCCATGCCCAGCGGCCAATTGATCGGCGCGCATTTGATATTGAGAACGGCCTCTATCTCATCTAGCACTTCAATAGGGTCACGGATATCTCGATCAAGCTTGTTAACGAAGGTGAAGATCGGAGTGTCGCGCAAACGACAGACATCCATCAGTTTGATAGTTCTCTCTTCTACGCCCTTCGCTCCATCGACGATCATCAACGCGGAATCCACAGCCGTTAGTACGCGATAGGTGTCCTCGGAAAAATCTTCGTGTCCAGGCGTATCGAGCAGATTCACCATTCGACCCTTGTAGGGGAACTGCATCACCGAGGAGGTCACCGAGATGCCCCTCTGTTGCTCCATTGCCATCCAGTCAGATGTCGCATGGCGATCCGACTTCTTGCTCTTAACCGTACCTGCGACCTGAATCAGATTCCCGTAAAGCAGCAATTTCTCAGTGATGGTGGTCTTGCCAGCATCCGGGTGTGAAATGATCGCCAACACGCGGCGGCGCCCTATTTCGTCGATTAATGATTCAATACCCATGCTGATGATTGCCGTTTTTTGACCCCAGATCATGCGATTGCATGATCTGGGGCTCAGATTGCAGAATTAGTAGGATCTATGCTCACTCGCATGCCTAGTGCATGCCGAGTGAAATCGGGCGCGATTATAACAGCTCGGAGCAAGGGTAGGGAAACCGCTCTACCGCTCTAGTCTATGGGTAGCCTGCCAGATACTCTACAATACCCGCCACAGCAATGAGAATAGAGCACAAGGACTACCAGATATGGATTTCACACTATCCGAACAACAAGTCGCCCTGCAGCAATCCGTGCGCAAGTTTGCACAGCAGGAACTCCCAGCTATCGCCAAACAAATAGAAGAAAGTGACGAACCGCCGGGAATCGAACTACGTAAGCGCTACGCCGAATTGGGATATCTCGGCGTTAACCTCGACGAGAAGTATGGCGGCGCCGGCATGAGCCACCTCGATGCCGTGATCGTCTTGGAGGAGATTGCCAAAATTTCAATCGCTGTAGCCTTCCCTATATTTGAGTCCTGTTTCGGCCCGAGCTTAGCGATAGCGCATTTCGGTAGCGATCGACTGAGGGAGAAATTTCTGCCCAGAGTATGCTCAGGCGAGATCGTGGTCGCGGTATCTATGTCGGAGCCAAATGCCGGATCGGCACTTACTGATCTAACGACTAACGCTCAAGTTGGAACCGATCAAGTAACAATCAATGGCAATAAACGCTGGTGCTCCGGAGCCGGTCATTCGGAAGCCTATGTTGTCTACTGCCGCATGGATGATAGTGCCGGCGCGAAGGCAATTGGCGCTGTTGTTATTGAGAAAGGCAGTAACGGCTTTAGCTTCGGAAAACGTGATCACCATATGGGCTTTCGCGGTGTTGCAAGCGCCGACATGTATTTCGACAACGTTGCAGTACCAACAGAGAATATTCTCGTACCAGCGGGCGGCTTCGGAAAATTAATGGATGCTTTCGATCTGGAGCGCTGTGGGAATACGACGATGTCACTTGCCGTAGCCCAATCCGCATTCGATTATGTATTGGAATATGTTCAGCACAGGGAGCAGTTCGGCAAATCACTCATTGAATTTCAAGCAGTGCAATTGCAGATCGCTGAGATGAAAATGAGACTGGAGGCATCGCGTCTACTGCTCTATCGAGCTGTCGTGAACGCAGAGAAGGGCCTGCCCTCCATCGCAGAGAGTTCGGTCGCCAAGTGTTTCGCCAATGAAACAGCACGCGAGGTAACCGGCAAGGCGATGCAACTCATGGGAGGCTACGGCTATTCGAAGGAATACCCGCTAGAACAGAAATTGCGAGATGCATGGGGATGGGGAATTGCCGGGGGTGCCATCGATATTCAAAAAGCAAACATTGCCGCTGCGCTTGTTGGTAAGCGCTTTAATCAGCGTGCGAAGTAGGCAGAAGCGTCAGGCGCAAGAAATACTAGTGCAGCACGGCAGTTTCAGGCTTAGCCTTAGTTTCGGCAAATTCGGGATGCAAGATATCCCCGCGCTTCGCTAGCAGCAGGTCGTGTCGACTTAGGCGATCATACTCATCTGTTGCCTGCACATCGATGTCTTCCAATAAGACGCAGACGACATCATCATCTTCGATATCCACAACGATACAGGGCCTGAACCCAATGATCGTATTCAACGAGGCAAGTGCACCGATCTCGCAACTGTGAACGGGATACAATCCGTTGAACTCTTTCAATAAACCGTAAGACGTGAACGCTACGCCGAACCCTGCCGCCGCCACAACATGAATGATGTCGATAATCGCTGGATCAGTTAAGTCGATGCGGACCGTGTCAGATATTCGCTGCTTATTCGCGAGCTGCTCTTGATTCACGAGCTTCAAGAATAAGCTAATGTCTTCTTGATTCCATTCTAGGGTCTCTTCTTTTTCCGAACGAATACTGTCAGACGAAAGACTCAAGACACTGGTTTCGATGGTGAGGTCTTTGATCTCGGTCTCGGGCGGACAGGGAACAATCATAGATACAGAGCAATAGCCTTCGCTGCTCTCTGCGCCTAAGCGCCACAGGAATGGGATTTCGGCAGTTAATTCAATCATAGTAAAATACTGGACAACTAGTGGTAGTGGAAACATAGCACATTCCTTTAGTTGGCAAAATCTCAATGTGAGTAACTCCTAATCGCTCTGACATCGAGCAATTTACGACTAGTTATTTTTTGGTGCACTTAGCGCACACTGCTAACACACTCTCCAGCAAGCTTTCTTAAGCCATTGAGGATGCTAGGGAATTCCATTAATCCATCCATAAGTTTTTTTCCACAGATTCTGTGGATAAGTCAGTGGGTAATTCTTCAAGAATCGCTTCAAGCCTCTAAAATACGCCTCTATGACACAGATTGATCAAATTTTAATCAATAGGTTATATTCTTATTATTCAGTGACTTACGAGTTCTGGAAGTGACGATCTAAAATAAAACCTGCTTATTCTTAGCGTTTTATGACAGGGGCTTCATTTTTGTGCATAAATTCTCGCATCAAACGCAATCTACGGAATGTAAGAATTCCTTTATCACTGTTTTTATTGAAGTTTTTCTGCCTATAATACCGTTCGTTCTTACCGGTAATTATTGGAATTCGCACACACCGCAATGTTGAAAGATTCACGTAAAATCACAGCTTTAGTTTGCCTCGCGTTATTAGTAGTAATAGCCGTATTCACATGGGCAATATTTCGCAGCAATCGCCTCGAAGCCTCTGCCCAGGAAATGGCAGTTCAGGTTGTTGAGGAATCATTTTCCGAACACTATCCCAGGCTACTCATCGAAAATTCGCATCCTGACTATCAGGCAGAAACACCAGTGGAGCTGCTAGTTAGCTATGTGAATGGCATCAAAGGTCAAACTGGACCTCTAGAATCCTTAGAGAGTATCCGAGGGAATGCGGAGATTCCACTTATAAGCTTCGGTCAAAGCGATTATTTCGCAAGCTATGAGCTTAAACTGATTTTTCGAAACACGCCCGCAGCCGTGCAAATAGATATGCAATTCACTGAAGGCCGATGGCAAGTAACCAGACTTGAAGCTATAGCAGATGCTCTAATCTATTAGGCAGCCAACCAAGCTTACAATGCTAATTTACAATGAGCTGGTAAACCGAAGGCACTAACAGCATCGCACAAACCATTGCCAGTAGAGCATCGCGGTCTAGGTGATACTGCACTAGCGTCGCATCCGGCAGATTGAAGGCAAATACCCCCACCAGCACAAGCATCAGCAGAACAAGGCTTCTGCTAAGTAATAACCCAGCCACCAGAAATGCAATAGAGAATACAATAATGTAATTACTTTCTAGCCCGAAACGGGCGAGGATCTCATTCGCTATCGCTATCCCCAAGGTAATGAAAACTACTACACAATATACAAGCGGCTGAATTAACTGCTTTTGTCGTTCCATAAATACACCTCTAAAACTGACCACTTTCAGTGGGCTTCAGAATCAATATAGAACAAGCAGAAGGGTTTAGTGCGGGTAAACTCCCAGAACATGAACTGGTTCAAACACTAGTTGTGCGCTACTCCTCACTTTGTTCAAGATTACACAGAACGAACTTTTTTGAGGGAGTAAAACAGTGTATAACCCCATAAATACGGCGGGATTTGCGAGGATTTCCGTCAATCGATAAAGAGGACCACTCGGAACCTGCGGGACTAGGGCTGAACTACTCTATGATCGGCACTACTGAGCAACGACGCGCAATAATTGTTGGTAGTCACTTAGGCCCCTGAATATTTTCTCGATTCCATCCTGCTTCATGGTCTGCATGCCATCTTTGAGCGCCTGTGCGCGTATCAAGTCCAGCTCCGCCTTCTTGTAGATCATGGCCTGCAACTCATTCGTACCCATTAGCAATTCGTGAATGCCGGTTCTGCCTTTATAGCCAGTTCCGCCACAGTCATCGCAACCTACTGAGCCCTGCAATTCGATATTGTTCAGGTCATAAGGCAAATCTTTGAATGCCTCCCGGCCATAGGCATCGACCAGGTGATCGAGTTCCTTCTGATCAGGCTTATACGGTTGCTTACATTTAGCGCAGAGCGTTCTCATCAAACGCTGCGCTAATACACCTAGCAGCGCATCTGAGAAGTTAACCGGATCAAGGCCCAAATCAAGTAGACGAGTTATTGTTTCCGGTGCGGAATTAGTGTGCAAGGTAGATAAAACCAAGTGACCCGTTAGAGACGCCTCGACACCGATACTCGCGGTCTCATGGTCACGCATCTCACCAATTAGAATGACGTCAGGATCGGCACGCAGAAAGGCTCGCATCGCCGTTGCAAAGGTAAAGTCAATCTTCGGCAACATCTGCACCTGCTGCAGACCTGGCTGTGTTATCTCTACGGGATCTTCCGCCGTCCAAATCTTTTTGTCAGGCTTATTGATGTACCCGAGCACGGCGTGCAAGGTAGTAGTCTTACCGGAACCGGTTGGTCCCACAACAAGGAACAGTCCATGTGGGTGAGCCGATGCCTTGATCACTTTCTCCAAGTTTCTAGGGCTTAGATTCAGTTTATCCAACGGCATCGCGCTACCAGCAGCGAGAATGCGCAGTACGGCACTTTCACCTTGTACGGTAGGTACGGTGGCGACGCGAAGCTCCAGACGCTTGCCTCTAACCTTCAGCTTACACTTGCCATCCTGAGGCAAGCGCTTCTCAGTGATATTCAATCGGGAAATAACTTTGACACGAGCAATCATTGCCGCGCAGTGTTCCTTGGGCACCTTAAGTAACTCTCTGCAAATACCATCGACACGTATTCGTACACCACCAGGCGCATCGTCTTTACCGGGCTCGATATGTATATCCGAGGCACCCAATCTCTCCGATTCGGTGATGATTCGATTAACCAGCTGAATGATGCCGGATGTCGCCGCTAGTCCTTCGTCTTCGTCATCATCGCTACCGCTATCGACCTCGATGCCACCCTCGCCTCCGAGTGAATCGAACACATCATCGAAACCGGCTTCCATATCGGCATCGGCATCGCCACGCAAGAATTGGTGAATATGTTCAGGAAGGCCCACACGAAAGACATAATTTCTAGCGTTAACAACACCCTGAATCTCCATAATTCGCTGATAGTCAGATGGATCATCAATGAGGATGACCGCTTCTTCCTTGTTGCCTGCTACCGGCAGCCAGAGATTACTTTTAAGATAACTCACACCGATATTTTCTAACAGATCAAAGGGTAGTACGTGATCGGCGTCATACTCATATAAGGAACGCGGTAATAATGTTCCAGTGACTTGCCGATGTCATCGGCTTCAATATTGAACTCTTCCATGAGACTGCGTGTAACTGAACCGCCATAGAGTGCAACATTGTTCTGCATTTCTGCGAGTTCAACACCAGAAATTTTGCTTTTCTGCACGAGATAGTCGTAAGGACCCTGTGTACTTTGCAGAGAAGAACGAAACTGTTTAGCCAACATCTGACTAACCATCATTGCATGTTTCAAATCGGTCTTCGTGAACTCCCGATCGCCCTCGAAATTAATCAACTGCATGACTCCCAACAGGATTTCATCCTTGATGGGAACAATGATCATGGATTTTACATTCCAGCCTTTAGCTTCACTGAAACGCTTATCGAATTGCAGTCGCGGATGGATGTCTATCAGCTCTTCGCTGTTTAAAACATTTTTAATAACAAGAGCTCTCTGGCTAAGCGCAACATATCCGGCCAGCGATGTTGGGCTGAACGGCACTCTGATCTCGATGGAATCATCGTCGTCTGGATCGCCACCTTTGAAACTGGCCAGAATTTCCTTGCCGTTGTCTACACTCTGATAAACCGTGAACAGTTTGACGTCAAGCAACCCAAGCAGGTCCTGCTCGACTTCCTTCATGGCCGTCTTTAGTTTCTTGCTGTATTTGAGGCGTTGATAGATTTTGGACAAGTTAGCGACAAATTCGTCCTGCTTCTCCACAACCGGTGGCGGTGGCGTTTCTATCTCTATATCTGTGCTAGCTATCTCAGTCATTTTTTTCAATAGTTCCAGCATCTATATAGTCAGATGTTTGAAATGGCCTGTTCGACCTCGGCTCCAATCGAAGCCCATTCTACGTGCTTTACCTACCAAGATGTGACGAAAATTCTGCCATATTCTGAGGTTTTGGCCGATAACAAAGCCTATCATGCTCTATATTTCTTCAATATTGTCACAACGGGCCAAAATGCCAGCTATTTCAATCAGTTTCAATAGGTTTTTGCTGTTATTACTGCTACACACCGCAGTAATTCCGGCGGCTTGGGGACAATTACCACAGTTCAATCCACAACAGATGGATTGGCTAGGCGACCAAATTTTTGCGAACGAGTGCAATAGAAACTTTAGCTGTCTTACCAGCTGGAACGAAGGCGAGGACTTTCCCTCACTCGGCATAGGTCACTTTATCTGGTATTCCGCGCAGCAAAACGAGCGCTTCGAAGAAACCTTTCCAAACTTATTAGCCTTCTACAAGAAGCACGGCTATGAGTTACCAAACTGGTTGGAGGCCTTAGAAAGTCCTGACTCTCCATGGCAGAGCAGAGAGCAATTCCTAGCAGATATCGACAGTCAGAGAATGCAACAGCTGCGCGACTTCCTAGGCTCGACCACCGAGCTTCAAGTGCTGTTTATCGTCGAAAGATTGCATGACTCTACAGCCGATCTCTTTCGCGGCTTAGAACCGTCTCAGCAAAGCTCTGTAGAGACCAGTTTCTATGAGGTCGCCAATTCACAGCCACCCTATGGCATGTATGCCCTGATCGACTATGTGCATTTTAAGGGAACAGGCATTGCACCTAGCGAGCGTTATCAAGGCGAAGGCTGGGGGCTGCTGCAGGTTCTGCTGGAATTGCAGGGCAGCGCTGCAAATCTGGATGATTTTGTAACGGCTGCTACTCGGGTATTGGAGCGACGCGTTTCAAATGCTCCTACTCAGCGCGCAGAACAGCGTTGGATAGCCGGTTGGAGCAATAGATTGCAGACCTATTTGCCTAACCAGTAGAGGCTCAGCGAGCCTGCTTACTAGGCACTGGTCGCTAGACTCAAACCCATTTAAGCTATAAGCTTTTCTCCCTACCGTTTACAGATGAATTGACTCGATCCGCTCATCTGACTCTCTAGATACCCTAGCTCTATTGAACTACTTAGCGAATCAATCAGCATGTCTTTCGAACGTAAAAATATTGAGAAAATGCAGGGCTATGCACCGGGCGAACAAACCGGAGCAGCGAATACTATTAAGCTCAACACCAATGAGAACCCCTACCCGCCTAGCCCCCAAGTGGCTGAAGCCCTGAAATCGATCGACGTGGCCTCCCTCAGGCGCTATCCGTCACCGATGGCCGATTCGTTTCGAGAAGCCGCAAGCCGGCTGCACAATGTCCCCGCCGTGCAGATCATTCCCACTAACGGCGGTGATGAATTATTACGCCTCGTTTTGACTACCTATGTTGAACAACTAGATACCATCGCTGTCTGCAAACCCAGCTATTCCTTATATCCGGTTCTCGCTGAAATTCAGGGATGTCGATTCGAAGAGATTTCGCTCAATGATGACTGGAGCATGCCAGAGAATTTTCTAGAGCAATTGAATAAGTCTGCGGCTAAGCTGTTGATTTTGGTTAACCCAAACGCACCTACCGGCGCCCTGCTGCGTGCCGACTATCTTGCCGAGATAGCCGAAAATTTTTCGGGGCTATTGTTAATCGATGAGGCCTATGTCGATTTTGTCGATCCAGAACTCAACTACGATTCAATATCCTTGATTAATTCCCACGATAATATTCTGATACTCAGAACATTGAGCAAAGCATACTCACTTGCAGGCCTGCGCTTTGGCTATGGTATTGCAGCGAAATCGCTGATCGAACCGATGATGTTTAAGACGCGTGACAGCTATAACACCGACCATATCGCCCAGAGTCTCGCGACCGCCGCACTAGATTCATCCGAATATGCACGAGAAAACTGTGTACGCATTCGTCAAAGTCGAGAGCAACTGCGCGCAGATTTACACGCACTTGGCCTTACCGTTCCAGCGAGCCAAAGCAACTTCATCTTGTGTCAGGTTCCAGAATCGGTGGGCGCCGAAAAACTCTACCTGCAATTGAAACAACGCAATATTCTAGTGCGTTATTTCGAACAAGATCGACTACGTGACAAGCTCCGAATTTCAATTGGCACGGGCACAGAAAACGCGGCACTAGTTGCTGCGATAAAAGAACTCACGCAGCAATAAGCGCCTCCTCTAGAAATAGTAAATCGCTGTTTTGTCTAGCTGCTTCTGTTACCATAGTTAGAACCTAGGGGCTTCGAGTGTATGGCATTTCTCACAGCCGCCACTACTAGACTATTTCCGAAGATTGACCCAAAACTATGCCCGAACTTAACTCTGAAACCGACAACACCAGCAATAAAAAGCGGCTGCACTATTGCCCGAAATGTAAGAAACCACTGCGACGAATTCAGGGAAAGATGGGGCCTTTCTGGGGCTGCAGCGGGTTTCCTGATTGCCGCGCCTCCCTCAACGATGTAGATGGCAAGCCTTCTGAAGATGTGGACGAGCACTACCGCTGCCCGCTGTGCACACGCCAATTAGTAAAGGCGGATAAGGAAAAAGGAGACTATTGGTTTTGCAGCGGATACTCAAAGGGTTGTAAGGTGACTCTTCCAGACCATGATGGCGTGCCCGAGGCGGCCTATCAATGTCAAAAATGTAATAACCTACTGGTTAAACGCAGCGGTAAAAATGGTGTATTCTGGGGTTGCAGCGACTACCCCAACTGCACTGCCAGTTATAACGACGATGCCAACAGGCCAAAGTTTTGATTTTTTCACTACTCAAAATACGCAAGAAAACCGCTGCCGTGCTAGTAGGTATCGCCTGTGGTCTAGCCTGTGTATGGGTGGTTGCGACCTGGCAACAACTCTCCATTCAGGAGATCCTCAATATGCTCCTGGGCAGCATTCTGCTTCTTGGCGGAATTATGCTCGCGGCTTTATGTGTAGTTGCCGCATTCACTTTGCTTAGGAAATTACTGAGTAAGATGAATAGCTCCGAATAAGTAATCCGACCCTCAGTTATTAGAGGCTCCCTAAGATTAGGGCAGCGGCAAACCCCGTGACATGATAAGCGCATCTTCCCTATCGCTTTTACTGGGATAATAGTTTTTGCGTTCTCCAATCTGTACAAAACCCATCGAACGATAGAGATTGATCGCGCCCTCATTGGAGCGGCGAACCTCAAGAAAACAGACTTCAGCCTCCTGTTTGTGAGCCCGATCAAGCAGCAACTTAAACAGTTTTCTACCGTAGCCATTACGCTGATATTCCGGGCGTACACACAACGTTAGTAGATGACACTCACCGATTGCTACAGATACGACAGCATGAGCAACGATCTGCTGTTTATTGGCCAAGACCCAACATTGATAACCCGCTCTAAGGCAATCGATAATGATGCGCTTAGTCCAAGGATGGTCATAGGCGGACGCTTCATTCTGCGCAACTAGCTCGACATCGCTAGTTCGCATTGTTCGAGCAAAGAAATCCGTTTTGGGAGTAATTTCAGGAGGCATAAATTTTAGGCATTAGCGCGCAGGTTTAGTTCTAGCTAGAGTTATCGATTCGCTTTCGCAGTGCCTGCAAATGCTGCCATACATCTCTCTTTAGGGTGGATACCGCCAGCATCGAGGCTAAACTATGCGTTACCGTAATGAAGTAGCCTTTGCTGCTCTCAAAATCTCGCGCGTTCTTGTTCGCATCAAACTGTAGTAGAACATCTTCAATCTGCCCTGCAAACACCAGCAGGTTAGTGAAGCCATCTGTCTCTTTTCGCATCTGCAGAAATCCTGAAATTGCTTTCGCCGCCTCTACCCGCGGCGTATTCTTCATGGAGTATCCACTAAGCAAGGGCCAGGAAAACTCTTCTGCTTTTAGGTTGGACTCGAAGCCATCCTGTCCTAAAGCCTTTAGAATTGCTTGCATCAACGTCAGCGATTCTTCGCTGAGTTGCGCAGAGCCCTGGGTAGGCACCTCGTCGAGTACCGCCAGTCTTTCATTAATTCGGTAGTATCGTAGCGTAAAGCTTAGGCTGCTCTCTTGATCCAACGCCGTAGCAGATTCATTCTCACTTTCTGGCACCTTACTCGATTGTCGAATAGGCGTTACCGTCGCTTTGCCAGGGGCAGGTGAGCGCGAACGCAGTTCTTCTATCGCGTCAAGCCCACTGGCTTCTCTCGCGCTCTTCGCGGAAATCTCGGTCTTCCCTTGAATTGGCTCATTAAGCTCAGACAGGACGGTGTTTAAAGCTGGAAAATCGTATTCAGGCGAAGCTTTCGCGCCTGGCAACTGTTGCCGCGGGAAATAGGTCTGAATATCCATGGCCGCTAAATAGGCCTGTCTTTTACGTTCATTCATCGCGGGGCGCACTACAGAAAAATCTAGGTATAAATATACGCGTTTGCGCCAGCCACAACAATACAATCACCAATAACTCTAGAGGCAATTGCAGGAATACCTCCAACAATTGAAGTAGAGACCTATTCGTGATTGAATCCGCGTTCGTTGTATTCGAGGTAACCCCATGAAAGCGATAGTTTGTAAGACCTATGGTCCCCCTGAAAATCTTGTCCTAGAGGAGATCGATGATCCAGTCGCCGCAGAGAATGAGGCGGTCGTTCAGATTTACTCTGCATCACTGAATTTTCCAGACGGATTGCAAATTCAAGGTAAATACCAATTCCAACCTCCGATGCCATTCACACCTGGCTCAGAAGTTGGCGGAATAATTACCTCTGTTGGTGCGGGCATTCAAGACTTCGCGGTTGGCGATAGAGTCATGGCCACACCGGGTATAGGCGGATTAGCTGAACAGGTCGCCGTCAAGGCCGATGGCCTACGAAAGATTCCAGACAGCATGGATTTCAAGACAGCTGCCGGCTTCGCGATGATTTACACAACATCCTATTACGCCCTGAAGCAACGCGCACAGTTGCAAGCTGGCGAAACTCTACTCGTTCTCGGTGCCAGTGGCGGTGTCGGCCTAGCCGCGGTTGAACTAGGCAAGCTGATGGGCGCCAAAGTGATTGCTGCTGCAAGCTCTGACGAGAAACTTGATTTCGTCAACCGACTGAATCCTGATGCATTGCTCAACTATGGCGATGGTGAACTCAAAGAGCGAGTAAAAGAACTCACCGGTGGTACTGGTGCCGACGTAATCTACGATCCAGTAGGCGGCGACCTCTTCGACCAAAGCTGCCGCTGCATAAACTGGAATGGAAGACTCCTAGTTGTGGGATTCGCCAGCGGGCGCATTCCTGAGTACAAGGCTAATCTCGCCCTACTCAAAGGATCATCCATGGTAGGGGTATTCCTCGGGCGCTTCCGAAAAGAAGAACCTGCAGAATATGAGAAAAACTTCGCCGAGTTGCTAGATATGTACGACGCAGGAAAATTAAAACCCATCGTCACCGAATCTTTCGCAATGACTGATTTTGTAGACGCGTTTAATGTATTCACCGAACGCAAAGTCATGGGCAAAGTGACGCTGGAGATACGCAAAGAGTGACAATTCACGCCAACGCACTGTCCGACCAACAAATAATCGATGACCTAGGTCAGCTGAAAACCATTGCCGCCGCGCACATGGGTCCCGGCGCCGCACTCGAAACGAAAACCGTCACCATCGATGGTCAGGAATTAAGTGTTTTCGCCCACGTTCCAACAAACCTCGGCGAACTCTATAAGCTGGGATTAGAATTTGGCGATCAGACCTTTTTGGTCTATCAGAACGAGCGCTTCAGTTTCGCCGAGAGCTTGGACCTAGCATTACGCATGGCCCGAATACTCAAAGAGAAATACAAGATTCAACTGGGTGATCGTGTGGCTATTTGTGCGCGCAATTCTCCTGAATGGTGTATGGCGTATATGGCGATCACACTGGTGGGCGCAATTGCGGTGCCCATGAACTCCTGGTGGAAGAGCACTGAGTTAAAATACGGCCTCAGCGACAGCGACAGCAAATTAATCTTTCTTGACCCAGCACGATTGGACTTGGTACAGCCATTTCTAGATGACCTCGAAGTGCAAATCGTCATGTTTAAGCCCGAAGCTGAATCTGCATTTCCCGAATTTTATGAGCTGGCCCGATCCGTGGAGCCGCTATCTCAAGACGAGCTTAATGAGATAGAGGTATTCCCTGAAGACAAAGCTTCGATCATGTACACCTCAGGCTCTACAGGCATGCCCAAGGGCGTACTTTCTACGCATCGAAACATAATCAACGCCCTCTATACCTGGAAGTTCGTCAAAGAGATCACAGAGATCCTCAGGCCTGAGCTAGTGGAAGATAACCCGGAATTTCCGCCAGCCCTTCTCGCGAATGTACCGCTATTTCATGTAACCGGAAGCCACGCACAGTTTTTAGCCAGCTTCATTTACTCACGCAAGTTTGTGATGATGTACAAATGGGATGCCGATGCTGCGCTGAAACTAATAGAACAAGAGAGGATTTCAGTATTTCACGGTGTACCAACGATGGCCTGGGAAATAATGCAATCCCCAAACTTCGAATCGACAGACCTAAGTAGTTTGCGTGGTGTACAGAGTGGTGGCGCTTCTCGTCCGCCAGAACATCTCAATATGATCATGCAAAAGTTCCCCGATTCCGTTATTCCTGGTCTTGGTTATGGCCTCACCGAGACAAACGCAATCGGCGCAATAATATCTGGAAAATTTTACGCGAGCAGACCAAACAGCACAGGACGACCTACGCCTCCGGTAACGAGCGTAAAGATCGTCGATGACGAAGGTAACACTCTAGAAGATGGTGGAGTTGGCGAGATTTGCATCAAGGGCGCCACGGTGATGAAGGGCTACTGGAATAATCCAGAGGCCACCGCGGAAGTTATTAAGGACGGTTGGTTTTACAGCGGCGATATCGGTATGTTGGATGAATTGGGCTTTCTCATCATCCTAGATCGGGCTAAAGACATTGTGATTCGTGGTGGTGAGAACATAGGCTGCGCTGAAGTAGAATATGCAATCAGCGAACATCCTGAGGTTAGCGAGGTTTCCGTCTACGGCATACCTGAAGAGCGTCTGGGCGAAATGCTCTGTTGCTCAATCATGCTGCAGGCGGGAAGCGAGCTTAACTCTGAGCAGTTAACCAACTTTCTAAGTTCACGAATAGCAGGCTTTAAGATACCTGAGCGAGCCTTTTTCCAGTACGAGCAACTACCACGCATAGCAACTGGCAAAATAGCCAAAAGGGAGCTGCGCAAGAAAACCTTGGAATTCCTCGGTGTCGATGCCTGATACATAGCTTTTTTGGAGACTATAAACTTCTGATTTTATTAGCCTTTCTCAAGGCTATAAATTGGTGAAAAATTCTTTCTCTTTTTATTGAAGATTCACGCTTGAACAAACGATAGGTTTACTTAGGAGCCTTAGCTCCATGTGGACACCCGTTTAGCGACAGAGTGAGAATCGCCATGAAAGAACTCCAGTGGGATGATTCAATCGACGACTCGAATGAGTTTTTTGATGCAGCTGTAGTCCTGCCTGTTGATGAAGAAAATATGACCGACGAAACACCGGTGAATGCAGTCTCGACTAAGACTCAATATACCGAACTGCGTAGACGCATCGAAGAACGTTTAGATGGCAAACGCATCGATCATGAGTTCGAATACGACGATCTGGATGGCTTGCTCGACAACATGGGCTAGGCTCGACTATCATCCGAAAGCGCCTGCATCCTGCTTTCTTGGCTCTCTAGCTACTGTTCTACGTCAACTAAATATTACGAAATCCGTGATATTTACTGCCAGTGAAATTCCCCGAGAAACCGCTACCCACTCACTATCATAGTTAGTATGATTACGTGCTCGATTTATCAGAATTATTAGAAATATGACATATTGTGTAGCAGTATCAGTGGATGCAGGCATCGTGTTTTGCTCCGATTCACTCACCAACGCCGGCATCGATCAGGTGTCTTCCTACAGCAAAATGTTCCACTTCGGCATCGACGGCGAACGACAAATCGTCATCCTCTGCGCCGGCAACCTCGCCACGACTCAGGCCACCATAGCTACCATAAAGTCCGACATTAAAAAGAAAGCAGATGTAAACCTTCTAACCATAGAAACTCTAGGAGAGGCGGCGGATTACATCGGAGATATTTCCAGAGAGCAACAGGGAAAGCGCACAGTCGAAGGCAAGAAATTTGAGGCCAGTTTCATTATTGGCGGCCAGATCGGCAGTGCCAAGCATGAAACCATCCTCATCTACCCGGAGGGGAATCACATCACTACCTCCAAGGATACGCCCTATCTACAAATCGGCGAGAGCAAATACGGCAAGCCGATTTTAGACCGCATACTGCAGCCAGAGCTCGATCTAGATACCTGCGCTATGTGCGCACTCGTTTCCATGGACTCGACTCTACGCAGCAATCTCAGCGTAGGCCCGCCGATAGAGATGCAGATCTACAAAACCGGCTCTCTCACGGCAAAAAATCTACACCGCTTCGAGGAAGACAGTGAATTCCTTCGCGAACTTAAAAAATCCTGGGATCAACTTCTCAAAGAGGCCTTCTTGCGCATGCCTCCGCTGACTTGGGCAACTAACTGGGATAGATCAAGCCGTGAACGAAACGGATCTTCCTAAGAGATAATTCGGAAAGGACGAAGGGGTAGGCATCTTCCAACCCCATACTTCTATTTAGCGAATTCAGCAGCAGCACCAACTCTGCCCATTTGTCCAAAGTATTATCGATATCGTCGAACTGTGCGGAGCTTTGGCTCACCCGGTATTGATTCGCCGTCTCTAGCGTATCTGTCATGTGTAGATAGTGCGCCCAGACTTCGGCCCAGTCTTCCCAGGGATGCGACTGCGCATAATGGCTAATCATGTCTGGGTCGTGAGGTGCGATGAAATTATTCTCATAATACTCCTTAAGAGCGGCGCCATAGTCCTCAGTATAGTCTCCGAATAACTCCACGAACTGTCGCTTTCTCTCATCAGTCGTTATCAACTTCAAGAAATAGTAGTGACCGCTTTCGTGACGAAAATGCCCCAGCAGAGTTCGGTACAATTCCCGCGTATACTGCCGCGCTATTTCTCTATTCACACGATCTGCTTCTGCGATATTAATCGTGATCATTCCATCAAAATGACCCGTGTTCACGTGTTGCTCGAATACCCCAGGGTTGGTGCGTTTATCTTCCATGAACTTGAAAGCCAGACCCATACGATCTTTCTGCTTGCTTACGACAGGCAGATTGAGGCTCAGCAACGAATAGATGAGTCGGCGCTTGGCATACTCTAAACTCTTCCACCAGGCGCGGCGGTTTTTATCAAGTAAATTCGGAATTGTATGGTTCATTTCACAAGAAAGGCAGTAGTCGTCTACTGAGTCGCTCACCAGCCAATTGCATACGTCATACTCAATCGAGTTCTTGCAGCGATGCAGCGTGGAATCACGAGAGATGTGCTGCCCCAAGTCTTCGTTGGCTATCCTGCGCATATTCATACTATAAGGATCGAAACCAACACCGTAACCACAGCTAAGGCACTTGGTATTCTCGAAAAAAAGCATCTGCCCACATTTACAATTGAAATTTCTCATCTAGTTGTGAGGAAGAAACCAAGTATCTGCAATGCTAGTGTGTATCTTGGCAATCTCTACCTGTAAGTCATCTAGGTATTGAAACAAGCCTGCATCGAGCAATTTACTGATGTCGCCCTTCTCTATCATTCGCAGCGTCTTATTTACCTGCGTAGTAGACTTGCTATTTTTCGGAAGATGCTTGAGCACCTTCGTGATCGTAGTCAGTGCATGAGTTGCCGCACGAGGAAAATCATCATCCTGTAGTAGAAACCTTACGACATCTTCACCATTGACTCGATGCTTCACGTGCTGTCTATACATCTGATAAGCAGTTAGTGAGCGCAAAATACTCATCCACAACGTATTCTCATAAGGTTCGTTGGACTCTACCTGCTTCGCGCCTGTACCTATATCAGGGAGGAGATTACCGGATCCAACATCGACAATACGAGTTGCCATATCGGCGCGCTCGAGAGACCTGCCTAAACGCACAAAACTGTAGGCCGCTCCCCTGCTCATGCTGCCAGCCATCAATCCTGATATTTCGTGACAGTTTGAGATTATCTCTTCGAGAAACTTGTGCCTCGAGCCTCCCGAGATAGAACCTGCTGCATTGTCTTTGACATAGTGGAACAAATCATTAATCTGCTCGAATGCTTCCAACGGCATAATCTCCCGTGTGGTGCGGGCATTCTCGCGAGTATTCTTCAATGTATTCAAAAGCGAGCTAGCGCTATCAAGCAACAGAAAGCGCATTACATTGCGTTCATTAGCCTGTTTGTATTTCTCATCAAAGGCCCTGTCAGTTCCGGTAATCTCAACTAATGATCGCCAACTTAATTTCGTGCCCGGAGGCAAGTCTAACAATAGAGTTGAGAACACGCTTAGCAGACGCGCGGTGTTCTCGGCTCGTTCCAGATAACGTGCCTGCCAATAAATTCGTTCAGCTACTCGAGAAAGCATGGGCTTATTTGTCTCCCACTATCCAGGTGTCTTTACTACCGCCACCCTGTGATGAATTGACTATGAACGAGCCTTTTACCATGGCGACTCGCGTTAGGCCGCCAGCGGTTACATGCGTCTTGTCAGCCTGCAGTATGAAGGGACGCAGATCCACGTGTCGCGGTTCAACAACGCGCTCACCCAATATGGGCACAGTGGAAAGTGATATCAAAGGCTGCGCCATGTAGTTTCTCGGGTCAGCTTTAATTCTTCGAGCAAATTCAGCCAACTCACGCTTACTTGCCTGCGGACCAATGAGCATTCCATAGCCTCCGGATTCGTTAGCTGGCTTTATCACTAGCTTATCTAGGTGCTGCAGTACGTGCTGGCGCTGCACCTTATCGATACACAGAAAACTCTCCACATTCGGCAGAAGAGGCTCTTCTCCGAGATAGTACTTAATCATTGCAGGAACGTAGGTATAGATAATCTTGTCGTCGGCGACGCCTGCGCCAGGAGCATTTGCGAGAGCCAAGTTACCTTTTACCCAAGATTTGAAAAGGCCGGGCACGCCAAGGGTAGAATCTTTTCGAAATACTTTTGGATCAAGAAACATATCATCGATTCTACGATAGACCACATCGACCTGAGACAGGCCATCGATCGTACGCATAAAGACTTTATCTTTTTCAACAACAAGATCACCACCCTCAACGAGTTCCGCACCCATCCTCTGCGCGAGGAAGGAATGCTCGAAATAGGCGGAGTTGAAGGCTCCTGGAGTAAGTACTACAACCTCGGGATAGTCAGACGGCCGCGGCGAGATGGCAGCCAGCGTATCGAAAAGCTGCGCCGGATATTCGGTAATAGGACGAATACGATGATTCTCGAATAGCTCAGGGAACACTCGCTTAGTAACGCGCCTGTTCTCCAACATATAGGAAACGCCTGAAGGCACTCGCAGATTATCTTCTAATACATAGAATTGACCGTCATCGTCTTTTATTAAATCGGTTCCGCATATGTGCGCCCACACGCCATACTTTGGTTTTATCCCCATGCACTCCTTTCTAAAATTCGTCGAATCTAGGACGAGTTCCTTGGGAATTATTTTGTCTTTAAAAATCTTCTGATCGTTGTAGGTATCATTGATGAAACAATTCAATGCGCGTAGGCGTTGTTGTAGGCCAAGGCTGGTTTGATCCCATTCCTTTTCGGCTATGATGCGCGGAATGATGTCGTACGGCCATTCGCGATCGATATTCCCGGCGTCACTGTAAACAGTGAAGGAGATACCCATTGTCTTGATCGCAAGATCAGCGGCACGCTTCTTCTCTAGCAACTCGCCATGGGTGAGAGAGGCAAGATGACTTGCCAGACGGCGTGCTGGTTTACGAGCAAACCCTGGAGAGCTGATAATCTCGTCGAAGAATTTTCCCGAATTGTAAGTCTTCCAGTTGACGCGCATAAAATTTTCTCAAGGAAAGATGATTCACTAAGTTAAAGCATTCCGAGGTTACTGGCAATCTTGATGCCGCGCTCTTCGCTTACAGGGGCCAGGCCATTAGCAGCAACGGCAGTGCGACGATGACTATAACAATTTCCAAGGGTAAACCCATACGCCAGTAGTCACCAAATTTATAACCGCCTGGGCCCATAATCAAAGCGTTGTTCTGATGCCCTATTGGAGTCAGAAATGCACACGATGCACCTACCGCCACAGCCATCAAGAAGGCGTCAGGGTTAAGGTTGAGGGCAAGAGCGATGTTGTAGGCTATAGGCGCCATGAGAATTGCAGTAGCCGCATTGTTAAGAACATCCGATACCGTCATCGTAATAATAAGTATCATGGCTATTAGAAATACTGGAGACAGATCGCCGGCAACTGCGAGAATGCCATCGACTAGCAGAGTCGTGGTGCCCGTTGTCTACAATGCTGTGCCGAGCGGTATCATTGCACCAAGTAGTACGACAACAGCCCAATCCACACCATCATAAAATTCCCTAACAGGCACGATATTTAGAAGAACCATGGCAACGGTGGCCATACCTAAAGCAAGCTGAATGGAGACTAGGCCACTCGCAGCTGCAACGATAGCAAGAATAAAAGTTAACATGGCTGGAATGGCTTTAGTATTTCGTCCTAGACCAAGCGCTCGACTCGCAAGGGGATAGCAATTCAACTTAACTATTGCCTCCTCTATTTCACCCACTTCGCCGTGCAGCAATAACACATCCCCCACGGCAAATTTGAAGTTCCGCAGCCTTTCTCTATGCGGGGTTCCCGATCGAGATGCCGCCAACAAATTTACCCCATACTTTCGATTAAACCTTAATTGGCTAGGCGTTCTCCCAACGATAAACGAATTCGGAGTAACTACAACTTCCACAGCCTGCATATCTTCCGAGTGGAGCACTTCTCTCTGCACATTCTCCGCTGATACCATCTGCAAATTGTGATTCTTAGAGAACTGAGCAATATCATCATGTGAGCCCTGAATCATTAGTAGATCGCTGGCTGCAATTAACTGCCGACGATAAACAACAGAAATGTTTTCCCGTCTATGAACCATCGAGAGTAGTGTCAGGTTTTGTTCTGCAAGGCTGTCTTTTAGCTCTCCGGCCTTTTTTTCAAAAAAAGTCGACTCTTCAGTCACTTTCAATTCAAACAAATATTTCTCTACATCGAAAAGCTCAAGGCCGGTGGTTTGTTTTCGCACTTTTACCAACTTCCAACCGATAAACAGCATGAAGAAGATGCCACATATTGCTATGCCTCCACCAACTGGAGCATAGTCAAACATTGTAAAAGCTTCTCCATTCATCTGTTGCCGATAGTTTGCGATCAAAATATTCGGCGGAGTACCAATTAGAGTGACCAAGCCCCCCAAGATCGAACCAAATGATAACGGCATTAAAACCGTGGCTGGAGATCGGCCGGCCTTGTTCGTAGATCGAATAGCAATTGGCATCAACAATGCCAATGCCCCGACATTATTCATGAACATCGACAGGAATGCCGCGAGAAAGGTTAATACAGCAATATGAAGAAATGGCTTAGAGGAAATAGGCTCAATGGCATCGGCCACGAATTCGACAGCTCCTGATTTCGTCAAACCAAAGCTTACTATCAATACCATTATCACCGTAATAGTCGCCGGATTCCCAAATCCAGCGAACATCTCGGCCTGTGGTATTAGACCGAAGATGCTGGCGGTAAATAGCGCGCCGAGCGCGACTATGTCGTAACGCCATCTCCCCCATACTAATAAGACTAAGAGCGCGAAAAGTATAAGCAGCAGAACACTTTGATCAGTAGTCATCTAGAAAAAACCTGACTATACAATTTTAAAATCCAGAGTCCCGACGCCTTCTACACAGGCAACTATTCGATCACCCTTGGTTGCTGCCGCCACACCAGATGGGGTGCCCGTGTAGATTATATCCCCGGATTTCAATTCGAAGTACTTGGAAAGCTCAGCGATTATTTCGGGCACCGACCAAATCATCTCATTGAGACTGGCCTGCTGCCGAGTTTCATCATTTAACTTTAAAGAGATTTGCCTATCACCAAGCTGACCCACTTCACTTATAGGTAGTATGGCCGAGATTGGCGCAGATTGATCGAAACCCTTAGCCAGGTCCCAGGGCCGCCCCTTACTCTTGGCGATATCCTGTAAGTCGCGACGGGTGAAGTCTATGCCAACAGCATAGCCATAGACGCAATCCATCACCGATTTCAGGTCAATGTCTTTGCCCCCCGATTTTAAGGCTACGACTAGTTCAACTTCATAATGTAGGTCGTTCGTTGCCTGAGGATACGCCACGTCTTGGTTGAAGGTGACACAGGCGTTTGCTGGTTTGCTAAAAAAAACCGGTGGCTCTTGTTTCGGGTCTCCACCCATCTCCTTTACATGCTCGCTATAGTTTCTGCCTACACAATAGATTCGATGAACCGGGAATCGTGGAGCCTGTTCACTTACTTCAGCCTGCGCATCAAGTCTCACTGGCACGGTGGTAGGTTCGTGTTGTTGAACTACAAATTTCATAGCGGTGAATTCTCTGTGGTTGTCGATTTCAAAACCTGCACGTCAATTGCGCATGCAGAGTATCAGTAATTCCATTTACGCGCTGCGGGAATAAAGTGAGACCAGTCGCATCTTCTATCAAATCCAGCGTGCTCACCTGGTCGCAAAAACTTACGTGCTGCCGGACATCACTGTCGAAGATAAACGCGCTCAAAGAATCCGGAGTGCTAATGACCTTGAAATAGGCAGAAGGCTTTGCCGCACTCTCGCTCATTTCTTCTCCGCGCTCTCTATAGATCGGCCCACTGACCACGTAGACCTCTCCAATCTTATCCGCCAGCGCATTGATCGCCTGATCCAGCCGAGACCAACTCCCGGCTCTTAGCTTAAACGGCAGCGCTGCCATATTACTGAGAAAGTTCAGTTCAGACCAATAGGGGGTTCCGGCGAAACTACTCATCGGCACCAAACGACCCTGATCTTCTGAGAATAGATTGATTCCGCCTAGCTGATAGCTGCGTTCCTCCGCGTCAATAGGAACCTCTTGTTCGATCTGCGGTGTGCTGTCAATAACCTCGATCTGAGTAGCACCTCCCAAGACGAGAGGATCCTCAAACCAAACACGCGGCAACAACGAGGCTACACCAACGCTATCGGCAAGCACACGGTAGGCCTGCCAGTCTGCGAGTCCACTGCGCGCATTGATGGAGGCCACATACAATTGCCGCACGATTAGCTCACTATTTTCAATCGCTATGCTGTCAGCGACCACGGGACACCCTGCCATACAGTGTGAGATATGCACTGTCTGAGCATTGGCTATCGTCGCGACAAGAAGACTAAAAAGACTAGCCCATCGGATAAAGTATTTGCCTATGTACGTCATCGCACTGCTTCAGTGTCTCGTCGCTTAGTGTTACATCGAGGGCCGCCAACGACTCTTCTAACTGATCTGCAGTTCGCGCACCGATAATGGTCGATGCGACAAAGTCGAAATTCATACTCCAGGCAGTTGCCAAAGTCACTGGGGACATACCAGCCTCTTTTGCAATCTCCATATATTTCGCAGTAGAGGCCAAGGTTCCTTCGTTTACAAAACGACTAGACATAGCCTTCTGTCTTGGATCTGCGGAGCCGTATTCTGCGAAGCGAGAGTTTTTGGGTATTTCTGGCTGATTGTATTTACCACTGAGAACGCCGCCGCCAATCGGGGAATAAGGCAAGAGTGATACATGCTCCCTTTTACACACCTCTGCCAATTCATCCAGAAAACGACGATTCAACAGGGAGAAATTATTCTGAATAGACTGAAATCGTGCTAGGCCCTCATAATCGGCAACGGTATTTGCCTTCGTCAATCCGTAGGCATTCTCGTTAGAAGTTCCGGTATAACGCACCTTGCCCGCCTGAACCAACCTATCTAATGCTTCCATCGTTTCATCAATAGGCACGATAGGATCTGGCCAGTGCACCTGATAAAGATCGATGTAGTCGATTTTCATTCTGCGTAGCGAGCCTTCTACGGCCGCTTCGATATGGAACCTATCCAGAGCGGTCAGACCATGACGAATCGGTGGAACAAACCATCCTGCCGCTGCCCCAGCAACCTTGGTCGCTATAATGAGTGAATCTCTGGGTTTGGTCTGAACCCATTCGCCGAAAATTTGCTCAGTAACGCCGACCGTCTCGGCCGATGGAGGAACTGGATAGACCTCTGCCGTATCGAAGAAATTAATACCGCGTTCATAGGACTCTTCAAGAATCTTAAACGACTCCTTCTTATCGCTCCAGCTACCAAAGCTCATAGTCCCCATACAAATAGGGCTAACTCTTAATCCACTCTTTCCTATATATCGATGTTCCATACTACTCCCTCTTGCACCATTTAATTATAATCAAACGCAGCGCTTAGACCGGCGCGCTGCAATCGTCTCCGAGATAACCGCCGCCGCCACAATACACGGCATCCTGCAGTTGAATTCGTATTCCATCGGGGTCTGAGAAATAGACCTCCGGTGTTCCGCGTTCTATACCACCACGATCTGGCATACGCATGCTAATCCAATGCACTAATGGCGGGGTATTGTCCGCGTTCTCTCTAGGGGTGAAGCCATAATCTTCGAGCTTCGCAATAATGCCATCAACATCGAAGTCCTCGACACTGAGACAAACGTGATCTACTCGAGCTGGTTGTGTAGGTGCGCCTGACTCGTCGCCGCCTACATACATCAGAAATTGTATGCCATCGCCTACGCCGACAATCGGCGATGTTGGCCCTTGATAGGCTTGAAAACCCAGCCCGAAAGCGCGCGTATAAAATTCATTAGCGCGATCTTTGTTGGCGAGAAAATTAGTAAAGTGGCTAATCTCTAAAGAACGAAACATGCCGTCCGCTGATGCCTCCTCCACGCGTTCACAAACATCTCCAGATTCACCCGCTCCACCGCAGTGATCTGCGCCATTGAGTTGGTAGATCAAGCCTTCGATGTCTGCAAAAAATAACTCCTGCGTCCCTGACGCTGACCCGCCTTCACTCTGACCGCGAATCCTAGTCCAGGATTGCATAGCAATGTCGAGAGAGGCTGAATTGGGGCCCGACTCAGCACGACGAGAGATGCCTAGCGCATCTAGCTGATCGCGCACCGACTCCAGATCGAAATTTTCAACGCTTAGACCAATATGACTAAAGCCAGGCGCTTGGCCTGGCAACAACGGCGACAATGAGAAGAATCTCGGCCCTTCGCCAATGCGCAAACAGACAGAAGCGCCCTGCCGCGACTGGATGCTTGCACCGAACAGATCCTGATAGAACCGCACCGATCGCTCGACATTTGAAACGCGCATGCCATAGCTGTGAAGCTTGCGCACCGCAATTGCAGAACCTGACTGTGCAAATAATACCGAGCTGAGCGAGAGAGCGGGAATTGCTTTAAGGAGGGTACGTCGGCTGAGTATTGCCGATTTTCTGATCACATTGGATTTAGTCTTCATAGCCGCTGTCCTCGCGCCTTTTATTAGTCGCGACATCATAGCTAGAGTCCAATGCTAGCGTCTACCTCGTGGCGAATTTAATTCGAAGCAACTTTAGTTGTAATCAACTCTTATTCAATTCAACAGCTCCACCATCTTTCTGCCACTGCTCCATGCCTCCCTTAAGGTGCACGATATTCTCGATGCCCATGTTCTGTAGAGATTGTGTAGCCAGCGCTGAACGCCAGCCCTTATTACAATATAAAACCAACTCCTTCGCTTTATCGAATTCGGTGCGGTAATAAGGGCTATCTGGATCTACCCAAAACTCCAGCATGCCACGAGGAATGTGCAGAGAACCGGCAATCTTACCTTCGCGCTTTACCTCGCGAACATCCCGCAGATCGATAATTACTACCGACTCGTCCAAATTCTCCAACCGCGCCTTTAGCTCGGAAGAATCTATGGCCTGAATCTGCTGTTCTGCCTCGGCAACTAACTGCTTGTAGCCCTTTTTTAAATTCATTCGTAGCTATCCTTGTATCCAATTGAACTATTCAAATTAACTTTTCATACCGCTAGCTAGTTATAACCTTCTGACATTGAGTACGCCCCAAGGGAAATACCACAGAACCATCTTCACTGATCCATTCCCCTACCCAATCGAATCCCTGAGCGGAGATGCCCGCGAAAGTAAGTATCGAAAATCCATCAAGATCTGTGCCCAGCGCCTTCTGAGGCTGCCTCAATACTAGATTTTCTGCTTCCATCTTACCTCGCCAACTGCTCTAGCTATAGGCAGGTGCAGAAAAAAAGTAACTACCCATTCGTGTGCTTCAGGATCATAGGCGCAAATTTTTTATGACGCATCTCACGTATTTTTTTATATTTTTGCTTATAAAATTGACTCAGGAAATTTACTGATTGCTATCTTGACCTACTATTGTTGAGTATAAAGTCAGATAATGACTACATGTTGAACCTTACAAGGGTGCCTACGGCGTATAAGTGTAACCGATATGAATGAGAGAGACTTTCACCTTGTAATGCACGCTAAGCGCCAGATTCACCGCGAGACAGCTCTCAGGTCCATGCTGATATTTGGGCTGCTATTCTCGGCAGCGCTACGCTTTCTAGGCGTAGAGTTCCCGTTTCTCTATCTGATGTTATTTGTCTTTCTCTTAGTATCGCTGATTTTTAGCTCAGACCTGATTGCAAACTTCGGCTTAGTATCCAAAGACGATCTAATCAAGGTCATAGAGAAACAACTACATAGTGATCCAGAAATGCTCACGCGCTATTTAAACACTAAAAGCCGGAGCAAAGTCGGACTATAGAATTCAGACTAACGGCGCGCGGACTTCACCAGAGCACCGCCACCGGACACGACTGCGCCGAACACATTGCCAGCGGAATCTACGGCCACGCCTTCAGGGTTTGAACCCGCTGGATAAGCCTCTACTGTTCCGTCGATAAAGTAATCCACAATGCCATCTAATAGGCTGCCCACGCGGATACCTGCATGCCATCCAGGATTCCTAGTGTCATCGAATTCCGATTCGGAATCCGCTACATAGATTATGTCGTCGTCACCTATGTAAATTCCACTCGGTCTGCTGAAAGATTTGAATTCGCCGATATAGTTACCGACCAAATCAAATATCTTTAGACGATTATTACCCCTGTCACCCACGATTAATCGATTTCGAGAATCGATATCCAATGCGTGGGGCGTCTTCAACTTGCCAGCGTCAGATCCCCAGCCACCCCAGTATTTGAGTAGGTTGCCATCGCGATCAAACTTTACGATTCTGGCTACCGTTGAAGCTGTAGCATCTGGATTCTGGCCACTGTGTCCATCGCCTACATAGATGTTGCCATCGGCATCTGTAACAACGTCACAGGGCGTTTCCAACAACGCATCTGTTCCATCGCCGGCCACACCGGGCTGCCCCAGCGTTAGTAACACTTCGCCCTCTGGACTTAGTTTGTAAACTACGTGCCCCATGCCGGCAGTCGCTGGATTGTCCTCGCGCGGCCCCTGCCCATCCGTAACCCAGATATTGCCATCACGATCGACATGAAGACCATGAGGAAACAGCATCAAACCGCCACCTATCGAAGCGACAACACTGCCACTAGGATCAATCTTCAAGATGGGATCAACACTGGAGCCGGTACAACTATTTGTCCCGCAGCGATCGATTGCCCACAGATGTCTACCATCTGGATCCATATCCACCCCTGCGGTGGACCCCCATTCGCGGCCATCGGGTAATATTGCCCAGTTGTCCACAGTGGAAAAAGGGTTCGGCCTTTTATTGATTGGCTCGAGCTGAGCGAATACGGTACCGCTAATAAAAATAGCGAACATACAGACAAGAAGAAAAACAGCGAGAGATATTTGTTTACCAGCATTAGAAACAGTGTTCATAATTAACTCTCCCTGCTGAGAAGTCCTCAGCAAAATTTATTCGCTCTAGCCCTCTTAGAACCGTACTGCTCGAAGCACTGGCGACTCTAATTCCTCAAAACAGATTAAATCAGCAAACTGGCGAATGCAATGAGCCACATCAAGGACTCACAAGACTATCGATCACACATGCTCGCGATGTTCGGCGCCCTTGCCGAGCGTGATAAATCGCCTTCAGCGACTCACTTACAGAGATGTTGTATTGGATGAGATCGAACCTCTGGGTAGCGAAAACAAAGTTAATAGGACGCAACACCCGCCGAAGAATCCGGCGAGTTATTAGAGACGAAATGAAGGGAAAACTCTCGAAAGAAGCAAGAAATCATACACTTCCTGCCAGTTAGACGAAAAACTACTAGCGCGTTACCGTAACGTTGACATTCTGGTAGGTAAACAGTGAGCCGTCGCTAGCGATACCACGCAACACATACTCTCCCGGTTCATCGAAGACCACTTCCGCTGACCAGCGACCATCTTCAGGCGGCTGAGGGATTCCAAATGGTGGCGCCCAGGGCGAGTTCGCATACATTCGGGTATCGGTATAGGTCTTAAACTGTGTTGGTTCGAAACTCGCCTTCGCGGCAGGACCTCGGTATACCGTCCACGAGAAACGCAAACCGGGACCACTAATGGCAACAATGGAAGATGGCGGCCGATACAATTGATCCATACTCGAACTGCTAGGTTGATCGCGGCGCGCCGGTAAATTGTCCGGATCGCTCGCCCTTACCGCCAGCCTAAGTGGCTCTCCAACACGTGCTGAGCGAAAACTTTCTCCCTCTACACGCAATTCGGGGGGAATATTCGTTCTCAACGAATCGCTAAGACTGCCGTAGTTACCACCCACCTCAGTAGAGATAACCTGAGGGTCGATTTGATAGTCGGATTTTAGCGTACCGTATGCGCGATTAGTCTGACCCTCAGTCCTTAACGTCCATACTAGTTCCTTCTCAGCAAAATCTGCAGGCACATCGATTGTGAACAGGAAGGGGTTGCGTCTGGGATAGAAATGAGTTGGTTGCCCCATGTCCGCTGTAGAAAAATCAAAACCATCCAGACTTAAATCGTCTAACTCGCCCGGCTCAACTTCGGAAAAATAATTCTCTGCGCCAATGGAAATATCAAATTGCTGTTCCCAGTTGGAATTCATGTAACCAAAGAACAACTTGAATGTCCCGTCCTCGTTTGGCCACCACCCTTCAAATGCAGGCGAGGTAATCTGACCACGTAGCTGCATGTATCGAGTCTGGGCATTGACCGGCTGAGCCACTAACAAAGGAATAAGCGAGGCGACGAGCAGTAAACTACCAAGCTTTGAAAATTTAAGATTTACTAACCTCATCACTAATCATTCCCTTGTGCTAACGATGATTCCATAGACTCGGGTGCCCAACACATGGGACAGCCAACATCGTAGTCGTTTCGATCTTTCATATTAGCTCGTCTGGTCGCCATCTCTTCTTGAAACTGCTCTTCGGTAAGCGACACGGAGTAACCCAGATCGATAAACATATTTGATACCGAACGACGTCCGCCGCCAGCCCAGTTTCGAGCATCAGCCAGATTAGGGTTCGCCCTAGTGGTATCGAGGAAGCCTATAGTGTGCAATATGGTACCTTTAGGAAGAAGTGGCGCCGCATCATCTTCATAGACATACTGCTTCACCCAGTTGTGATCATAACCAACACAGTTCAGCGTAAATTGGTTGTGACCCCAGATAGCTTCCATGCACATCCGCACACCTGGTGCATGAAGGTGCGGCTCGAACGCGATAATTTTAGTGTGTTCTTGCAGAACCACATAGTTATGGAATTCCTGATTCGCCTCATTTGGCACTACATCGATATCGATACCATTACCTGTTCGTGGACCGCGGCGACTGTATTGAGGTTTGTAGCCAACTGGAAAGAACTTGATACCGAATTCAACGTAGGCTGAAGTTTCCCGTCCATTGGAATGCATATGAGTCGCTTCAAGGTGCAATGCGGAGTTCGCCGGAAGCAAGCGCCCAGCCTTCTCGGGAAAAATATCTGCATTGCGACCGACCTCATGGATAGGCCAGCTAACCACATTATCCACTACCTCAGAGCCGTCTTCGTTGAGAGAACCGCTTGTATAGGTCATATGGTGGACGATATAACGACCACCAACCGTACCGGTAACCCCGTCGGCTGGAATATCATTGATCTCGCGAACCTGAATCGCTGAAACATAGCGATCTTCAGTAAGACCAGTAGGCACTAAACCAAGATCGCCCCACCAGTCTGGACCTGCAGCCGGGCGAGAGAAGTCATTCGAGCGCAAGATCAAATCTGGCTCGCCTATTGCCCATTCGTTGCCACTATCAAATTCTAAAAGAGGAGGTTCATTTTCTGGATTACCCCGAGGAGCGCCGTTATCGGCCCAAGCCTGAATCATCGCTAACTCTTTATCTGACAGTGAGTAGTCGTCTTTCATGCGAGTTATGCCAATGTGTTTTTCCAAGAAATAAGGAGGCATTGCTCCCATGCGATCACGTATTGCCGTGCGGTACTTGATTACCGGAGCCCAGGGCCGCACTTCGTCGTAAGTCATCAGCACCATGGGCCCGCCACCACCGGGGCGATGACAATTTTGGCAGCTGCTCTGTAAGATGGGTGCAATATGATCCGAGAACGTTACCGACTTGGGGTCGATACCAAAATCAGCAGAATCGTAGTAATGAGGCTGATGATTAGCCACGCTTGCATCATGGGCCTGCGCGGCGAGAGAAGATGAAAGAATTAGTGCGACTAGAGATGAAGCAAATGTAAGAAGGTGTCTGGCTGTCATGTCAGTTATCCCCTGATTGCGTTTTAGCCTTAGCCTCACGCTTATTCTTAGTAGTAGGTGTTCTGTTAGGGCGCCGACTCAATTGTCGCTGCGAGCCCATACGTAGCCATCGAGATTAAATTCTCTTGAACGAAAAGTCCACAAAATCAGCCTTTCACAAGTGCGAAAGGTGCACTATTTCGTTATTCAATACTCGGGGAGCGCAAACGCTGTCAGGGTCGTTCCGGAGGGAATTAGTACATATTGTCGGCCATCGAGCATATGGGTCATGGCCCCGGCTCCCCATATACGCGAGCCAGTCTGATAGTGCCAAAGGTTCTCTCCGTTTACCGCGTCGAAGGCCATGAAGTTGCCCTCGTGATCACCAGCAAATACCAGCCCCGCAGCCGTGCTCAATACGCCGCCAAAGGTCGGCGATGGATAGGTGAATTCCCAGCGTAATTCGCCGGTCTGCACATCGAGAGCGCGCAGCGCACCGGAGCCTATCTCAGGATCAATGAACACGACACCGCCGAAGGAGGCCTGCCCAGGCACTAGATTGGGCTCTTCCGGCACTATGGTGGCACAGGTTTCACGCGCCGTGAGGTAAAACAGACCAAGCTCCGGGTAGAACGAAGGTGGCATGAAATTCGTGCTGCCCCAAGGATCGGGCAAACAACCCTTACTCCCATCATTCAATACTATCGGCCTGCCATCTTCCCCTATTTCCCGCGCCCAAGTGGTTGCGGTAAAGGGTTTGCCTAGCAAAAATTCACCGGACACCCTATCAAGCACATAGAAGAAGCCATTGCGATTACCGACCATTACCACCTTGCGCGGCTCACCCTGCCACTCAATATCCGCCAATACCGGCATATGATTTGAGTCCCAATCGTTCAAATCATGAGGCGTGAACTGGTAGTGCCATTTCAGCTCTCCGGTATCCGCATCTAGCGCTACCAAGGAATTCGAGTACAGATTGTCTCCCGGCCTGCTGTCGCCGTAGTAATCTGGGTTGGGATTGCCCACGCCCCAGTAAATTAGGTTTAGCTCGGGATCATAACTACCGTTCATCCAGGTGCCACCGCCACCCTTCGCCAGAATCTCTGGATCATCCGGCCAAGTCTCACTGCCGGGTTCACCCGGCCCTGGTATTGTATTAAAGCGCCACAGTCGTTCGCCCGTAGCGGGGTCATAGGCATCAATAAAGCCCCGAGTCGCGTACTCGCCACCAGATACGCCAGTGATTACCATGCCATCGATGACCAATGGAGCACCGGTTGAGGCATAACCTACTCGGTAGTCGGCTAACTCAACATCCCAAAGGATGTCGCCGTTGCGCCTATCAAACGCTAGCAGATGTGCGTCCAACGTCACCATGAACAGACTATTGCCAAGCATCCCGAAGCCTCTGTTAACCGGCGCACTAGCACCATAGGTCAGATCATCTGGAAGATTGCGTCGATACTGCCAGAAACGGCGACCTGTTTTTGCATCGATAGCCCAGGCGTAGTTATTTGACCCCGTTACATAGAGCACACCATCGTCGATGAGAGGTGTCGTTTCGAAACCTCGACCTCGAGTCGTGGTGCCTGTCTGAAAGGTCCAGACCGGTCGCAGCGAAGCGACGTTCTCTGTATTTATTTGCGTTAACGGGCTATGTCGTTTGCCGCTGTAATCACCGGAATAGGTCAGCCACCGAGATGGGTCCGAAAAGCCCTGTAGGATATCTCCGTAATCGGGCCCAGAATCGTCTTGTGCCAGCGCAGCCAAGGCAGGAAAAAGTAGGCCGAACGCCACAAACGATGAATTTTTGACCATTCTTCTAAGCATTTGATGACAGCTTGGGATTTGATTCATTTATACCTTCTATACTTTCTATACTTTCTATAGTTTGTGTTCCTACAATCTCAGCGCTGCTGATGAAGGTAGCTTAAAATATCATCGAGCTGAGAATCACTCAGTTGCTCCTCAGTAAAAGCAGGCATTAGTGAGTCGATGTCTCGATCTTGAGAGAGCAGATCAGATTTTACGAAGCCTCGCAGCCTCTGATTGCTATCTAATATCTGAATCGAGAATGCATCCTCACCTTTAATGATGCCACTCACATTAGGGGCACTACTGGTACTCAGAATGATTGGTTTATAGCCGCGAGAGATACTCGAACTCGGTTCGCGTACTGAACTGCGAAGTGCCGCCTGTGAGCGCCTGAGGGTGATAAGCTCTAGATTCGGCCCCAAACTCCCGCCGCTAATGCCAGCGCGATGACATTCGCTGCAATGGGCGGTAAACAGGCGAGCGCCACTATTTTCATCTCCTGTAAATTCTTCAATGGACCCAGTAACCGCTACGCTGCGTAGATAGCTGACCAACATCCAAATTTCAGTATCCGGGTAGTTATGGGGCGGCATAATGCTGCCAGGCACACCCGCTTGTATGCGCGTGAATACTCGATCCTCGCTCATTCCCGGCTGCGTCCACATCAGTGTCAAGTCTGGCGCATCGATACTGCTTAGTCCCTTTGCATCTGCTCCATGGCAGGTTGCGCACTGTCCACGAAAAATCACGCCACCTGCTTGGGCAGCTCTAGGGTCAGAAGCTAGGGGATTGGTTTGTTGTGCAGAAGCGGTCGATGCAATCAAGAATGCGGCGAAAGCCGCAAAGAGCACGAACGGCTTCAGCGGAGCTATTCGGCATTGATAGAAAATTGATTTTGTAGTCATCGCGGTTCTTATTATTCTATTAATTGAAATTCTAATTGTTCAGCGAAAAGAGCCAAACTCTGTTCAGTAGGCAGAATAACACCATCCATCACAGCCGACCATCCATGGATTTGTTGACATTTATAAGACTTTGATTAACTCTAGACAAGTTGAGATTTACATTAACCTGGAGAGAAATATGGGTAATAACAACGAAAAACAGAAGAAAAATTCAACCCTACAAATTGTAACCTCGGCCTGTGCCGCACTCGCGCTAGGCTGGTTAGTACTTGGTACACAGGCCAACTTAACGACTGCACAACAGAGTAATTTCATGGGCGGATCGCCCAGCGTCGAAGACAGCGATGCAATAAGCACCCTTAGATTGGTCTTTCCGGCTGGAGTGCGCTCCAACTGGCATAGTCATTCTTGGGGCCAACTGTTAATGGTTGAGGAAGGCCGCGGCCTGACGCAAGATCGTGGCGGCCCATTACTTGAGATGCATCCGGGCGAACCGTGGTGGACACCATCCGGACGAGAACACTGGCACGGCGCGCACCCTGACGAAGACGTGTTGCAACTAACAATCTACGAAGGCGAAGTGAATTGGTTGGAAGGTGTCGGTGATGCAGTCTATAACGCCACACCAAGACGCCCCTAATCGCAGCTCACTGAGATCAGGTTTAGAAAACTAATGGGTGGTCCGTTTTTCGGACCACCCATTTTTTCTTCACTCCCGCTTATTCTCCCCAGCTATTGCTAACGTCCAACATTGATAGCCGACGCAACTAGTCTCGTTGCTGGTTTACTACCTAAGGATAAGAGTCATATACTCAACCAGCGAACAGAGCTAGCTAGCTACCGAATGCCGTGCCATGGGGGGATGGGAGTAGAAGCAAGGGATCAATATGAAATATTCAACTCTAAGAGTCATCTCGATTGCCAGCGCCACTGTATTACTCGCCAGTTGTGGCAATGAAGAACCCGCTATGCCCCAACTCAGCTTCGAAGAGGCCCTGCAAGAGCAGCTGATCCAGGCTAAATCTGGCGATGTGATTACCATTCCTGCCGGCGTGCACGAAATCACCCGCAGCCTATCGTTAAATGTTTCCGGGGTGACTATTGCCGGAGCAGGCATCGACACTGCCGTTCTTTCGTTTAAGAATCAGGTGCAGGGAGCTGAAGGGCTACTCATCAGCGCCAATGATTTCGTGATTCGCGACTTGGCCATCGAAGATACGATAGGCGATGCGCTAAAAATCAACGAGAGCAACAATGTACAAATATTGCGAGTAAGAACTGAGTGGACAAACGGGCCATTGAGTACAAATGGCGCTTATGGGATCTATCCCGTGCAGTCGAACAATGTGCTGATCGATGAAGCTGTAGCCATCGGCGCCTCGGATGCCGGCATCTATGTCGGGCAGTCCTCGCAGATAATCGTTCGCAATTCCCGCGCCGAATACAACGTTGCTGGCATAGAGATAGAAAATTCTACCTTCGCCGACGTTCACGACAACGTTACAACAAATAATACTGGCGGCATCCTTGTTTTCGATCTGCCCAATCTTCCAGTTCAGGGCGGTCGTAATACTCGCGTCTACCGCAATCAAATTTTCGCCAATAACACCGGCAACTTCGCACCCGAAGGCAATATAGTCGCAGGCGTACCGGCGGGTACCGGTCTAATGATCATGGCCAATGACAACATCGAGGTGTTCGAGAATAATTTCGAGGACAACAACAGCGCGAACGTACTTATCGTCAGCTATTTGATCAATGAGATACCTATTACCGATCCGAATTACGACCCATTCCCAGAAGCTATCTATCTACATAACAATCAATACACGGGAGGCGGAGAAAAACCCGACTCCGAACCGCTAGCATTATTGCAGGCCGCAACTGGCCAGCCATTACCTGATATTATTTGGGATGGCATGCTCTCCGAAGGAAAGACCGCCGCCGACGCACTGTGTTTCTCTGAGGCCGCCGATACCAGCTTCGTCTCCCTCGATGCGAGTAACGGTTTCGCACAACCTGTCTTCGATGCAACTGCACACGATTGTGCTTTTCCTCGCCTCGCCGAGATATCCATGAGCTTAAGTAGTCAATGACAGACTGTCATTTGCGCTGGGCAGCCTTCAGCGCATGTCTGTTACTGCTCGTGGCCTGCTCGGAATCGCCGCCGGTCTTTCATGCTATTGAAAGACCGCTGCGTCTCTCCGATTGGCAGTTATTTGCTGTGGATGTAAACGAACTCGTCCCAAGTGAATCCAGCGTAGTCTTTCGACCCAACAATCCACTCTTCACCGATTACGCACACAAACTGCGAACGCTGTGGATACCGCAATCTCTGCAAGCGGATATTGTCAACAATGAGATTAACTATCCCGTGGGCAGCGTACTAAGCAAGACGTTCTACTATCCACGCTCCTCGAGCACGACACTCACCAAAGTTGCTGATAGCGGGCTTCAGAAAATAAACCTGAAGGACAATCAACTGATAGAGACTCGGCTTCTCGTGCGCAAGGTTGACGGCTGGGATGCCTTCGGCTATGTGTGGAACGATGAACAGAGCGAAGCCTTTCTGCGCATTGCCGGGGCCAGCAAGCAAGTCTCACTACTCGATCAAGAAAGCACCCAGACAACGGACTTTACCTACTTCGTGCCGAACGAGAATCAATGTGCCGGCTGCCATACGACGGTACACCCCGACGGTGATATGCATCCACTTGGCGCGCTTTTCAGCCAACTTAATGTCGATGTGAGTACCGCTATCGCATCACCTCTCGAACAGATGGTACAGCGCGGCTGGCTAAATGATGAGCAGGTTTTTCCACGCTCAGAATCTTGGCAAGACCTTTCTGCCTCCTTAGACGACCGCGCACTGGCCTATCTAAATATGCAGTGCGGGCATTGCCACAACCCAGAAGGTGCCGCCGATACTTCAGGACTCATCCTCGATAACTCGCAAACGCTCGGCATAAACCGCGGCGTGTGCAAACCGCCTGTCGCGGCGGGCGGAGGTGCTGGAGATCTGCGCTATGGAATCGTACCCGGGCAGCCCGAGGAATCGATTTTGCTGTATAGAATGCGCTCCGATAAACCCGATGAGATGATGCCGGAGCTAGGTAGGTCGCTGATTCACTACGAGGGCGTAGATCTCATTAGCCGCTGGATAGCAGGAATGCCCGGGGCGTGCTAACGCACTTTGCTAGAATTACTCGATTATTCTGTAGGAAAGAATGTATACAACACATCATCTAAGAGCGGCCCCCAATTGTCCCAGTCATGGCCCTCGTTAACCTCGCGGTAAGTCAGATCGTATTCCTGAAACTTTAGCGTCTCCATAAATTGCCGACCCGCCTGTGTATTATCATTGACGGTGCCAACACTCATGAAAAATTTCAATGGCAGTTTTTCTTGCGCCATGTATTGAAATCGCAGTTCATCCACCATCTCACTGTTTGCGGGAGACTGCATAGCAATGCCAGCGAATGAGTCGTGCGCCATGAGCCCGAAGCAGGCGCTGTTACGACCACCGAAGGACAATCCAAGGATGACTCGGTCGTCGCGCACTGCAGAAGTCGCGTATTCCTTGTCTATGGTAGGCAATAGCTCTTCGGTAAAAAAGTCGACATAACGCGGATTACAGAAGAACTGCTGATTGCGCCGATTCTGCTGCAGATTATCAGGATTGCGACTATCCACGAACACGACTAGCACGGGCTCTATATTGCCTGCAGCAATCTCTCTGTCTAAGAGTGCGGGAAGCTCACCGCGAGATATATACCACTGGCCATCGGTGATGTAGAGCGCGGGTAGCTCTGAGTTTTTGCGCATGCCCTCAGGGGCATAAACTCGATACTGCAAGTCATAACCGAGACTATCGCTGGAAATTCGAATATCGCTGCTCAGTTTTCCATCCGCTGAAACCGAGCTAAAGACACCCACAAGAACCAGGAAAATGAATAGTCGCATACCTAAGTTATCTCCTCTCATTTTGGCTCGCTTCATTCAAGCCCATTATCGAGCGCCACATCCTGCGAAACATAAATGTTTGAAAGATCAAAACAGCGTTGGCGAAAACCAGCGCCACCAACGGCAGCCAAGCCAGATTCTGAGCAATCCCTATAGAGATTGCGAATACAACAAGGCCAGTCACGATCGTCGCAACCGGCCAAAAATCGCGCAGCGTTGCCGGATTCGTCTTGCCGAAGAACTCATCATTCTCCGGATCTTGACGCGCCCGCCTGAAACTACTGTGCGACACCCAATTACCAGTGATAAAGATTGATCCAAGTACATATAACCAGAATGTGTCGAATTCCTCACCGATCAGGGCAATCAACATAAATTGCTGTATGCCAATTATGAAGGGGATGATTGAATCCCTAAGATAGGGCTGCCAGATGAACCCCATAACCATCGTAGAGTACATCACCCAGATCTGCAGAATACCCAGAAATGCTGCCATGACCATGCCCCAGCCGATAAACGCCTGCACATCGAAATTCCAAAGCCATTCACTCTCTACAATTTTTGACCACATCAATTCCAGAGCCAAGGCTTGGATAATACTGATAAGTGTTAGCAGTACTGTAGGGAAATGCGCCTGCGCTCTCGTTCTGATTTTACTCATAGCATCGTCTTTTCTTATTTAACTGGAAAATCAAAATAGGTATCCGGAAAAGGTTCGTCTTCAAGATTGAAATGCCACCACTCGGTGCGTATGGCTGCGAAGCCATGCTTGGTCATCACGGCTGCCAGCAAGTTTCTATTTGCGCGAGCCTGAACGGAAATCTCTTGATTACTTGGCCAGGAAGAGGGATCGAAGAAGTCCCAAGGTGTGCCCATGTCCAGCTCTTCGCCAGTTTGAGCATCAACTAGCGTCAAATCGATTGAACTGCCTCTGGAATGCCCCGAACGTGCAGCTATATAGCCTTCATCGAACAAGATTTCTTTCGCGACAGACGGGTAGAAGACTTGTTTCATCTTCTTGTCATTCAGATCTTCGGCCCAGCGCACGAAGTGATCTACAGCAGGCTGAGGACGATAAGCATCAAAGACTTTCAGACTTAAACCGAAGGCCGCGAATTCATCCTGCACATTCGACAGCGCCCTACCCCCTTCTTTTGTCATGAATACCTTTTCATCAAAGTATCCTTCGATTACACGCCCGACGAAGTTATTCTCACTGAAATAGCGAAGCTCTAAATGTAGCGTAGGAATTAGCTCCCGCAATTCAACAAAAGAGTCGGGAACCGGCTTATCGTTATTCTGAGCCATCCCCCGCTGCCCTGCGAGCAACAGACACAAGCTAAGCAGAAACGCGAGAGCGCGCCAGCTCATAGTTAAGTCATTGTATTTATTTGTTTTTTCGCAAGTCATTTGCATTTACTCCTAATCCATTAAAACAGTCTAATCTATCCCCAGCCTGAAAACTCTGGAAATTGTGGTATAGCCTGGAATTTCGGACTAGACTACCTGCCCTTTTCCAAGGTCATTTCTTGACTAATTACGTCGCCTCTCTACTCAGCGCTTCAGTAATACTGAGAAGAACAGCCGCAGCTAATACGTCACCGATTTAAAGTTAGAAGTGGCACCTAAATAACTGAACTAAAGCTGCGCACTTCTATGCGATCTTGTGGATAAAGCGATGAACAGAAAACAGAAAACAATCGGCCTTTTAGGCGGCATGAGTTGGGAATCAACCGCCACCTATTATCGAGAACTCAACGAGGGCATAAAGGCCAAGCTCGGCGGATTGCACTCAGCCAAAATTTGCTTGGTAAGTGTAGATTTTGCAGAGATAGAGAGACTGCAACACATTGAGGATTGGAATGGCACCGCCGTAATCCTGTCTGAGGCTGCTATGGCAATAGAAAAAGGCGGGGCTGATTTTCTTTTGATCTGCACGAATACGATGCACAAAGTAGCACCACAGATAGAGGCAAGTATTTCCATCCCGATCCTGCATATTGCCGATGCCACGGCTCAAAAATTGCGCGAAGCCGGCATCGAAAAAGTGGGCCTACTCGGCACTCGCTTCACCATGGAACAAGATTTCTATAAAGGTCGACTAACTGAGAAATACGGCATCGATGTGATCGTGCCAGAAGAGTCCGAGCGCGAAGATGTGCACTCAGTTATCTACAATGAACTCTGCCTCGGCATCATCAATGAGAATTCACGAGAGAGATACCTAAAGATTATTGCTCAGCTGACAGCAAACGGCGCAGAGGCAGTGATACTCGGATGTACCGAGATCGCCCTACTCGTGCAGCAGAATCACACCGCGACTCCGCTTTATGACACCACTGCGATACATGCCGAGCAGGCTGTATTGAAAGCTCTATCAAGTTAGAATCCCACTAATTACAACCGGCTTGCCAACTACGGCCAAGAACTCAACACTATGGATCCAGTAATACTAGAAACTGCCACAGTCGCAATGGCAACATTCTTCGCCACTATCGGACCACTCGATGTGGCTGCCGTCTATGCGGGATTGACCGCAACAGAGACGCCGAAAAGGCGTCGTGCCATGGCGATTCGCGGCACGCTAATCGCAACTGGCATCCTAGTGCTATTTGCACTCGTGGGAGAGTTTCTGCTCGCCGGGCTGGGCATTTCCTTGGCGGCTCTGCGCACGGGCGGCGGCATTCTGCTGCTGCTCATTGGCATCGACATGGTTTTTGCCCGCACCTCTGGCAGCACATCTACAACCGAAGAGGAAGAGGCCGAGGCAAGGGGCAAGGGGCAAGCGTGACATCGCTGTCTTTCCGCTGGCTACACCACTGATCGCAGGACCCGGAGCGATGGGCGCGGTAATCCTTCTCATGGCTAATAGCGAAGGCAACCTCGTTCTCCAGGCTACCGTAGTCGCGTCCTTGCTTGTCATCATTCTACTCACGTTCATCATGTTATTGCTGGCATCAAAGATTCAACAGCTGTTTGGCGTGACGGGCATGCACGTAGTAACGCGAGTTTTTGGGGTCTTGCTATCTGCGCTTGCCGTGCAGTTTATATTCGATGGAATCGCGCAAAGCGGCCTACTTTCAGGCGGCTAACCCTCTCATCACTGAGTGAGCCTCATTATGCAGAAAGAGCAAACCGAGAGGTAAATACCATGCAAGTTAGAATCGCTGAAACCGTAGAAGAACTCAAACTGATCAGCCCAGTGCTGTTGCAACTCAGACCGCAATATTCCGAGGACACACTCATAAAGCAGATTCAGTCCCAGCAGGCAGACGGCTATCGCGTCGCCTATGTAGCGGACGCAGAGAATGTTCTCTGTGTTGCTGGATTTGTTATGGGGCAGAAACTCGCATGGACGAAACATATCTACGTTGACGATCTCATTACCAATGAAGCCCATCGCTCTACTGGCGCCGGGAAGTTTTTAGTCGACTGGCTCAAAAAATTTGGCATAGACAACGGCTGCCAACAACTTCACTTAGATTCGGGCGTGACGCGCTTCGCTGCCCACCGATTCTACTTAAGAGAAGGCTTCAACATCACCAGCCATCATTTCGCGGTTGTAGAACTCAATACTGGTTAGAGCTGAAGAGAAAGAGAACGCTTAAAGGCGAAAAACGAAGCCCCTAAGCAAAAATACAATGTAGCTAAAAGGGATTAGCACATGCCAATTCAGTCCTGAATTGGCTATAATCCCGCCCCTCAGCATTCACGCAGGCCTGATCCCATATGTCATCAAGCAATAAAGTCGGCTTTGTCTCTCTCGGCTGCCCAAAAGCCCTAGTAGATTCCGAACGCATACTCACGCAGCTAAAATCTGATGGCTACGATATAGTACCCAGCTACAACGACGCAGATTTGGTGATTGTGAACACCTGTGGGTTTATAGACAGCGCGAAACAGGAATCTCTAGACGCGATTGGTGAGGCGATTGCCGAAAATGGGAAGGTTCTTGTAACAGGCTGCTTGGGTGCCCAGAAAGAAATTATTACCAATGCACATCCAAAAGTACTAGGAGTGACCGGTCCTGCCGCCTACGAACAGGTCGTTAATCAGGTCCATAATTTCCTTCCGCAAAATGAGTCCCATGACCCCTTTATCGATCTCGTGCCTGCTCATGGAATCAAGCTAACTCCAAGGCATTATGCCTATCTAAAAATATCTGAAGGCTGCAACCATCGCTGCAGTTTCTGCATTATTCCTTCGATGCGCGGCGATCTTGTTAGTCGACCCGTTGGAGACGTTCTCGATGAAGCCGAAAGACTAGCCAATGCAGGTGTGCGAGAGCTGCTGGTAATCTCGCAAGATACTAGCGCTTATGGCGTGGACACTAAATATCAAACTGGTTTTTGGCAGGGCCAGCCGGTTAAGGCGAGCATTCAGGGCCTCTGCGAGGCGCTCGCGCAGCTCGGCATCTGGGTTAGATTGCACTATGTCTATCCTTACCCCCACGTGGATAAGATCATTCCTTTGATGGCCGAGGGAAAAATATTGCCTTACCTGGACATACCGTTTCAGCATGCAAGCCTAAATGTACTGAAGGCAATGAAACGTCCCGCAGCAACAGAAAAGACACTAGATAGGATTCTGAATTGGCGCGAACAATGTCCTGACATCACGCTGCGCAGCACCTTCATCGTCGGGTTCCCCGGCGAGACCAATGCCGATTTCGAAGAGCTCCTAGAATTTCTAGAGATTGCTCAATTGGATCGAGTAGGCTGCTTTCAATATTCAGCTGTAGATGGTGCCGCGGCCAACGAACTTGCCAACCCTGTAGCCGAAGAGCTGAAACAAGAACGCTGGGAACGTTTCATGGCAGCCCAGCAAGAAATAAGCACGAAAAAGCTACAGGCAAAGATCGGCCAAGTAATCGAAGTGTTAGTGGACGAGGCGAACGCAGAGCAAATTGTCGCGCGATCTGCAGCAGACGCACCAGAAATAGACGGCAATGTATTCATTCAGCCGGATCGAGATGTCGAGGCGGGTGATTTTATTCAGGTAAAGATTGATGACGCCGACGAGTATGATCTCTTTGGCACGCTCGTGCGCTAGTAACTAACCGTCTTCCTCAGCACTAGCGGCGAATAGCCAATTCCATCCGGCGCATTGCCCGTTGCATATTCACCGAGTATTTCTTGGGTCAGACTATTCACGACCAGCACTTTGTTTTGCCCGGACAGCGATACGAATAGTGTTCGGTCGTCGGGATACAGGGTGACGCCCTGTGGCTGTGCGCCAGCTAGATCAATCTTGCCCATTTCAGTGCCCGAATTCACATCGAAGAAACGCAGCTGTTCATTGCCAAGATCTGGCATAACGGCGTATTTTTCATCATCGGTAAGTAAGATGCGATACGGCCAGGAGAAGCCACTCCACTGCTGGCTAATCTCGCCGCTTGCTACAGAAATAACTGATACCACTTCTTCATCGTTGCTGCCTACCCACACCTCGTCGCCGCGCTTGTTTGTAGCGATCGCCTCAGGACGATCAGGTACATCTAGCGTCTTCAGAAGCTGCCCACTCACTACGTCTATAACAGAGACACTATTAGCAGAACCATTACTCGTGTAGGCAGTTGCCCCATCCTCCGACAGCGCCACCATGTGAGAACCGCTTTGCCCAGTATCGATATTCCGTACTATTTCACCTTCGTGAAAATCCACTATAACGAGTTGCTGGCTTGCTTCCGAGGTAACTATAACCTCTTTCTGACTAGGCAGAAAAAGTATGCCGTGGGGCCTAGGGTAGTCATGCAAACTTATGGTTCGAGCGACGAGCAATTCCTCAACATCGAAAACGGTGAGGCTGCCGCCGCCGCTGTAGTCTGTTCCTATCGCCCAGCGACCATCATCGCTCACAACTAATTCATGAGGTCCACGTCCGGTTGGTAATGTTGCAAGGATTTCCCCAGAGCCTAGATCGATAAAGTTCGCGTCGTGCCCACTCTTATTCAGAGTGATGAGTGTGCCGCGCAAGCTCTGCGGGAACTCCGCAAAAGCGGCGGGTGCTGCACAGATACCAGACAGCATGACGAATAAACATGACAATATTGTAGTGATTCTCATCAATAATCCACTTCCTATTTGGCTAGGCGACGATCCGATAAATTCGTCACTAAGCGGTAACAGATAGTCAGAGTTTGCGTCATTCCCCTTAAGTCTTACAGTACTTTAAGGCACTTAATCGGATTTTATGCGATTTTGTGACCTCGCCTAAACTTGTTTATCACAGAGAAGGCATTAGTCACTTCACTCGTACAACTCCACACGCGGTTGACTAGCTGCCTAACCTCATAGCAGTGAAGGTAGTTGAGCAATAAACTTAGTACTTATTTATTCTTGTTTTAGAAAGGAAACTCTTATGCAATTACTAAAACGAATCTGCTTCGCGCTAGTCTATTCGTCACTGTCCTCTATCGCGAGCGCTGATACTCTGGACAATGCGCAAGCTGTTTTCGATTTCGCCGAAGCTGCCTACCCTGAGCTACTAAGCCCTGCCGCTCCTGAAATTCAAGAAATCCAAGGCTTCTACGTCCGGCTCTACACCGATACGGGTATCTATCTGGGAGTGCAAGGAGATAACGTGTATGCAATTGGTGGTGCGGTTGGTCCCGACTTAGTTTCCGTGGGAAAAATTAGCTCGCTGATAGCAGTAAACGACACAGACATCACCGACTTATTACTAACAAATCGGCGCGAAGAATGTAGCTACTACGCAGAGAACCGCTTTTCGAATGTTTCCGACATCAAGCGCAGCATGCAATTCATGGGAAGTATCACAATAACCGTTGAAGGCAGCGAATGCGTACTAGTAAGCAATAGCATACCAAACCACGACTTCAATGATGCAACTGCCGCCTTCGCTATCCAAGTCAGCGAAGTTAGCGCCGAATTCAAAATTCCCACAGAACCCGCATTCGCCTCATCCGCCACGCCAATTTCGCTTGCTACAGACAATGCTGTATTTCTAAATGGTGTTAAGTTAGATCTCTTAGCGGCAGGATGTTTTGGTGTAGGCGATGGCAACATCGGCTGTAACGACATCGACCAGCCTTGGCGCTATGATCCTATGAGTCCGCTTACTATGTTCGGCACCGATGCCAACAATGCGCATCCACAGCCAGACGGCACCTATCACTATCACGGAAATCCGAAGGCCTTGTTCGATCAGAATGCGATGTCCCAATCGCCAGTGATTGGCTTTGCTGCCGATGGGTTTCCCATTTTCGGCAGCTACATCGATGATAACGGACAGATTCGCACCGTAACTAGTAGCTTTCAATTGCTCAGTGGTAGTCGCCCTAGCTCAGCAGATGATCCCGGCGGCATCTATGACGGCACTTTCGTAGATGACCATGAATACGTATCTGGTAGCGGCGATCTCGATGAGTGCAACGGAATGATGCGCGACGGCTCTTACGGTTACTACGTCACCGATGCCTATCCTTGGGTACTAGCCTGCTTTAAGGGGACTCCAGATTCCTCCTTCGATAAGGCCGGCGGAGGCGGTGGACCGCCCCCTCCATAACCGGCACAAAGCTTATGACGCTGGTAATTAATCCACGTCATAAGCTTTTCCTATACTCGCGAGTGCCTCTAAAGAACCGCATGGCACAACATCATCGGTGAAAACCAAAATGCTCCGAGACCAAAGCTTAAAATTGCGCTAATGCCAACAGTCAACCAATTCACATGTATTGTCAGTTCACCCATCTCTATTCTCCAACGTCTTGTTATTATTTCTTCTATTGAACAATCCAGTTTGAGCATCTCGCTATCTACAGCACCGATGAACAAGCTTTCTAGCGGAATCTGATTCCAAGCCTAGCGAGGCCGTAAAAAAGAAAGTAGTCTAACGGCCTACCTATGAGTCTAATCGCCTGAGGATATTCCTATGCTGCCATCGCGCCTGTTTATCGCACTGCTGCTCTCCCTGCTCGCCTCTACAAGTCTCGCGCAAACAGCCCCCGGCGCACCGTTTACCGGCCTGAAAGCCGAGATGGCTAGCAGCATCGAGGCCAAGGCAAAGATGACGCAGGAAATCATCGACACCCTCTTCTCATTCTCCGAGTTAGGGTTTCAAGAGTTTGAGACCCAGCGCTATCTCACCGAACTACTCGCCGCTAACGACTTCGATATCGAACTTGGCGTCTCCAATATTCCCTCATCTTGGTGGGCGAGCTGGGGTAGCGGCGAACCAGTTATCGCTCTAGGCTCTGATGTCGATGGCATTCCACGTGCTTCACAAATGCCTGGAGTCGCCTACCGACAGCCGATGATCGAAGGGGCGCCTGGTCATGGCGAAGGGCATAACTCTGGACAGGCAGTTAACATCGTAGCGGCACTTGCAGTAAAAGAAATTATGGAGCGAGAGAACCTGCCGGGCACTATAGTGTTATGGCCAGGCATCGCCGAGGAATTATTGGCTACCAAGGCCTGGTATGCGCGCGACGGACTATTCGATGGCGTAGACGCCGTCCTCTTTACCCATGTATCAAACAATATGAATGTGAGCTGGGGCGATGCGAGAGGCACCGGTTTAGTTTCAGTAGAATATCTCTTTGATGGTGTCGCTGCCCACGGCGCTGGCGACCCTTGGAAAGGCCGAAGCGCGCTCGATGCGGTAGAAATAATGAACGTAGGATGGAACTTCCGCCGCGAGCACCTACATCCCCTGCAACGCTCTCACTATGTAATTAGCAACGGCGGCGACCAGCCTAACGTGGTGCCCTCTTTTGCGAGCGTCTGGTACTTCATACGTGAAATCACCGCAGAAAACATCATGGAGAATTTCGCTACACTGCAGCGCGTTGCCGAAGGCGCGGCGATGATGACCGACACAACCGTTAGCAGGAAAATAGTCGGTGCCGCTTGGCCGCGACATTTCAATCGACCCATCGCACTTGCCATGGATAAAAATATCAAGGCCGTAGGTTTACCCACTTGGTCAGAAGACGACCAACGCTTTGCCAAAGCGTTGCAGACACTAATGGGTTCGGACAATCCGCAGGGCCTCGCCACTGATCTTTCCGGTATAGCCGAGCCTCTTGAAACTCCCGTATCTGGAGGCTCAGATGATATCGGCGACATTTCCTGGAATGTGCCAACTGTCACCTTGCGCTACCCTGCGAATGTGAGCGGTTTACAAGGGCATCATTGGTCGAGCGCGATGGCCATGGCTACGCCGATTGCTCATAAGGGTGCCACCGCGGGCGCTAAGGTTGTTGCAGCTACTATGCTGGACCTGATTCAAGATCCTTCGCTGGTGAGTGATGCTCAAGCCTACTTCGATGATGTGCAGACCGCTGAAGTACAGTACGAGCCCTTCATCGGTCCGGACGATGAACCAGCCATCGAGAAGAATGCCGAGATCATGGCCCAGTTTAAGCCGCGTTTAGAGGAGCTGTATTATGATGCGTCCAGATTCGACACCTATCTGGATCAACTCGGCATCGAGTATCCACAATTGGAACCCAACCTAATCCAGCGCAATCAATAGACTACTCGTGTTTTCATCATTTGCAGCAGATTGTTCCGTCGCAGTAGCGCTTGCATCATGCGCAGAGCCTCTACACTAATGCTAAACAGCGGCAGATTGTTTTTCTGTTCTCGACTCTTCGCCCTGCCTGCGCTGCTGTTGGCTGGAGCCTGCCTCGCGCAGTCCGATTCGCAATCAATAGTCAGCGAAGTAGACTTGACTAGAGCGAAGCAGGAATACCGGACTTCCAAACCAAGAGAGCTAACTGTACTCACCCAGACACTCTCCACAGAACAGATCGACAGGGCCGTTCTAAATAGATTGATGCAAGAAATAAACTCTGAGCCTGCGAACACCAAATCCCGCATCGGGATCAACGACAGTCAGCTACAGGAATTATTCATCACCATTTCCAATGCCCGTGGCTTCATCAACGGCAGCGAAATGGCCAACGTACGTGCCATGTGCGCTGCATGGCATGATTCCAGCAATCGCGGTGAGGCACGAGTAGCCGAAGCGCTAGTCGCCTACAAGGCGCGCGAGCAGCTTACCCAGACATTCATAGCGAAGTACTATTCAGTCGTGTTATTTGATATCGAGGCTATTCTGGATGAACAGTCCCTACCCCTATTCCGCGCCTATATGCATGATAGGCGTAGAAGATTAGCCAATGCCGGGATGACATCCTGGGGGTCTCCAGTACAGAATATTCGCGCTGGCACTGATACTATTGATTTCCATTGCCGCACAAACTAGAAATTACCATTGGAGTTAAGTTGTGAGTTATAAGTGTTTTGAAGTTTCCGTTGAAAACAAGATCGCCCATATAGTTCTGAATCGCCCCGAAAAAAGAAACAGCATGATTCCTGAATTCTGGGATGAATTACCCGCGATCATTGAAGAGCTCGATGCGAATGCTGAAGCGCGAGTTATTGTTATATCTTCTACCGGCCCTCATTTTACAGCCGGCATCGACACGGCCGTGTTCAGCAACAATGCAGAGCCAAGTGCTGACCCAATTGTCGCTGAGAAACAAAGACGCACTCATGGAGCGAAGCTCTACGACACTGTCGATTACCTACAGCAGGCCTTCACCTGCCTTGAAGAATGCAGGGTGCCGGTGCTCGCAGCCATTCAGGGTGGCGTTATTGGTGGTGGCGTAGACCTGATCACCGCCTGCGATATGCGTTATATGACAGAGAAAAGTTTTCTCACCATATTCGAAATTAATATTGGCATGACCGCCGACGTTGGCACCTTTCCGCGCATAACAAAGCTACTGCCTGAGGGAGTGGTAAAGGAACTCGCCTACACAGGGCGCCGAATGTCTGCCTCTGAAGCGAAATCATTAGGTTTCGTAAACGAGATATTTCCAGACCAAGAGTCCCTGCTTGAGGGCGTCATGAAGATAGCGCAGCAGATAGCAAGCAAAGCACCTCTAGCAATCTATGGAAGCAAACGTATCATCAACTACTCACGGGATCACAGCACGGCTGACAGCCTCGACTACATTGGTATCTGGAATGCCAGCATGCTGCAGAATGCCGAAATCATGGAAGCGATGACAGCAGCGGCGGAAAAACGTCCAGCAGAATTTGTCGACATCCCCAAGAAAAGAAGAAAGATGGGGTCTGGCATAGTCGACTAGAGCCAGATCAGATTGTCAGGCTCTACCCTACTAGAAATGAATCTAGCATCACTTCCACAAACGCCGCTCCCAACCATGCAAGCGGCGGAATAAAAATATAGAAAAGGAATCGTGAGAATATCGAAATATCCATTGGCCAGGTTCGCGTATGTTGCAGCTGATCCCGCCGTGCCAACAAGCCATTCAGTCTCACCAATGAATCGTTGTCCAACTCCGTCGAGGTGAGTTGAATTTCGGTATTGATAGCGCTCAGTGCTTGCGCCTTCTCTGTGCGAATATTTTTCCGAATCGTCCAAGTTGGTAAAATGACGACTATAATCGCGGCGGGTATGCCCACATACAGCCCGTTTGCGTAATTTACCCACTGAAACTCACGGTCCAATGACTGCAGTATGCTCATTGCCAGCGCTCCAGCTACCATTAAGAATTGACTAAGCACTGCTCTACCAAATCCATTCAGTCTATCCAAGTCATAGATGTTAACTCTGACAGATTTCCCATATTGATAAAGCAACACGTCATCGTTAAAAACGAAAAATAATGTAACCGCTATAGTCAACCACATGAATATTTGACCAAAAGCTGAGGCAATACTCGTGGCAAAAATTGCTGATGTGGGATCAAAGCTAAGTGAGCTTGGATTGATGCTTGCGAAGATGACAAATATCACACCTGTGACAAATGCAATCGGCCAATATTTAGCGAATTTATATCAACTATTTTCTAACTCGGCTGTGCTCAGCATCTGACTTCGAATATCTGTAAATAGTAATCTGCTCGAGCGTATCCACGCTGTGTACCACATCAACAAACCAGCAGGAAGAAAGGTGAAAATCACAAACCCACCCATGATCTCCAGCGGCCTATTCCACAGGGTGTATTCTGGTATCGCCTTGAATCCACCCGCACTCACAAAAAAATAAATAGGGGAATACCAACAAATGCGCCAACAGTGGGAACTGGATAGCTAAATCACTTAATGGCGTATTCGATCAACCGGACGGGTGCAGGGGTGGACATAAACAACGGGCCTAGTATTATTATATTAGAAATTCTGGCGACAGACTGATCATAGTAAATGCGAGGCGACCTGCCAGTGCCGTCATTGTGCCCTATTTGCCGCCACTACTGATCCAAGGACTGTAATTTAAACGTATAAGGCGAATAACTCATTATCAACTGAAAGATGACCCACAATATTTGAAAGGTCAGGAATTTAGTCCATGATTAAACCACTTATTGGCATATTGGTAATTTTAATTATCAGCTGCACAATTGCTCTAGCCGGCAGCCAGGGCAGCATAGAGGCAAATGGCCTGCCTCTGTTTTTGATCTGTGCGAGCGTGGGATTCATACTTCACTGGATTGTTTTCGTTCCTTCCTTCATGGCGCAAACTGAGCACTATTTCGATCTCACCGGATCCATCTCCTATGTCTCTACAATCATCGTAGCTTATTTGTTTCATCCCAATATGGATGCGCGCAGCCTAGTTGTCTGTGCACTCATTGCTATCTGGGCGATACGCTTAGGCAGTTTTCTATTCCTGCGCGTCAAGCGAGACGGCAAAGACCGACGCTTCGATGAAATTAAGACTAAGTTCTTTCGCTATATGTTTACCTGGACACTGGGCGGGGCTTGGGTGTTCATCACCATGGCCGCTGGCCTCGCTGTCATTACTTCTTCCAATCAAGTTGCCTTGGACGGTTTCTTCTATGCGGGCGTTGCTTTGTGGGTGCTGGGATTCGGCATAGAAGTAATTGCCGACCGGCAGAAAGCCAAGTTTCGCAGGATTTCAGAAAACAAAGGAAAGTTCATAACAGAAGGACTATGGTCTATTTCCCGACATCCTAACTATTTCGGTGAGATCGTCCTCTGGCTCGGAATCGCCGTAGTCGCTCTGCCAACTTTAGTGGGCTGGCAGTATGTAACGCTTATATCCCCAATCTTCGTAGCATTCTTACTCATCAAGGTGAGCGGTGTAAAACTTCTGGAAATAAGTGGCATGGAGCGCTGGGGAGATGACCCAGCCTACAGAAAGTATGTTGCCAGCACTCCCTCTCTCGTGCCATTCTCTGGAGGAAGCAAGAACACACAATAGGTCAGTATTGGGGGAGAAATGCATGACTACACGAACCGCGCGGTTTCTGACAGGCAGCCTGCTTCTCCTGAGCGCCACTTCTCTATCGCTGCACAGCAGCGCACAGAGTCTGGCACAGGCAAACTTCAACGCCGCCGAGTCCTGCTCCGCGCTTAGCAATCTCAATATCCTAGACACTCGCATAACCCTAACCGAGATAGTTAATCAGGATTCGTTCACAGTGCCCGGGTCGGACAACGTGATGCAAGCTCCTGCATTCTGCAGGCTTGTCGGTGTAACAACTCCGGCAGTAAATTTCGAAGTCTGGCTGCCACTCTCCGAATGGAACGGCAACTATCAGAGCGTAGGAAATGGCGGAATGGCTGGAACCATTAGTTATGCCTCGATGGCCAATGCACTTAGACGAGGTTATGCAACAGCAAGCACCGATACAGGCCATGAAGCAGGTCCGATTTCCTTCGACGCATCCTGGGCATCGGGCAGACCGGATCTAATTGAAGACTTTGGTCACAGAGCACTGCATCTAACGACAGTGAACGCGAAGCAAGTTACCGAAGCTTTCTACCGAGCGCCGCCTGATTACTCCTACTACGTAGGCTGCTCCAAAGGAGGCCAGCAAGGCCTGATGGAGGCTCAGCGTTATCCGAACGATTTCGATGGCATCATCGCCGGCGACCCAGCAAACAATTGGACGCGATTCTACGCCGGCGCTCATCTGTGGTATTCACAAGCGCTGCTCGCAGATGAAGACAGTTATATTCCACCAAGCAAACTACCTGCACTTGGCAATGCAGTGAACGAAGCCTGCGATGCACTTGATGGTGTCAGCGATGGCATCTTGCAGAACCCACTCGCCTGCGAATTTAAGCCCGCTAGCTTGGCCTGCCCAATTGGTGTGGACAATGACAGCTGCCTGACTCTTAAACAGGTTGCCGCCGTAGAAAAAATTTGGTCCGGTGTAGAGGATTCTTCTGGAGAGCTTATCTACCCGGGCTTAGTCCCCGGTGGAGAAGCATCACGCGGATCCTGGTCTACCTGGGTGACGGGACGAGAGCCCTTTCAGTCCCTGCATTGGCGTGGCGGCGAGGGGTTCTTCCGCTGGTTCGTGTTCGACGATCCTGATTGGGATTTCCGGGATTTCGATTTCGATTCCGATCTGGACTATGCATTAGAAAAAGTGGGTAGTGCGGTTGACTCGAATGACCCAGACCTGCGGCCATTCCGAGACAATGGCGGCAAGCTTATTGTCTATCATGGCTGGAGCGATCCAGACATCTCGCCTATTGCCTCCATCGACTATTTCGACCGCGTTGTGGACGTTATTGCCCAGGAATCAGGAACGCAATCCGCACTTAGTGATACACAGGAGTTCTATCGACTGTTCATGGTGCCCGGCATGGCCCATTGTGCAGGCGGCCCGGGACCGGACCGATTCGATGCACTTACTGCACTTGAGAACTGGGTAGAGAGGGGTGTGGCGCCAGAGACTATGTTGGCCTCAAAAATTATCGATGATGAGGTCGTCCGCACACGACCGCTGTGTGTACATCCTGAGATGGCGACCTACAGCGGCAGTGGAGATTCTGACGATGCCGCCAGCTTTAGTTGCACGGCACCCTAGCAGTACCGTAAATAGTTGTGACACCTATCGCGCTAAAAACACAACTAGTCTGAATCCCCGCCTTTATTTGCATCCACGACTTCTTTGCTGCGCAGCAGACGACTTATAGTGTCCTGCACATCAATTTTCTTCTTCGCTTCCTCGGGATTTGACGCTTCAGTTACTTCGTTTTCTTTCTCGTCACCTGGTATTTCGCTCATAACAGCTACTCCTAGTTTTTACACATTCTACTATTTATAGAGTGAGCTGTCTTTTCAATTACTTGTGATAACTAAATACGCTTTCCAATGGCTCAGCGAAAACAGCGGCGATTCTAAATGCCACCTCGAGTGACGGGGAGTATTTGCCCAGTTCAATCGCATTGACAGTTTGTCTGGTTACTCCTATCTGCTTAGCAAGATCCAGTTGCGTCATGTCAGAATGTGCAGCACGTAACTCTCGTATGCGGTTACTTATAGGTAGCTCAGGCATTAGTAGCCCCTCCTATATTGCCTGATCAGCAATGACGCGCGGGTAATCTCCGCCACTATTATCGCTGCTAGATACAGCATGCCAAATCCCCAATTACCCGCGTGGATATGGATCATTGGGAAAGTGACAACGACAACTAAACAAATCAGAGTGAGATAAGCGATCCGAGATGCTTTATACGCGAAGAGCTGATCGCGCTCATCTAATGAAATGCCTGCATCCTCAGGAGAAAGTTTGCGCGCCGCTACTAGCAGCACACACTCCAGCGCAATAAATACAGCTATGGCGGTCGCTACAAGAGTCATCAGATAGCCAATATTCGGGTTGGGCTGATGGTAGACATTAACCATATAAATGTAATAGGGAAGAAACACGACAAGCAGCGCAAATATTGTGACCCAAGCTCTCTTTTCACGAAAAGACATGCTGACACCTCTGATTCCAAATGAATATGTGAAGAATAGTTTTTTTTGATTTCTATGGGGGGCCTACGAGTGCCACGCTAAAATTAGCGCAACTCGCCAACACCTCGGGATCTTGAAGGATGATCTCAATCAATTGTCCCGGAATATCTTTTATGTGCACAACGAACGCTTTCGCATCGCCTCCGTATTCTTCTGAAGATCGCACTAGCGCAAAAACTTGTTCTTGGTAGGTTTCCAGATTCACATTCTCAGCACCTTCTGCAAATATCTCTACGGTTAGCGCATAAACATCATCGTAGAAGGGCTGTCCACACAATGCAAAATCGTTCTGGCGCATGCTTACGGTAGCAGGGGCGTCAGAGGCACTGTGCATCTGTTGAAACTGACTCCCACTCTGTGAATTAACTCCAAAATGAAACCCCACGAATGAAAGAAGAACCGCAAATAAACCAAGCAAGATAATTTTCATAGTGTAGAGCCCTCATTCCTAGTGAATAAAGTAAGCATGTTCATTAAAAATTCTAAATCCGTGTCTACTATATTTGACACGAGAGCATTCTAGACGGACATTGATCTCGTGTCTAATATTTTTTACACCACCACAAGCCACTCCCCCAAAATCAGGGTATACCGGCTTGCACCCGATGCGGGATTACACTAACTTAGCGCAGCTAAAAGGAGAGAACATGAGCTGGAAAAATGAAGTAGATGAATTAAGACGCCGTGAAAAGTTGGCGGCTGCCATGGGCGGAGAAGAACGCATTCAGCGCCAACATGACAATGGACGACTCACCGTAAGAGAACGTATCGATGCACTTGCCGACGCAAATTCCTTTCATGAAATCGGAGCCCTAGCGGGAAAAGCAACTTACAGCGATGACGGTCAGCTGGAAGATTTCACTCCTTCGAATTTTGTTCTTGGTACAGCAAAAATAAACAACAGACGAGTCGTCATAGGTGGCGATGACTTCACTGTGCGCGGCGGGGCGGCCGACGCGAAGATTGGCGACAAATCAGGCTACGGCGAGCGCTATGCACTCGAGATGCGTCTACCCTTGGTAAGACTCATAGACGGCAGCGGCGGAGGTGGCTCGGTGAAGACACTAGAGATGGTCGGACATTCCTACGTCCCTGCCCTGCATGGATTCGAAACTACGATGCAGTTGATGGGGCACGTCCCTGTCGTCTGCGCCTGCATGGGCTCGGTAGCCGGACTCGGCGCAGTTCGCACCACCATCTCTCACTTCTCCTTGATGATTAAAGACACTAGCCAACTATTTGTTGCCGGCCCGCCCGTTGTCGAGCGCGGTTTCGGCAAACCCATAGAGAAGAATGAGCTGGGTGGTTCAGATATCCATGCAAACGGCAGCGGTGCCGTAGACAACGAAGTGAAAACGGAGACTGAGGCTTTTGAGACTATTTCTCGTTTCCTATCCTACCTGCCACAGAACGTCTGGCAGGCTCCACCAAGAATACAGAACACAGATCCAATCGAGCGCAGAGACGAGTCCTTGCTGTCAGTCATCCCTAGAGATAGGCGCCAGATGTACCAAGTAAGGGAGATCATTAACTCCGTGGTTGACCTGGAATCGTTCTTCGAGATAAACCCCAATTATGGCGAATCACTGGTAGTTGGACTGGCGCGTCTAAACGGCTATTCGATCGGCATCATGGCAAATGACACGCACCACCATGGCGGCGCGGTAAATGCCACGGCGTCGGAGAAGATGATGAGGTTCGTGGATCTTTGCGATACCTTTCACATCCCCATCCTCAACTTAGTCGACAATCCTGGATTCCTGATTGGCCGGGCGGCCGAAGAAGAAGGCACTGTGCGAATTGGCAGCCGTGCCCTGATGGCCTGTTATCAAGCCTCCGTTCCCTGGGTCTCAGTCATTACTAGGCGCTGCTATGGGGTCGCCGGTGCGGGCCATGGCAATGCCGATCGGCTTAACCTGCGCTATGCATGGCCGTCGGCTGACTGGGGTTCATTGCCTATAGAGGGTGGTGTTCAGGCCGCCTACCGGCGAGACATCGAGGCTGCAGATGATCCCGACGCACGGCGGCGCGAACTTGAAGGGATGTTAGAGAAGTATCGCTCGCCATTTCGGACGGCTGAGGCGTTCGGTATAGAAGAAATTATAGACCCAAGAGACACCCGCGCGTTGCTCTGTGATTGGGCAGAGCTAGCCTACGAATTATTGCCTAGCCAACTCGGGCCAAAGGCGCGTACCCCGCGCCCGTAAGTCTTGATGAAGTGCTAATCGGCCGGCTCGATTCTAAGCAAGGCGCCGTCTTCCTCATCGGTGAGTACGTACAGATAGCCATCGGGCCCTTGCCTAACATCTCTTACACGGTGCTTAAGTTCCGTTAGCATACTCTCGCGACGGATTTCTTGCCCTCTGCTATTAAAGACAATCCGCTGTAAATGACCGGTACCGGGAATGCGTCCTTCCATCATGGCGCCAACAAATAAGTTTCCCTGCCATTTAGGAAAGTGTTCTCCAGTGTAAAACGTCAGAGCAGAGGGTGCTATGGAAGGCCACCACACTACTGTCGGACTCTCGAATTCTTCACGCCAAGGGGTTTGCGACACCCAGTCGCCGCGGTAATTTCGGCTATAAGAAGCGAGTGGCCAGCCGTAGTTCTTTCCAGGCAGTATGATATTCGCCTCGTCGCCACCCTGCGGGCCATTCTCGCTCGCCCAAAGTTGGCCGGTTTCAGGATGCACAGCCATGCCCAGCTGATTGCGATGGCCTACAGAATAAACCTCGGGAAGGTATTCCCCTGATTCGACGAAGGGATTGTCATCCGGAGCCGTTCCATCATCATTGAGGCGCAGCACCTTGCCGTAGTGCACATCTGGATCTTGCGCATACTCGCCGGTGCCTAGGAACACGTAGGAGCCCCCAAGCGTCATCATCAACTTGCCGTCCGGTGCAAATATAAGTGCAGAGGCAGCGATACCACTATCGACTCCCTTAGCGACGAAAATCTCTTCCACGTTTTCGAGATTGCCTTCAACCAATCTTCCACGCACCAAGCTCACCGCTTGAATCGGTTCACCCTCGTGCATGATGGCCTTGGTATGGGTCATATAGACAATCTGATCGTCATCAGGATGCACAGCGACTGCCATTAGTCCTGCGCGAAACACAGAGGAATAGACTTCGGGCACACCAGGGATATCGCGTTCTAGCAATTTTCCATCACGAATTACACGTAGCTTACCGGTGTAGCGCTCCGTAATTAGGATGTCGCCGTTATCGCGAAATGCCATTCCCCAGGGATTCGCGAGACCAGTGGCAATAGGCACCACCTTAATCTGCCCCACTTCAAAGCTTGGCAGCAAGACAGGTTCAGTAATGGAAGGAGGCGCAACGAATGCATCCTGCGCCTTTACTGATACGCTGCAAGTTAGAAAAATAGCGAACAAAGTTATCGGAATTTTTTTTCTTGTATACATAACTTTTCCTGTTATTTTAAATTTAGTATTTAGTATTTAGTATTTAGTATTTAGTATTTAGTATTTAGTATTTAGTCTAGTGCCGATGTCCTAGGCCATGTTCTGTAGCGACCGCATCGTAATGCAGACGAATTAGATCTCTGCCAAAGTCTCCATTGAAATCACGCCAGACTAGATGAACGTGATTAGCATCGTTCTGTGTATTGTCATACTCGATCAAAAAACTTCCGCCCTGAATTCGGTAGTAGTGCGCATCCCCCCGCTCAAAGCCGCCGATCCAGGCAAACTTAACAGCATCAATGCCGTCAGCCATGATAGTCCGCAGCCGTTCACTGGCAACAACTTCGTTTTGGGCAGAAGCCACCTCCAAAATAATGGCGAGCAAAACCTCCTGTTGCTGCGAATCGAGCTGCCCGTAACTGATACCAACATCTTCCAGCGGCATTATCTGCTTCTGCGCCGCAGTAAAAATGTCGCGCGGCGCGTCACCGGACAGAACAGCCTCGCTCCTCTGCTTTTCGTTCAGCGAGTTAAGTAACTGCCTACCCATATCCTCTTCCGCTGCTAGCACTCTTGTCCCTTTCTTCTCACCCTCGCGCACTTCTGCAGGATTACTCCCAAAAAATTGTGGCGTACTCGCGATTCCTGTTCCCTGAACAAAGGTCCAGTTGAATGCCAGATGGTGGCCTTCATAGCGAATCGCCCAAGCGTCGATCATGGAGGGTGTACCGAATACAGTAAGATAATACAAATCAGGATCGCGCACGAAGGGCCCGTTGGGCTCTAACACGGCGAGCACGTTTTCCAAGTCGCGCACGTTTTCAGTTTTCTGAAACCCCTTTGCGCTAAATAAAGTTTGTAGAAGTTCGCGCGCAGCTCGTAACTGTTTGGGGGTCAATTCCTTAAGCGTGACTCCAGCGCGGGCACGCGGAATAAAATGCCAGTTCAAACGCTCCTCATCATTGAAATCGAAGCTCGCCCCTTCGCGCTGCTGCGTGTCCAGCCCGCTCACGAAAAGATTACCCGCCGCTACTATGGCCTCACTCAGTTCTATTTGGGCCTGCTGTGCCGAAAGTGATTGAGCGAAGAGAATACCCGCAATGGTGAGGAGGCTTTGCAGCAAGCGTCGGCAATAGGGAAATAACATGGTAGGACTCCAACTCGTTATTGGTATATGAGCACTCCGAGTTCCACAGAATAGACCCGCAGCCCACACCCGTCCAGTCAGCAATAATGGAGGGGAGTTGCAGAGAAATTGTTAGCGCAGACAATATCTGCGATAAAGGCCCTTTTTTTGGCAAGAGAGTCGATCCATGAAAGCGGTAAGGATTAAGAAACAAGGTGGCCCTGAGGTCATGAGATTTGATGACGTAGACCAGCCACAACCAGCTGCCACCGAGGTATTGATCAAGGTTGAAGCGGCGGGCATAAACTATATAGACACCTATCAACGCTCCGGTCTCTACCAGATTCCGCTACCAGCCACACTAGGGCTAGAGGCCAGCGGCACTGTGGATGCAATTGGCAGCGATGTGAGTCGCTTCAAGATAGGAGACCGAGTCGCCTACACCAACGTGTTAGGCGCCTATGCCGAATACTCAGCGGTCGATCAGGATAAAGTGGTCGCCATTCCAGACGGTGTCTCATTCAACGAAGGTGCTGCTGCCATGCTGCAGGGCTGTACCGCGCATTATCTGTCACAGTCCACCTACCCTATAAAGAATGGAGATAGCTGCCTGATTCATGCCGCGGCGGGCGGCGTGGGCCTAATTCTGACCCAGATGGCGAAGAATGCCGGTGCTTATGTCATAGGCACTGTATCGACCCAGGAGAAAGCCGAGCTAGCTCGTGCCGCAGGTGCAGATGAGGTCATTCTCTACACCGAGACTGATTTTGAGACCGAGGTGAAGCGCATTACCGATGGTGCGGGAATTAATGTAGTCTACGATTCTGTAGGAAAGACTACCTTCGATAAGAGCATCGAGTGTTTGCAGCGCTTTGGCTGCATGGTACTTTACGGCAACGCGAGCGGCCCGGTAACCCAATTCAACCCTGCGACTCTGGGTCCAAAGGGTTCACTGTTTCTAACCCGACCGACTCTTTTCGACTACATTGCCGACCGAGAGAGCCTCGAATGGCGCAGTGGCGATGTCTTTAAATGGATTGACGAAGGAAAACTGAGCTTGCGACTTGAACACTTTTTCTCGTTAGCCGATGCTCGTGAAGCTCATCAAGCCTTGGAAGGTCGCAAGACTACCGGCAAGATAATTCTTACACCCTAACTCTATTCCAATTGATTCAGACTACAAATTTCAAACAAAAGGTAACAAAAATGCAAAAATTACGAACTCTCTTAGCGGCCACTGTCCTTGTTTTATTTTCAGCAAGTGTGGGTGCACAATCCATCGATCTAGGACGCGGCGAACTACCAGTAACAGTTCCTGCCAACTATGATGCTGGCTCACCAGCACCGCTAATAGTTCTATTGCACGGTTACACTTCTAGCGGTGCGGGCCAGGACAGTTACATGGGCTTCAGCGCAATCGCCGACACCTACGGCTTCCTGCTAGTCTCGCCCGATGGAGACAAAGAATCAGGAGGCGATGAGAATC
>JAQCKF010000014.1 GCA_027592275.1 Pseudomonadota bacterium
CGAATTTGGCGCGTTCGTAGATCTTCCATACCAGAGCTGAAGTCGAGTACTTTGAATTGATCTATTGTGTAGTAGAGTGCGTTTACGGTGAAGTCTCGACGAAGCGCGTCCTCATCTATGCCGCCATACACATTATCTCTCAGAATCATTCCTGAACTTGAATGTGCAGAATCCAAACCGCGAATCTTTCTTCTATGTTCCTGGTCGCCAAATTCATTCTGTGCATCATGATGGGCTCGAAACGTTGCTACTTCGATAATCTCCCTACCGAAACTGATATGCACAATTTTAAATCGTCGACCTATAATGCGTGAGTTTCTAAACAGGCCTTTAAGCTCTTCCGGTGTTGCGTTAGTCGCGATATCAAAGTCTTTCGGTTTGTTACCCAAAAGCAAGTCTCTTACTCCACCGCCTACCAGATAGCCATGGAATCCAGCTTCATCGAGTCGATACAGCACTTTCAGCGCATTAGGGGCAATTTGTTTGCGGGATATTGGATGTTGATCACGCTCGACGATATGCGCTTTGTCCAATCCCGGCAAAGGTACTTTTGAATTCATCGAGGATCAGCTTTAAATCGGGCTAAACAAAAAATGGGGTTTTCTCGCTGCAGAAGGAAAAGGATTGGAGTAAACACATTGCAATGCTAGTTCTCGGGAGTGGTGTCGCCACTGACACATGTGACCATAGGCTCAATTCGCATGATACACCGGCGCAGGCAAAATAGCAGAATATCAAAAGGTTGGGGAGGGAGATAAGGGGGTGAAGACCACCCCCCGTCGGAAGTTAATAGTTATTATTGCTATTGGTTATTTGCTTATAATTTTTATTAGTTGGGAGCCAATTACGGCGCCGCATAAGCAAGAGGCAGTAAATTTGGGGAACCGTAACAACTTGCTACGAGCCTCAAACCCAGCCTTATTATTATTTAATGCACTAACCTTAGTTGTATAACTCAGTAATGCTATTTTTGTTTTTATTAAGATTTATTATTATTATTTATTGTTATTATTATTCTCTTACAATAAGCACTTACTGTGCCAATAAGACTAAATTGTTATTTATCAGTCACTTAGCTTTTCAGAAGTTAGTAATCAAATCTTAATCCCTCACTTTTGTTACGGATATTCCCCGATTGGGTGGGTATAAGGGTAGCGGTAACAAATCACATCTCAGCACGCGTGCAAAGCCCAGGCTAGCGGTATGCTTGTTACTTACGCTTATTGCAGCGGTAGAAGTAAGTCCGTTGCTGTTCCAAGGGAGTTGTCGACGGCAAGTAAATGGCGATTTCTTTGCCTTTTTTAGCTTTAGTGCTTCTTCTTACGGGGAATGCCGAAGCGCTGGCGACGCTCCCAAAGACACTTGCGGCTTATGCCCAATTTCTTCGCGAGCTGGGTCTCATTCATGGCGTCCTGGTGCTCAAGAACGAAGCGCTGGAAGTAGTCTTCTAATGAGAGCTCCTCGATGGGCTGGGGAGTATTCTGTAGGTTCTGTAATTCTGACTTCTGAGCTGTGGTCAGCTTCTCTTCGTCGTCTATAGCAAGCAGTTCCTCTGATATTTCCAATTCTTCGGCCAGCACAACAGCGCGTTCTATCGCATTTTCGAGCTCACGGACGTTTCCAGGCCAGCCATAATTGACTATGGCGCGCCTAGCACCGTCGCTCAGTTTGAGCATCTTGGTTTTAAGGCGCTTACAGGTGCGTTGCAGAATGACTTCACCTAATTCGAGTATATCGTCACCGCGGTCTCTAAGTGGCGGGATCAGGAGTGTCATCACATTGATGCGGTAATAGAGGTCTTCACGGAAGTGTCCATCTACTACTAATTGCTTGAGGTCACGATGGGTAGCAACGACTAGGCGCACGTCGACTTTTGTTGACTGCACGGAGCCGACCTTGCGAATTTCGTTTTCTTGCAGAACTCGTAGCAGTCTGGCCTGAGCCTCGAGCGGTAGCTCACCAATTTCATCTAAGAATAGCGTGCTGCCATTGGCGGCTTCGACTAAACCTGTTCTGGTTGCAGTGGCGCCGGTGAAGGCTCCTTTTTCGTGGCCGAATAGTTCAGACTCAATTAAGTTTTCTGGAATCGCTGCGCAATTTACAGAAATCATTTCCTGTGTGTGGCGATTGCTCAAGTTGTGAAGCGCTCTAGCAACGAGTTCTTTTCCCGTTCCTGATTCGCCATTGATTAAGACCGTAGAGTTGGTAAGTGCAACTTTGCGAATTCGTCGAAACAGTTCCATCATCGGCGGACAACTACCGATCATTCCATGAACAGGAGGTTCAAATTCTGCAAGTGCTTCAACAGATTGACGTGGCGCTTTAGCGTGTTCGCGAATTATTTTGGCAACGGACGCGATCAGTTCTTTGTGTTCAAACGGTTTGGCGATGTAGTCGACGGCGCCAAGTTTCATCGAATCGATGGCTGAGCGAATGCTTGAGTAGCTAGTCATGATTAGAACCGGCGTGGTGGTTGCCTTGATCAGGTCGGTTCCAGGCGCGCCCGGCAAACGCAGGTCGCTGATTATTACGTCGAAGTCGTCCATGTTGAAATTTTCTATCGACTCTTTAACCGTTCCGGCTTCGCTTACTTTGTATTCGTGGCGTTCTAGCAATCGCTTCAAGGCAGTTCGAATAACCACCTCATCTTCCACTACTAAAACTTGTTGCATCGCTGTCATGTGATTACTTAATTCGGTTGCGGCTATTGGTTCAATAACCCGTCTGCATTAGTGCGTGACGGAATCGCTATGGTAGCAAGGAAATCGCAGTAATACCCGCGTGCCACCTGTGTCTTCGTTTGCGGGACTGATTATATCAATATCACCACCTAAGTCTTCAATTATACTGAAAACGAGAGAGAGCCCTAAACCAGTGCCTTCTCCCGCCTCTTTGGTTGTGAAGAAAGGGTCGAAGACGCGATCCTTGATAGCGAGGGGAATGCCAATTCCTTCGTCGACAACAGCGATTTCGACTATCTCGCCCAATACTCGCGCCTGCAAGAGGACCTCGCCATTTGCTTGACTTGCATCACGAGCGTTGTTGATTAAGTTAATTAATACCTGCAGCAGGCGCTGCGAGTCACCGAGAACTTTCGCGTCAGGGTCGCAGTCGATGCGCAGGCTTAATTCTTTGCTCTTTCTATCCAGAGATACCAGAGTCTGAGCCTGTGCCATGCATTCGCTAATAGTTACTATTTCACTTACGTATTGAGTCTTGTTTGTACCTGCGTGCGCAAAGTTGACCAAGGATTTTAGGATCGTCGATGTGCGATCGGTTTGTTCGATGATTTGCTCGGCAAGGTTGAGCAATTCTTTGTCATCGTATTCGTCTCGAATGGTTTGTGCGAGGCAGGCAATGCCGGTGATCGGGTTTCCAATCTCATGAGCTACGCCTGCGGCCAGCCTACCGATGGAGGCAAGTCTTTCACTGTGTGTCAGACCCGCTTCCAGAATTTCCATTTCGGTAATGTCTTCTAGAAGAATGATGACGCCCTCGTGAATGGAATCTGGGTTGCTGGTTTGTTCTATAAGAGCCTTGTGCAGGTTGACCGTCCGTTTCTGATCATCTAATTCGAACACATACTTGTAGGAATGATTAGCGTCGTCATCAATAAAATTTGCAAACAGACTTAGCCAAGGGTCCGAAAGATCGATAAGTTGAGAGCCGACGACATTGGCACTATCCAGTTGCGTAAACTGTTCCATCGCCCGATTCCACATGATGACTTCATTGTCTGTACTGAGCGAGCAGACGCCTAGGGGTAGATCGAGTAGGATCTGGCGATGGTAGCGTCTCAGGTTGTCGAGATCTGCTGCCATGCCAGACAGATTGCTGCGATAGGCTTCGATGCGATTCTCGATAACATTAAGATCCGAGCTACCATGTTCCGAGACGATGCTATAGGGAAGGTAGCCATCGATAATTTCTCGAGCAATCGACGGGCCAAGTAAGCCCGATAGATTCGCCTCCAACTTTCCGCGCAGTTGCTGCATTGCGTAGGGCCGCCGATCGTTCTGGTCAATTTTTAAATCCTTTAGTGCTCGAGCTACTTCCCGATTTGCGGTTTTCCCACCCAATGGCTTGCTAAGGCTTTTAATAAAATCGCGCGGTGATTTCGCGACTAGTCCGCTGCGCTTGCGGCGCTTAATTGTATCGAGCGTGCAGATATCGGCGGAGCTTCGCTCTGCGTCGCTGCTCGTGCTGAAGAGGGAGACAGCTACGAATAGCACGCAGTTGGTAATGAGTGAGAGGGCGGTAATCTCACGCCAATTGACCGAAACTAGGGCAAGGGGGTCAGTGTCTGATAACAGCGGTAGCATGAGAAACAGGAACCAGATGAGCACGCCGGCGCCCAGCCCCCATAGGAAGCCTTTTTTATTTGCCACTGGCCAGTAAAGAATCGCGACAATGCCAGGCATAAATTGCAGGCAGGCAGTGAACGCGACAATGCCGATCACCTGAATGCTAATTTGCTCGCTAGGCAGGTAATGGAAGAGAAAACCAAGCCATATAATTGCGGTTATAAGGGTGCGGCGCTTCCAGAGTAGCCAGCGATAAATATCCTCATTCGCCTTGGGTTGGTAGATGGGAAGTATCAAATGGTTCAAGCACATATTTGAAAGCGCGAGCGTTATAACAATGATCAGACCGCTCGCGGCGGACAGCCCACCTAGGTAGGCGAGTAGGCTGATCAGAGGAGCTTCGTAAGCGGCACCAATAATTACGGGGAAGTATTCCACCTGCACGCTGCTGCCCGACTGTAGGCCGGCCCAGAGAATGGGAAGGACGGGCAGGCTAAGCAGTAAGAAATACAGAGGCAAGCCCCAGCTCGCAAACGAGAGGGCGCGCTGACCATTATTGCCAGTAAAGGTCACGTAGAACATATGTGGCATCGCGACCGCAGCGGTGAAGAATAGTAGCGCCATAACATGAAAGGAAGAGAAGTAGTCTGTGTTCTTCAGGCTTGCTACAAGCTCAGGTTGCTCTTGCAACCATTGATCGAGTCCATCGAAACTGCCGAAGGCGCCGTACACCGCGAACGCTCCCACAACGAGGAACGCTATCAGCTTCACTAGCGATTCGAAGGCAATCGCCATGACCAGGCCGTCATATTGTGTTCGTCCAGCCCTTCTAGAGGTGCCGAACAGGATCGAGAATAGTGTAATTATTACGCAGAAGCCGATCGCGAATGATCCTTGCTCTGCCTCAGGGGAGAGCAAAAACGCCGTGTCTGAAACTGCTCTGATCTGCAGCGCGATAAGCGGAATAACGGCGATCAAGATGACCAGGGTGGAAGCGGTGCCTGCCCAAGGCGAGCGGTAGCGAAAGGCGACTAGATCAGCCAGTGAGCTCAGTTGGTAGGTGCGAGTCAGTTCAAGTAGCGGGCGCAATAGCAAAGGTGAAAGCAGAAATGCCAGCGAGATGCCGATAGACCCGGCGAGATAGCCATAGCCATCACGTTGGGCATTGCCGATGGAAGTATAGTAAGCCCAGACGCTGGCGAACACGCCGAGAGAGAGGACGTAGATGATTGGGTGGCGAACGATTTTTTCGGGGATCCAGCCGCGCTCCGTCACGAAGGCGATGCCAAATAATAGCGCGAGATATCCGCTGCCTAGAGCGACGATTGTGCTTACTTCAAAATTCATCGGAATCCTGTTCTCGATGAGACCAGCTGGCGACAAGGATTACTATGAAACCCACAAAGAACGGGCGATACCAGCCACCAGCACTTTGGTTGATCCAATCTACGCTAAGTAAGAACAGCAGATAGATTATTAGTAACAGGACCAAGATTGATCGAGGTATATACACAGGTATTCCTTCACAGTGATAACGCTTGCTGGATGTTATAAGGAGCGTCTGGTCAAGTCTATGGCTATGAGGGTCAAGCAATCGACTCGCTACTACAGTGGCAGGCTACTGACTTTTGCTACCCTTTGACTGTCCCAGCTGCCTATAGCCCACTGCAATTGCGACTTGGGGCTCTCTTTTTCTATTTCCACCGGTGGTGCTTGGCCGAGAAAAGTCAGTGCCTTGTATATCGCCTGGGATGCCTTATCAGTTTCAATTGATGGTGCAAAAGACTGTTTGCTGAGTTTCTGCCCCTTTTCATCGACGATGATCGGGATGTGGGCGTAGCTCATTTCTTGGTAATTGAGGACTCTTTGCAAATAGATTTGTCTTGGGGTTGAGTCGAGCAAATCCCTGCCCCTCACTACATGAGTTATGTTCTGAAACTTATCGTCGACAACCACAGCTAGCTGATAAGCAAATAGCTTGTCCTTTCGACGAATTATGAAATCGCCAACCTCGTCTTCTAGTTGTTGGGCGAAGTGCCCTTGAATCTCATCATCGAAGCCTAGTTTTAGTGCGTCAGTTTTCAAGCGCAAGGCATAGGGCATCTTGGGAGGTGCGCTGCGTTCACGGCAGGAACCATTGTAGACCAATCCCATTTCTCTGATCTGTGGCCGGGTGCAATCGCAGGGATAGCACAGGCCTTTGTCTTGAAGCTGATCTATAACTTCTTCATAAGCATCCAAGCGTGAGCTTTGATAGAGCACTTCACCATCCCAATCCATGCCAAACTCTTGCAGCTGTTGCAGGATAAGCTCGGCGCTGCCGGTGGGCTCTCTGGGCGGATCTAGGTCTTCGACGCGCAGTAGCCACTTACCTTGGTTTGCGCGCGCATCGAGAAAACTCGCTAATGCGGCAAGCAGCGAGCCGAAGTGTAGAGGGCCTGTGGGCGAGGGAGCGAAGCGACCAACATAGCCTGGTCTGTGCTTCGAATCGGCTTGAGAGATTGTTGATTTTTGCATTGAGCAGTAGTGTAGGGCACCTCTGAATAATTCTATAGTACCTCTGCGAATCCTGAAGCGTTCAGCCGCGAGACGCAGATTGCCGTTAATGGCCGTAGTCCTTAACAAGAGCTGCTTTGAGCGGATGAACGCTTCAGGACTCGCCCTTCGGGGCATTTGGACTGTCCCGATATCTTTGTTGTCTCTTTTTGGCAGGCCGACGCATGCCGGCAAAGAGACGCCTTAATCTCGAAACAGTCCAAAAGCCAGAGGTGCTATAGAATTGTTTAGAGGTGCCCATGTCCGGATTGGGTCCGTATTTCTCTCTCAATCGGGAAGGGTTGAATTGGTGAATTCTGATTGGCAGTGAGAGCAGCCGCTTGCGCTATTTCTTTGAGGAGCGCAGGCGGCTATATCGGCTAGCTTAGCTGCCGAGTTGTTTTTCTTTAATCTCGTCGAGAGTTTTACAATCGATGCACTTGTTCGCAGTCGGTCGTGCTTCTAGTCGGCGGATACCTATATCGATTCCGCAAGAATCACAGTAGCCATAGTCATTCTGAGCGATGAGCTCAATGGTGCTATCGATTTTCTTGATTAGCTTGCGCTCACGGTCACGCGTGCGCAGCTCGAGACTAAATTCTTCTTCCTGCGTTGCGCGATCTGCGGGATCTGGGTAGTTCGCGGCATCGTCCTGCATGTGATGCACCGTGCGATCGACTTCCTGCATCAATTGCTCGCGCCAGTTGAGCAGGATCGCCTTGAAGTGCTGGCGCTGTTTCTCGTTCATGTACACTTCGTTTTTCTTCGGCTTGTATGGAACGAAGTTTTGTAGAACCGGTTGTGATCCTAAGCCCTGAGAGTTAGCCATGAGCGCTAATGCCTTTGTGTATCCCTATTTAGCGAATTGTAATGCTTGTCTTGTAGGCAAGCTGGCGCATAGAAGAGGATTCTTCATTTATAAAACAAACTCATTGGAACGTGGTCGATAGAGTTTGATGATGGATTTTTGCCTGCTCTCAATGCGTGTTCTTCGCGTTGCAAATGAGCATTTTTCAGAAAGCTGGGTAAGCTACCAGATTCTCTATGGGGATGCTATCAAAATCATCAGTTAGTTGGATCGGGCCTCGAGCTGATCCTAAGGTTATTTATACCTAGCAGTCTTCAAAATTGATCTACTATAATGACCCGCTTCCATAGTGCGATGTCCCTGCAGGAACCCCAGCATGTCTAATGAGAGAATAGCGGATCAAGGCCCACTGTCGAAGGTGAATCCTTTTCGCGTGATGACGGTCATGGCTAGAGCGCAGCACTTGGAATCCCAAGGGCGTCGAATCGTGCACATGGAAGCCGGTGAGCCCGATTTCTCTTCAGCACAGCCAATCATAGATGCGGGGAAGAGGGCTCTTGATGACGGGCTGACGCAGTACACAGCGGCAACGGGCCTTGCTCAGTTGCGAGAATGCTTGTCTGTCCACTACCGAGAAAATTACAACGTTGAGGTTGACGCGAATCGTATACTGATCACGCCAGGCGCGAGTGGGGGCCTGAATCTATTGGCGAACCTGCTGGTGCGCGCTGGCGATGGTGTCTTGCTTAGCGATCCTGCCTATCCCTGTGTGCGTAACTTCATTCACATGATGTCAGCGCAGCCGCAGCTCATACCGGTAGGTATTGAACAAAATTTTCAGCCTACGCTTGAGCAGTTGGATGAATACTGCACAGATAAGACCAGCGGCCTGTGGTTGGCATCCCCGAGTAACCCTACCGGCACAATACTGGAACGATCGAAACTTAAAGAGGCCTGTAATTGGGCTGCATCGAGGCAGAAGCACCTGTTGGTTGATGAGATTTATCATGGACTACATTACGTTGATGATCTGCCTAGTGTTCTGGAGCTAGATCAATCAGCTTTCGTAGTGAATAGCTTTTCTAAATACTTCGGCATGACAGGGTGGCGCTTGGGCTGGATCGTAGTGCCACAAGAGCATGTTGAGATGGCCACCATACTCGCTCAGAATATGTATATATCGGCGTCCTCTATTTCACAATACGCCGCTCTGGCGGCGTTCACTCCCGAAGCCAAACGCATCTTCGAGGAGCGCAGAGAGGCATTTCGCCTCAGGAGAGACTTTCTGGCTGGGGCGCTTAAAAGTATGGGCTTCTCGCTCTCTGACAATATTCAGGGAGCATTTTACATCTACGCCGATATTTCTAAGTTCTCCGATGACTGTGAAATTTTTTGTCGTGACATGTTAGAAGATCATGGAGTTGCCCTGACTCCTGGTACCGATTTTGGTGACTTCCAAAGTAAGAGACACGTACGTATTGCGTTTACCACGGACATGGATAGCTTGGAGTTAGGTGTTCAGCGGCTTCAGAACGCTTTGCTCTAAACTGCTTTACCCTTTCCTCCAGAGGACTCTTTCCGATGCAGCTGCAAAAAAAATTACAGGAAGGCGTGTTGCTGAAGCGCTACAAACGGTTTCTGGCTGATATAACGACGCAGGAAGGGGAGTCCATTACGATTCACTGCCCTAACACAGGTTCTATGAAAAACTGTCAGGAGCCTGGCAGTAGGATATGGTATTCCGATTCGGAAAACCCGAAGCGGAAGTATGCCTGCACCTGGGAGCTTGTGGAAGTTGATAACAAACACATTGTGGGCATTAACACCGGTTTGGCGAATAAGCTCGTACACGAAGCTATCACATCGAACCGGATCATTGAGCTGACGGCCTATGAGTCTATACGGACGGAAGTGGCCTATGGTGAACAGAAGAGTCGCATCGACTTACTCCTCGAGGGAACAGCTAAGGACCCGGATGCAATGTGTTATGTCGAGGTAAAGAATGTGAGCCTTGGTCTGGGCGACGGGCTAGGCAGCTTTCCTGATGCTGTAACGACTCGCGGTCAGAAGCATCTGCAAGAGTTACTGCATATGCATTCCCTAGGTCATCGCGCGGTAATGCTGTTTTGTGTGCAGCACAGCGGTATACAACGTATCATCCCCGCAGATAATGTAGATCCTGAGTATGCTCGCTTGCTTAGAGAAGTAGCGTCGAACGGTGTGGAGGTGATCGCCTATCGAGCGGACTTTGATGTGCAAAATTCGTGCGTCACACTGCGGGAAAAGGTGCCTGTGCTGTTAAGTTAGAATCGAACAAGGGCTAGCGGATATTCGGAATAGGTTATCGCAACGGAGTCCGAGCGCGCAGTGCCGATTCTTCGACCATGACCATACCCTTGTCTAAGATAAACGGTATCGCCTGCAGGTGTTTGCCCTTGCAAGGGCCTGCCAGACAGCGGCCACCCTCTATCTCAAAAAGTGCTCCGTGGGTGGAGCAGATGATTAAGGCGCCATCGCGGTCTAGAAATCGATCTTCCTCCCACTCAAGTGGAGTGCCCAGATGCGGGCAGCGATTCCAATATAAAAAGACTTCAGCATCCTTCTTAACAGCAAACATATAGAGATTGTTAAGCTCAATCCCTTTCGAGGTGCCTTCTTCTATTTCTTCTACACTAATAATACTGATCATGAATATTCCACTAACGAATAGCTAAGCAAGGGCCTTCTTGAAATCTGCCAGCAGATCTTCGACTTCTTCTATACCGATAGAGAAGCGAATCATGGAGTCAGAGATGCCCATGGAGGCACGACGCTCTGCTCCCATCTCATAATAGATTGTATGGGCGACAGGAATGGCTAGAGTTCGGGTATCTCCGAGATTGCTGGATGAGACTATATTATCCATCGCGTTCAACACATCGAAACAATCAACACCGTCGACGAGGTCGATGCTCATAACTGAGCCAAAGCCATTAAACAGTTCTTTTGCTCGCCCATGCTGGGGATGAGTGGGCAGCCCGGGATAGTAAACCTGCTTCACCTTGGGATGCTGTGCGCAGAACTCGGCGACTTTTTGGGCGTTGCTACACGCCTGGTTCATACGCAGGCTCAGTGTCTCAGAACCTACTGCCAGGTGATGGGCAGCTTCAGGGCCTAAAGAGGCGCCGATGTCTCGCAGCCCCTTCTTCTTCACCTGGGTAATGCCCCACAACTGGGAGTCTTGGTTTTTATAATTCTCGTAGATATTCGCGAAGCTGGTCCAGTCGAAGAGACCGGTATCGGTGATTGCGCCACCGAGCGCGTTGCCATGGCCGCCTATGTATTTCGTTAAGGAGTTTACGCTGAAGCTGGCGCCAACCGATTTTGGCTGAAACAGGTGCGGCGAGGTCATGGTGTTGTCGACACAGAAGATTAGATTTTTGCTTTTGCACAACGCACCAATCCCCGCTAAGTCTGCGATCTGTGTGACAGGATTAGCGATGGTTTCGACGAACACCAATCGGGTATTTTCTTTGATCGCAGATTTAACCTCAACGACATCTGTCGCGTCGACGAACGTTACCTCTATGCCTAGATTCTGGAATGTGCCAAACAGGCTATTTGTATTGCCGAACAGAAATGCGCTAGAGACGATGTGGTCTCCGGCCCTAAGCAGCGACAGCATGGTAGATGCGATAGCGGCCATGCCAGTGGCGAATACCGCGGTGGCGATACCCTCTTCCATTGCCGTAATTTTATTTTGCAGTGCAGTAACGGTTGGGTTTAGCTGCCGACCATAGATATAGCCCGCGCGTTTCCCTTGAAAGACTTCAGCCAGTTCTCTGGCATCTTCATAGCCATAGGCTACCGACGGATGAATGGCCTTGTGCAATACGCCATGTTCCGGATTGTCTCTGCGGTCGGAATGCAGATTTGTAGTGTTAAAGCCTTTTTTAGTCATGATGGCGGCTCAGATGAGTGCAGGGGAGGCAATGCTGGCGGTGTTATACACCAGCATTCTGGAATTTGGAAGCTACGGGTAATGATAACGCCTGTCCTAGATTTGATCTAGTTGATCTTGGCACTTCAGGCAATGGCTTGCCTGGGGCTGCACTTTTAGTCGGTTGAACTGTATGGGTTCGTCGCACTGACCGCAGCAGCCAAAATCCTCTCTATCTATTCGTTTTAGGGCGATGAGGACCTTTCTTAAGGTGGACTCGGCTTTCGCTCGAGTCGAGACTGCCATGCTTTGCTGTTGCATCGCATCAACTCGAGAAACCCTGCCTACAGTACTTTGATCTAGGGTAACAACACCCGTAGCCGATTCGGCATCAAGCAGCTGCTGTTCCAATTTGGTTTTGTTGGCTTGCAGTAGAGAGCGTAGTTCTTGTGTTTGCTTGGGCGTGAGCTGGTCCAAGATGAGTATCGCCTTCAAGGTTAGTTTAGTTGAACGAATCTTCTATTGAAGCAATCCCGAAAAGAGTGGTCGGCTATCGATGAGTGTCTGAATTTCAGCGAGCCGCTGCACATATTGGGGGCTGCTTCTGTCTGTATACATTGCATTGAATTCGGTTTCGGAGAGGCCATCTCGATTGCTGCCAACCTGGGGCATATAGTCAGATTCATTCTGTAGGTTTGCTAGCCGGTCCTGCATGATTTTCGCAGTTTCAGGTCCGGCCGTTGCAAGTTGTGCGATGGTGACACCCACGCTATTCGCCGTAAGATCGGAAAAACTGAATCCTGAGCGATAGCGCGCATCGTAGGCTTCCTTAGTTGTAGACAACATCTGTGCGAGATCTGCGCCAGCCGAAGCGGTTATTGCAGCTGTCGAAACCAGATGCTGTGCTAGATCCTGACGCCTGAGTAGTCGTACCTCTATAAAGGGGGCTGGTTCGATCTCCGCCGCGGCTTCTTCACCGATGAGTTGTGCGATGGATTCTTCATTCAAATAGATGGCTAAGGTTTGAAAGGCTGTTCGATTCTCTGTAATAGGGTCACTGCCTGCTAGGGTCTTTTCCATTGCTGCAGTAAACAGTGGCGATAGAAAGGCATTGATCGATACGGCGCGAATGTCGACGGGCACGGCCGCCGCTATGTTTGTGATGATGGCGTAGTAGTCGATTATTCGCTGCTGATCCTGATCAGATATAAAAAGCTGCTGCGCCTGGTTACCGATGCGACTAATTAGATTCGGGTCCCATTGCATAGCAACTGTCATTTGGTTTTGCTCGAGCTCAATACTTTCAACATTGTTGATCAGTTTGCTGATATCCACAGAGGTGATGTTTTCGGTTGCGAGGTTGCTTCGTAGGCGCTGCAGGGTGAATTGTAGAAATCTATTAGGTACGGCCATCTTGCCTATTCGCAGTGCATCTAACGTTAGCCGGTTGTCATCCTCGATAAAGCCGGCCTCTACATTTAAGAACATGGACAGCGCTCCTGAGCCTAGCCGAACACTCATTTGGGCAGTGAGTTTGCCCTGGGAAAGCTGAGTTCGTGCTGCCCAGTCTGAGGAGAGGTTCATAATATTAATCGCATAGCGCAGTAGTAGGTTCAACTCCTCAGAGTTGAGCTGTAATTCATGCCGGCTGGCAACGCTAGGGGACTGTGGCGTGCTTTCCAACAGCAGGGTTTCAATTCTGGAAAGCTCTTCATTAGTAAACTGCTGTTCAGCAACCAGGCTAGGCGAGGTCTCTATAGAAAGTAGCAGCACTATCACTGGCGCGCTGAGGAGCAGCACTACAATGGTGCGCAGCAAGAGTATGGGGAGCTTTGGGCGTGTTGAAGGTTTAGAGTCCAATGTGGCTTGCCTGCTCATGATAAATTCGTATTGCTCACTGGATTAAGCCGCCGGGATGTAAAGTATCTAGATCCTGCCGATAATAGGCGTAGAACTCGATTTTACTGACAAACAGCGTGTTTATCGCTATAAAGTATGACAAAGTCGAAAGAATCTACAATTTAGAGTGAAAATAATTTATTAATCAAGGGCTTGGAGTTAGTATCCCTTGATAGATAGGCAGTGCACTTAATGTTAGGCGCTCAGTCTGAAGGAGATTGTCATGAAAAATAGTTTACCCAAGCGCGAAGCACGTCTATTACCTAGTGCTACTACAAGTGCTACTAGCAGTGCGGCTAAAATTCGAGCAATTGTTGCCACTTTACTGCTACTGGTGCTGGCATCTTGTGTGTCTCAGGCCGCGAAAGATGCGGAAATCGCTGCTGTCGAAGCCGAGCGCGTGGCGGTGGAACAAGCGGCGCTGCAAGTCGTGGCGAATCAAGCACGTGCCCGAGAAGCAGAGCTTCAGGCGCAGCGAGATCAAGTGGCGGCGGAACGTGCGAGAGTTGAAGAAGTAAGGCAGCGGCAACTTGTCGAGGCTAAAGCCAGGGCGGATGCGGAACGTGAAGAGCAGGAAGCAATCGCACAGGCAGAGCGTGATCGACGTGCTGTGATAGCGGCAGCACAAGCGCAGCGACAGGATAGGCTAGACAGAATTACAGCTTTGCAACAACAAATAGCTTCGATTGAGACAGAAGTAGGCGAAGAGGGGTCGAAAGTAGCTATGTTGACGCGAGCTATTCAGACCGCGGAAGAGCTCTTGACGACATTGGCGGCAGAGCAGGCCAAGTACGAGGATACCGATGAACAGGGCAATACAGTGGAGCCTCTGGCGAAGGAATTAATAGCGGAGTTAGAATCCCGTAAGAATGAATTAGTGCGTCAGGCCAATTCCCTCTAGGCAGCTTTGGGGCTAGCATCTCGATATGAACGATAAAGTCGTCGATTTTCAAGCAGGTAAGGAAAACCAGCTACACAAGCGCAAGCAGGCGAAGCTCGATGAGATGCGCCAGGCCTTTCGCTTGGCTCGAGGTGAGGCCGATAAGGCGGCAAGTACGAGCCCTAGCAGTAAGAAGAAGCGTCGCAAATCCAAGAAATAAGCCCCCAAACAAGCCGTTTTAAGTCCCCGCCCAGCTTCTTGCAAAGCGGGCTAGTTATTGCTTCTCCCCCAATCCCTCGAAAAGCACTGAAATACTGGTTTCACAGCAGGTTTATCGCCTTTTTTTGCGGCGATCATTATGGTAAAGTGCGCGCCTTAAAATAAAACGTTGCATTGCAAGGGGAAGAATTTCGATGTCAGGCATAACAATTTGGGTAACTACAGTCCTGTCGCTGATGGGCTTGGGGATAGCCTTCTTTTACATGAAGAAGGTAGTAAGTATTCCGCTTGATCTAGGATTAGATGAAGAACAGTCGAAGAAGCTAACTTTCATCCACGGCGCTATTGCCGAGGGTGCCATGGCTTTCTTGAAGCAGGAATACAAAGTCCTGACCATATTCATGGCGGTTTTTGCCGCTATTATCGCCATTCTGATCGACAATACTCATACCCCTGATATCCATGAGGGTATCTATACTGCTATTGCCTTCCTCTTTGGTGGAGCGATATCTATAGCTTCTGGCTATATTGGTATGAAGGTAGCGACTCAAGGCAATGCGCGGACTACGGTTTCTGCGAAGAAAGACATTTCTGCAGCCTACGATGTGGCGATTAACTCTGGCGCTGTTATGGGTTTTGCTCTTGTCGGACTCGCTACGCTTGGGCTGGTTATCATCTATGTAGTGATGAGCTGGTTGCTCGCAGACCTTGGCCCTGAGAATAATCACATCCTTATGGAAGTGATTGCAGGCTTTGGACTAGGTGGTTCTACAATCGCTCTATTTGCGCGTGTTGGCGGTGGTATCTTCACTAAGGCTGCCGACGTTGGTGCTGACTTGGTAGGTAAGGTTGAGCAGGGCATCCCTGAGGATGACCCACGTAACCCAGCGGTAATTGCAGACAACGTTGGTGACAACGTGGGCGATGTTGCTGGCATGGGTGCTGACCTTTTCGGTTCTTGTGCGGAAAGCACCTGTGCTGCAATGGTTATTAGTGCGGTCGTTTTTGCCGGTAACCCGGACGCATTGTTATTCCCAATCTTAATCAGTGCTGTAGGTATTCCAATAGCACTACTCACTAAACTGATGGTCGGTGTAAAGACTGAAGACGACGTAGCACCAGCTCTGATGAAGCTACTAATTATATCCAGCGCTATTATGGCTGTGGTTATGTACTTCTTCACTACTGCGCTAATTCCAGCTGACTTTATTTTGAACGGTGCAGAGTATACGAATGTCGGTGTTTACTTATGCTTCTTAGCAGGCTTGGTTTCAGGGTTGGCGGTTGGCTTATTGACTGGCTACTACACATCTGAAAAATTTGCTCCTGTGCAAGAAGTCGCAAAGTCCTGTGAGACTGGCGTTGCTACTAACATCATTTACGGACTTGCACTCGGCTATAAGAGTACTGTGCTTCCTTATATCGCCATTGCGATAAGCATCTTCATCTCTTGGGAACTTGCGGGCATGTACGGCATCGCGATCGCTTCATTGGGTATGTTGGGAAGCCTTGTGCTAACCCTGACTATCGATGCTTACGGTCCTGTAGCTGACAACGCTGGTGGTATTGCGGAGATGGTAGGTCTGGAAGCAGAAGTTAGGCGTAGAACTGACATCCTAGACTCTGCTGGTAATACTACTGCAGCCATCGGTAAGGGATTTGCTATCGGTGCTGCGATATTAACTTCACTTGCCTTGTTCGCGGCCTTTATTTTAACTGCCGAAGAACTGCGCGGTGAGCCGATTTCTATGAGCCTGCTAGAGCCACTAGTATTCACTTTCCTGTTTGTCGGTGCGGTTTTACCTTTCTTGTTCTCAGCTATGACCATGAAATCGGTAGGTGTTGCGGCATTCGCGATGATCGAGGAAGTGCGTCATCAGTTCAAAACCATCCCAGGCATTATGGAAGGTACAGGCACACCTGATTACGCAAAGTGTGTTGCTATATCAACTCAGGCAGCGCTAAAAGAAATGATCGCACCTGGCGTGCTGATCATGGGCTCGCCAATCGTTGTGGGTTATCTGTTCGGCGTTGAGGCAGTTGCGGCTATGTTGATCGGTTCATTGATTACAGGTGGTGTCCTCGCGATCGCCTCCTCCAATAGCGGCGGCGCTTGGGACAATGCTAAGAAATATATCGAAGCTGGCAACCACGGTGGTAAAGGTTCGGATGAGCACACGGCGGCTGTTGTTGGTGATACTGTTGGCGATCCAATGAAAGACACTTCGGGTCCTTCACTGAATATCCTGATCAAGCTATCAGCGATTCTGAGCCTCGTATTTGCTCCTTTCTTCGTTCAATACGGCGGCATCTTGCTGTAGGAAGAGTAAAAAAGCTCGGAAAAGGTTTCTGAAATCTGTGTAAACCAGTTCTCAGCAAGCCCAACAAAAAGACCCCGCTTATTTAAGTGGGGTTTTTTCGTTTTGACTCTCCTATTTTTGTCTCAAATTATTATAAGTCTCGCCGAGTTTCGAAATGGAACAGGACCCATTCGTCGTATTCGAATAGTTGGTTGCTATCGAGGTCGGTCCATGAGGTGGAGATAGTTTTTACGCATTGATAGATTCTAAACGAATTCGTGTTTTCAATAATGAGGTTTCGCACTGATGGATTTAATGTGTAGTTCGATATTTCTACGAGCTTCCAGTTATCGAGCATAGTTCGATCGATACATTCATCGTCTGAGAGCAGGTCAAGATAATCGAACTCTTTATCGGCATAGCCTCCGGAAGGAACCTCTAAGTCTACGTCGATAAGTATGGACTGAGTTGCCTCCTCGCTGCCGTGCAGTTCGATGCTGTTTAGGCGAATAGGGGCAAGGGTTTGATTGAACGCGACAAGGCGTAAACCGTCATCGGTATTTTCTCCCCAAGCTGAGGAATAGAATGCGAATTTGATCTCAGTATCTTCCTGCTGCTCAGCTGCTGCAGAAAAAGGTAGGACCGCAGCGCCGACGAACATGAAGAAGCAGGGGAGTGTGAGTGTTTTTCGCATGCTCTCAATTCTAGCGGTCAAGCTGCTAGGCTGTCATTCTCAATTTGCACAGATTGCAGTCTTCTCGTCGAAATTTGCTGAAGATGTTTTCTAAATGAAGAAATTATCAGTTAAACCAGCATAATCGGCTTGGCATGCGCTGTGGACTACCGCATCCTTGGATTTTTCCAAGCCAATCAAAGATAATCAGCGACAGTTTAACTGGGTCATCGTGTCTATCGATTAGTGGGTGAGTGCTCAGATGACCGTTGGAATAGATAGCACGCCAAAGTAATCAATCGTAACCGATTAAACAGAGGGAAGAGTTGTGAGAAGTATTGAAAAGATTAACTATATTGTTTGTGTGGCTTCAGGCAAGGGTGGCGTAGGAAAGTCTACTACCGCTGTGAATCTCGCATTGGCTCTTTCCAAGCTGGGGCGCAAAGTTGGCATCTTAGATGCCGATATTTATGGCCCCAGCTTGCCTTTGATGATGGGCGTTGCTGATGGCACAAGACCAAAAATCCATGATAAAAAATTCATGCTGCCGTTGTTGGCTCACGGCATAGAATGCAATTCCATGGGCTTCCTCGTCGATCAGAAAACCGCGATGGTGTGGCGGGCCCCAATGATTATTTCTGCTTTCAACCAGATGTTGAATGATACGGCTTGGTCTGAACTGGATTATTTAATCGTCGATATGCCGCCCGGCACCGGCGATATTCAACTAAGTCTCGCGCAATCCGTTAAGGTGAGTGGCGCAGTTATTGTCACGACGCCCCAGGATGTAGCATTGTCTGACGCTCGCAAGGGAATCGAAATGTTCAAGAAGGTAGACGTGCCTATATTGGGCGTTGTGGAGAACATGAGCATGCATACCTGCACTAATTGCGGGCATGAAGAGGCGATCTTCGGTACTGGTGGCGGAGACTCGCTATCGGCGGAATACGGTGTTGAGGTTATAGGTCGTTTGCCTTTGGATTTAACCATCAGAGAAACAACGGACGCAGGCAATCCTGTGGTAGCATCGAAACCGGATCACGCTGCAACCAAGGCTTATATTGAATTGGCCAAAAATGTTGAGCAGCAGTTGCTGGCCTCAGCACCCTCTAATAGCGAGGGTCCAACGATTACAATAAGCGACGATTAGTAGACGCAATAAAGTCAGCATTGAGACTTGGTGAGCATAACACTAGTGGGGTATTACATTGGACGCAGTTAATGATTTTCTGATTTTCATAGACGGCTATCTAGGGAGCGCACTTTGGTTTCCAGCCTTGCTTCTCTCCACCGGTATCTTCTTTACATTCTATCTGGGTTTTCCTCAGATACGCTATTTCAAGCACGCCATCGGTATAACTACGGGCAAGTTTGATAAGGATGGAGCGCAGGGTGATACGACGCATTTCCAGGCGTTGGCGACAGCGCTATCGGGTACTGTCGGAACCGGCAATATCGGCGGCGTGGCTTTGGCTTTGCATCTGGGTGGCCCTGCCGCGTTGTTCTGGATGTGGATGACCGCATTCTTCGGAATGACTAGCAAATTTGTAGAGGTAACTCTCTCTCACAAGTACCGCACTAAGACCGCTGATGGCACCATGGCGGGCGGCCCGATGTACTACATGGAGAAGGGTCTCAACGCGAAGTGGTTAGCGATCCTATTCGCGATTGCTACGGTGTTGAGTTCATTTGGAACTGGCAACCTGCCACAGATTAATAGCATCGCCGCTGGCCTGGAGAGCACATTCGCTCTTGAGCCTATTGTTACCGCCAGCGTACTCTCGGTGTTATTGGCGCTGGTAATTATTGGTGGCATCACGCGCATCGCAAAAGTGGCAGCGACTATCGTCCCCACTATGGCAATCATCTACCTCGTGGGTGCTTTCGCCGTAATTATACCGAACATCGGGAATATCATTCCTTCTTTCGTCTCTATCTTCGCTGACGCGTTCACTGGCTCCGCGGCTGTAGGCGGCTTTCTTGGTGCCACGTTCGCCTATGCGTTCGATCGAGGTGTAAACCGAGGCTTGTACTCGAATGAGGCTGGTCAGGGGTCTGCTCCTATCGCTCACGCTGCGGCTAAAACTGATGAGCCTGCCGATGAAGGCATGGTGTCCATCCTTGAGCCCTTCATCGATACGATTGTCATCTGTACGATCACCGGACTGGTGATTCTTTCATCTGGTGTATGGAAAGAAAAATTCGAAAACGAGTTTCAACGCGCAGATATGAGGTTTGTAGCTGGCATCTTTGAGGAGTCGAATCCCGAGGATGCGACTGAGCTGTTTTCCTTCCTTAACGGAGATGAGTCTAGAGCGAGTAGTTTCTCTGGTGATATTTCTCTATTGGAGGGGCGCGTAGCCGATAGCAATCAGGACTTCACGCTGTTGAATTCAAGATCTTTTGCTGAGGATGTCCTCTACTCTAGAAATGGAGAGCCTATCACCGGCGAGGTCTCTGTGTCCGAAGGCAGGCTGGATGATACCGATGTGGCGGTGTCTGGCAAGTCGTTACTGCATTCTGTTCCGCTAACGACGATGGCCTATACGAAAGGTCTGTTTGGGGACTTTGGTAAATACATTGTTTCTATCGGACTTATGCTGTTTGCGTTCTCGACCGCGATTGCCTGGTCATATTACGGAGATCGGGCCATGACTTACTTGTTAGGGCCGAAATCGGTACTGCCGTATCGTGTGGTATACGTAATGGGCTTCTTCTACGCGGCGCTAGCGGATACGACAGTCGTATGGAACATAGCACTTATCACGATCGTATTGATGACGGTGCCGAATCTGATTGGCATGTTGTTCATGCATAAAGAGATGAAGCAGACCGTGAAGAAGTACTGGGAGGAAACTGAGCACGGTAAGCATAAGACCTAAGGCTTAGAAACTAAGAGAGCCTCATAAAAAGGGCCGCAGTGGTAGGTAGCACTGCGGCCCTTTTTGTTACTGCTATTTGCAAATCATTTCTAGCGAGGAATCGCCTCACCAGGCAGTCGGATATTCTCCACGATTTCCTGCACTGTCGCGGGTGGCTCTGGTGTGAATCTGGCCACGGTCAGTGCCACTACCAAATTTGCGACTGTGCCTAGAGAGCCTATTCCTTCTGGTGAAATCCCAAAGAACCAATTGTCAGCACTGTCTGCCGCCGGGTTGATAATCTTGAAGTAGATAATATAAGCCGCAGTAAAAGTAAAACCGACTACCATTCCAGCGATAGCCCCTTCTTTATTCATGCGCTTCTGGAAAATACCTAGAACGATGGCAGGGAAGAATGACGCTGCAGCAAGCCCAAATGCGAAGGCGACTACCTGTGCCACATAGGCAGGCGCATTGATCCCATAGTAACCGGCAATCAGCACGGCCACGAAGATCGATCCACGCGCGCAGGCGAGTTCTTGTTTCTCGGTAATATCGGGCATGAAGGTTCGTTTCAGCATGTCATGCGCCACCGAGGTCGAGATTACTAGGAGTAAGCCGGCTGCCGTCGACAAAGCCGCGGCAAGGGCTCCTGCAACTACTAGCGCTATCACCCAAGCGGGTAGTTCCGCAATCTCGGGATTGGCGAGTACCATAATGTCTCTATTTACATTTAACTCGTTAGTCTCGGGGTCTCCTACGTATTGAATGATGCCGTCGTTGTTCTTGTCATCGAAGGTGATTAGTCCGGTGTCTTCCCATTTACTGAACCATTCCGGCATTGATACGTATTCGGCATTGCTGACTGTATTGATGAGATTAGTGCGAGCGAAGGCGGCAACTGCCGGTGCAGTGGTATAGAGGATTGCGATAAAAACCAGTGCATAACCTGCGGACTTCCGCGCATCTCTCACGCTAGGTACAGTAAAGAAGCGAATGATGACGTGAGGCAGTCCCGCAGTGCCGAACATTAAGGCAGCGGTTATGAAGAACACGTCTTGGGTGCTGCGTTGACCTTCTGTGTAGGTTGCAAAGCCAAGTTGTTCGCTAAGACCATCGAGTCTATCCAGGAGGTAACCGCCACCGTAGGCCTCGGTGAGTTCAGAGCCGAAACCGATCTGCGGTACGGCTTGTCCGGTCATCATGATAGAGATGAATATCGCCGGGACCATGAAGGCGAAGATCAAAACGCAGTACTGAGCGACCTGCGTGTAAGTTATTCCCTTCATGCCACCGAGTACGGCATAGAAAAATACGATCGTCATGCCGATTAGCACGCCAGTCGTGAAGTCGACTTCGAGGAAGCGAGAGAACACGATGCCGGCGCCCTGCATCTGACCGCAAACATAAACGAAGGAGACAGAGATGGCACAGAATACGGCGATTAGTCTGGCAGTCTGTGAGTAGTAGCGATCTCCGATAAAATCTGGGACGGTAAATTTGCCGAATTTTCTCAAATAGGGGGCTAAGAGTAAGGCGAGCAACACATAGCCGCCGGTCCAGCCCATTAGGTAGAAAGTGCCATCTCTGCCGAGGAAGGAGATAAGTCCTGCCATGGAGATAAAAGACGCGGCCGACATCCAGTCTGCGGCTGTCGCCATGCCATTTGCGAGTGGTGTTACTCCGCCTCCAGCAACATAGAATTCCTTAGTGGAACTGGCGCGAGACCAGATAGCGATGCCAATGTAGAGAGAGAAAGAAAGAAAGACGAAGAGGTAAGTCCATGCTTGTACGCTCATTGTGATTCCTCCTGAGCGGATTTCGCACTCTCGTTGGAAGCATCAAGATCGTATTTGCTGTCTAGCTTATCCATTGCCCGAATGTAGATAAGTATGAGCGCCACGAAGACGAAGATCGAGCCTTGCTGTGCGATCCAGAAGCCCAGTTTAAAGCCACCGAATCGAATCGTATCTAGCGCATCGACAAATAGAATCCCGCAGCCGAAGGAAATGAAGAACCAGACTGAGAGTAGGGAGAGTACTAAGCGTATATTAGCTTTCCAGTAGGAATTGGCGCTGGAGCTGGAGTCAGACATGGGCATCCTCTTCTTATTATTGTAGTGCTAGGGCTCTTATGGCGAGCTCGCGTAGCCTATTAATTTGCAACGAGTTTATCATCTAAAGGGGATGCCGTATAGGCGCCCCTAGCCCAGGTCAAATGGTGTTTTTGGGGCTTGAATCGCAGTGCTGAATCTAGCTATTAATCTGCTTCTGCAGATAATTTTGTAGCTTGGTTTTGAACTTGTCACGACTCGTTTCCGCAGCGCGATTGTGTTCGCGATAGAGCTGGCGCATGGTCTGCCGGTTGAGTTGTGGATACTGTTCCAGCGCCGCATTGATTTCTGCATTGCCAGATTCCAATATGGCCTCGCACAATTGTTTAGCCGCGGACGGTTTCTTTTTCTTCCTTAGGTGACCAATCTCCATATCGCCTATGGCTTTGATTACCGCGTCATAGTCGAGATCACGCATCAACTTGCCGATGAATTGCAGCTGACGACGTCGTGCTTCATTGCTATTGGGTAGTCGATTGAATTCTTCTAAGGCAGATATCAATACCTCACTTAACAATAGCTTTCTTAAGACTGCAGGGCTGTAGGTGGTCAGCTTCTGCCCGAGTTGCTGCAAATCGGTAGCGTTTTGCTTGAGCCGTGTCTTACTCGGCGGTTCTAACTCTCTATTAGGTTCGAATTTCATAGTTTTATAAGTAAAAAAGCTGTGCCAAGCCTAAGAATACGAAGAAACCGACTGAGTCGGTTACGGTGGTTAGTGCGACGGATCCAGCAAGGGCAGGATCGATCTTGATGCGGTTTAGAAAGAGTGGAAGATAGGCGCCGGCTAAAGCTGCCACTACGATATTGATCATCATGGCTGCAGCTATTACTAAGCTCAAGGGTAAATCTGAGTACCAGGCGAAGGTGATTACCGCGATAACAATGGCCCATGCTGCTCCGTTCAAGCCGGCCACACCAAGTTCTCTCACTAATAACCAGCGACTATTAGATGCACTAATGTGTCCAAGAGCCAGGCTCCGGATGACTAGCGTGAGAGTCTGTGTGCCAGCCACGCCGCCCATATTGGCAACGATGGGCATGAGTACGGCAAGGTAGACAACCTGGTCGAGAGTGTCCTGGAAGAGAAAGATCACACCGGAGGCGAACACAGCCGTCATTAGATTCACACCGAGCCAGAGGGCGCGGCGTCTCGCGGTTTTCAGAATTGGCGCGAAGCTATCGTCTTCTTCATCGAGACCGGCCATGCTCATCAGAGCGTGTTCGGCGTTGTCCTTGATGACATCCACAACATCATCGATGGTGATACGACCGACAAGCTTGCCATCGGAATTCACAACGGGAGCGGACACCCAATCGTGTCGCTCGAACAAATGCGCTACCTGAGTCGCTTCCATACTAACTGGTATGGCATCGATATCGTCGCGCATTACTTCTCTAACGGTTGTATTCGGATCTGAAACTAAGAGTTTTCGCAGCGATAATATGCCTAAGAACTTATCTTGCCGGTCTACAACAAGGATATTGTCTGTCATCTCTGGGAGGCTTTCGTGGCGCCTTAGATAACGCAGCACGAGTTCCAGAGTGTGGCTGCGGCGCACGGTGATCGTATCCGTGTTCATCAGGCCGCCTGCGGTGTCTTCATTGAAGGACAAAATGGATTCGAGGCGCTGTCGGTCCTGTTTATCCATCGACCGTAATACTTCGGCCGTCACCTTGTCAGGTAGCTGCTGCAGAATATCAGCCAGGTCGTCGTTTTCTAGACCCTCGGTAAGTTTTATGACTTGTTGGGCATCTAACTCGCTAAGAAATTCGGACTGCAGGTCCTCATTCAGGTTCTGTAGGACTTCACCCTCGGCGTCTTTGTCGATTAACTGCCAGAGGACGCTACGCGTCTTCGGAGGAGAAGATTCGAGAAGATGGGCAATGCCAGAGCTAGGCAGCGATTTTAAAAGTTGCCGAACCTTATACAGGGAGCCACTATCCAGCGCTTGATTGAGTTCAAGTGCGACAGTTTCCTGTGATTGAATTTCCTTGGCTTGAGACATCGTATTGCTTGGCCCTATGCTCAGTTTGAGATTCGCTGCGTGAGTCCGAATCCGGCCCAAATGGAAAGCGTCAGTGACGGGCGTCGCTGGCGCCAACGCGAGATTGCGCAATTCTACAGTCAAACGTAGTCTAATAGAACTTAAACAAGCGCGGTGGAACGGCTATGTCTGTGATTCTCGACGAAGTAGGAGCTGAAAGAAAAGAGTCTAGGGTGGGTATGGATTGCTATTCGGATTCATCAAAGCGATTTTGGATCAGGGTGAGTATAGCGGACATGGCTTGCTCTTCATCTGGGCCGTCGACCTCAATCGAGACCTCGGTGCCTTGAACGGCGGCGAGCATCATCAGCGAGAGGATGCTCTTTCCATCGACCATTTTTTCATGACCGATCTGGATCGCGCTCTCTAGACCGCCAGTTAGTTCAACTAACTTGGCCGCGGCTCGCGCATGCAATCCTGCTTTGTTAATTATTGTAGTTGTTTCTTTTAGCATGTCTTGTTTTGAATCGAGCCGCCTAGGCTGCTGCTATTATCAACCGAGATCGCGATGGCGTATTTGCACGTTGTTGACTTTGGATGAAAAGTACCGTCCCAGCTTCTCGCCAATGTATACGGAACGATGTTGGCCTCCTGTGCAGCCTACAGCAACGGTGATATAACTGCGATTATTGCTTTCATACCTTGGCAGCCATTTCTCTAAGTAAGCCCTTATGTCATCGACCATTTCCTGAACCTCATCTTGCGAATCCAGAAATTTAGCAACCTCGGCGTCAAGTCCCGTCAGTGATCGGAGTGCTGTGTCCCAATAAGGGTTGGGTAGGCAGCGAACATCGTAGACTAAATCCGCATCTACAGGGACGCCGTTCTTAAATCCAAAGGATTGGAATAGGAGTGCCATGCTAGTTCCACTGTTCTCCAGCAGACGATTCTTAATTAAGTCTCTAAGTTGATGAAGAGACATATTGCTTGTGTCGATAACCAGGTTTGCCATCATCGAAATCGATTCTAGCAAGGCTGATTCTGTATCAATTGCTTCGCGCAGACCGGTAGACTCGTTGCTCAAAGGATGTTTGCGACGACTCTCGCTGAATCGCTTTAGCAGGGTTTGGCTGTTGGCATCGAGAAATATTATCTCGGTGGTTAATTCTCTCGCCTGTAGTTCACTGATTATTTCTGGCGCTAGTTGTAAGTCGGCGGAGATATTGCGAGCGTCGATACTGACTGCGATATTGGAAAGGCGGGTATCGCCATTGCTGATGCGGTCCGCGAGGGCCGGCAGCAAGCTAGCAGGTAGATTGTCGATGCAATAGTAGCCCCGATCCTCGAGGATATGCAGTACTGTGCTTTTTCCAGAGCCAGATCTGCCGCTGATTATAGTTATCTTCATCAAAGTCAACCTATGTTGGGTAAAGCGTTGTAGTGCCCCGGAGCCTCAAATGCGTGCAGAAGCTCTTAGTAAGTGATCGCAATATTGTATAAGTCTTCGCTGTCGTGAGTATGTCGTATTGTGTAGCAAAAATCCTCGTCATTGAATAAGGTTGCGAGCCCGGCGAGTGTGCGTACGTGTTCGTCGTTCTCTTCACGAGGAACCAGCAAGACAAACAGGATATCCACTGGCTTGTTATCTAAGGAATCAAAGTCAATGGGCTGATCCAGGGTGATCAATGCTCCAATAATATTTTCGCAGGGAGCGAGGCGGCAATGAGGAATTGCTATGCCATTTCCCAGGCCTGTTGTACCAAGCCGTTCGCGAGCCATTAGACTATCAAATACTTCGGCAGCCTCGAGTGAGTCAATATTTTCTGAAATGATCTCGCTAATCTTGGCTAGTACTCTCTTCTTACTCACGCCTTCAATTCGGCAGTGGCAGCGTTCAAGGCTGAGTATGTCTTCCAATTGCATTGCTATACGTTCTCTGATTCTTGGTGATTGGCGCTGACTGCTTTTGTTTGGGTAGACTTCTGGTTAGGCGCTTTAGCTTGCCAGTCGTTTGCGTTCGTTAGAAGGGGGGATAGCGAGGGACTCTCGATATTTGGCAATAGTGCGTCTAGCCACATTGATGCCTTTCTCTTCCAGTAGGTTGGCTATCTTGCTATCACTCAGTGGCTTCTTGGTATTCTCTGCAGCAACTAGCTTACGTATTATCGCTCGAATTGCCGTGGAGGAGCACTCGCCGCCACCCTTAGTGGAAACGTGGCTCGAGAAGAAGTATTTTAACTCGAAGATACCTCTGGGCGTGTGCATGTATTTCTGAGTAGTGACACGTGAAATTGTTGATTCGTGCATACTAACTGCTTCGGCGATATCGTGGAGTACTAACGGTTTCATCGCCTCTTCGCCATACTCGAGGAAACCTCTTTGATGTTCAACTATGCGTGTAGAGACCTTCATCAATGTTTCGTTGCGACTTTGCAGGCTTTTTATGAACCACTTGGCCTCCTGCAAATTGTTGCGCAAATAATTATTATCGCTACTGGTGTCAGCCCGTTTTACGAGAGAGGCATAACCGCAGTTGATGCGTACTTTTGGTGCTGTTTCGGGGTTTAGCTCGACTTTCCATTTTCCCGAAGTGCTGTCCTTGCTCACAATTACGTCTGGCACGACATAGCTAGTCGAAGGCGGGCAGATGCTCGATCCTGGTCTAGGATTTAAGCTCTCTACTATGGCAATTGCTTCGCTTAGCTCGGCCTCTTTAAGTTTCGTTCGTCGCATAAGCTGCGCGTAGTCACGATTGCCGAGAAGATCTATGTGCTCGCTGATCACAAGTTTGGCATTTCTAACGGCTTTCTCACTCTCTGGGGAATCAATCTGTGCGAGTTGTAGCATCAGGCATTCGGAAAGGTTTCTATAACCGACGCCAATAGGATCGAACTGCTGGACGCGATGGAGAACGGCGACTATCTCGTCTATTTCTATTTCTAAGTCGCTATCGAAGTCGCTATGTATTGATTCGAGATCGACAGTGAGCATGCCGTTGCTATCGATCGCATCGATAATTGCGAGCGCAATCGAAGCGTCCTGTTCAGATATATGGGTCAGATTGAGCTGCCACAGAAGGTGGTCTTGCAATGTGCCTTCGGCGCTGGTGCGAGATTCGAAGTCAGTGGAGTCTCCGTCGAAGGAGCTCGATTGTGACGACGCGCCTGAGTAGATGTCATCCCAATGCATGTCAACGTCAATGTCGCTGGAAATATCATTTTGCCAATCGTTATCGTCGCTATTTAATTCGGCGTTGTCTTTGGTAGTAGTGTTAGATTCAGCTTCTGTGGCTGCTTTTGGATCTGTGGTTGTAGAGCTATCAGCCGGGGTTGGGGTGTCATCGTCTTCGCCATTTTCGATTAGCTCCAACATCGGATTGGATTCTAGCGCTTGGTGAATTTCTTGCTGAAGGTCGAGTGTCGAGAGTTGCAGAAGCCGAATAGCCTGCTGCAGCTGAGGAGTCATGGTCAGTTGCTGACCGAGCTTGAGCTGAAGCGAAAGTTTCATGAGGAATGCATCTTAATGTTAAGACCGAGTGGAGAAATTAGTAATACTCTAAGAGCTGGCGAACTAACCACCGAGTGACCGAGTATAGCAAGATTCATGCCTGCTTTGCATAGCCTTTTCGGTAAGTATTTGTGGCGCGGTTTTTGTTGATTTAATTCAAGTTTTTAGAAATGGATTTAAGGTCCTTAAAGGGATCTTGTTTTAACACAGATAGCTATATTTGAAACTGATCGCCTAGATAAACTTCTCTAACTTTTTCATTAGAAAGAATGGCAGCCGCATTTCCTTCGGCGATGATTTTCCCTTCGCTCACGATGTAAGCCTTTTCGCAAATGTCTAAGGTCTCACGAACATTATGATCAGTGAGGAGTATGCCGATGTTGCGAGCCTTGAGCTGCTGAATAATTTGTTTGATATCGCTCACGGAAATTGGGTCCACTCCGGCAAATGGTTCGTCCAACAAGATAAACTTTGGATCGGTAGCTAACGTTCGCGCAATCTCTGTTCTTCTGCGCTCACCACCAGATAGGCTCATGCCCTTGTTTTGCCGAATATGTTGTATGTTGAACTCTTCAAGTAGCGATTCCAGTTTGCTTCGCTTCTCGGCAATGCTAAGGTCTTTGCGCGTTTCTAAAATAGCAAAAATATTGTCTTCAACACTCAGAGTACGAAAAATGGAGGAGTCTTGTGGAAGATAGGCGAGGCCATGGCTGGCGCGTCGATGCATGGGGGCGTCGGTGATGTCCTCATTCCCAAGCAGTACCTTACCGCTATCGGCAGGGACTAGTCCTACAATCATATAGAAGCAGGTGGTCTTGCCAGCTCCGTTTGGGCCTAACAGTCCTACTATTTCACCCTGCCGTATGGAAATTGAGACATCGCGCACGACTTCTCTTTTCTTATAGCTTTTGGCAAGGTTTTGGGCTTCTAACATATTATTATCAATTCGAGGTGTTAAATTCGCCGCTGCAAGGGCCTTGTGAATCGCGCATGAGGTCTAGCTCGGCGATGTAAGTGATCGCGCTGCACTTGAAATTAGAGGTAGGCGATTGAATGACAGCCTCCCCAACGAGTTCGACTACAGTAAGGCCATCGCCTTCGTCAGGGTAGAACGTGATGCTGTTGCTGGAGCCCTTCACCGGTTCATCGCTAGAATCGAGCAGCTGCTGATAGTGCACAGGGGTTCCAACAACTGTAACCTTGCTAACTTGTCCGCTGCTCATGATGGTTTCGATTGTAGCCGTGTCCCCGCGGATCTCCATAGTGCCTCGCGTAATTACAACGTTGTCAGACATCTCCATTAAACGAATATCGCCTACTATGCTCATACGCGAACCGCCATCTGCACTTACCAGTAATTCCTGGTCTTTGTCGGCCTCTAGAGAGAAAGAACTTGTAATAGACAGGCAGCCAAGGGAGATGATCAATGCCGTCATCGATGGAGAGGTGCCTCTAATTTGTCGCTTGTTCATACCGGCCTCTAATTTCACGCAGAAAGGTGATTTCGTCAGTTCTTAGCTTAGCTATCATTCCTAAAGACGATAGTTGAAGCGCAGAGGTTACAACTGACACTGGCTGATCAGTTTCTAGGATATCTGACTCCGGGTTCAGCGTTAGGAATTCGGTGGACATCAACACTCTATTGCCGAACTCATCGAGACTGTAGACTTGAACATCACCGCGTAGTTCTATTTTTTCGAGGGCTCCATCGGCGGTCGTTTCGGTGGCGGGAATCCTGCCCGAGTTTGCTACTATGTTCCAGCGCGAATCGCCATCTTGATACAAACGAATAAAAGGCTTCTCAAACTCAGTGCTGTCATCATTGTAGTGAACTTGGCGCTCTGCCTGAAGAGTGTAGTTTATATTGCCGTGCGAATCGTAAAGTATTGTATTGATGCCTTCGGAATAAGCACTGAAGTCTAGGCTTGAGCCGGTTATGGGAGCGTCTGCTTCATTGTTCAAGGTATCAAACGCATTTATGCCGACGAACAGGGCTATCGCGATTACTCCTGGAACAATGATGAGACCTATCTTTTGCATAAATTGTTCGTGCTTGGGATTGGTTGCAAGTAGTTGAAGCCTAACACGAATTTGCGGCTTTGGTGGTCCAAATAGTTGGGCGAGTCATTGGGCTCTAGTGCTGAGAAAAGGCTAGTGATTGGCTTGTGCATTTAAGATGAAATCGGTAATTTCCCTGACAGCCCCTTCGCCGCCGCAGCGCGTGGTGATCGCGTTTACCGCCCCTTTTACATCGGGGTGAGCGCCAGGAACTGAGAAGCTTAAGCCAACGGCTTGCAGCACTGGCAGGTCAGGCAGGTCATCTCCTGCATAAGCAATAGCGTGTGCTTCAATTCCTTTATTGGCAATTATTTCTTTGAGGACATCGATTTTATCTTCGCGGCCCTGGTAAAGGATATCAATGCCCAGGTCGGCGGCGCGCTTAGTAACGATGTTTGATTCTCGTCCCGTGATAATTCCGACGGGAATGCCGGCGAGCATCAGCATTTTTATGCCGTGGCCATCTAGACTATGGAAGGCTTTGCTTTCCTCGCCAGAATTGGAGAAATAGAGCCTGCCATCGGTGAGGATGCCATCAACATCAAGTAGCAGTAGTCTGACCTTGCTGGCAGATTTGATGGCCTGTTCTTCACTGCTACTAAAAATCATGGAATCCATCCAGGCTAAACTACGTTCGACTGGAGTAGGTCATGCATTTTCAACATGCCTTCTACCGGTTGAGATTCGCTCTTAACGATGAGCACATACACATTTGACTCTTGCATTATCCTAGCGGCTTCCGCTGCAAGGGCGTTGGGATCAATGAATTTAAAACTTGGCGACATAACTTCGTCGATGATGATTGTTTGTATATTTTTCCCGGAATCTATCGTGCGTCGCAAATCTCCATCGGAGAAAACGCCAAGAAGATTTCCACTTTCATCTATTATGGTTGTTAGGCCAAAGCCCTTGCTGCTCATTTCAAGTAGTGCTTCAGGTAGGGATGTCCCGGTCATGACTTTCGGAATAGCATCGCCAGAGTGCATAACATCTCGTACTTTTACCAGGAGGCGCCTGCCAAGATTTCCACCTGGATGAGAGATGGCAAAGTCATCACGTGTAAAGCCTCTCGCTTCCAATAAGGCCATGGCTAGAGCGTCGCCAAGTACCAGTGCAGCGGTCGTGCTCGATGTTGGGGCTAGCCCAAGAGGGCAGGCCTCTTCATCCACGCTGGCATCGAGATTCGCCGATGCTGCCTTGGCTAATTCGGACTGCTTATCGCCTGTTAGGCTGATTAGGGGGATGGCTTTTCGCTTCAGTATGGGTAGTAAGGATAGTATTTCTGCTGTGGTACCCGAATTGGATATCGCAAGCACTACATCAGGCGCCGTTATCATGCCGATATCGCCGTGGCTCGCCTCGGCTGGGTGTACGTACATCGCTGGCGTGCCGGTGCTCGCAAGCGTGGCGGCAATCTTCTTTCCAATATGGCCAGACTTGCCCATGCCTATCACTACCACACGGCCTTCGCTGGCCAATACGATCTCGCAGGCCTTGACGAAGTCAGCATCGATGCGCTTGAGCAGCTCCGAGATGGCTCGGCTCTCTATCTCTATGGTTCTAAGAGCGCTGGAAATGAGGGGGGAATCGGAGTTCATAGTGATCAGATCATACCTTAGGCGAGAGTGTCAGACTACTTTGGTGAGAGTCTGTTTAAATCTGGTAGAGCATGATGCTAAACCAGCCAAGATAGAGCGACATAAAAACGGCGCCATTGAATCGGCTGATCATCTTGCCCTTCTTAACGCCTGTATAGCAGAAGTAGGCCAACATGAGGGTAAGGATTAGGACGCCAGTAAAGTCTCTATAAAGGAGGGCGGGCTCGATCGCACCGGCTGCAAACAAACCTGGAAAAGGAAGTACTGCGAGCAAATTTAGAATGTTCGATCCAACAATATTACCAATAGCAAGGTCATGATGTCCTTTCAGAACACAGGTCACCGATGCGGCCAATTCGGGAAGACTCGTGCCGAGGGCGACCACGGTGAGGCCGATGATTGCCGTAGAGACGCCAAGCGACTCAGCGATAGATGTGGCGGCTGCCACGAGCGCCTCTGCACTCAATACCAAGAGGGCGAGTCCTAAGACCATGTAAGCAGCAGCTTGCAGGCTATTTACTTCGCCGGTATTTTCGTCGTTGATATCCGCTGGTGATCCTGTCTTAACTTTCTTGCGGAATAATCTATAGCCAAAATAGATCGTAATGGCTATGAAGACGACGGCATCGAATACGCCGAGGAAGAGATCTAAAAACAAAATGCCAGTAACGACGGTGACGAGAAGCAGCGCTGGAATTTCTTTGCTGACTAACGACTCAGGTGGCTTAAGGGGGCTAATCATTGCGGCAACGCCGAGAGCCACTCCGATATTGAAAAGGTTGGAGCCCAGCGCATTGCCAACTGCCAATTCGGGTTTGTCATTGAGTGCTGAAACAGCGGAAGAAAAAATCTCAGGGGCCGACGTGCCAAAGGCAACGATAGTAAGGCCGATCATCAACGGGGAAACCCCAAAGTGTCGCGCGAGGACTGACGCGCCAAACACAAACTTATCTGCTCCCCAGATTAGACCAACAAATCCGAGAACGATGATGACCGTGTCGAGGAACATATACGAAGTATTCTTAATGCCGAGAAGAAGCGGCCAATTAGAAGATTCTTTGGAGAGCTTTGCAAGTAATAATTTATTGAACTGCTCATTTCATGTAAACTGCTCATCTGCTCTATAGAGGTTCAGTCCGCATTCAGCTCATTTTCTGTATTTTGGCGCTGTAAGTACCCCGTGGCGGGTTCAAGGACTTAGCTTCGAGTAACGATTAAGGATAAGCAAATGAAATCATTGAATAAATTTGTAGTGGCCCTTGCTTTTGCGGGGATGTTACCAGTGCTCAGTTATGGCCAGGAATACACGGCTGTGGAAACTGCTGAAATTGGAGTAATGAACCTATTGAGTACGGTTCAGGAGTCTCGCGGGCTATTTCTTACTGATCGAGATGGCTACTTTGGAGCTATTGAGGAAGTGCTCAATTCAATAGTAGATTTTAATGCGGTCGCGGTGGTGGTTATGAACCGCTATGCTGAATCCGCAAGCGAGGCTCAGAAGGATCGCTTTGCCGATATTTTAAGGGCAACGTTGACGCGTTTTTACGGCGCCTCCTTGGTTTCTTACGAAGGGCAAGAATTAGCCTTCCTTCCATCAAATAATGCAGATGCCGATCCGCGTGCCGATACAATAGTACGTATGGAGCTGCGTGGCGGTGATACGAATTTAGAGCTGCAGTATCAAATGTTTCTTAACGAAAACGACGAGTGGAAACTTAAGAATCTAAGCTTGGTTGGCATCAATTTGGGTAGGCAGTATTTTACTCAGTTTTCAGCGTTGATGGGTCAGAATGACGATGATATCGATGCCGTTTTAGACAACTGGAAGTAAGTCGGAGTATTAGATTGGACGCTAGTCAGATTACCACTGAGCTCGATGCAGAGCTTGCCGATTGTCAGGTGACCGTTGAAGGCGGCGATGGCAAATATCTTGTAACAGTCATAGGTGATGTGTTCGAAGGATTGAATGCCGTAAAAAGGCAACAAACCATCTACAAAATTTTGAACGCGCACATAACCAGTGGAGCCATTCACGCAGTCACTATGAGTTTGATGACTGTGACCGAAAGTCAGGCCTCCTGAATACACAATCTTCCCGCCGAGAAAATTAATGGATAAATTACTAATCAAGGGAGGCGTAAGCCTTCAGGGCGAGATTCGAATTGCAGGCGCAAAGAATTCCGCTCTGCCTATTCTGGCTTCTACTTTGCTTACTCACGAAACGGTGCAGATTTGTAATTTACCGCATTTGTTCGATATCACCACGATGATCGAGTTGCTCGGGTGTATGGGCGTGGAGCCTGTAATCGACGAGAAATTGAATGTCGAAGTGAATAGCAGCTCGATCAAACACTTTAGTGCGCCGTATGAATTGGTTAAGACGATGCGGGCATCGATTTTGGTATTGGGTCCGTTATTAGCGCGCTATGGTGAGGCTGAAGTTGCCCTGCCTGGCGGTTGTGCGATCGGTAGCCGGCCTGTGAATCTACATATTTCTGCGTTGCAGGCGATGGGTGCAGACATTGTGGTTGAGGACGGTTATATCAAAGCCTCTGTCGATGGAAGGCTTAAGGGCGCTCATATCTTTATGGATATCGTAACCGTAACGGGAACAGAGAATGTCATGATGGCAGCTACTCTGGCTGACGGGGTCACCATTATAGAGAACGCAGCGCGCGAGCCTGAGGTTGTAGATCTAGCCGACTGTTTGGTGAAGATGGGTGCGATTATATCGGGGCAGGGCAGCGATACAATTACTATTACAGGCGTGAAAGAACTCTTCGGTTGTAGCTACTCGGTGATGCCGGATCGAATCGAGACCGGCACCTATTTAATTGCTGCTGCAGCAACTCGCGGGCATATTAAGGTTAAAGATACGCGGCCTGATATTCTTGAAGCGGTGCTTAGCAAATTGGAGCAGGCCGGTGCCGACATTAAGGTAGGCGATAACTGGATCGAATTGAACATGCATGGCAAACGTCCTAAGTCTGTATCCCTGCGCACCGCTCCTTACCCAGCTTTCCCTACGGATATGCAGGCACAATTTACCGCACTTAATGCGATAGCAGATGGTACGGGATCGATCACGGAAACCGTTTTCGAGAATCGCTTCATGCACGTTCACGAAATGAACCGCATGGGCGCAGATATAACAGTAGAAGGAAATACCGTTATAGTAAAAGGTGTGGATGCATTAAAAGGCGCGCCGGTTATGGCGACAGATCTGCGAGCTTCGGCGAGCCTAATCATCGCTGGGCTAGTTTCCGAGAACGAAACGATTGTTGACCGCATTTATCATATAGATCGCGGCTACGAGTGTATCGAAGAGAAACTTCAACTGCTCGGTGCTACGATCCGACGGGTGCCTTCTTAACGGGTGTTAGCAATCTGCTGATACAGTGAGAAAATTTTCCAATGAGCCCTATTCTAAAAAATCTATTCAGAACAAACGCAATTCAATATGAACTCTGATCAATTAGTCATAGCCCTTACCAAGGGCCGTATCTTGGATGAAGTGCTGCCCTTGTTTGAGCAGGCGGGCATTGTGCCGGCTGAAGACATTAGCAAGAGTCGCAAATTGATCTTCGACACCAATCGAGAGAACGTAAAGCTCATGGTGATCAGAGGTAGTGATGTTCCAACTTATGTAGAGTTTGGCAGTGCAGACATGGGCGTTGTAGGCAAAGACCTGTTGCTTGAGTACGGTGATGAGGGGTTCTACGAGCCATTGGATCTTAAGATAGCAGCCTGCCAGATGATGACTGCGGGGCCGATCAATGCTAAGCCAGTACAAGGCAGATTGAAGGTAGCGACGAAGTTTACCAATATCGCCAAGAAGTATTTTGCAGAGCAGGGTAGGCAGATTGATCTTATCAAACTAAACGGTGCGCTCGAATTGGCCCCATTGATGGGATTGGCGGATGCTATTGTAGACATCGTTGATACAGGGAAAACTTTAAAGGCGAATGGCCTGGAGCCGCGCGAATTGATAGCGAAAATTAGCTCGCGAGTCATAGTGAACAAGGCATCGATGAAAATTAAGAATGCCCTGATACGAGAAATTTTGGGTCAACTGGGTGACGCAGTGGACAAGAAGTAAAGAACGCTTTTTCGAAGACAACTACCTTCTGACTTTCACCTTCTGACTATCACTATCTATTATGCCTAATAGCAATATCACTTTAAATCGTCTGAATACATCTGAGCCTGACTTTGAGGATCGCCTCGCGAAGTTATTGCAGCGCGATATGATTGTATCCGACGAGGTCACTACCATCGTTAGCGACATTCTGCAGCAGGTAAAGACTCGAGGCGATGCTGCTGTGTTGGAATATACGAATCAATTCGACTTCGGCGCAGAATCGATGGGCGATCTATTGGTATCTCCTGAGCTGATGCAGGAAGCTCTGGATAGCATCTCCAAGGAGCAGCGCGATGCGCTATCTCATGCTGCCGAACGAATAAGGGCCTATCACGAGAAACAAAAGCAGGAATCATGGACCTATAAAGAAGCCGACGGTTCAGTTTACGGTCAGAAGATAAGTCCACTGAAGCGTGTGGGCGTGTATGTTCCTGGCGGAAAGGCGAATTATCCATCTTCTATGCTCATGTTAGCGATCCCAGCCCAGGTTGCTGGTGTGAAAGAAATAACTGCCACAGTTCCTACCATTTATGGTGAAGAAGGACGACTCGTTTTTGCAGCGGCGGCTCTTGCCGGCGTTACACAGCTGTATACCATCGGTGGGGCGCAGGCTATAGCAGCTCTTGCCTATGGCACGCAGACGATCGAGAAGGTGGATAAGATAGCTGGTCCAGGAAATATTTTCGTTACCGTAGCGAAGAAGTTAGTCTTCGGCGAAGTGGGTATCGATATGATAGCTGGCCCCTCCGAGCTTACGATTATCTGCGACGGGAAGACGAATCCAGATTGGATTGCGATGGACCTGTTCTCTCAAGCGGAACATGACGAACAAGCGCAGTCTATATTGATTGCTAGTGATGCGAGCTTTCTCGAAGAGGTAAAGAGAAGTATAGATAGATTGCTGCCCACTATGAGCAGGCACGAGATCATCTGCGAATCGATGAGTAAGCGAGGAATCTTCATTCAGGTGAGGGATTTGCAGGAGGCTGCACAGGTTAGCAATCTTATTGCGCCGGAGCATTTGGAAATTTCTGTCGAAGATCCCGATGCTTTATTAGACTCAATCGACAATGCTGGAGCAATTTTTATGGGTCGTTACAGTGCCGAGGCCTTGGGCGACTATTGTGCTGGCCCGAGTCACGTCTTGCCGACCTCCGGTTCTGCGAAGTTCTTTTCGGCATTGGGTGTGTATGACTTTCAGAAGCGCAGCTCAATCATCAATTGCTCTGAGGCGGGAGCGCACGTGTTGGCAGGCACCGCATCCATCATTGCGCGAAACGAACGCCTTGAGGCACATGCCCTTTCTGCCGAGTATCGTCTGAAACACGCCGATAAGTAGAAAGCACAAGAGGCCTACCGTAACCGCTAGGGATCGATGATAATGGCTTGGCCAAACCCCAAAGTAGTAGGTAGAACGAACTTCTGCCCGTCGCGATAGATTTGGATGTCTATCGAATCGCCAGGCTTTTTGTTGCGAACCTCTACCATGATGTTCTGAGCATCTATTACCGATGTCTCCTCGACCATGGTGATGACGTCGCCGGGTAAAATGCCTGCTCGTTCCGCTGCGCCTCCTTCATCGACGCTCTCCACTAACATGCCGTGAATATTGTCTATTCCGAAGAATAGCTGACTCGATTGAGCGTTCAGTGCTTCACCGGTAATCACGCCCAGATAACCTGCGTTAGCCTCGACAGCTTGATCCGCCATTTCCATAAATGCAGCGATGGCGTGGCTAGCTGGAGTGGCGAAGCCGATACCTTCGAAGTTGCCCGACTCCGAGAATATTGAGGAATTTATACCCACCAGTTCACCCCGGGTGTTAATGAGAGCGCCTCCGGAGTTGCCTGGATTGATAGCCGCGTCGGTTTGAATGATGCCGGGAGTATTCTCTGAGTTTTCAGTTAGCGCGCTGATAATCCCCTGCGAGACGGACTGGCCGATGTTGCGTGGGTAACCGATGGCAAACACGATATCGCCTACATCCAGTGACGTTTCGTCGCCTATTTGGATAGGGGTCAGGTTGTCCATATTAATATGCAGGACGGCCAAGTCGCTAGCCTCATCCCATGCAACGACCATGGCAGGAATTTTCCTGCCATCGTTGAGCGTGACCTGTGCATCGAACGCATCGAAAAGGGTGTCGACAACGTGCAGGTTGGTCAAAATGAATCCACTCTTGCTGATAATAACGCCAGACCCGAGACTTGCTCTCTCTCCGAGATACAAATTCAAGCGGTCTTCTGAGGTTCGCTCAATAGATTCGACATTGACGTTAGTTGCGTTTATAGCAACGACGGCAGGTGCGGCTAGGGCGATAGCTTCGGAAAAAGATAGAGGGGCGATGCTTGTTGATTCGCTAATTAGGGCAGGTTGAGGCTGGTTGCTAATTTTTTCGATCTGCCGATATTGAAGAATTACCAAACCTAACAAGATGCCACAGACTACGGGCCAGCTTATATATTTGATTAGGTTGCCTGTACTGCTCATCGCGATGCCACCTTGAAAGTTGCTGCCTTGCTAGTCCCAGAGCCGAATTTGATCGACATAACTCTGTGTTATTATTACCGAGCAAAACCAATATACAGCGTTGCCAAGGTGGATTCCAATGCCAGTTAGCCTGAAAGAGCTTGAACTTGAACTAAAACAAGTGTTGCGTCCGGAGCAGTTCAAAGACTACTGCCCGAATGGACTGCAAGTAGAAGGACGAAAAGAAATATCAAAACTGGTAACTGGAGTAACAGCCTGTCAGGAACTAATCACTGCGGCTGTTGAAGCAGGTGCCGACGCCTTGTTGGTGCATCATGGCTATTTTTGGCGTGGCGAAGATCAATCGATATCGGGTATTAAGAAAACGCGAATTGAGGCGCTGCTAAAACATGACCTGAGCCTATTTGCCTATCACTTACCCTTGGATGTACATCGAGAATTTGGCAATAATGTGCAGCTAGCGAAGGTGTTAGGAATAGAAATTGATGGAGAGCTAGGTAAGCAGAATAATCATCCTATCGGGCTTACTGGCACTTTCGAGCAAGACACAGATTTCGAATCACTGAAAGCCTTGATCGCAGACAAGCTTGACCGCCAACCACTCGTTATAGAAGGGCATTCTAGACCCATCAGATCCATAGCGTGGTGCACAGGGGCGGCACAAAATTATATCGAGCTGGCCGTAGCCGCGGGTGTAGATGCGTACATAACTGGAGAGGTTTCTGAGCCTACGGTGCATATTGCCAGAGAGTCGGGGATCCATTTCTTCTCGGCAGGGCATCACGCAACCGAACGCTATGGGGTACAGGCTATTGGGGGCCATCTAGCCTCGAAGTTTGGCATAGAGCATCAATTTATCGATATCGATAACCCAGTGTGACTTTGAGGGGGTGTGCGACTTAGATGAAGAGATTTAAATAATTTCTTCATCTCGCATAATTTTCAGAACCTTCTCTAGGCACTCATCGACAGACAGCGCTGCAGTGTCTAGCTCAAGTCGTGCAACTTCCGGGGCGCTGTAGGGGAAAGATAGCCCGGGAATGTCTGTAGACTCTGTTCCTTCAGCTGCCGCATACAGTCCGCTCGGATCTCTCTGAATGCAGGCTTGTATAGGGGGGTTTAGGTAGATAATGTAGCAATTGTCTTTGCCAATCACGCTGATCGCATGCTCTCTAGAATCGGCATTTGGTGCTACGAAAGAGGCGCAGCAAATTACGCCTGAATCGTTTAAAAATCTTGCTATATGAGCGCTACGTCTTAAGTTTTCAGCGCGGCCTTCCGCATCGTGTGGCAAGTCCTTGCTGATACCGAGTCGCATCGTCTTTCCATCCAATACTGTACTAACACGTCCGCGATCAAAAAGTTTTCTTTCCAATCCGTGAGCGAGCGTGGATTTACCGGAGCCGGAGACACCAACGAACATGATCGTGGCGGGTTTCTGGCCATAGCGTGCCGCACGTTCTTCTTTGGTTACAATGATGTTTGTGGATCCACTGCGTTCGCGGCGTGGCTGTTGTTCGCAATCTATCATGCCGGCCCCCACAGTCACGTTGCTGAGCCGATCAATAATAATAAAACTGCCAGTCGCACGATTATCTTTATAGCTATCGAAACAAACTGTCTCGTCGAGATTGATTTCAGCAAGGCCGATCTCGTTTAGTTCAAGGCCTGGTGCGGGAACTTTTTCAAGCGTGTTTACATCGGTGCGATTGTGCATCGTGCTCAATCTGCCGCTTACGGTCTTACTACCCAGTTTGAAATCGAAGACCTTGCCAGGCAGCAGGGGGGTCTCCGCCATCCAAACGATGGTCGCATCGAATTTGCTATCGCTTGTTGGGGTATTCTCGGGGTGCGCAAGAATGTCGCCCCGACTGACATCAATTTCATCTTCTAGCGTTAGTGTTATAGCCATTTCGGCATGAGCAAGTTCTAACTCTTCATCATAGGTCACGATCGATTTGATACGACTCGTCTTCTTCGATGGCAAGACAATGACTTCGTCGCCTTTGTGGATTACGCCGGAGGCGACGGTGCCACAAAAACCTCTAAAGTTTAAATTGGGCCGGTTAACGTATTGCACGGGGAAGCGAAAATCGGAATAGTTCTTGTCGCCGGCAATCTCTACGTTCTCCAAAAGCGGCATCAATGCGCCACCGTCATACCAGGGCATCTGCTCGCTTGGATTTACTACGTTGTCGCCGGTCAATGCAGACATCGGAATGTAATGAAAGTTTGCGGAATCAAGATTCTCGCTAAACTTTACATAGTCGGCTTTTATCTCATTGAAAACACCCTCGCTAAAATCGACTAGATCCATCTTATTGATGGCTACGATGATGTGTTTGATACCAAGCAAAGATGCGATGAAGCTGTGGCGGCGGGTTTGAACCTGAACCCCGTGACGGGCATCGATCAAGATTATGGCGAGATCGCAAGTTGATGCGCCGGTAGCCATGTTTCTGGTGTACTGCTCGTGACCCGGCGTGTCGGCGATAATGAATTTTCTCTTTGCTGTAGAGAAATATCGGTAGGCCACATCGATGGTTATGCCTTGCTCGCGTTCTGCCTGTAAGCCATCCACCAGTAGCGCTAGGTCTATTTTTCCTCCGGTAGTGCCGGACTTGACACTATCTGCTTCAATAGCTGCAAGCTGGTCTTCGTAGATCATCTTCGAGTCGTGCAGCAGCCGACCAATCAGTGTGCTTTTACCATCATCCACGCTACCACAGGTTAACAAGCGCAATAGCTCCTTACGCTCGTGTTGGGCTAGGTACGCGCTAATGTCTGTGCTAATTAATTCGGATTGGTGTGACATGTTTGTCTAAGTCTCGTTCGGCTGAATTTGCTGATTCGTGCCTTGTTTGTAACTAATTTTTTCAACTAGAAGATATAAACTAAAAAATGCTGACTAGAAATAGCCTCGCCTTTTCTTATCTTCCATGGAGCCGCTTTTGTCTGAATCGATGAGGCGCCCCTGTCTTTCAGAGGTCGTTGCCAACAACATTTCCTGAATTATCTCAGGCAGGGTTGTCGCGGTGGAGGCGACAGCACCTGAGAGGGGGTAACAGCCTAGAGTGCGAAATCGCACAGTCTTAAATTCTATCTTCTGTCCTTCTTTGATCGGCATGCGATCATCATCAACCAGAATGTCTACGCCATCGATATTGACAACAGGCCTCGGCTTGGCGAAGTACAGAGGCACGATATCGATATCGTTCAAATAGATATACTGCCAGATGTCTAACTCGGTCCAGTTAGAAAGTGGAAAAACGCGAATGCTTTCGCCTTTATTAATCTTTCCATTGTAGATGTTCCACAATTCTGGTCTTTGATTTTTAGGATCCCAGACATGATTCTTGTCGCGAAAGGAGAAGACTCTTTCCTTGGCCCGAGATTTTTCCTCGTCGCGCCTGGCTCCGCCAAAAGCGGCATCGAACTTGTGTTTGTTCAGCGCCTGCTTTAGAGCCTGCGTCTTCATGATGTCCGTGTGTTTCTCGCTGCCATGGGTGAACGGACCTACGCCTGCATCCACACCTTCCTGATTGGTATGCACGATAATGTCCAAACCGAGTTTCTCGATCTGTTGATCGCGAAAGGCAATCATTTCCTTGAACTTCCATGTCGTATCGACATGCATTAGCGGGAAGGGCAGCTTGCCCGGATAGAACGCCTTTAGCGCCAGGTGTAACATGACAGCGGAATCTTTGCCTACGGAGTACAGCATCACCGGCTTATCGAATTCCGCAGCAACCTCGCGCATGATGTGAATGCTCTCTGCTTCGAGTTGTTTGAGATGGGTAAGATTGTATTCAGACATAATTTGCTAATCCATAGTGGAAGGAGACTAGTGCTTCGTATCGATAGTCTCGATGGTCAAAGTGGATTGGATAGGGCTTAGGGCTAGTGTTTAGGCGTATTCGAGGGTTCTTCTTCGTTATGGGAGATCGACTTGTTTATACCAAACTCTTCGGAAAGGGCGCCTTTCTGGCTGGGGTCCTGTTTTACTGCATAGTCTTTTGGAGGATTCAGTCCGCCTGCAGTCTCGGGGTCTTCATTGCTATAGAACACGGCGTCGGAGCCCGCTGGAAGTAATTTACTAGCAACTTCGTTGCTACACAGATCCTGGGCACCACTGGCGAGGTGCTGATAAACTTCGCGATAGCTCTCGGTCATGTGTTGGACGAGATCAGCTGTCAGACTGAAATGATCGCTCACGTTGTCACGGTAGGTCACGTGGTTGTCCTTGAGGTCGCGAATTTGATTCTCTAGCTCGATCACGCGCGATGCGCTGCTGTTCAAGCGACTGGAGAATACCACCCCAATTACAACACCTACGAGTAGACACGCTATTCCAGTTAACCAAATCATTTAACTAATCGCCTCTTGAGTATTTCCATGATGACCTCTCGAGCAATTGTGCCGGAGAGACGTTCGTTCAGTATACCTCAGTTCATGGGTTTTTTTTAACAAACTTGTTGCTGTCGCAGGGCCAAAAAGAGGCGTGTCGAGCACGATGGTCGTAGGTAGATGAATGCAGGCATAGCAATAGAGGTTGCCATTCTCAAGCAGAGTCTGGAAACTGAGCGCTTTTTTACAGGTAACGGATAGTCGGCGTAACTTCGTCAGATTGAAATCATGGGCCCATTGCAGCGATATCAACTCGATCTAGAGAGCAACGCCATAACTGCAGACGATGCACAGCGTACTTTAGTAGGTCATTTGCAGAATTTGTATGAGCGGATCATACAGACTGAATCAAACAGATCAGGGCCGTTAGGACGGTTGAAGCAATGGTTGTTCGCGAGCGAGCAGGCCGCCAGCCCGATTCAAGGGCTCTATATCTGGGGTGGAGTAGGGCGCGGTAAGACCTATCTGATGGATGTGTTCTTCGAGAGCCTGCCGGGTGAGTCCAAAATGCGCACGCATTTCCATCGTTTTATGCAGAGGGTCCACCGCGACCTAGTGTCACTGCAGGGGCAAAAAAACCCACTGGAGCATGTCGCCGACCAGATAGCGGCAGAGTCTCGAGTTTTGTGCTTCGACGAATTTTTCGTGCGCGATATCGGTGACGCCATGATTTTAGCCGGCTTGCTGGAGGCTCTCTTCAAGCGGCAAGTGATCCTAATTGCGACCTCAAATATTGAGCCCGACCGCCTATATGAGGATGGCCTACAGCGGCAGCGATTCCTGCCAGCAATTGAGTCCATCAAGGAACATACGCAAACCGTTGAGATTCAAAGCGGGGTGGACTATCGATTGCGAAGCCTCGCTCAGGCCACGCTTTACCACTGCCCAATTACGACAGATACCGAAGCCAAGTTGATGGCGTGTTTCTACGAGCTCGCCCCGGAGACCTCCCATGTTCACAAAGATGCGGAAATTGAGATTCTGGAGCGCCGAATTGGCACGCAATATTGCTGCGATGATGTTGTGTGGTTCGCCTTTGAGCAGATATGTGAGGGTGCACGCAGTGCGTTCGACTATGTGGAGCTCGCGAAGATCTATCATGCGGTAATTCTATCTGGCATCCCTCAGATGCAAGACAGCGCGAGTGATAGCGCACGGCGCTTTATCAGCCTTGTCGATGAACTCTACGACAGAAGGGTAAAACTGGTTATCGCAGCTGAAGTACCAATTGCCCAGCTGTATATTGGTGAAAAGCTTCGGTTTGAGTTCGAGCGTGCTGAGTCTAGGCTGATTGAGATGCAATCTGAGGCGTATCTTGGAGATCAGCACCTGGCGTAGGTATGAAGCTAGCCGGTGCTATCGGGGGCATCGCTGACCAATAAGATCGCATTCGTGCCTCTGTCTTGGAGAGCGTCTGTATTCGGTAGCAAGGCAACTATTGTGCAGCCCACGAAAAATCTACATTCTGGGCCTAAATTCGCTTGAGTATTGGACATCGCTCCGGTAGTATTCGCGCTCCTTAAAGCAAAGCCTAATGACAGAATAATGAAGACTTACAGCGCAAAACCTAACGAAGTAGACCAGAAATGGCTGCTCGTAGATGCCGAAGGCCAGACTCTAGGCCGCATGGCTACTGAAATAGCGACTCGCCTTCGCGGAAAACATAAGCCAGAATATACGGCTCACGTGGATACAGGCGATTTTGTCGTTGTCATTAATGCTGACAAGGTCAGAGTAACTGGCAACAAAGCCAAAGGTAAGATCTATTACTCTCACTCGGGCTTCCCCGGTGCTTTGACATCAATGCCTTTTGAAAAATTGCTAGAAAAAGCGCCAGAGCGTATCGTCCAATTGGCTGTTAAGGGTATGCTCCCTAAAAGTTCTCTGGGTCGAGCGATGTTTAAGAAACTTAAAGTCTACGCTGGTACTGAGCACCCACACGGGGCGCAGCAACCACAGACACTTCAACTTTAAAGAGGTTCGCTTAATTCATGTCTAGCACTCAATATTACGGTACTGGCCGACGCAAGACCTCAACAGCGAGAGTCTTTCTAACTAGCGGCAGCGGTGCGATTACGATCAACAGTCGCACCCTAGACGGTTACTTCGGTCGTGAAGTAGCTCGTATGATCGTCAAGCAGCCACTTGAGCTAGTGGAGATGGTTGAGAAATTCGATATTAAAATCACTGTACGTGGCGGTGGTAGCTTCGGTCAGGCCGGTGCTATCAGACACGGAATCACCCGCGCCTTAATGCAGTATGACCAAGAACTAAAGCCTACACTGCGTAAGGCAGGGTTCGTAACACGTGATGCACGTGAAGTTGAACGAAAGAAGGTTGGTCTACGCAAGGCGAGAAAGAAGCCGCAGTTTTCAAAGCGTTAAGACGATCGACCCAAAAAGCGCCGATTTCGTGTTCGAAGTCGGCGTTTTTTTTGGCTGCGAAAATATATTTTTCCTCTCTATTTTCAACAGCATAGAATAGGTTTAGAGCCTATCCCCACTTGCTAAAAAGTGCAAAATTGACTAATATTCACGCGCTTTGCCGACCCTCTATGGTGGCAGAGCTCAAACTCGCGATCATTGAGTCGCGTATCCCTCAATTGCAGGGACATTTCAATTTATAAGCTTGTTCTCAAGGAGATATTTCCGGTGACTGACGACAGTAAAAATGCTGGCCGTAGACGGTTTTTAGTGGGATCAACTTCGGTTGTAGGTGCCGTCGGTGTTGTTGGGGCTGCTGTCCCCTTTATCGGATCTTGGAATCCTAGCGCTAAAGCAAGAGCTGCTGGTGCACCAGTTAGAATAGATATTTCTCGTCTGCAAGACGGCGAGATGCTAGGCCCGATACCTGCTTGGCGTGGTCGACCTATTTTCGTCATCAAAAGATCCGAAGAATTGCTAAGTGTGTTGAATGATGACCCAGACCGCTTAACTGATCCAGATTCCGAAGAGCTAGAGCAGCCAGGCTATGCGCAGAATGAATACCGTTCACGCACTCCCGATGTAATGGTTTTAGTAGGCTTGTGTCCGCACCTGTTCTGCTCACCGACTCCTCACATCGAGCTTAAGCCAGAGCCTTTCGATTCAGAATGGCGTGGTGGATTCTTCTGTCCTTGTCACGGTTCGCGTTTCGATCTTGCTGGACGTGTTTACAGTGGCTCGCCTTCATCGCGAAATATGGAAGTGCCGCCTTACTCCTTCGAGGGAAACGATGTCCTCGTAATTGGCATAGATGAGGACAACGCGTAATGAACGATACAACAAACAACGCAAATGATTCCGCAAAGCCGGGACGAATTATGGGTGCAATGATCGGTCTTGTTGACTGGACTGATGCAAGACTACCTATCGTGCGTACGTGGAAAACTCATATGAGTGAGTACTACGCACCTAAGAATTTTAATTTTTGGTATTTCTTCGGCATATTTTCCATGGTTGTTCTAGTCATACAGCTAGTGACTGGTGTTTGGTTGACCATGAATTACACCCCTAGCGCCGAAGCAGCATTTGCCTCGGTCGAGTACATCATGCGAGATGTGGAATGGGGGTGGCTATTGCGCTATCTGCATTCCACAGGTGCTTCGGCATTCTTCGTAGTGATCTACATTCACATGTTTCGTGGCCTAATGTACGGCTCCTATCAGAAACCGAGAGAATTGATCTGGGTTTTTGGCATGGCTATCTATCTTGTATTGATGATGGAAGGCTTCATGGGTTACGTACTACCTTGGGGCCAGCTGTCCTACTGGGGAGCGAACGTTATTGTCTCTCTAGCCGGTGCTATTCCTGTTATCGGTGACGACTTACTGGTTTGGGTGCGAGGTGACTATCTCATCTCTGGCGCTACGCTGAACAGATTCTTTGCCTTACACGTTGTCGCACTGCCGATCGTGTTGATTGCTCTGGTTGTGCTACATCTGCTTGCGCTTCATGAAGTGGGTTCGAACAACCCAGACGGTATAGAAATCAAGAAGAACAAGGGGCCGGATGGCATCCCGGTGGATGGTGTTCCTTTTCATCCGTACTACACGATGTACCATGATTTACCGGGTGTCGTGTTATTTCTGTTCGTGTTCTGTGCGATTGTATTCTTCGCCCCAGAGATGGGTGGTTACTTCCTAGAGGTTTCCAACTTTCAGGAAGCGAACTCGCTTAAGACGCCTGAACACGTTCCACCAGTTTGGTACTTCACGCCGTTCTATTCCATGTTGCGCGCCGTGACTTATCCCCTACTTGGTATTGATGCGAAGTTCTGGGGAATGTTGGTTATGTTTGGTGCTATCGCGATTCTCTTCGTACTGCCTTGGCTGGATAAGAGTCCGGTTAAGTCCATGCGCTATAAAGGCACCTATAGTCGTGTTGCATTACTGCTCTTCGTAGTCTCGTTTCTCATTTTAGGCGTGCTGGGCACACAGTCAGTAAGTTCAGGAAAGACCCTGCTCGCGCAAATCATGACTGTTGTCTACTTCGCATTCTTCTTCGCTATGCCTTGGTATACGCGTAAGGAGAAGACGGCGCAGCCACCGGAGAGAGTGACGGGTCGTTTCATTACGATTCCACAGCTAATCGGTTCTATTCTACTGCTTATATTCTTGGTGGTCGTACCGTTGATGTTAACCAGCACAGCCACAGCTGCTGAGGCGAATGTCGATCTCGAGCATGTTGAGACTGACTTCGATGACAAAGGTTCATTGCAGCGTGGTTTCAAGACCTACATGAACTACTGTGCAAGTTGCCACGAACTCAGTTACCAACGTTATGCCAGAACCGCCGAAGATCTAGAGATTCCCGAGGAAGTAGTTGTTGAGAATCTGATCTTCGATGGCTCCTTGATCGGTGATCTGATCGTAAATGCCATGGCGAAAGAAGACTCTGAAGGCTGGTTTGGGGCGGCACCTCCCGATCTAACATTAGTAGGTCGCGTGCGGAAACCTGATTGGCTATATAGCTACCTTAAGGGCTTCTACGCAGACGACACGAAAACTTTTGGAACGAACAATAAGATATTCGCCAACGTTGCCATGCCTAATGTACTGCATGAGCTGCAGGGCGATGTGATTTGCGAATCTCATGGTGATCCTGATCATTGCGAATTGCAGCATGTTGAGGGCACTGGTGCGCTTACCCCGGCAGAGTTTGATGCCACGGTCGCTGACCTGGTGAACTTTCTCTACTATGTGGGCGAGCCCATTCGATCCAGACGTCAAGAAATTGGCATTTGGGTTTTAGTATTTCTTGGAATTCTCTTTGTCCTAACGACGTTGGTAGGAAGAGAGTTTAGTAAGGATTACCATTAACAAGAATTTGTCTAATGAGGTCGCGGACGACGTGGCTTCAATGTAGTCGGCAAGAATATTAAAAACGAGCAGATTGGATTAAAGGGATTGATATGGGTGTAGTAGCAAAAAGATCTTCAATGACATTTTATTCCGATGGCAAGAGTCACTATAGCCATCGGGTTAGGATAGTACTGGCAGAGAAGGGCGTGACAGTCGAGACAATCGACGTGGACCCTGACAGCAAGCCCGAGGATCTGGCTTCCTTAAACCCGTACAACACACTACCGACTCTGGTTGATAGAGACTTAGTGTTGTATGAAGCTGACATCATGATGGAATATCTTGATGAGCGATTTCCTCACCCACCACTATTTCCTGTCTACCCAGTAGCGCGCGCCGAAAGCAGGCTCTGGATCTTTCGCATCAAGCAGGACTGGTGTGAGAAGGTCGATGCACTAATGGCTGGAAAAGGAACGCCTGCGGTACTCGAGAAGGCGCGCAAGGAATTGCGCGAAAGCCTGCTTTCTATTGCACCAATTTTCGGTGAGAAGCCGTTCTTCATGAGTGATGAATTCACTATCGTCGATTGCTGTGTTGCGCCGATCCTTTGGCGTCTTCCGATAATGGGCATAGATCTACCAAAGAACAAAACGACTAAGCCGCTGCTAGAATATAGAGATCGCCTGTTCGAGAGAGAGTCCGTTCTAGCGAGTTTCTCCGAGCAAGAAAAAGAAATGGTCTGAGCTTCATCGAGAGCGGAGAATTCACCATGACCATGAGTTCGAGCAGACCGCATTTAGTTAGAGCGCTCTACGACTGGATCATAGAGAACGACTGCACTCCCTATATTCTTGTGAATGCCTTCGCAGATGATGTTCAGGTGCCACAGGAACATGTTAAGGATGGTCAGATCATCCTCAATATCTCCCCTTCAGCTGTTCAGAATTTATTTATTCGTAGCGAGGCTGTCGATTTCGATGGCCGCTTTGCGGGTATTCCCAAGCGAGTTTATGTGCCAATCTCGGCAGTAATGGGTATCTACGCGAAAGAGAATGGCCAGGGAATGATCTTCGATTCAGACGCGAACCTACCGAAGCCGCCAAGCCCAACGGGGACTGACGATTCGGGGATAAGGAAAGGCGCGGATTCTAAACCATCCAGTTTAGGGAAAAAGCCCGCGTTGAGGGTCGTTAAGTAAGTTGGGTTAGGGCTGCGTTGCTAATTGATGTATTCGAACACCTTGACCACTCTGGTCACGCCCGACACATTACGTGCTAAGCGCGCCGCATTGTCGCCACTGCCCTGATCGATCAAACCCATCAGATATATCGCCCCGTTTTCTGCTATCACTCTAACCTGTCCCGATGGAACGTCGCTGTTCGTTAACATGAGAGTGCGTACCTTGGTTGCTATCCAGGTGTCGTTGCTGCGCGCAATCAGGCTGGTCTTACCGGCTACCTCCAATTCATTGTGGATGCGCTTTATCTTGCTGCTGGCTTGACTCGTAATCTCGCTCGCCTTGTTTTTCAGCTCATTTGATGCGACCTGACCCACTAATAGAACTACGCCGTTGTGGCTGATCACATTGAAATTGGCTTTTCTAAATTCTGGTTCTCGTGATTTCATGTTGACGATCACTTTGGTTTCGATCGATTGATCTTCAACGCGGGCGCCAGCGGTTCTCTCGGTGGGATCTTCAGAAATCCCTTGCTCGCCAGTGGTCTCTACAAGAATTGCACTACAGGAAGTGATAAGAAGAACAGTTGCTAGTAGTAATAGTTTTTTTAGAGACGTTAGTGTCATTATTCGTCACCTCCAAATAGTTGAGTATCAATAAAATCACATAGGCAGTGAATAACCACCAAGTGGACTTCTTGTATGCGCGCCGTTCGGTTCGAAGGCACGCGTATTTCAATATCTTGCTCGCCGAGCAGGCCTGCCATCGTGCCGCCATCGTTACCGCTGAGCACCACAGTCAGCATCTCTCGCTCCTGCGCAGCCTTCATAGCGGCAGCAACATTGGCAGAATTTCCGCTGGTTGAGATGGCGAGCAATACATCGCCCGCCTGTCCGAGTGCACTTACCTGTTTTGAGAAAATCTCTTCATAGCTGTAGTCGTTTGCTATGGCGGTCAGGGTTGAGCTATCTGTTGTTAACGCCATTGCTGGCAGCCCTGGCCGTTCCTTCTCAAAGCGGTTTAGCAGCTCTGCCGAGAAATGCTGGGCATCACCTGCAGAGCCTCCATTTCCACAACTCAGTATCTTGCCGTTGTTTAAGAGGCTATTCACCATAGCCTCGCCAGCTAGGTGAATAGGTTCGATCAGTACTTCAAGTGACCGCTGCTTAACGGCAATGCTATCTTGAAAATGTTGGCCGATCCGATCTGCTAATTCCATCTAAATAATTACCCTGTGATTTTCTGCATGAAACAAATTCGTGAAATAAAAAGTATCCTTATGTATCGGCCGTTAGTACGCCAACATTTACCGTATCGGGGCGCTTTATTTAGCTAGTAATGAATATGACTGGCAATAGCTGGTGAAAGTTTCAGTAAAATGCATCTTTAATCCAATCAAAGCGAAGTTTCGCGGAGTGAACAGCAGTGGGAGTCGTATGCGTTAGGCCTATTACATCGAAGCGGCAGCTGCACTGCAGTTGCGGATGGGATTGCAGATAGTGGGCTGCTGTAAGACGAATCTTTTTCTGTTTAGTGTTTGTTACGGAGCTTAGTGCGCCACCGAAATGTTCGCTGCGACGATAGCGAACCTCCACGAATACCAAAGTGTTGGTATCGGTCATGATTAGGTCGATCTCACCATGGCGAGATCGATAGTTTCTGCAAAGCAGCTTCAAGCCCTGAGACCGGAGATAGCGCGCGGCCTTGGATTCCTGAGCATTGCCAAAGACCTGGCTATTGATGAATTGTCCAAAATGCATTGGTACTCCACCCACCTCTAATTGGGGGACTCAGCGCTATCCCGATGTTTGCCAGCAAGGCTTGTCTTGCCATGAACACGGACAAACTCACTGAAGCCGCCAATTAGAGGTAGATGGAGTACTAGTCCAATCCTTTGGGATGCGCTCGTCAGGGGCAGGCCTAGTCTGAGGCTGCGTCCGGGCTCTCTTGCAATATGGCTTTGCCATCGACGAAGCGAGCAACTTCTAGGCGGCGGTGAATGCGGCCGCTATCATCCATGCTGAGCATGCCGGTGGCCCCTCGCAGTGAAGTAATGTCTTCCTCGTCAAATTGCTGGAGGCGAGAATACAGGCGAAAACTGTCTATGCCCATTGCTCGGAAGCGCTGTACCGGCCCTGAAGCGGGTCGCAAGCTAGATGCTGTATTGGATTTTAAGGGGTCGTAGTTGGCTAGAATCCAAGGTGCATCTGTAAATACAATACCGTTTAGATCCTGATTCGCGCTTTGATTATCTAAGCCATCATAGATGGAAGGCAGAGCGTACACGGGTATGTCGCCTGCGAAGTAGAAGGCGAGACTAGGCTTTATCTGTCGACCCTCTCTTGGGTTTGCAATTAGGAAAATAAAGTCGATATCACCGCGCCGCCGCGGCGTAAATTCTACGCTAGTCCTTGGCAGTAATTGGACTATTCGGTCTCTGCGCGACTCGCTCGAATCTATAGCCATCAGACGCTTAATAACATCAGCGTAGTCATTGTTACCACTGAACGTCGACTGTGAAACTAAGTTGCCGCCTCTGCCTGCCCAGCTGTTTACGAAGACCTGTTGCAGACGATCATAGTCGCTAGATTGAGGGGTGATAATCGCAGCATTTCTATGTCCGGCCTGCCAGGCCAATTCGACTGCTTGTTCGATTTCGTCTTCAGGGGCGAGTCCAAATTGAGTGAGATTCGGCGAACTATTGTTGTTTTCATCGGCATAATTAAGAGCGAGGGTGGGCACCGGCAACTCATCGAGCTGTTGGAGCTGATTGACTAGCTGCTTGTAGAGCGGCCCGATTATGAGGTCGGCACCACTGGCAACGGCAGCGTCGTAAATTGCATATATAGTAGTTTGATTGCTGCTATCGAAGACTGAAATTTTGGGTACATCCCGAGAGACGTCAAGTGCAGCATAGTAAGCGCTCAGAAAGCCTTCCTGAATCGCCCTCCCGGCAGAGTCTTGCAATGGGAGTATAAGAGCGATGTGTTTCGGTCGCTGCTCCCAAGTATGCGCTAGCTTTTCTAGTTGCAGCGGCAGTTGCTGGGCTGCGGGATGTTGGCTCCAAATTCTTTGCCACTGGGTGATGGCATCTAGCTGAGAGCGTATACTGTGCGCCTCGGATGTGACGATGCGCGCAAGTTCGACCCAGCCCCGTGACTGATAGCTGTCTGCGGTATTCGCGAAATTGTTGAGTTGAATTAAGGAGAAGCTGTTGATAGCGTCCCAGATTTCATTGTGGACGCTGAGGTTCGCCTTAGGGTTATTTTCGTTTGCGTTGCCAAGCCGCAAATAGGCAGACAGTGCATCTTCGTACTGCTCGTTTTCTTGATAGGTTCCCCCAAGAAGAAGTAGGTATTCCTGCAGCAGCTCGGGCCGGCTCTCTAAGCCTGCGATATCTGTGGCTGACAGTATGGCTAAAGCATCTTCGATTCGATCAGCATTCAGTGCAAGTCTTGCATCTAATAAGGATGCTCGTAGTTGCAGATGTTCGGGATAGTTCGCGAGATTATTTAAGAGGGCCCGTTGCCGCGCAGCTCGATCAAGATTGCCTTCTTCAATTAGTGCCTCTAGTGCCAGCACGCGTAGTTCGGCAGATTCAACGCCAGCGGTATTGTCCGCCGCCCGAAGCAGTTCATCAATCGAGGCGCCTTGTGGATCAAAATCTGGCGCAGGTTGCTCGGGGGTATTGGTGGTCGAGCCACATGACTGCAAAAGAATAACTAGCAGTATCAATCTTGCTTTACTCACAGAGGCTAAAAAGAGTGGGGCTAAACGCATGGAGGCTAATTTCATCTTTGTGTAGTGGGTTTTGTCTGCTAAGTTGTGCGCTGGTTTTTAAAGACTAATACAGTTCACTAGGGACAGCAATTTATTCGCTATAGTAGTGCCCGAATGATACTCGCTAAAGAGATAAGTTGATTGAGAAGCTTAGCCAATGAGTGAATCCGGTACGTTATATATTGTTGCTACGCCCATCGGGAATCTAGATGATATCTCGAGACGGGCGATTGAGATTCTGAATTCTGTGGATCTCATAGCGGCAGAAGATACGCGACACAGTCAGAAATTGCTGCAGAGTATACAAGTCAGCACCCCGGTAGTTTCCCATCACGATTTTTCCGCAGACAGCGCTATAAATCGAATCCTCGATAAACTGATCTCCGGGAGTTCGATTGCATTGATATCGGATGCCGGAACCCCGTTGATATCTGACCCCGGCTACAGGCTGGTTAGTTTGGCACGCCAGAGAAATCTCTGCGTTATCCCCATTCCAGGCGCAAGTGCGCTGGTGTCGGCATTAAGTGTTTCTGGGCTCGCTACCGATAGATTTACGTTCGAAGGTTTTTTGCCCAGCAAGGCAGCTGCGAGACAGAAAAGGCTATCGGGTTTAGCGGATGAGCAGCGCACGATGGTGTTCTATGAGTCGACTCATAGAATCATGGAAAGCCTTATGGATATGGGTGCAGCATTTGAAGAGCAGCGCTTGATTTTTATCGGAAGAGAACTGACTAAACGTTTCGAGTCGCATTTTCTCGGCACGGCGGCTGCATGTGTTGAGTGGCTTGGCGGCGATGCAAATCAAACCAAGGGTGAATTCGTCGTCATCGTGGCTGGCAGCGATGAGCGACTCGAGGAGGCTCGCAGGCATGAGCAGGCCATGGATATTGTGCGCTTGCTGAAGTCAGAAGTTTCGATGAAGAAGGCGGTAAGTCTGGCAAGTAAGATAAGTGGTGCACGTAAGAATCTGCTATATGAGGCGGCGCTGCAGGAGCTCGCGGACAGCGAGGATTAGGTTGTCAGCGAATATCAGTTGTAACCGGCGAGTTTCTCCTTTAGTCTTCGCCCCGAGTCAGCCGGGCAATTGCTGTCTTTAGCTCTTCGTTTGTCGACTATCGATTTACGAGGAAATCGACAGAGGAAAGTCCGGGCTCCATAGAGCAGAGTGCCAGGTAACGCCTGGGGGGTGTAAACCCACGGCTAGTGCAGCAGAAAGTAAACCGCCTCAAAGCTTTAGGGTTGAGAGGTAAGGGTGAAAGGGTGCGGTAAGAGCGCACCGCGCGACTGGTAACAGTTCGTGGCAAGGTAAACCCCACTCGGAGCAAGGCCAAATAGGAATCCACAGATGCTGCTCGCATTGGGTTCGGGTAGGCCGCTAAAGACCTGTGGCGACACAGGTCGTAGATGAATAATTGTCCTCGACAGAACCCGGCTTATAGGCTGACTCGCTTTATTTTCCCCCATTTCGTAAAAAATCCTAAAGATTCCTAATAATCTACTTTAAGTAAGACTGCTATTGAATTGTATTAACTCAGGATAGGTCTTTCTGTTTTTGTGATTTAGCGACATTTTCTCCGCTTTTAGCGCCAAGTTCTCGCACTTTCCCTATAAATATCAGACAAATAAGGCTTGCGCGGACGCAATAGTGCCTCTATAGTGTTTCTTTGTGGCGAAAAGTGGAAAGAATTGTCGATTTGTGGGGGAGTTGAAAGAATCAACCCTACGACACTGCTTCCACTAATTATGGGGACAACACGTGTTTCGCGGCATAAATACTATCAATCTTGATGCAAAAGGCCGCATGGCTATGCCTGCGCGTTACCGTGAGCAGCTCTCAGAGCAGTGCTCGGGTCATCTAGTAGTTACTATCGACACGAACCATCGTTGTCTTTTGCTCTATCCGCTTTCCGAGTGGGAGCACATTGAACGCGAAATAGAATCCCTCTCTAGTTTCGATCCAAAGTCCCAGCGAGTCAAACACCTTCTTATCGGCCATGCTAATGATTTAGAGCTGGATGGCAGTGGTCGTGTGTTGCTCCCGCAAGAGCTGCGCCAATATGCGCAGCTAGAAAAGCACGTGTGTCTTATTGGTCAAGGTAAGAAGCTTGAGATATGGAGTCAGGATAACTGGAATCAACAGCGCGATCAGTGGTTAGCGGAATCGGCAACGGCAACGGAAGGCGAGCTGCCGGATAAACTGCGCTCCTTGGCGCTGTAGGTTGAATGTATGACCGGCGAGTCAGCTCACGAAACGGTATTGATTGCGGAAGCTATCGATGCGCTTTCAATCCGTAAAGACGGCATCTATGTAGATGCAACTTTCGGCAGAGGCGGCCATAGCCGGCTAATTCTTGAGAATCTAGGAGCCCAGGGCAGCCTTATTGTTTTCGACAAAGACCCTGAGGCGATCGTAGCCGCGACCGAAATTAGAGAGAAAGATGAGCGTTTGCAGATCGCTCATGCGCCATTCGGCGATTTAGAGGAGCAGTTAACTGCTCTAGGGCTGAGTGAGGGAGTTGACGGCATCTTGTTCGATCTAGGTGTTTCCTCTCCGCAGCTAGACAACGCAGAGAGGGGATTTAGTTTTCTGCGTGATGGTCCGCTCGATATGCGTATGAATCCTGAGGTCGGGCAGAGTGCCGAGCAATGGATCAATAGTGCGGCAGAGACAGAGATAGCTGACGTGTTGTATCAGTACGGCGAAGAGCGCCATTCCAGACGTATGGCGCGCCGAGTCATTCTAGAGCGCGCAGAGAAGCGCATTACCAGAACGGGCGAATTGGCGGAGATCATTAAAGAGGCGAATCCGGCATGGGAGCGAGATAAGCACCCGGCTACTAGAGCGTTTCAGGGGATTCGAATTTTTATCAACGACGAATTGGGCGAGTTAGAGAGAGGCTTAGAGCAGGCGTTGAAGATGCTAAAAGTGGGGGGCAGGCTTGTTGTTATCAGCTTCCACTCCTTAGAGGATCGAATGGTTAAGCGCTTTATTGCCAAGCAGGCTAAGGGAGATAGCTTTCCAAGAGGACTGCCAATCTCTCAGGATATTTTAAGCCCGAAACTGAATCCGATAGGAAAGCGAATCAAAGCCAGTGCGCTTGAGGTGGATCGAAACACAAGGTCGCGAAGCGCAGTAATGCGAGTAGCCGAGAAGATCGCCCAATAGCAATATACCCGCAGATGGTGAGACATGAGCGTAAAAAAGAATAAAGAGACGAGCATAGGAGTATCGAAGAAGCTCTCCGTCTTAGAGTGGGCGGGTGTAAGAAATCGAGCCACCTTCGGCTTATTCATTGCGCTGACGCTAGTGCTAGTCGCTGGCTTATCGGTAGTAGCTGCAACCCATGAAAATCGATTTGCTTTCAACGAGCTTCAAGTGCTGCGAGATCAGGCGAACGGCTTAGAGGTAGAGTGGGGCCAGCTGTTGATAGAGCAGAGTACATTCGGTGTTGAAGGCCGCATAGAGCAGAAGGCGTTCGAGCAGTTACAGATGGAAGTGCCAGATATTGCCAAAATTGTAATGGTGACTCATGAGCAACGCTAAGTTAGCTTCATTCGTAGGGCAGTGGCGACTGTATTTAGTGCTAGTCGTGATGTTTGTCTGCGTTCTCGCCATTGGTTGGAAGGTGGGTACTTTGCACATCGTTGAGCGTGACTTCTTACAGAGTCAGGGTAATGCTCGAACGATCCGCACCGTACCTCTGGTTGCTAACCGAGGATTAATTACCGATAGAAATGGTGAGCCGCTGGCTGTGAGTTCGCCGGTCAAGTCGATTTGGGTGAACCCTCAAGAAATAGGTGCTCAACATACTGAGATCGCACGCCTTGCAACTGAGTTGGGGTTAGTTGCTGATTCTCTGCTTGCTTCTATTCAGAAAAACAGTAGTCGAGAATTTCTCTATGTAAAAAGACGCCTGGCACCTGCCGAGGCTGAAAGGATTCTAGCTCTGGGCATCGACGGGGTTTACGGACAGCAGGAATACCAAAGATTCTATCCACAGGGCGAAGTGGCTGCTCATCTAGTAGGTTTCAGTAACGTCGACGATATTGGTCAGGAAGGTTTGGAGCTTAGCTACGACGAGTGGCTCAAGGGTGTGCCTGGAAGACGGCAAGTAATAAAAGATAGACGTGGCCACATCATCGAAGAGTTAAACACTATTCAAACGGCGCAGCCAGGCAAGAATCTTGAACTCAGCATCGACTTCCGCTTGCAGAGTTTAGCCTACAAAGAATTGAAGGAAGAGTTCGTTACGCGTCGCGCTAAGTCTGCTTCTATCGTGGTGTTAGATGTAGATACCGGCGAAGTTTTGGCAATGGCGAATCAGCCTTCTTACAACCCGCACAATAGAAAAAATCTTAGTGATTTCAGTGTGTTGCGTAATCGTGCAATTACCGATGTATTCGAGCCAGGATCTCCAATCAAAGCATTTACTGTTGCTGCGGCGTTGGAGTCGGGCCTGTATACGCCAGACACAGTAATAGAGACAAGCCCCGGCTGGATGATGGTTGGGCGAAAAGAGGTCCAAGACATTCTTAATTATGGCACCTTGAATCTTACCAGGGTCATTACTAAGTCCAGCAATATCGGCGCGACGAAAATCGCTTTCGAAATTGGGCCGGATGCGATTCGAGATGTTTTGGAACGTGTAGGTATGGGGCAAATGTCCGGAACAGGCTTTCCAGGCGAGCAAGGTGGTGTGTTGCCAAATCATCGCAATTGGAGCCGCATCGAGACAGCAACCTTCGCTTTCGGCTACGGTCTCTCAACGACTGCATTGCAACTAGCGCAGGCCTATTCTGTGATTGCCGACGATGGTATCAGGAAGCCGGTGTCACTATTGAAACTAGATGAGGCGAGCGTGAAGGCATTGCCTAAAGAGCAGGTTATCGATAAGACGATTAGCAATCAGGTGCTAGCGATGTTGGAAACAGTTGTTGATCCGGCACGTGGTGGGTCGGCCCGCGATGCACGAGTGCCTTTCTATTCGGTTGCCGGTAAAACTGGAACCGTACACGTGGTTGGCGAACATGGTTACGAAGAAAATGTACACAACTCGCTTTTCGTTGGTCTTGTTCCTGCTAGCGATCCGAAACTAGTCATCGTGGTCATAGTCTACGAACCGAAAGGCGACGAACACTATGGTGGACAAGTAGCGGCGCCGGTGTTTTCCAGAGTCGCCTCTGGTGCTATGAGAATCTTAAATATCGCTCCTGACGATTTGCCGGAAGACGCATCTAGGGAGTTGAGTTCACTCTAAAATGAATACAGCAGAACAACTGAATTCAAACGGCGCCTTACTCGATCTTATAAATGGTCTGGTTAGCTTGCCCGACCCAGTTCCGTCAGTAGTAAATGTAGTTGCTACTGGTATTCAACTGGACAGTCGCTTGCTACAAAAAGGCGATCTTTTCCTAGCTTGTTTCGGTAATAATCATGATGCGCGCGAGTATATTAATGAGGCAGTAGAGTTGGGAGTTGCCGCAGTATTGGCAGAGTCCGGCGGTGAATGGCAGGGCGTTCGGCTTATTAAAGATGTTGCTGTTATAGCCATAGACAATTTATCTGCCAAGCTGGGTGAGATTGCTGCCAGATTCTATTCCCATCCGAGTCAGCGATTGAGTGTTATAGGCATCACCGGCACCAATGGAAAGACTAGCTGTAGCCAATTCATTGCACAGGCGCTTGCCAACTTTGGTTTTAGTTGCGGCACGATGGGCACTCTAGGTTATGGAGTTTACGGCGAACTAAAAGAGACTCAATTAACGACACCTGACCCAGTTTTTACGCAAATGGCATTGGCGGAGATGGCTCAAAAAGGAATCGATCCGATTGTCATGGAAGTTTCTTCTGTCGGTCTGCATCAGCGACGAGTAGAGGCTGTTAAGTTCGATACCGCGATATTTACGAATCTCACGCGTGACCATCTCGACTACCATGAAAGCATGGAAGAGTACGGCAACAACAAGAAAAAATTGTTTACTACTGAGGGGCTAAGACTAGCGATTATAAATCTCGATGATCCCTATGCCTTGTCGGTAATAAATGGCATCGCACCTACTGTAGATGTGTGTACTTACAGTCTTAATAGTTCTGCGGCGACAGTCTATGCCGAGTCATTGTCGTTAACTCGACAAGGCTTCGAGGCTCGCATAGTCACTCCGATTGGTGCTGGCATCGTGAAGGGTAAGCTATTCGGTTACTTCAATGTGAGTAATTTGCTGGCGGTGATCGCCACTCTAATCAATTATCTGCCTAAGAAGAAAGCCATCGATATTGAGCAGCTATGCGAACTTGTATCAGGGCTGAGTTCGGTCGATGGTCGAATGGAAATAATCGGCGATAATGAAGAGATAACGGCCGTGGTTGACTATGCGCATACTCCAGACGGTTTGCGCAGCGCCTTGAAGGGGCTCAGAGATCACTTTAGCGGGAATATTTGGTGTGTGTTCGGCTGTGGCGGCAATAGAGATAAGGGGAAGCGGCCCATCATGGGAGAGATTGCAGAAGCCTTCGCCGACCGCTTAATCATCGCCGACGATAACCCTCGCAACGAAGAAGGGGACGACATAGTTCAGCATATTCTCAGTGGCATGAACAAGCCTGAAAAGGCAGTTGTTGAGCGAGATAGAGAGAAGGCGATAGCCTATGCGATCGCGAATGCAGAGCCTGGAGACGTGGTTGTGGTTGCAGGCAAAGGGCATGAGACATATCAGGACGTCGGCGGCAATAGATTGATATTCAGTGATGCCAATCAAGTTCGGTTGGCGTTAAAGGCTAGAGAAAAGCAGCAGTGAGGTGGGTGCGTTGATCGGCAACATGACATTGTCCCTGTTAGCTCAAGAATTAGGTGGCGAATTGCTAGGTGAAGACGTGACGTTTTCAAATATTTCTACCGATACTCGATCGCTTAAGAGCGGCGATCTTTACCTGGCTCTGGTTGGAGAGAACTTCGATGGCAATAATTTTGTCGATGAAGCAGCGCGCGCAGGTGCAGGTTCAGCCGTGATTTCTAGGCGGGTTGCATCGCAATTACCGACATTGCAAGTAACTGATACCCATGTGGCACTGGGCAAGATAGCGAATTTAAATCGGCAGCGCAGTGCCGCAAAAGTAATCGCGCTAACCGGTAGTCAGGGGAAAACCACGGTCAAGGAAATGCTCGGCTCGATACTGAATAATTCAGCAGACTGTCTTGCTACCGAGGCGAATCTCAATAATACGATTGGCGTTCCGCTGACATTGCTAAAGGTTGAGCAGAAGCATGAATATGCGGTCATCGAGATGGGGGCGAATGCTGCTGGAGAAATAGCATTCAGCGTTGCAACTGCCGAGCCCGATATTGCGCTCATCACAAACGCAAGTACTTCTCACCTAGAGGGATTTGGATCTCTCCGAGGCGTAGTAGTTGCGAAAGGTGAAATCATCGACGGTTTGAAGAGCGATGGTGTCATGGTGTTGAATTCAGATGATCCACACGTTGAGGATTGGTCGGCACGAGCTGCGGGAAAACGTTGCGTGAGATTTAGCTATGAAAATGCAGAGGGAGACGCGCAATACTTTGCATCACAGGTTGTGGAGCAGAAAGACGGAACCAGTAGTTTTAATCTGCATACACCTCAAGGTGAACAAGCGCTAAGCATACGCCTTCTCGGTAAACACAATGTACTAAATGCCATTGCGGCGTCAGCTGTTGCAATAGAGGCGGGTGCGAGACTGGTAGATGTTGCAGAGGGATTGGCGAAATTGAACCCAGTGTCGGGTCGGCTATCTCGCCTGACTGGAATGAATGGATGTCACTTGATCGACGATAGTTATAACGCAAGTCCCGAATCTTTCACTGCAGCCATCGATGTCTTGTCGAAGTTGTCGGGACAAAAAATCTTGGTGATGGGCGACATGGGAGAGCTCGGTATCGATTCTGATTCTGCTCACCGCAAAGTTGGCGAATATGCCGCTGCAGCAGGACTCGATGCGCTCTGGACAACAGGTGAGAAATCTAAGCTGGCCACCGCTTCTTATGCAGAAAAAGGAAGGCATTTCGAGACTAAAGAAGAGCTCATAGAGGCGTTAGCTGGTATTACGAATTCAGATCTGACAATTCTTATCAAAGGTTCCCACGGTACAAAGATGAATGAGGTTGTCGCGGCTCTCAAGATTGACGGAGAAACTCAATGTTAGTTTGGTTATCAGACTACTTAATCCAGTTCGACAATAGCTTTTCTGTTCTGCAGTACATTACCGTACGCGGAATTTTTAGCATCTTGACGGCACTATGTATCTCTCTGTTAATTGGCCCTACTATGATCCGGCGCCTGAACTATCACCAAATCGGGCAAGTGGTTCGTGATGATGGTCCGCAGACTCATCTTAGTAAGGCAGGTACTCCTACGATGGGTGGCGCGCTGATCCTCGTTAGTATCGCCCTAAGCACATTGTTATGGTCAGACTTGTCTAATCACTATGTATGGGTGACTCTGTTGGTCACGGTGCTTTATGGTGCAATTGGATGGGTAGACGACTACCGCAAAGTTTTTAGAAAAAATACTGCTGGATTATCTGCACGCTGGAAGCTTTTTTGGCAAACCGCCATTGGTCTAGGCGCAGCAATTTCGCTCTACTACACGGCGTTTAGCGCAGTCGAAACCAGCTATATTATTCCGTTTTTCAAAGATGTTTCTATCGATGTCGGTATTCTTTATATCGCAGTCAGTTGCTTCATCATCGTGGGTTTTAGCAACGCGGTGAACCTAACTGACGGCCTCGATGGTCTGGCAATTTTGCCGACAGTGATGGTGGGTGGCGCACTCGGCGTGATCGCCTATCTGGCTGGCAACACAGTATTCTCAGACTATCTAAACATTCCTTATGTAGTGGGTTCCGGTGAGGTGGTTATTTTTGCAGGGGCTCTGCTGGGCTCCGGTCTTGGATTCTTGTGGTTTAACACTTACCCCGCGCAGATTTTCATGGGAGACGTTGGGTCGCTCGCGCTAGGTGCTGCACTCGCTGTTATGGCGATCATCTCGCGTCACGAGATAGTGTTTTTCATAATGGGTGGGATATTCGTTGCTGAGACAGCTTCAGTAATCATTCAAGTGGCTGGCTTTAAGTTGACTGGTAAACGGGTTTTTAAAATGGCGCCATTGCATCACCATTTTGAACTGAAGGGCTGGCCCGAACCTAGAGTTATTGTGCGGTTCTGGATTATAACCGTCATGTTGGTTTTGTTTGGCTTGGCTACTCTGAAGCTGCGCTAGGCTCAATCAGATGGGCAGGCAATTGGGGCTACTTTGATGGCGATTGAGTTAGATGACCGTCTTACCGTGATTGTTGGGCTGGGTGATACCGGGCTGTCTTGCGTGAAATTTTTTGCGTCAAGGGGGGAGAAAGTCAAAGTAGTAGATAGTCGCGATGAGCCACCAGGCCTTGCGGAATTGATCGAGACATATCCAGACGTTGAATATGAATTGGGTGACTTTAATTTAGAGACATTCGTTACGGCGAGGCAGCTTGTCGTTAGCCCAGGCTTAAGTGTTCGCAGTGTGGAGATCGAGGCGGCGAAGGAAGCCGGTGTTGTTATAACTGGCGACATAGACATTTTTTCGAAGCAGGTAACCGCGCCGATTATTGCTGTTACGGGATCGAATGGTAAGAGCACTGTGGTAGCAATGTTGGCGGAGATACTAAGAAAGGCGGGTAGGAATTTCGGATTAGGCGGCAACTTAGATGGGGCTAACTTTAAGCCAGCACTAGATCTATTGGCTGAAGACGAGAAGGATCTGTACCTGCTGGAGTTATCGAGCTTTCAGCTAGAGACGACTGCGAGCTTAGGGGCAGCTGTAGCCACTATCTTGAATTTGAGTGCAGACCATATGGATAGATATGAAGGAATTGATGACTATCACCGAGCGAAGCAAAGGATATTCGCCGGATGTAAACAAGTAGTTGTCAACCGTGATGACAAAAAAAGTTACCCACTCGAAGAGAGTGACGCAACAGTATGGGACTTTGGGTTCGGTCGCGCTGGCGTAAACGGCCTGGGACTACTCGAAGAAGGTGGCGATTCATATCTAGCCTATCAATTAGAAAAGATTGTCTCGGTAAACGAGTTAAAAGTTTTTGGTCAACACAATATTTCAAACGTATTAGCAGCAGTAGCGCTAGCCATGGCAATAGATATAGACATGAATGCGATCAAGACCGCGATCACCGAATTCTCCGGGTTGCCGCATCGTTGTCAATGGGTAGCAAATATTGATGGGGTCGATTTTTATAATGATTCCAAGGGAACGAATGTCGGTGCGACTTTGGCCGCTGTTGAAGGCCTGGGTGAGCATATTTTGGGACACATAGTCTTAATTGCGGGCGGTATCGCGAAAGGAGCAGATTTCACTGCTCTAGTACCTGCGATGAATAAATGGGGCAAGGCGGTGATTCTTATCGGACAAGATGCGGCGGAAATGGCGAGCTATTTCGACAATGAAATCCCGACCTATTTTGCGAGTGATATGCCTGAGGCTACGCGTGTAGCATTACAGCAATCAACTGCCGGTGATGCCGTATTGCTATCGCCTGCTTGCGCAAGTTTCGATATGTTTGAAAATTTTCAACATCGAGGCTTCGCTTTTATGGAGTCAGTGGAGACTTTGCAATGAGTATGGCGAGGACAATTGCACCGACAAAAAATCTCATCGACTCGATTGAGTCACGGCCAGTGAATAGCTTACTGTTATTTACCTTCCTGCTGTTGTTTATCGGTTTATTGATGATGACGTCCGCCTCAGTCGAGTTAGCTAGTAGTCAAAACTCTGACCCATTCTTCTTTCTTAAGAGGCAGCTAGTTTTTGCTGCCCTAGGGATACTTGTTTTAGTGGCTACTCTTCATATTCCCGTCACAGCATGGCGTGCGCAGAGTTGGTATTTGCTAATGGGGTCGTTTGCACTTCTGCTGTTGGTGCTTGTGCCCGGGGTAGGTGAGTCAGTTAAGGGAAGCACTAGAAGAATAGATCTAGTTGTTTTCGATCTTCAACCGTCGGAGTTGGCTAAGGTTTTTATTGTGGCCTATCTCGCTGCATTTTTAGAGAGGCAGCTGGATGAAGTTCGCGAAAAGTGGTCCGGATTCTACAAGCCGCTTCTGGTTGTTGGCGCCGCCGTGACCTTGTTTCATTTCCAGCCTGACCATGGAACGATGGTTATTCTGACGCTTACTGCGCTTTGCATGATTTTTTTGGCAGGAGCAAAGCTGTACCGCATTTTATTGATGTTGACTCTTTGCATGGGCGCAATCGCTTTGCTTGCGGTTATGAAACCTTATGTGATTGATAGAATAACTTCTTTCTTAGATCCCTGGGCCGTTGAAAACGTAACGAATGGCGGATATCAGCAAGCAATGGCGCAAGTGGCTTTTGGTCGCGGAGAATGGTTTGGTGTCGGTCTAGGGAATAGCATACAGAAACTCTACTTCTTGCCAGAGGCGCACAATGACTTTGTTCTTGCCATTGTAGGCGAGGAGTTAGGGTTGGTTGGTGTGGCTGCGGTAATACTTCTGTTCTCTGCGCTTATCTATAAAGCGTTTTCTATTGGACAGAAGGCGCAGCAAGAAAATAAATTATTCGCCGCGTTTTTCGCGTACGGCCTCGGACTATTATTTGCGGGTCAGACGATGATCAATGTAGGGGCGAGCATAAGTTTACTTCCTGTGAAGGGCTTGACGTTGCCCTTCATGAGTTATGGGGGTGCCAGCCTAATCATGAGTTTCTTTATGATTGGCCTGTTAGTTCGTATTGAATACGAGATCGATAACAAAATTACTGATGTTGGTGAGGCTTAGGTAGCAACGTGTCAGCTGAAAACACAACTATATTAATCATGGCCGCTGGAACAGGAGGTCATGTATTCCCAGCGCTTTCGATTGCTCAGAAGTTGCAAGAGAAGAACGTCCGTACTGAATGGATGGGGACTCATCAGGGAATGGAAAACAGGCTTCTTGAGGGAACCGGGATTCGAATTCATGCCGTCTCTGCGAAGGGTCTCAAAGGCAAGGGAATAGCTAGGCTGATAGCTGCACCTTTCATGTTAGCGCAGGCACTAATTCAATCAATGCGAATACTTTCAAAGGTTCAGCCAGATTGTGTGCTCGGCATGGGGGGGTTCGTTTCAGGCCCGGGAGGCCTGGCGGCCAAATTAACGGGCCGGAAACTAGTGATTCATGAGCAGAATGCTGTGCCGGGTTTCACTAATAAGCTATTGGCGAAGATGGCTGATCAGGTGTTCGAAGCCTTTCCTAATACGTTTTCTAAGAATGCGAAAATAATTCATACCGGAAACCCGCTGCGTAAAGAAATTGTGGCTATTGCGACTCGACCACGAAGCATTAGTAAATCTTCTCAGCGATTGCGAATACTTGTGCTTGGCGGTAGTCAGGGAGCGTTGGCTATAAACGAAGTGATTCCCGCTGTGTTAGCAGATTTCCCAAAAGAAATACGCCCAAGTGTGCGCCATCAAACGGGCGAGAGAACATTAGAAAGAACTCAGGCTGCTTATGCGGATAAAGGCTTAGACTCAGTGGATGATGTAACTATCGTAGCATTCATCAGTGATATGGCAGAGGCTTATAGTTGGGCCGATTTAGTTATTTGTCGTTCCGGCGCGAGCACAGTAAGTGAGATTGCCGCGGTAGGCCTGCCTTCGATATTCATTCCATATCCACACCACAGTGATCAGCAGCAAACACATAACGCAAATTGGCTAGTTCAGGCCGGCGCTGCATTTCTGTTGGAGCAAAAAGAATTGAGTGTTACTGCGCTAAAAGCTCTTGTATTGGACTTGCAAGAAAACCGCAACAAATTACAACAGATGAGCGACATCTCAAAATCCATTGCAATTTGTGACGCGGATGAAGTTATTGCGCGTCGATGTTTGGAGTTAGCCCATGCATAGCGCAACCAATCGACATATTATTCCTGAGATGAGGCGCATCAATAGGCTACATTTTGTTGGTATCGGGGGCGCCGGCATGTGTGGTGTGGCCGAAGTGTTACTAAATCAGGGCTATAAAATCAGCGGTTCGGATATCAGGGAGTCACCGAATACCGTTCGCCTAGAATCTATGGGTGCTGAGATATTTATTGGGCACGACGCGGCGAATGTTAAGAATGCTGATGTAGTTGTTTACTCCAGCGCTATTGACGAGAGTAACCCCGAAATCAAAGCGGCGATCAATGAATCTAAGCCATTGATCGCTCGTGCCGAGATGCTGGCTGAGTTGATGCGCTACCGTCACTCGATCGCTATTGCGGGCACCCATGGGAAGACTACAACTACAAGTATTGTAGCATCTGTATTGGCACAGGCGGGCTTCGACCCTACATTCGTCATTGGGGGGCTGCTGAATAGTGCGGGAACCAATGCTCGACTGGGAGAGAGTAGATATTTGGTGGCGGAAGCAGATGAGAGCGATGCCTCGTTCATGCATCTACAGCCGATGGTCGCGGTTGTGACGAACATCGAAGCCGATCACATGAGTACTTACGGAGGTGACTTCGAGAATTTAAAGAAATACTTTATCGATTTTTTGCACAATCTCCCTTTCTACGGATTGGCGGTGTTGTGCATCGATGATCCGGTTGTGCGCGAATTGCTACCGCGTATATCGAGGCCCAAAATCACCTATGGCTTCGCCGAGGATGCAGATTTTAGAATCACTAATTTGATTCAGAAACAACAAGTTACTCAATTCGAAGTGGTGCGTAAGGAAGCTAAGGACAAACTGAAAATCACATTAAATATGCCTGGTCGCCACAATGCGTTGAATGCTACTGCGGCAATTGCCATCGCTACAGACGAGGGTGTTGCGGCGAAGGATATTCAAAGTGGTATAGAAAACTTTTCTGGAGTTGGTCGTCGTTTCGATGTGCAGGGTGAATTTGCCGTAGAGGGCGGGACGGTCATGCTTATCGATGACTATGGACATCACCCTACCGAAGTTGCCGCTACCTTGCGAGCTCTGCGTGATGGATGGCCAGATAATCGATTAGTCATGGTCTACCAGCCACATCGCTACAGTCGCACCAAGGATCTCTATGAGGACTTTGTCGAAGTGCTAGGCGAGGCGGATGTCTTGCTACTGTTAGAGGTGTACTCCGCAGGTGAGAAGAAGATCGCTAGCGCGGACTCAAGAAGCCTCTGTCGAAGCATTAGATTGCGCGGGAAGGTCGACCCGGTATACGTGAAAGAGGAGTCAGAGGTGCAGGGAATTCTACGTGATTTAGTCCGCCCTGGGGACATCATATTGACTCAGGGAGCGGGAAGTGTCGGTTCTTTGGCCAAACAATTGGCCAAATCGGGTTTTAAAGCATAATTAATTGATTTTTATAGAAGAATATTTCATTTAGCGGTCAAGAAGTAGAGAAATGAGAACGATAAATAAAGAGAAAATCATAGCAAATTGTGGACACGTCGTCGTACTGAAAGGCGGGGATTCTTCAGAGCGCGAAATATCCCTGTTGAGTGGCGAAGCTGTCTATCAGGAATTGCTGGATTTAGGCGTAAACGTAAGTGTTCTAGATGTGGGCGATACGATTGTCGCAGACCTAGAAAACTTGAAGCCGGATCTAGCGCTCATCATGTTACATGGTCAGGGCGGGGAAGATGGAACGATTCAAGGGCTTCTAGAATTCTTGAAGATCCCCTATACCGGCAGCGGTGTACTCGCCTCTGCCCTCGCCATGGATAAGGTGAAGAGCAAGTTGATATGGCAGCGCATGGGATTGAATGCCGCCGATTACGTGAAGTTGAATGAAGCAACAGATTGGCAGGCTTTGATAGATGATTTTGGAGTAGCTGTTGTGAAGCCAGTGAATGGCGGATCGAGCCTAGGCGTAGCGATAGTGAAGGACGCAGCAAATCTGCAAAAGCAATTCGAATTGGCCAGTGAGTTCGATTCGGAAGTAATGGCAGAGAAGTGTGTGATCGGCAAGGAATTTACAGTAGGCGTGATTGAGGACCAATTGTTACCCACGGCTCAGGTAAGCACTTCGAGAGAGTTTTATGACTTCGATGCAAAGTACATCGATGAAGGGACAGAAATTATCTGCCCCGCTCAGTTGAGCGAAGAGGAGCAGATCGAGCTAAATGAGCTTGCCCGCGCGGCTTATACAAGTCTCGGATGTGAGGGCTTAGCAAGGGTCGATGTTATGCAAGATCAAAGCGGCGCATTCTACCTGCTCGAGCTGAACACGATTCCAGGCATGACTGATCATAGTTTTGTACCGATTGCTGCGAAGCAGGCTGGAATCAGTTTTGGTACTTTGTTATTGACAATAATAGAGCTAGAGCAAGCGGCGAACTAAAAAGATGGCAACTACAAATAGAGCGATTAGAACTGGAAGCGGCATACATTCAACGCGCCGCAATTCCCGTTCGGGAAACCAGCCGCTTAAGCCGAAGTCTTCAGGCAAGCGAGGGTTTTACATGTTTGCTGCGGTATTAGTTTGCGTTGTTTTGGTGACTGTTCAAAACAGAGCAGATATTTCTGGGTTTTTGAATCGCCCAGTCAGTAAAGTTAGAATCGAGAATCAGTGGCAAAGGATCAGTGAGGCTGAGGTTAGCAGGGTCTTATCACCGTTTATGGGGAATGGTTTCTTCGATTTCGATGTTGTCGAGGCGAAGCAAGAATTAGAACTTCATCCGTGGATCCTGCAGGCGTCGGTGACACGAATCTGGCCGGACACGTTATCACTGCATCTGACAGAGCAAGTAGCTATAGCGAGATGGGGTAATGAACAACTACTGAATCAATATGGTGAGCTTTTTCAGCCTGAGAGTCTACTTGAGTTAAGGTCCTTGCCTTTGCTTACTGGGCCTGAAGACAGTCAAGAGACTGTGATGTTGCAGTACCAAAAGCTCAACCAAATTTTGTTTCCAGCTGGGCTGCGCCTTTCCGGTTTGAGCCTAAGCAAACGTGGTAGTTGGGACTATTTCCTGAATGAAAAAATGCAGGTTGCGGCTGGCCGAGATGAAGTGTTCGAGAAGACGCAGCGGTTTATCGATTTCTATTTGATGCAGCCATTCCAAAAATCGTCCCAATTTCTATCTATCGATTTGAGATACACAAACGGAATAGCGGTACGAGATACCGAGTTAGATTTAACTGGAGTGGCAATTCTGTGATTCAGTTTCACCAAAAAACTTACAACACTTTTGATGCCTCTTGTCTGGAGTATTCGAACGATGAATGACTCGGCGAGCGATAACATGATCGTTGGATTGGATATCGGTACCTCCAAGGTCGTGGCGATAGTTGGGGAAATCAATGCGAACGGCGGTCTGGATATCATCGGTATTGGCAGTCATCGTTCTCGCGGCATCAAGAAAGGCACTGTAGTCAATATCGAATCGACAGTTGAATCTATTCAGCGTGCAATCGAAGAGGCTGAACTCATGTCAGGATGCCAGATTCATTCAGTCTATGCAGGAATTGCCGGCAGTCATATTCGAAGCATGAACTCTCACGGAATCGTGGCGATTCGAGACGGCGAGGTCATGAAAGCCGATATCGAGCGCGTTATTGATGCGGCGCAAGCCGTTGCTATACCTGCTGACCAGAAAGTTCTGCACATACTGCCGCAGGAATACATCATCGATTCGCAGGAAGGTGTTAAGGAGCCGTTGGGTATGTCCGGTGTTCGACTTGAAGCGAAAGTACACTTGGTCACCTGCGCTATTAACGCCGTGCAGAATATTGAGAAATGTATCAAGCGCTGCGGCCTTCAGACTGACGAAATTATTTTAGAGCAATTGGCTTCCGCCTACAGTGTTCTTACCGATGATGAGAAAGAACTCGGTGTCTGTCTCGTGGATATTGGCGGGGGCACCACTGATATCGCGATTTTTACAGAAGGTGCTATACGGCATACAGCTGTCATTCCTATTGCCGGCGATCAGGTGACGAATGATATTGCTATGGCACTGCGAACACCAACAGAAAACGCAGAAGAGATAAAGATTAAATATGCCTGTGCTTTGACTCAATTGGCTAGCGCCGATGAGACTCTGAAGGTTCCTAGCGTCGGAGATCGAGCGCCAAGAGAACTCTCCAGACAGGCGCTGGCAGAGGTGGTTGAGCCGCGCTATGACGAATTATTTACGCTAGTGCAAGCCGAGTTACAACGAAGTGGGTTCGAAAACCTGTTAGCTGCAGGCATTGTCCTAACTGGTGGCACTAGCAAAATGGAAGGCGTTGTGGATCTGGCTGAAGAAATATTTCATGCCCCGGTACGCATCGGAGCTCCTCACAATGTTAATGGTTTAGCCGATATTGTAAGAAACCCAATTTATTCTACTGGTGTTGGCTTGTTGCTGTATGGCTTAAAGCAATATCAGGAGAGAGGTGGAATCGAGTCAAAACGTGAGCCACAGATTCAGATTGTGGACAGGTTAAAGAACTGGTTCCAAGGAAATTTTTAGTTTTAATCTTAGCAGTCAATAACCGATACAGTACAAGAATCATAAATGAGGGGGCTATATGTTTGAATTAGTCGAGAGTGTTGCGCAGAGCGCTCAAATTAAAGTTATAGGCGTTGGTGGTGGAGGCGGAAACGCCGTGCACCATATGATAAACAATCAGGTAGAGGGTGTGGAGTTTATCTGCGCCAACACAGATGCACAGGCGTTGCATAACCTGAAGGCCAAGACGATATTGCAGATGGGTAGCAATATAACCAAAGGTCTTGGTGCGGGAGCAAATCCTGAAATCGGTCGGCAGGCCGCGTTGGAAGATAGGGATGAGATCGCTGAAATTTTGTCCGGTGCCGATATGGTATTTATCACAGCTGGTATGGGGGGAGGCACAGGTACAGGTGCCGCGCCTATCGTGGCAGAAGTGGCTAGGGAGATGGGCATCCTAACCGTTGCAATCGTGACCCGACCTTTCCCATTCGAGGGCAAAAAGCGATCGAAGATTGCCGAAGAGGGTATTCGACTACTCTCACAGCACGTGGATTCTTTAATTACAATTCCTAATGAAAAGTTGTTAGAAGTATTAGGTAAAGAAGCAACCTTGTTAGAAGCATTTAAGGCTGCTAACAATGTGTTATTAGGCGCGGTGAAAGGCATCGCCGATCTAATCATGAATCCCGGTATGATCAACGTGGATTTCGCTGATGTTAAAACGGTAATGTCTGAGATGGGCATGGCTATGATGGGCACTGGTACGGCGGTTGGCGCTGATCGAGCTCGGGAGGCAGCAGAAGCTGCGATTCGTAGCCCGTTACTAGAAGACGTGAATCTGCAAGGAGCACGCGGAATTTTAGTTAATATCACGGCTGGGGAGAATCTATCTCTGGGCGAATTTTCTGAAGTTGGCGACACTATTGAAGAATTTGCTTCGGATGATGCAACGGTAGTCATTGGCACGGTGATCGATCCAAGTCTTGAGAATGAGATGCGCGTTACAGTCGTAGCTACTGGTCTGGGTGAGAAGCACGCCAAACCCACTAAGGTTGTGGACAATACTAACAGAGCGATAACTACCGACTACCGCCAGCTAGATAAGCCAGCGATAATGCGTAGGCAGGGTTCCTCTCGAGCAGCTGCAGCGGTTGTGGGCTCAGATACCGACATGGATTATCTCGATATTCCTGCCTTTCTAAGAAAGCAGGCAGACTAGGTTCGCAGGAATACCGCAGTAGGATTCTTACACGGTATTCCTCGTTTATTGTTTTCGAACGGTCTTATAAGGCAAGTAATAGGGGCTTTACGCGGATTTTCTCTTATTGGGTTATTCCTTGAACTTTGCTACTATGCCAGAGGTTTGTTGAAGGTCGTAGTATAGAGCGGTGGTAGTGAGCGAAAACCGCTCGTTCCCGGGTCTAGTGTTGGTGAACCAACAGAGCAGGGAGTAGTCGTTTCAGGCAGTGGGCTAAGCCTTGGCCGCACTGTGACATAACACTGACGAATGCTTGAGATACCCATGTTTTTCCGACTTAATAAGACGCGAAGCGAAGACCCATGCTGAGACAAAAAACCCTGAAGAATGTTATCCGTGCCACCGGCGTTGGCCTGCACACCGGCGAGAAAGTCTATCTAACACTTAGGCCAGCTCCAGTTAACACTGGCATCATCTTTACCCGAGTAGATCTTGATATACCCGTTCAGATTCCTGCCCGCGCATCGAATGTAGGTGATACAACTCTCTCTACCTGTCTCGTTAAAGATGACGTTAGAATTTCTACTATTGAGCATTTGATGTCCGCGCTGTCGGGTTTAGGCATCGACAATGCCTTCATCGATGTAAGTGCGCCAGAAGTACCGATCATGGATGGCAGTGCTGGCCCGTTCGTTTTCCTGATTCAATCTGCTGGTATCGAAGAACAGTCAGAATTAAAGCGCTTCATCAAAATACTGAAGCCACTGCATTTGGAGCATGGCGACAAAGCTGTCAGTCTCGAGCCGTTTGATGGCTTCAAGGTTAGCTACACGCTTCACTACGATCACCCTGTCTACAAGAAACACACTAAAAGTGCGACTATAGATTTCTCCAGCACTTCCTTCGTTAAGGAAGTCAGCCGTGCGCGTACCTTCGGTTTCATGCATGAATTCGAGGAATTGCGTAATAGAAACCTGGCACTAGGCGCGAGTATGGATAATGCCATCGCGGTAGGTGATTACAAGGTCCTGAACGAGGATGGGCTGCGCTACGAAGACGAGTTCGTAAAGCATAAGATCCTTGATTCTATTGGAGATTTATACCTGCTTGGCAACAGCTTGATAGGCGAGTTTAAGGGATATAAATCCGGACACGCCCTCAATAATGCTTTACTGAGGAAGCTCGAAGCGAATGAAGATGCCTGGGAAATAGTCAGTTTCGACAATGATACAAACGTGCCTATTTCCTATATGAAACCAGTGTTGGCAGCCTAGCCCGATCGTGCTATCTTAACTATCTGATTTTAATAAATATAGTTGGACGTTGAAGTTTCTTGATTAGCCCTAGGTATTAATACTAGGCTTACTGAGACAACGCTTACACAATGAAAGTTATTCTAGTCGACCAGCGTCATGGTCACACCAAAACTATCGTCCTCAAGGGATGGCTGAAAGGCCTCCTTTCTCTATGCCTGCTTGGTGCTCCAGTTGCGTTGGGCTACTTTGGTTATGGGCTCGCGGTTTCTCAGAATAACGGTGTCTTCAGCGAAGAGTCTGCGCAAAATTGGGAACGCCAGATTCGCATACAGACCGAACAAATTTCAGAGATTAAAGAAGAGTCAGAACAACAGATCGAAGCCTTAACTATGCGACTTGCTATGTTACAGGCACGCCTAGTGCGCTTGGATGCAGTAGGGGAACGCATAACTACCATTGCCAAGCTGGATACTGGCGAATTTGATTTCAGCGACCCGATAGCCATCGGTGGTCCTGCAACTGGTATTTCAGAGTCGTATTCGGCAGCGGGCTTTATGGACGCTGTATATCAACTTGAACGACAACTTGACGATCGTAAACAGCAACTCGAAATTCTTGAAGGCCTGATGACTGATCGCAAAATTCAGTCAGATGTTTTTATCGCTGGTAGGCCTGTAGAAAAAGCCTGGATAGCCTCGCGCTTTGGTCAGCGTCCTGACCCCATTACCGGGCGCATAGCCTTCCATGGCGGCATCGACTTCACCACTGGCAAGTCGGGTGCTGAGATTAATACCGTGGCAGCAGGTGTAATCACTTGGTCTGGGCCCCGATCGGACTACGGCTTGATGGTTGAGGTCAATCACGGCAACGGATTCACTACACGCTACGCCCACTCAGAAAAGCTATTGGTGGACGTTGGCGATATCGTAATGAAGGGTCAGAACATCGCGCTAGTAGGTTCTACTGGCCGTTCCACAGGGCCTCATGTCCACTTCGAGGTTTACAAAAACGGTAGAGTCGTCGACCCTGCCGCCTATATTCATCGCACAGCAAGATAATCACCCTCCACTTACCACCAATCTGTGGTCGCTATCGGTTTGTCTGAGCAATGCTCATTATGCCCGTTAGAGACCAGCGTATCGAATCAACCTATTGATAGAGAAAAATGAGCATATTAAATAAAATATTTGGAAGTAGTAACTCGCGCAAGCTGAAGAAATTGAAAAAGACCGCTGTTCTTATCAGCGAGCTTGAGCCCTCTTTTGAAGCGCTTTCCGATGAAGAGTTGAAAGCCAAGACGGGCGAATTTAAGCAACGCTTCGATGCCGGTGAGTCGACCGACGCGTTACTGCCGGAAGCGTTTGCCGTAGTTCGTGAAGCGAGTAAGCGTACATTGCAGATGCGTCATTTCGATGTGCAGATGATCGGTGGAATCGTATTACACGAAGGCAACATCTCAGAGATGAGAACGGGTGAGGGTAAGACGCTTATGGCGACCTTGCCGGCCTATCTAAACGGCCTTACCGGTAATGGTGTGCACTTAGTTACAGTGAATGAATATCTTGCAGATCGTGATGCGAACTGGATGCGACCACTGTATGAGTTTCTAGGCCTCAGTGTGGGCATCATAGGCTCGGGACAGACACCAGAATTGAAGAAAGAAGCTTATAACAGCTCTATCACCTACGGCACGAACAATGAATTTGGTTTTGATTACTTGCGCGATAACATGGCATTTCGTCTCGATGACAAAATGCAGAGGGAGTTGAATTTTGCGATTGTCGACGAGGTGGATTCAATTCTCATCGACGAGGCGAGAACTCCACTGATTATTTCTGGAGCTGCGGAAGATAGCTCCAAACTCTATGAAGCCATCAACCAATTAATTCCGAAGTTGGAGAAGGGAATAAAGGCCGAGAAGTCCAAGATGGAAATGATGGACAAGAACTTTGTGCCCGAGGAGTCAGGTCACTTTACCGTTGATGAGAAGAGTCGCCAGGTTGAACTTACTGAAACTGGGCACGAATTCGTTGAGGAAATTCTGATTCAGAAGAAGTTGTTAGCCGAGGGTGAGTCACTCTACTCTGCGACCAATTTATCCTTGCTTCATCACGTACACGCTGGCCTTAAGGCGCATAACCTTTTCAATCGAGATATCGAATACATTGTACAGAATAAGAGCATTGTGCTGATTGATGAGCACACTGGTCGAACGATGGAAGGACGACGTCTGTCAGAAGGTTTGCATCAGGCCCTAGAGGCTAAGGAAAAACTGGCGATTCAGAGTGAGAGTCAGACTCTAGCTTCAACAACATTCCAGAATTATTTTCGTCTGTACAATAATTTGTCTGGTATGACCGGCACCGCTGACACTGAGGCATTCGAATTTTCGTCGATTTACGGCCTGGATGTCGTGGTGATACCAACCAATCAACCTATGGTGCGTGATGATGCAAACGACCTTATCTTTCTTTCTATGGAAGAGAAGTTTGAGGCGATCGTTCGTGATATCACGGAAATGAGCGCCAAAGGAGCGCCCATACTAGTCGGCACAGCGTCTATTGATACATCTGAAACGTTGTCGAACTTCCTCACGAAAGAAAAAATCAAGCATGAAGTTCTAAATGCTAAATTTCATGAACGTGAGGCGGAAATCATCGCTCAAGCAGGAAAGCCTGGGGTGGTGACTATTGCTACCAACATGGCTGGCCGCGGTACAGATATAGTATTGGGCGGCAATTGGGAAGCTGAAGTTGCTGAGTTAGAAAGTCCAACCGAAGCGCAGATCGAGAACATCAAAGCAGAGTGGCAGCTGCGTCACGATCAAGTTATTGCGGCTGGTGGTCTGCACATCGTTGGCACCGAGCGCCACGAATCAAGGCGTATCGACAATCAGCTGCGTGGCCGCTCTGGAAGACAGGGAGATCCGGGGTATTCCAGGTTCTATCTCTCCATGGACGATAACCTGCTTAGGATCTTTGCAACTGATGGGGTGAAGAACTTCATGAAGCGCTTGGGTATGGAGCGCGGAGAAGCCATAGAGCACGGCATGGTAACGAAGCAGATTGAGAAGGCACAGCGAAAGGTCGAAGGCAGAAACTTCGATATTCGTAAGCAATTGTTGGAATATGACAATGTAGCGAATGATCAGCGCACGATCATCTATCGTCAGCGTAACGAGCTCATGGCCAGCGATGATATTTCAGAGCTGTTGAAAGACATGCGCACAGAAGTAGTAGGACAAATTGTCGATGAGTATATTCCGCCGCAGAGTGTTCCTGAACAATGGGATGTTGAGGGATTACAGGAAGGGATAGATGCTCAATTTTCGACTCAGCAAGATATTCAGAAATGGCTTGATGAGGATGATCAGCTTTACGAAGAGCAATTAAAACAAAAAATCGATGAGATACTTTCAACCGATTACGAGCAAAAGTGTGCGGCGGTGGGTGATAAGATGCGCACTTTCGAGAAGCAAATTACGTTACAGATATTAGATGGCTTGTGGAAGGATCACCTTGCAACTATGGATCATCTGCGACAAGGAATATTCTTGCGTAGTTATGGTGGTAAGAATCCGCGGCAAGAATACAAACGAGAAGCGTTCGCTCTGTTTCAAGACTTGATGACAAATCTGCAGCAGGAAGTTATCAAAGTTTTAAGTCAGGTGAAGATTCGGCAAGAAGACGATGCAGATGCTATTGAGCGACAACGTGAGCAGGAACGAGCTAGAGAGCGAGTGAATTTCCAGCATCAAGCCGTATCTGCACTCGCCGAACAGCCGACGGATGACGCATCACCTGCTGGGCAGGGTCAGGCAGGGGGAGACAAGGCACCTCCCTTTGTTCGAGAGATGGCCAAGGTAGGAAGGAACGATCCCTGTCCTTGCGGCTCGGGGAAGAAGTATAAACTATGCCACGGAAAGATAGGTTAGTGACCGGTGTCGCTAAGTCTGAGAAAGTGAAAACCGAGTAGGAATTTAAAGATGGCTGTCGGTCCCCAGAGAAAGGTAAGCGTGAGTCCAATTGAAGGGATTCGCTTAGCTGCAGTAGAGAGTCAAATTCGCTACGCCAATAGACTCGATCTTGTTTTGATTGAAATTGCGGAAGGCGCCGCAACAGTCGGCGTGTTTACTCAGAACTCTTTCTGTGCCGCGCCGGTTCGCATAGCTAAACGACGAGTAGAGCATAGTGCTAGCCGTTATTTCTTGATTAACACAGGAAATGCGAATGCTGGTACCGGACCTGAAGGAGAGCTTGCGGCTATGGCATGCTGTGAGGGCTTGGCTGGGATCGCGAAAACTTCGTCCGAACAGATATTACCGTTTTCCACAGGGGTGATTGGCGAACAATTGCCTAGTGATAGAATACTCGTAGCATTACCGCAACTGTATGCAGCATTGTCTGCTGATGGTTGGCAATCAGCAGCACAGGGAATATTGACAACCGACACGCGGCCGAAGTTAGCCTCTGCGAGCTTTGCAGTTAATAGCTCGCAGGCAAGCATAAGCGGGTTTGCGAAGGGCTCGGGCATGCTTTGCCCGAACATGGCGACTATGCTCGCTTATGTTTTTACGGACGCGCAGATCGACAGACCTCTCCTCCAAAAATTCTTAGTTCGTGCTGTAAGCAATTCGTTTAACAGAATCACAGTCGATGGTGATACCTCTACCAATGATTGTTGTATGTTGGTCGCCACTGGCAAAGGGGCCCTTGTGATCACGGATATCGATAGCGAGGAAGCTTCGCAGTTTCAGTCTGAACTGAATGCAGTTTTCGAGCAGTTAGCCACCGATCTGATTCGAGATGCAGAAGGCGCAAGTAAATTTATAACGATAGAGGTGAATGAAGGTGCATCTGAGCAGGAATGTTTGGCCGTAGCGTATGCGGTAGCAGAATCTCCTTTGGTTAAAACAGCTTTCTTTGCTTCCGATCCTAACTGGGGAAGAATCCTCGCTGCTATCGGCCGTGCCGGTCTTGGGGATCTCAATATTGAGTCGGTCACTGTGGCGCTTGGAGATACACTTCTAGTGTCCAAAGGAGCAGTAGATGCGCAGTATAGCGAGAGTGCAGGGCAGGCAGAGATGGATAAGGACGAGATTCGAGTCCGCATTAACCTTGGTCGCGGAAAGGCCAGGACAAGAGTCTGGACGTCGGATCTTTCCAACGAGTACGTGCGGATCAATGCGGATTATCGCAGTTAGCAACCTGTCGTGAATAAAAACGGCCTTGTTCATGTTGCTGTCGGTGTTCTTCTCAATGACAACCAGGAAGTATTGATTGCACTACGCCCCGCTCAATCTCATCAAGGCGGTCTCTGGGAATTTCCTGGGGGTAAAGTCGAAGAAGGTGAGTCAGTTGAGCACGCACTTAACAGAGAATTTGAAGAAGAGTTAGGTATCAGTGTGCAGGGCTGCACAGCGCTAACTCAAATCAGGCATGAATACAGCGACAAGTCGATAATGTTGGATGTTTGGCGCATCGACAAATTTTCAGGTATACCGCTGGGAAGAGAAGGGCAGGCAATCGAATGGCGCGCGATTTCTAAGCTACGAGCAGTGGATTTTCCCAAGGCCAACGAGCGTATTATCCGCGTACTAAACAGCCTAGTCTAATCGCCATCACTTCAGATGTTCAAAACTTTGATGAATTTCATACAAGCATCCGGCATCAGCTAGGCCTCAGGGCCTCTGAATCGCTATCAATTCTCTAGACACTTAGCAGCCTCTGTTGATAACGCTCTTCATACTTTACAGGCG
>JAQCKF010000015.1 GCA_027592275.1 Pseudomonadota bacterium
CGCTTCTTTCTTGAATTCCTCTGTATAACGTTTGCCTTTCATAAACACCTCTCATAGAGTTACATTTTAACGCTATTTGGTGTCTAGCAAACCTTGGGAAGTCCAGGTGGCTAGGTCGTCATAGGCATTGCTACTACTCATGACATCTCTACTCCACTTGGCGCATCAATACTCTTGAGCAGGTAATCCTGTTTGATCTTTATGTCGGCTGGTGAGCCATACCTATCCGACACACTGCTTGCCCAACCACCTAGCTCGTCTCTAATGTCTTTAGGGCACTCTACGTTGCGTAATCGTGAATTAAAAGTGTGCCTGAAGCTATGACAGGTCGGAGCATCTTGGCCCAGTATTGATCGTATGCGCTTGTTTGCCGCTGCAGATGCTGCGGTGTTCTTAGAGCCTTTGAGGCTTCATCAATGTATGCAGGAAACACCCAGTCAGTTCTGTCTCTATCGGCTATAGCATCTTTCATAACTTCTAACGCAACACCTACTAAAGGAATATATCTCTGACTGCTTTTAGTTTTAAGCGGCCTAAACGGGTTCTTCTCAACTTTCACAGAGGCGACTTCTTCATCAATCGATATATCGCCTACTCGGAGGCCGCAGCACTCATTCACCCGCAGACCTGTTTCGAGCATCAGATGGATTAGGAAGGCTATGTGTGGTTTTCGCGCAGCGATCTTCTGACGAAGTATATCTAGTTCTTCTTTTGTGAAGTCAGCTCGTTCGATGGCGTCATCTCTCAAATTAGGGACATCGAAGTCTGTAAAGGGATGCAGCCTATCTTCCTTTATCTCATGCTCTTTCGATACTTTGTTAAACATGGCTCGCAGAACTGTCATCTGCCTATGAAGTGTTGCGGTTTTAACATCACCTTTATCCATATGGCATTTGATCAACTTCCTGACCTCGACCCTTGTATAATCTCCTGGCGGCTTGTCAGGTAAGACTTCTAACAGGCACTTAATCGCTCGATTAACTGAGAGAATGAACCTCTTGTCGTCTTGTCTGTTCAACAAGTGCACATAACTGTCGGCATACGCCGAGGCACGAGGACGGTACTTCCCTTGCATTAAATCGAGAGCGGCTTTGTCTACAACATCCAATAAGCCTTCTGGTATAGGTTTGCCGTGATACCAAATCTGCTCGAACTCATGCTTTGAGAGAGACTGTTTCAACTTGTCAGACATGTGGTCAAGAAAGTCGTCTGTTATGTTGGCATAAGCACTCTCATCCGACGTCACATTCGGATAAAGACCAAAGCTGTTGAGCTTGTCCACCGCTAGATCATAAGTAGCCTGAGCTAACTCTTTAGGTTGCCCTCTTTTTAATCTCTCGAATTCTTCTTCGTATTGTTGATTGAGTTTTAGGCATAGCTTTGCCGCTTCCACTTCGTCTGTGGTACGCAGCGACTTAAGAATATGAGGTTGTGAATAGTGTTCTTTAACAGAAGCGGGCACAGCTCTGCGATAGAACCATGTGTGGCGGCCTTTAGGCTTGTGGAGGTAAGGAACTGACACGGTAAAGACACCCAAAGCGACAGAAGTCATAGTGTATCCTTTTTAAGTTATGTATACGACCATGTATACGGTAACGAGGATATATCTATGTAACTATCTGTTTTTATTGGGTCTTTATTATAAGTATGGTGCGCCCAGAGAGATTCGAACTCCCGACCAACTGGTTCGAAGCCAGTTACTCTATCCAGCTGAGCTATGGGCGCGTGGAGGAGGGATTATATACACTTAATTTGAATCGGTCACGGCATAGCTACAGTTAGGCCAAGGCCCAGCACAAATAGCTTTTGGCCCCTACCCCCTATATAATTTCCGCAATTGAATATTGCTAAAAGTAATCGGGGGATTGCATGTCAGATTTAACTGCAGGAGAGGCTACTCCTGGTAAGACACAATGCGGCATGGACTTCTCGGCAACGCCGATGCCGGCTATTCGAACGGTATTGGAAGTTATAGGTTGGGGTTTGGTGACGATCCTGGTTTTTACTGGTTTATCGGCTATCTTTGCGAGGACAGGCTTCATGATTGGTGCGTTTTCTGAGCCAATCGCAAATCCGGAAGAGGTATTCAATGCCTTCGATATTCGCTATTACACCAATGCTCTGGCTACTGTTCTGCATCTAGGGCCTGGCTTCTTTGTGATGGTGCTTGGGCCATTGCAGTTCATGCGTGGCGTGCGTAAGAAGTACATCAAATTGCATCGCATCAGTGGGCGCATCTTCGTCCTGTGCGGCGCAATCGGTGCCTTCTCTGGCATCGCTATCGGCGTATTCGATCCCTTCATGGGTATTGCCGATCAGGGCTTCAATGAGTCCATGGCCACCGCCTTCTTTGCTCTGTTTATATTATTTTCCTTAGTGATGGCGATCGTGCGTATCAAGCAGCGCAATTTTGGCCAGCATCGCGAGTGGATGATTCGTGCCTTCGCCTTAATGTTAGCCATCGCTACTGAGCGCCTGATGCTGACTGCATTCATGTCGACGACTGACATCGGCATCGCCGTGCTATTTGGCACGACGTTCTGGATGGCAGGTGTGATTAACCTCAGTGCGGCGGAGCTATGGATTAGTTGTACTCGCACTCCCGGAAATGGCGCACGCCACTGGAAAGACATGGACGCGAAAGCCGCTAAGGCTTAAGCAAAAGACGCAGCGACGGCCTTGTTATGGAAGAACTAACCGAAATAGAAGCACTAGCTAGCGTCATTCAATTGGCCGTGGCACCGGTGTTTCTATTGGCTGGCATTGCAGGGTTGCTAAATGTGCTCTCGGTACGCTTGGGTCGTGCGGTGGATCGAGTTCGCGTGGTTGAGACTCGCCTTGGCAAGGAACCTCATTCGGATCACGTTACAATTCTTCAAGCAGAGATCACTGCCCTTTGGAGTCGAATACGCTTAGCGAACTGGTCTATTAGAATGTTCGTAGCAGCTGCGCTGGTAATTTGTCTTGTTATTGTTTCGCTGTTCTTTAGTGAATTTGCTCGTTTCAATATGTCGTCGGCGATTGTGGTGTTTTTTCTCGGCGCCATGATGTTGCTGATACTGGGCCTCATTTTATTTCTGATTGAAGTGAGTATATCTACTCGAAGTATCGGCCACGGCATCACTGAGATTCTAGACGAAGAGAAAAACAGCGCTAACTGACTCTAACTTTCTGCTTTCTCTAACGTCTCTGCCTTCTTCTGTATCGCCTTCGCCATAGCAGTCTTTATATTGGCATCTAGGTTTCTCAACGTTGGGCTTAGAAAATAGAAGCCAGCTACCGTCACAATAAGCAGCAAGCACGCGCCGAATAGTGCATTCGCTGCGCCGATGCTGTCCGCTGCAATTGCTAACGGAAAAACGCCGATAGGCGTAAGCGCGAAGGACAGCATCATGAAGCTACTCATGCGCCCTCTTACGCTGTCATCCACGAGAATCTGTACCGACGCATTGTTGATTGTTTGGCTCGCGCTGACGCACATATTGGCTAGCAAGAGCGGAATCAGGGCTAGGTAGAAGCTGTCTATCTCGACGAATATCGCGAGTAGCACACCGAAGGCTGCCGTGCTGCCTATCATCAATTTAAGGCGCGAAGCATTGTCGCCGCGGCGTAAAATCCAGATCGAACCCAGAACACCACCTATTCCGCCCACGGCCATTAGCGTCCCGACACCGCTCTCGCCTACGTCCCACTGCTGCTCTGCCAACATCACTAGAATGCTCTGAAAAGGCATGGCTAGCAGCATCGGCACTAAACCAAACACGAGGCAGAGTAGTATTGGTCGATTGCTGCGCACATAACTAAAACCTTCGCTGATATCCGCCAGCAATTTCTCCTTCGGCTTGTCTGTAGGGTTGGATCGGCTGCGTTGTACGCCGAGCATGCAAAGAATGGCTGTGGCATACAGTACAACGGAAAGCATATAGGCTGCTGTCGCTGAATATTGGGCTACAACTACACCCATAATTGCCGGCCCGATGACGCGGCTAAGATTCATCACACCACTGGAAAACGCCATGCCGCTTTGCAGCTTTTCCGGCCCGACTACTGTCGCCGTGATGGCCATGCGCGCTGGCATGATGAATGGGAAGGCGCAGCCAGCGACGAAGGCGGTACAGAGCATATGCCAGAATTCCAGACGCCCGGTGAGTAGCATGGTGAGAATAAAGATCTCGTTGGCCATAATCAGGCTCTGGCCGATGATGACGAGTTGCCTGCGCTCTACTCTATCGGTAATCGCCCCGCCTAACAGAGAGGCGAAGATCATCGGTATAGCTACTACTAGATTTATATAGGCAAGCGACGTCGCCTCGCCAGTGAGATCCCAGGCGATGATGGTGCGGGTAAGCATCTGTCCTTGCATCGCAAAGAAGAAGGCCGCGTTGCCAAGAAATAACCAGCGAAATTGAGCTATGGAGAAAACAGCGAAGGCGCTGGGTTTGGCGGCAGTAGAGTCTAAAGAGGGGGAAGAAATACTAGCGCTCCTAAAGTGTGCGCGCAGTATAGGTCTTACTCTGTTCAAACAAAAGTTTTGTTCTAAAATCTGATAAAAAACCCACAACTACTCTCAGTCGTACCCTTCGCTGCCATAGCACCCCCAAGTTTCTGAGCCTAGATCTTGTTCAGGGCAAGAAGTAAGATAAAAATACACTGGATCAAGGCAATGTTCAGGCTCTCTATTTTGTCATAATGAGGAAAATCTAAGCTACATGTACCGCTCTATTTATATACAGCAATCACAATACAAAGGACGCTATGCCATGAAGAAACGTTGCTGGTGGCCAGGAGAAGATCCTGTGTATGTCGCCTATCATGATGAGGAATGGGGAGTGCCTGTGCATGATGAGAGGCTCCTGTTTGAATTTCTCTGTCTCGAGGGCCAACAGGCCGGCCTGAGCTGGATCACCGTGCTTAAAAAGCGCGATCATTACCGCAAATGCTTCAAGAATTTCGATATCGACAAAATCGCGAGAATGACCGACAAGACTATCGAGAAGCTCCTCCTAGACAAGGGGCTTATTCGCAATCGCCTGAAGCTATATTCTATTCGTGGCAATGCGCATGCCTTTAAAAAAGTGCAGAAAGAATTCGGAACCTTCGATAGCTACATCTGGTCGTTCACCGGCGGCAAGGTATTAGACGGCAAGCGCAAGACAAACAAAGACGTACCTGCTACTACCGATATCAGCGATGCCATGGCTAAGGATCTCAAGAAGCGCGGCTTCAAGTTCATCGGCAGCACGATCTGCTACGCCCTCATGCAGGCCGCTGGGCTAATCAATGACCACACAAGTAATTGTTTTCGCTACAAGGAACTGAAAAACTAAGAAGTTGGGTATAAATTCACAGATGCTTACTAAACATAACTAAAGTAAAACCTCAGAGGAATCACCATGATCGGATATGTAACTGTCGGCACCAACAACATAGAGAAATCAGCGAAGTACTACGACGCACTGCTATCGGAAATCGGTGCGAAGCGCTTCATGGGCTTGCAGCACTAGTGTTGCAAGCCCTACTTTTTAGAGGCTTTGTATTTTTCTTTCTACTTCATAAGAGCTGTCGGTAACGATTCTCTCCAACACCTCTATTCTTTCTTTCAATCGAACTACTTCGTCTTGAAGTTCCTTCGTCGAATTTAGATCTATCTCCTTTCGCAGTGTACCGAGTTGAGACTCTGTACTTTTCTTGTATTTAAAATATTCAGTGATAAATACGATCAGGCTGACTGGCAGCATAACCGCCATCATCACTCCGAACAGATCCAAAAAGTCAGACATGGATTTCCTCCTTTTTGCGCGGTATACCTTTACGCTGCTTGGCAATCCAAACAGCCGATGCTCTTAGAAGCTTCGTTATCTAGATACTAGAAAATTACGGGCCATCAATTTAGTTTATTATAATCAGTGACTTATAAATTAATTAGCGAGGCCATCGAGCGGGTAAAACGAAGAAGTAGCTAATTTGACCACGGGCTCAAAATTAATAAAAATCGCCCATTTGCCCTGCTTCCGAATAGTTATCTGTAATTTGGCTAATCCACAAGTAGTGATTGATTGCTGCTTATCACATCATGCCGTACAGGGTTTGCCGAGACACTGTATCCAGCTGTTCTACTGAATCGAATTTCAGCATCCCCTGCTTCGTTGGCGCAAGTTGAAATGGGAGTTTCTGATAACCTGGCAACTCGAAAACGATAGTAATTTCGGCCACAGACCTTATCGTAAATAGTCAGGGTTATGCTACTCCCTCCCCCATTAGCAACGTACCAGTCAACCATGCCAAATTCAGGTGGCTCACTTGATTGACAGCTGAATAGTAAAAGGACGACTGAAAATACAATTGGGAATTTTACTTTTGTAAAATAAAGGATTGGCTGACGTAACATTTGGAAACTCGCTATCACATCTACTGGAGGTTAGTGGGCTAGTCTGTTTCTTCCTGACTCGAAAACTGCGCATAAGCGATAGAGTTAAGTTCATGCGCACGATTGCCAAAAACAATCTTATGCAGCGTATCGGCTACTGAATCCTTAAAGTCATCAATATGCATGTAGGCTGAAACATTGCCATCGGTGGGATCGAGTGCCAACGTCTTCAGGTCGCGACGATGATCTTCGGTGATAACGACCACTGGTGTAGAACTTCGAAAAGGACTGCGCTTTTCTTCGCTGCGCAGCTTAAATAGAAATTGATCCCGTGGTTTCTTATAAGGATTCCAGCCAGTTACTACGCATGAAATTTTGTTCGTCACTAGTCCGAAAAGACGATTGTATTGCTTAACCGCCTCTGTCGCATTTGTCTCATTGTAGGTATTGATGGTGGTATATAGGCCGGTATGCCCGATAAGAGCAGCAGCCTCATCAACGAAGGTGTTATTCAGATCGTAAAGAAGAATGACTGGTTTAAGGCTCATTAGTTCGTGTTCTTAACGCTAATTATTCTTATAAATGAATTGATAGAGTCTATAACGGCACTTACTCGGATCGAAAGACAATATTTGTAGAAAAGTCGTCCCGTGTAGTCCGTGTTTCATTGGCTTCTACCGAAGTATCTTCATAGCCAAAGCTTATACCGAATAGAATCTGTGTACCATCCTCGATTTCAAACGCCTCGCGCACCATATCAGGGTAGTTGCGCATCGTGCCCATAGGACAGCTATGTAGTCCGAATGCCACCATGCTAAGCATAAGTGACTGTGCGAAAATACCTACGTCAAGCGCAACTGTCACTCCAAAGTCTGGATGCATACCGAGAAACGCAATGTGGGGCGCATCAAAGAACTCAAAATTACGCAACACCGCGCGCATACGCCCTTCCTTGTCGCCCCTGCCTATACCCATCTTGGAATAAAGCGCGACTGCGCAGTCAACCTGTCTAGTACGGTATTCGTCTGCGAAGTCACCACGGTAAGGGTAGTCGGGGTTAGGTTTAACTCCCCCCGCTGTCGCCTCAACCATCTGTTTCTTGAGACGATCCTTTAATTCACCCGAAGCGACATAGACCTTCCATGGCTGCACATTGCAGTTGGACGGTGACTGATGCGCAATCTCGAAGATTCGATTCATCACATCCTGCGGAACTTCTTTGTCCAAGTAGCCACGCACCGAATGCCGCGCATAGATCGAATCAATCAGACCCATATCTGGGTCGGCTACGTTGGACTTCGCTGCTTCGCGCTCATTTTTCATGCATCAATTCCACATTCAATCTTGAAGATTAGTCTTCGTTCGCTGCTATTATCTAGCTCGGTTGCTTAGCTCAATATGCGACCGCCATCGACATCGATGGTGGTGCCGGTAACAAAACCGTTTTGCATAACAAACAGAATACCTTGCGCAACTTCTTCGGATGTTCCTGCACGCTTGATCAGGTGAGACGCTGTCATCGCTGCTAGCTTGTCTTGCTTCTCATCACCCATCCAATCAAACATCGCGGTATCTACAGTACCCGGTGAAACCACATTGACACGCACTGGCGCCATCTCTACAGCGAGGCAACGCACTAAATTCTCAACCGATGCACCAACACAGCTTAACGGAGACTGGGCAGGTCTAATTTTACGAGCCGGCGAACCACTAACAAGTGTTATAGCGCCATCTTCGGCAAGATACGGAGCCCCAGTTCTAACAACCTTGGCATAACCCCAAAGCTTATCGTAGGCAGCCTTGAACTGATCTTCAGTTTGCTCGAGGAAAGGCTTGAGAGTTCGCTCTCCGCCCACCGCCGCTGAAATCAGATGATCAACTGTGCCAACTTCTTTGAATATGGCCTCGAGGCTGGCGGCATCGTGTGTATCTGCCTGCCGCACTTCGAAACTACCATTGGCGACTTGCTTGGCGGACTCGATATGTGCTTCGGAGCGTCCTGCTACCCAAACCTTCGCGCCTGCAGCGGCAGCTGCCTGCGCTGCTGCAAGTCCAATACCTGCTGTACCACCGATAATTACTACATTCTTGCCGGTTAAGTTATTGCTAGTCATTTCTTTTTCTCCAGTGCTTGTGCTAGTTATTCTTTACATTGTTTAATTCTGATTGATCGTTAGACAGCGCTTAAAAAACGCGGCCTGGATTAAGTATTCCCTGCGGATCCATCGTGTGCTTTAGCGCCTTCATGAGTGCAATCTCGGGTTCGCTCTTGCTGTACGGCAGAAACTGTTTCTTCATTAAACCGATACCGTGTTCAGCTGAAACGGCACCGTGCAACTCCTGTATTAGGCCATAGATGATCTCGTCAATCTGTAGGTGAAGACTAAGTGTGTCTTCTCCTACATGAATAACGATATGTACATTGCCATCGCCAATGTGCCCGAACAGGCCCAGAATCGCATCGGGCCATTCAGCACGCAGCCTGCTCTCAACCTCTTCGCCGAAGTAACCCATGTCATCAACATTTAGGCTCACGTCGTAGGTATGCATATAACCGACACCCGGAGCAATTTCTGCCGCTGCATCGCGCACGGCCCAGAGATTCTTAATCTTCGTGTCCGAGTCGGCCACGATGACCTCCTCGATCAGTTTTGCCTCACTTGCCTGCGACAAGACCTCGAGAAAAAGATCGCTATCCTTCTCGGCGTGCGAGCCCATGCTCTCTATGAGCACATAGAAACCAAAGTGATCCTTAATCGGCACGGTAGCATGAGGCACGTGCTCATCGATAAGCTTGTAGGTATTGTTCCAGATAACTTCGAACGCACTAAGATTTGCGCCCAAGCCTGCCTGCGCATGTACCAAAAGATCTGCAACCTTCGCAAAATCGTTAACCGCGCACATCGCCACAACTTGACTGCTAGGTTTTGGTGAAAGCTTGAGTACGGCGCGAGTGATAACGCCCAGAGTACCTTCGCTACCGATGAAGAGTTGCTTTAGGTCGTAGCCAGTATTGTTTTTTCGTAGCTTGTGCAATCCATCGATGATCGTGCCATCCGCCAGAACTGCCTCCAAGCCCACTACCAGCTCACGCGCCATGCCATAACGTATGACACGATTGCCTCCAGCATTGGTAGAGAGGTTGCCACCTATGGTGCAACTGCCTCTTGCACCCAGATCTAGCGGAAATAACAAATCGTGAGCATCCGCTTTTTCTTGAATAGTTTGTAATTCAACCCCAGCTTCTACTGTCATCGAGCTAGTAAAAGGATCTATCTCGATTACTTTCTTCATGCGCTCGAAACTAAGTGATATCTCCCCTTCTAGCGGAGCGGCCGCGGATACTAATCCTGTCATACCACCCTGCGGAGCAACCGGCTGACCGGCGGCATGGCAGGCTTTGAGAATCTCAGATACCTGCTCGGTGGAATCGGGTCGCAGCAATAATACTGGAGGTATGGATCTGGCACCCATCGCATCCTGATAATTCTTTGACTCGATATACGCACCCTCGCGGTATCCAGCGAGACCGACGATAGCCTTCAATGTCTCGATTAATAGTTCATTTTCGCAAGCAGCCATAACGCTCTCTCAATAGCAGGCAGAAACGGGTATGAATAGTAGCACACACCGCTCGCACCGTGCCCAGCACCCAATGTTACAGGATTAGATTCGGCAGCCCGAAATAATACTGTTATAATCGAATGCTTACGAGGGCTCAGACTCATCGCATCATTACATTTCAATTCTTGCACTCCGCCAAGGCAAGTTCTTACAGATAGGGGTTAAATCATGAAAAATTTTCTACTGCCAGCAATTGCTGCATTGGCAATAACTGGCTGTACATGGGTGCAACTTACTGCCGAGGGTGAAAATGTCAGCCTTGTCGGCGTCGACCGAATCGGCAATTGCGAACGTCTAGGTCGCGCTACCTCAAAGACCTTAGACTCGATTGTCACGGTTGAACGTGGCGGCGGACGCCTGCAAAAAGAACTTCTAACTCTGGCCCGAAACGAGGCAGGACGCATGGGTGGGAACACCGTTGTACCCGAATCCCTCATCGATAATGGCCAACAAGATTTTGGTGTCTATACCTGCCCCAGATAGCAGAGATACTGACCTCCAGCTAGATTAGCCCTCACCGCAGGGCGGTATTTTCCATTGCAAAGCGAAACAGCGCTTGATCTTGCTTAGATAATTAGATAATTTTCTAAATATCTAAGGAGAATACAAATATGCAATCAGTTCTCGAGGCCATATCCGATCCGACCCGTCGCAAGATTCTCGACCTTCTCAAGAAGGGCGAGATGTCGGCCGGCGAGCTAGGCAAGCACTTCGATATCAGCGGCCCTTCCATGTCCCATCATCTGAGCAAGTTAAAGGCAGCCGACTTAGTGATAGCAAATCGAAAGGGTCAGAGCATTAACTACTCAATCAACACATCTGTTTTCGATGATGCCGCGCAATTCGTCATCAGTTTTTTCCAAGACAAAAAGGAGAATAAGAAATGAAATTCATAATCGCCAATGCCTTAAGCTTTGCCTGCCTCGCTGCAATGGTTGTCATAGGGGTAATCATGTATCCCGGGCTGCCCGAAACTGTTCCCTCGCATTATAATTTTAAAGGCGAGCCAGGGAACTACTTGCCAAAGCTGCTAATAGTCGTGCTAATGCCCATCGTCTATGCAGCCACTATTGTTGCAATCAATCTCATGATTCGTTTCTCCCCCGAAAAATTCGCTATGACCAACAGCATGCGATCAGGGGAAATAATAGTATTTGGCACAGGCCTGCTGTTGCTATCCACTCATGTGGGAATGATGGCAACTGTAGGTGATGTCGATGAATTTCATCAGTATCTCGCCGTGGGATTGGCCTGTTTCCTCATCATTTCGGGAAATGTAATTGGTAAGACTGAGAGAAATTTCATCTTTGGTCTTCGCTTACTCTGGACCGTAGCATCTGCGGCAAACTGGCGCGCCACACATCGCTTCGCCGGAAGAGTGATGGTCATATCAGGAGTGTTACTTCTCACTCTTAACTTCTACTGGCCCTCTTTAGAGCTAAATCTAGTCTTAGGGCTAAGCAGTGTAGTGATTGCCCCCATCTACTCATTCGTCTTCTGTGTCAAAAATGAGAGGAGCCGCGAAAATAAAGGGGAGGCCAGCTAGTGAAAATCACCAATCTGAGCGATACTACCCACCGGGAAATTGCTACATCCAATGAACCAAATTCAAGTTCCGACCGACCTACTTACCCGTCAAGACTAAGACCATTACAGGCGATTCAGAGAAGACTTGCTGCAAGGCTGCAGCACAGTGAAATTCTGATTTTAAGTGTACACATACTCTATCCCGGGTTCTAACCATGGAAAAAATTCTACTTTCTCTCATCGATGCATTCGCTCAAGCACCCTACAAGGTATTGAAGTACAAGAGTTTTGTACTCGCCGGTTTGATTGTCATGACCTCCATCATGGTCTACGGCATCTACACCCGTACCACGATGGACATGACCACCGACAGTTTCCTGGATGAGGCCGATCCCGCTGCTATAGCACTGGACGAGTTTCGCGAACAATTCGGCAGCGACGAGTCCGTATTCCTTGTCTACCGAGCGAAAGATGGAAACGTGTTCTCTAGAGAATCAATGGAGGCTGCACAGCAGCTAACTGATGATCTACGCAACTGGCAGTCGCTGGATCGCAGTCAGTACCCCGAATCGATGAACGGCATTACCTTAGAGTGGGAAGAGCTAAACCATATTCGCCGTGTGCAATCTATCGCCAATCTTCGCTATCAGGAAAGCGTTGGAGATAGCCTGCTGTCAAATCGCTTGGTGCCGAGTGCGCTGCCAGAAGAGAATGGGGAGCTAGGACAGATCCGCGGCAACGCCCTCTCCCAGGAGGACTATCTGCTTGCCTTCTATTCCGTAGATACCGAGTACGGCGCCATACTCATTCAGACAGACTTCGGGACGAAGCCTGTGGAGGGTTTCGTGTCGGCAGTCGATGGCGCCAACGTGTCGCTCGATGACAGCTTCGGTGCCTTCGGCGACGATGAGACATTCGATCTAGAATTCAATGAAGATGTAGAAGTACAGGAAATTGATTTCGAGGCAGTAGACATGCTCGGCTACACCGCCTTCCATGTCATGTCCAAGGCGATCTACGAGAAGTACGAAACAGAGTTCGAGTTCTTTCCTGTTGGCACACCTCCGCTCATGGAATTCATGCTTGAGATGCTCGACGAGATGCAATTACTCGGCATAATTCTGGTAATGATTTTTACTCTTCTTCTATGGATACTGTTCCGCTCATTCAGCGCCGTTATCTGGCCACTCGTTACCATCCTACTAAGCATCGCTTGGGCATGGGGAATACCTGCCTGGACAGGTGTCGTCTTGACAACGATGATCTCGCTCACGATTATGTTGATCTTCGCCGTGGGCATTGCCGATTGTGTACACGTAATGAGCGCCTATTTTACCTTCCGCCGCGAAGGCGAAGAGCACCACATAGCCCTCTCCCATGCTTATGGTAAGACTGGCCTAGCCATATTAGTAACCACCATCACCACCATGTGTGGTGTTATGGCCTTAACGATATCCGACCTCGCTATGATTCAAGTATTCGGATGGACATCAGCCGTTGGTGTGTTCCTCGCCTTCTTCTTTACTATCGTTCTTCTACCAATACTGCTCGATCTTTGGCACCCGGGAGACCCAGATGCGGACGCGAGCTTTGCCGACAAGTTAGGCAAGCGCTGGCATAAACTATCGATGCATACGAAGCTAAGCATAGCCGCTGTCTACTTCGCCGCGATATTTACGCTTTTAGGGCTGGCCGTTGGTGGCTATATAACATTGGTGACCATCCTTACCTACGTGGTCGTCAACTGGCAGAAACCGATCCTCGATGCCGTGCCAGGCATAACAGCACGCTATCCCTATCTCATCATGGCTATCTTCGGTGGCATCTTTGTTACCTGCCTCTATGGCATGAGCCAGATTCGCATCGACAGTAATATGGCGGAACTTACCCGTGAGGACTCCCTCATCCAGCGTGCTTACGCTGTTGTAGATGAAAATATGGCTGGCTCACAAAGCTTGGAGATTGTCATCAACACGAATGCTATCGATGGCATGATGAATCCAAGACTATTGCAGGCGGTGGATGAATTACAGACCCGCATCGAAGCGAGATACCCGAACGAAGTATCGCGCACCAATTCTTTGGCAAATATCGTGAAAGAAACGAACAAGGTCATGAACGATAATGACCCTGCCTTTGACCGCATTCCCGATTCACAACTGATGGTTTCGCAGCTGCTCTATCTCTTCAACAGCTCCAATCCAGAAGATCGCCGCGCAGTGGTATCGGACGACTACAGCAAGTCGCATATTACGGTTAGCGCTTACAATGCAGGGTCCTACCAATACCAAGCCTTCTTTACAGAAATGGAAGAAGAAATTGCGGACACCTTCGCTGGACTCGAATCGGAATTCCCAGAATTACAGGTAACCGTTACCGGCAGCATGGCAATGATGATGCGCATGGCGGATGATCTTGCCCGTTCGCAGTACTCCAGCCTGTTGCTGGCGCTGGGTATCATCAGTGTCATCATGATAGTGACTCTAGGGTCATTTCAGGGCGGCCTGCTCGCCATGATCCCGAATATGATTCCTGCCGTCTTGAGTTTTGGCCTCATGGGTCTACTTGGCCTGCCACTCGATGCTGACACCTTATTAATTGCGCCGATCATCATCGGCATCGCCGTGGACGATACAATTCACTTCATGACTCACTATCGAATCGATCTAGCACGCACCGGTAGTATTAGTAAGGCGTTAATCAGCACAATTCGTGACGTAGGTCAGGCGGTGATGTTCACTACCATGATCTTAGCGCTCAGCTTTGCATTGCTAAGCTTCTCAGGGCACCTCGGTATGGCCAAGATGGGATTCTTTGGAGCGATCGCGATATTCTTCGCCCTTCTCTGCGATCTGTTCCTGATCCCAGCGATGATAATTACCTTCAAGCCGACGTTTGGTGTAAAGAATGCGAATACCGAAATCGATTTCTCAAAAATCACAACAGCACACTCGTAGAATACAATGGAAACAGGAGATAAAAATGCACGGTAATATTTTTAGCAAGGGACTAATCAGTCTAGTTGCAGCCCTGTTTCTAATTCCACTGCAAGGCATAGCACAAGATCTTAGCGGAAGAGAAATAATGGAGAAGCTGGAAGACAATCGCCGTGCTACTTCAAACTCTGCGCTTTCGCGTATGCAACTGTCGACCTGCAAGTTTGGCGTGCGCGAGGGGAAAATTAGTTGCGCCGAACGGCCACGAGTAAAGTCATTGGAGTCAGTTGGCAAGGGATACGGGGTTGATCTTAAAGACACCCGCTCGGTCGCGATACTTCTAGACCCACCAGCTGAACGCGGCATCGGCATGCTAAGTTTTGTCTATGACGAAGGCGCCAGAGACAACGAAACTTGGTTATACTTGTCAGCTTTAGGCCGTGTAAAGCGCATCGCTAGCGGCAGCTCGGACGACGAAACTGAGCCTGGCTCAATGTTTGGCTCCGAATTTACTACCGAAGATCAGGACACAGGCAAGCTAGATGAGTATGAGATCAATCTGCTCGAAGAGACAACTGAAGCCGGCCGCGAAGTATGGAAGATTGAGACAATCCCCAACGAGGAACGCGCACGTCAGTCTCGCTATTCCCGCACCGTGCTCTATGTCGACAAAGAACGCTTCGTCGAACTCAGAATAGAAATGTACGACCAGTACGGCAAAGAAATTAAGCGCATGCTGGGAGCGCGAGTCGAACTGATGAATGGTATCTGGGTAGCGCGCTCTACTACGATCATGAATCTGGTAACTAACCGACTCTCGAATATGGCCTTTCTTGAGATGCATACGGGCATCGATGTGCCGGACGAATTTCTAACCCAGCGCACGCTCACTGATGCGGCCTTTAGAGAAACCGAACTGGAAAAACTACGCGCACAGATTGATTAGCCGAAAGCCACGAATGATGAAAATAAAAAAATTCGCCGGCCTTGGCGTCGTGACACTACTTACTGCGCTGAATCCTGCGAAGGCGCAGGACGACGTACTCGTATTAGATGACGATGTGCAGTTCGATGGGGATTTCGCATTCGATGACGATCTATTCAGTTCCGCTTTCGATGGAGACAGCTCAGCCAATACCAGCTCCTGGCTCGACGATTTCACCATCAAGATTAGCCAGCAAGTCTCTGGTCAGATAAACAACCATGGGGTAGAGATTGCTCCCGGTTTTTCCTTGCCCCGCCAAGCTGAGCTGGAAACCAATCGGCTTGGCGTAAATATCCGCTACCAGAACGCCTTTGCTCCGGGCTGGCTCTTGCAGGCCAGCGCACAGGTGCGAATTTATTTGAACGATGACTACCAATATAGAGCCGAAGGCGGTTCAATCGATATTGAAACTCGCGGCAATGAACTCTTCCTACAACGTAGCTTCGACCAACATAGCATTAAGCTTGGTCGCCAGACTGTCGTCTGGGGAGAGACATCGGGAAACTCGGTGCTAGATGTAATCAATACCACCGAGTTTCGCGACTTCAACATCATCGATATCGAGGATGCTCGCCTGAATCAATGGATGTTGGTGTGGGATTACTTTGGCGAGGATTCCAATTTTTCTAGCTTCGTCAATCTTTACCCGGAATTCAATCCACCCGCGGTACGTGGCAGTCCTTTCTTCTTTGAACCAGAATTCAACATTACGGATTACGACCGCGACAGCAGTCTGCTGTTTGAAGCCGGTACACAGTGGCGCAAGTCGTTCGAGGGCAGCGACATATCTTTCATGGTGGCCTACCTCTTTGAAAACCAACTGCGCTTTGAAGACCCAATCAACCAAATGGGTGACGCCGTAGCCGAGAATAATGACTTCTTCTTGCTAGGATTTAGTGCTAATCGAGCTATCGGTAAGCTGCTGTTAAATTTTGATCTAGCCTACAGTCACGATGTTCTAGCTGACAGCTTCAATTTCCCCGGAACGGCGAGTCTCGCCAATCCTGTGAATTTGAAGAAAGATCAGATCGGCACCTCAATGGGTTTTGAATACGCCATCAGCAACGATCAGAGCGTTAGCCTCGGCATACAGGCACAAATGTTGTTAGATGAAGATGAGGGTTTGCTGCCTGGACAGTCATTGCTAAACGACGGAGTATTTGGGAGTTGGCTGATGCGCTATAGCAATACGCTGATGAATAGCGACTTGGATATCTCATGGACATTGCAAGGCGATCTAGCTGCGAATTCCCTGCTGGCACTTGTCGGCGCAGACTACACCATCAATGACAACTGGGCAGTTGGCGGTCAGATAATTGGCATTGCCTCGAACGAGGAGTCTCCATTGCTCTTCTTTGCCGAAGACGTCAGGCTCTCAGCAACAGTCACCTATTCGTTCTAAGCACACTGCTACATCAACCCAGCAATCTGAAAAAATTCTAGAACTTAATCGGCCTCTCGAAGATCTCTTTGTCGAACTCATTTTCCCAATTGGCAACTGCAGTTGCAACCGATAGATCGCCACCGATATTTACTGCTGTGCGCAGCATGTCCAATGGACGATCGAAAGGCAGGATGAACCCAATCACAATCGCGGTCTGTTCTGGGCTCATTCCTATGGTCTGTGTGACCGCAGCAATCAGAAACAGTGATGCACCAGGAACGGCGGCTGTACCTATAGATACCAACGTTGTCGAGCCCGCAATTAACACATAATCCGAAAAGACCAAGTCGATTCCAAAGGCCTGCGCGGCGAAAACAGAAACGATGCCCACATACAGTGCCGTGCCATCCATATTAATCGTAGCGCCCAGAGGTAGAACAGTAGAAGCGATTATAGGTCGAATACCGAGATTCTTTTCGGCGACCGACATCGTCACGGGCAAGGTTGCCGAACTTGAGGAGGTAGAGAAAGCGACCAGCATAGCGTCGCGCGCACCGCGAAAGAACATGATCGGTGACAACTTCAATGTAAGTTTTATGATGATGAGGCCATGAACCACAAATAGATGGACAGCCGAACCTATTAGGACGGCCACCGCCAAGAGTATTACATCAAGCAACGCGCCAATACCTTGAGTTCCCGCCACAGAAGCAATCAACGCGAACACGCCAAAAGGCGCTACTTCCATAATCCAATGGGTTATGCGCAACATCATTTCGCTACTGGATTCCATCAGATCGGCGACAGGTTTGCCTTTTTCACCGATCGTTAGCAGACTCACACCAACTAGCAGCGCAAAGAAGATAATCGCCAGCATATTCCCTTCGGCGAGCACAGCTATTGGGTTGTGTGGCACGATGCTCATCAGGCGTTCGGACAGTGGAATAGCCTCTTGGACCTGCAGAGGAACAGCCGTAGAAAAATCCACACCGACACCAGGTTGCAGGATTACCGCAAGAATTAGCCCGATTGTGATAGCTGCCAAGGTAGTAGCCATATAAATAGCCAGCGTCTTAACACCAAGCGAACCGAGCTTGTTCGGGTCACCCATGGACACCACACCCGAAATCAATGTTACGAATACCAGAGGTACAACTATCATCCGGATTAGCCTAACAAATAGGGTGCCGACCCAGGCAATGCTGTCAGAGCCTGGACCCCAGATCATTCCCACGATCGCGCCCAATATGAGTGCCGCGAATATACGTTTCCAGAGAGCTATTTCAAACCAGGTCGCTACCATCTTTTTTCACCAATTATGTGTCTTCTATTCTTCTCTGTATTGGCGACCCACTAAACGCTGGCGCACCAATAAAGAGAGGGAGATCTAATTACTGCTTGCTAGGAGACTATAGAAGTTCATACCATAGTTCCAGCCCCATACCCCGCACCCTACAGTAGTCAAGATGTCCCAGTGGATCCAAGGAACCGTAGTCGACAATATTCATTGGACAGAAAACCTCTATTCACTGAAGATCGACGCCGATATAGACACCTTCATAGCCGGTCAGTTCACCAGTTTAGCACTAGAAATTGACGGCGAGCGCATTGACCGTCCCTACTCCTTTCTGAGCGCTCCAGGCCAGAATCCCCTGGAATTCTTCTTCTACGCTGCTACAGGCGGCGTCCTCTCAAACGCCATGTTAGAACTGCAGGCCGGCGACCCCATCTGGTTGAAGAAGAAGCCAATTGGGTTCTTCACCCTAGCGGAAGTACCGGATTCAAGGGATCTATGGCTGTTCGGAACAGGAACGGGAATCGCACCCTTCTTCTCTATACTTAAGACCCAGGAGCCCTGGCAGCGATTCGAGAAAGTGGTTTTGGTGCATGGTGTTCGTACCAACGCCGACCTGCGCTATCACGAACTTATCGAAAATATTCAACGCGCTCGCGGAGATCGCTTTCAGTTTAAGGCCTTCGTGACTCGAGAAGATGTACCTGGCGCTTATCGGGGCAGAATTCCAGCCGCTATTATCGATGGCAACCTAGAACGTGCCTGCGGTATAGACCTCTCGCCCGAGAATTCTCAGATTATGCTGTGCGGCAACCCCGACATGGTGAAGGAAACAGTCGAGGCCCTTGAGGAGCGCGGGTTCAAGAAGAACCTTCCCCGCACCCCCGGCCAAGTAACCGCTGAATATTACTGGTAGCTATTCACTAATTTCCAATCGTCTAAGCTTGCGCCAGTAGCTAATTGCACAGAGCGTCGTGGCGATAATCATTCCCCATAATACGTAATAGAATGACGATGCCAGCGATTGCGGCACATCGGGATAGTTCAATCCCAAGCTTCCGGCATTGTTAAGCAGTATTACCACACATCCCAAGCTTAGTATTAACTCCGACCCAATACGAAGCAGCAACCTGTTTCTCGACCATGTCTGGTTAAATACCAAATAGAAGTACTGATTGTTTTATAAAGCTTTTCTAGAACTCAGGTGCTATTGCGAATCCTGACACTCCCCCATCTCTTCACCTCTGGGTAATTTGAGTTGGCAGGTTTAAAACAATTCCCAGCCACATCGAATACGAGCAGGCATTGCTACTCGTGTCGCAAAGCTTCAACTGGGTCCATATCCGCTGCGCGGATTGAGGGATAGATACCGAAGATCACTCCGATCAGTGCCGAGATGGAGAATGCCAAGATCGGGGCGAGCGGTGTGACTATTGTGGTCATGCCCCAGAACGCGGATATGATGAAAGGAATGGCAATTCCTAACACCACACCAATGAGACCACCCACGCCAGAAAGAATCACCGCCTCAATCAGGAACTGCATGATGATGTCTTTACGCTTAGCACCGAGCGCGCGACGTATGCCAATCTCTCTAGTTCTCTCGGTAACACTGGCGAGCATGATGTTCATTATGCCGATGCCGCCTACCAGCAGCGAGATCCCGGCGATGGCTCCCGCTACGATCTGATCGCGAAGCGCACTCTCCTCTGCCTGCCGTAACAGCGCGAGTGGTACTTCTATGGCGTAGTCGATATCCTTGTGTCTACGCTGCAAGATTTGATCGATGATCTCACCGACCTCGATGACTCCATCCTGCCCTTCGACCTGAATTATCGCTTCATGCAATTCGACGGTCTCGGATTCGACGCCACCTGCCGTCTGACGCGTAGTCGTTTCACCGAAACGACTCTTAGAGGAAGTGAAGGGTATAAAAATTCGGCTAGGTGCGGAATTGGAACTGCCTGCCTGATTTTGGCCGAGGTTCGAAAACCCCTCAGACTCCATGATGCCCACTATATTGTAATAGTCGCTGTCGATTCGTATGGTCTTGCCTAAAGGGTTATCTATGGGAAACAGCGCCTGTGCTACCTCATCGCTAAGCACGACGACATTGCCATGATCGCGCATCTCCGATTCACTAAAGAAGCGTCCAGATCTTAGGTTGTAATTACGCGAGACGGGATAGTCCACAGACGTACCGACCACGTCCGTGTTGATATTTAGCCCGCCGTTCCACACATTCTTCTTAACAATACGCGACGCGATGACATTGCTAATGCCAGGAATTGAATTGCGGATGGTTGTAATGTCCGCCGTGGTTAAACCATAGACGATAGCTTGGGGCGGACCGAAGCCACTGCGACTACTCTCCTCCACCTCTGCAGGCTTCACGCTCTTCACGAGTATATTGCTCGCACCTAAGTCACGGAATTGCTGCTGTGCCTCATAACTTGAACCCTCGCTCACGGCCAGCATAGCGATCACAGCCGCCACACCAATTACGATGCCAAGCACCGTAAGCAGAGATCGCAGTCCATGAGAATAGATACTCTTGATGCCCACTTCGGTGATTTTCTTGAAGCGAACGAAATTGAACCCTGTAGCGAGACTAGGGCTTCTGTTCGGACGCGAACGTGTTTTAGGAGGATTAAGCGTTGCGTCTGTCATCGCTCTCCACCAAGCCATCACGCAGGCGAACCAAGCGCTGCGATCTTTCCGCCATTTCATCTGAGTGTGTCACCATGATCAAAGTCTTACCCTGATCATGAAGCTCATCGAATAGGTTTAATATTTCCGCGCCGGACTTAGAGTCGAGATTTCCCGTGGGCTCATCCGCCAAGATGATTAGCGGGTCGACCGCCAATGCCCGTGCGATCGCTACGCGTTGCTGCTGTCCGCCAGAGAGTTCAAACGGTTTGTGATCCACCCTGTCGTCCAAACCAACACGAACCGCTAGCCCCATGGCTATCTCGTGACTGTCTGCCTCGGAGTAGCCCTGATAGAACAGAGGCATCTCGATATTTTCTAAGACGTTTAATTGTTGAATAAGATTGTAGGACTGAAAGATGAATCCGAGCCTAGCACCACGAATGCTAGACAACTCATCGTCTTCCATCTTCGAAGTATCCTGGTCACCGAGGAAGTACTTACCTTCAGTTGGCTGATCCAGACACCCGAGAATATTCATCAGCGTCGACTTACCACAGCCGGATGGACCCATTATGCTTATATAGTCGCCTTGATAGAAATCGAGGCTGATTCCGTGCAACACCTCAACCGAGAGCGCTCCCATATAGTATGTCTTACGAATATCATCCAGGCTCGCAACAATATCTTGCCCGCGAATTGCGCTGGCGCCGCTGTCGGTGCTTACAGATGTTTCTATCTCTAGCATAATTTCGCTCTGTAGTGGGAGGCCTTTATACTATTGCAGCTTATGCGCCGGAAGCATCTCTGAGGCTTTGCTGCGGTGGAAGCAGAAGCACTTCCTCGCCCGCCTCCAATCCACTTCGGATTTCGATATATGAATCGGAGAAAGTGCCTACCTCGATTTCTCGACGCTCAGTTCTGCCCCGGTTAGAAACATAGACGACGCGCTCGTCGTCGAAGTAAGTAACCGCCTGAATAGGTACGTAGACAACATCTTCGAGGCTCTGCACCAAAATATCGATCTCGGCACTCATTCCAGGACGCAGCCAATCGTGTGTGCCATCAATCTTGATCGTAGTCGGATAAACCTTTAGGTCGGGGTTCATGAAGGAGTTTGCAGAGTCGGCGACGACAGCTACCTTGATGACGACACCGGTTAATTGCTCATCAGGAAAGGCGTCAACTGACACTTTAACCGGCTGTCCTACGGCGACGCGCTGCACGGCTGACTCATGGATATTAACTTTAACAGCCATCTCACGCATGTCTGGAATGGTCAAGATAGACTGCCTCTCTCTAACAGTAGCGCCTTCCTGAATAGCTTCTTGGCTGTTGCTGCGGAAACGCATAGAGTTTTGGTCAGCGGCACCGTAGACAACGAGGCCAGGTCGCTGAGCAATGATGGTAGCTAGCTCGATCTGCTCGTTCACATCTGCCAACTTGACTCGCTCGAGATTGAATTTGCGCTCGGCAGAACTATAGCGCGCAGCTTCTTGCGCCTTCTCTGCAATATTCTCTTTTACCTGGCGTTGGTAACTCATCACAGAGTTCTCATAGTCAGATAGTTTTTCTTCCGCCTCTTTCGGAAACGTGTACTGAATATATAACTTCAAAGACGTCTCTTCTTGCTGCATCTTGTTGTTGGCTTTATTTAAATTTAGCTCTTCGGCTTCTAATTCTGTTGGCGTTATAAATCCGCGCGATTCTAAGCGTCGCTGCCCCGCGATCCGGTCCCGCGACAGTAACAGTTCTTCTTGGGCTACTTGCAAACCGTCTTGCAGAGATCGCAATTGTTGCTTAGCCTCGCCGTCTTCCAACATGCTGATATCGGCATACTGTGTGAAGTCGAGCTTATCTCGAATCGCCATGTAACTGTCATCCATGAGCAGGTTTGGCTCGGCATCCAGTGCCCTGCTACTAATGCTCGTAGGCGCAGCTGCGCGCAGGGTTAGCGTCTGCGGCTCTCGCGCTACAGGTGCACCTGCCTCGGCAGTTGACCTTGGAGCATCATCGCCGGGTCGTCCACGGCGACCACCAGCCCCGCCTTGACCGCCCTGCCCAAAGTTTTGCATGCGTTGCAACATCTCTTCAGGAAGTGTGCCGCCATTGTCTGCCATGGCCTGACGAATTCTTTCCTGCATCTGTGGCGGCATGGCATCGAGATCGAATGACAGCTCTGCCGTAGCCGATTCAGAGACCGTGGTGGGAGCTGACCCACCGGCTAGTGAGTCAGCTAATTGAGCGGCCTCGAAGTCTGCCTGCTCGGCACGAGCTAAGCGCTCTTCTATCTCCAGTTGCGAAACAATCTCGGTAACAATATTACCACCGAGGAATTTCTCGAAATCCAACTTCGCGAAACGCATGTCCTGACGCGCGTTATTTAAGTCCGTCATGTTTTGATTCAATTGAATTTCGTATTCTGCTTTGCTTTCTATATAGCTAGCTTCAGCAGTCTCTACTGCGATTTCCTGATTGAGTTGCTCATCGATTAACTGCGACGTATCCAGCTCAACCAATATCTTACCGGCGGTTACGTCCTCGGGAGTAACCCGATAGCCTTCCTCAACAATGCTAAGAATCTTGACTCCTTCGCGGCCCTTGACGAGAGACCGAATCTCTTGCGATTGAAATGCCTCTAAAGACCCACCTTCCAATACGGTTATATCTAGATTCCCGCGCCTAGCTTCGAAAGTAATACTGCCAGCTATAGTGCTACTCGAGTTACTACCGAAAGAAAACAGCAAGCCTGCCAAGATCACCACTGAGGCAGCGATAGCATATTGCGTAGGTTTTTTAGCGGCCAAGAATCGAGCCTTCTGCTCAACAACTTGCGCTCTGACGGGCTCAGGGATTTTTCCCCAAAGTTGGCTAACAACTGTATTCTGTGTTGCACTAGTCTTATCTTGACTCATTGACGCCTTCCTCCCACTGCCCGCTATCGTCGACATACAATAAACCCAAGTCTCGCCAAAATTCCAACTTCGATATATTGTGATCTACAATCGAGCTAATTAAATCCGTTTGTGCCGCTGTTAGATCGTTCTGCGAATCTACCGTGTCCTGAATATCTCCTAGCCCTAATTCGGCACGCAGCTCGGCTTCTTCGACTCGGCGTTCGTTGATCTGAACACTGGTTAGATTGATATCATAATTTTTTCTAGCTTGGTTCATGCGCCGCCAAAGGTCGACGACATCTAATTTAATATTATCCATGTCGAGCAAATAGTTTCGCGTGGCAACTTCGTAGTCGATCAATGCCCGGCGATAACTGTTTCTATCTAACTTAGTATCTAGTGGTAATTCAAAATCGAGTCCAGCCGAGTACAGAGCGTTCTCAAAATCTAGCTCACCCAGATCACCGTCGTTAGCATCTGGCACTCTAGCGACAAGGCTCAGGTCCAGCCCAGGCTTCAGCGCATTTGCCGCAACCTCTATTTTTCGAGCACGATCCTGAACGCGGTCGAGACCGTTATACAAGTCCAAGCGGGTCTGCACGGCGAGATCCATGGCCTGTTCGAGGCTAAGATCCGGACTATCCATCCCCGTTTCTGAAATCAGAATCATCTCATTGTCGTCGAGTGATATATTCTCCTGCGCCTTCAGGCCTAGCAGTATCTTGAAATCATCCAGACTGCGCTTGTAGCGCGTGATGGAAGAAGTCCAACGCAGATCTTGTTGCAGAGAAGACTGTTCCAGTCTGCCCACCTGCAATAAGGTGCGCAGCCCCTCAGCCTGAAATGCTCGCTCGCGTTCTAGCGATAGGTTGTTAGCCAGAAGGCCCGCGTAGTTATTTCTAGCAGTCTCTCTGTTCAGCAAGACTGAGTAGTAAGAAGAGGCAACTCGTACCGCAAAGGTCTTTCGAAAGCGGGTGAAATCTCGCAAACGATAAAGCAGATCACGCTCCGCCTGCATCAGCGTCTCGGTTTCGATATCGCTGCCGAAGTCTCGCAGCAACGGCTGAGTGAACGAGCCGATCAATGCGCCGGCCCCAAACTCGCTAATATCACCAGTCAGGAATCGGGTAAAATTATTAGTGAGGTTTAAGGCGATTGCACCACCACCTTTGAGTAGATAGCGCGCGCCTAAGCTGGTACTCGCATCCACTCTCTCGCTAGTACTGAGCACGCTCATGCCAGTCAAAGCCTGCATGTCAGTCACGAATTGATCCTCGGCATCCCATTGATAATCGGCGCCGCCCACTGCAGAAAAAATCGGGGTATAGCGATAGCGATCGAAAGTTAGCGCGAGCGCCTCGAGATAGAGTGCCTCTTTCTGTGTTTGATACTCCTGACTATGCTGAAACGCTAAATCCAGAGCGACATTCAAGCTGAGGATATTCGCGCCGATTTCGCTATCTGCCTCGTTGTCTAAAAATTCGAAGCTATCCTCATTTGTGGGAAGGCTACTCAGATCAGCGTCTTTCTCCTCATTGATCCCTATTCTCTGCGTCATCCCTGGAACTAGATTGGTCTTGTCCGCTATGGCTTCATAGGTTTCCTGATCCGCGCCTTCACGATAGGAATTGGCTGTACAACTCACCAACGCGCCTCCAGCCAGAAGCACGACTGATATTTTAGCTATGAGTTTCATAGACTTAGACAGCATGGCAAGGTATTTCCGATGAATAGCAAATAAAGCAGAGAATTATACGCCCTATTCAGCGGAATCCGTTCAATTTAGCGACCGGTTGAGGTCTGAGCGAGTGGAATAACAATCTGATTTACATTCGTTTTTCCGGAAAAGACTAGGCTCACCCGCGCTCGGCTCACTGCTTGATTCCATCACTTGCTATTATCTGGACACTATCTGAATTCTGGTACGCTTCATAAACACTATGGGGGCACTGTATTCTGAGCACATCCCTGACGGACAAAATGAGAGATGAAGATGAGGCTGAGTGAAATTTAAACCCCTAATAGTATTCGGTGCTTTACTGGCATGCGTTGTCTGGCTAGCGGTTCAGAACCAACGCTTACAAGCGCATCTCGATCTAGCACTGAGTTATCAAAGCCAGCTGCAAGAAATCTCCGAGAGCAATGCCCAGCAGCGCCTGCAGTTTGAGAGCGAGATAAGCGATTTGAACGAGCAGTTCTCCAGCGTGACTTATCAACTGAGCAATCTATCAAGCACCCTGCAAAAAACGCGCCTGCAAGTGGACCCGAATTATGACGCTCTGCTGCAACAAGCACGCGATGAAGTTGCGCAGCAGACCAGTCAAAGACAACCGAGCACCAACGGAACCGCATTCGCCTCATTCACCGACCCAGACAACGCACGTGCGCGAGCCAATGAAAGCATGCCTAAGTTGTACGACAGTTATCTGAATGCACTCGGCATTCCAGGGACCGAGAGACAGCGAATAATGGAGACACTGGTGGACTTCGGCGCCCAGCGCTACCAAATGTTAGATGAGTTAATAGCCGGGTCAATGTCCCCAGATCAAGCCGTCGCGCTGTTTGGCGCGAATGCGCTCTCCGAGAACCTACAGAATTCGCTAACTGCCACTCAGCAAGTCGATCTGCGTCAATACGATCAGCTGCTCAAATTCGATACCCTGCGCGAAGTCTATCAACAGTCCCTGCGAAACACCGGAACAGCTCTCGAGGGTGCTATTCAGGAACAGATTACCCAAGCATTGATCGATGAAGTCGTCTCTGCGGAGAATAATTGGGGGGCATTGGTTGCAGAAGATGGCAGCATGCGCAGTGCTTATAATGACAAGCTAGCCGCTTTTGACCGTGCCCGAGACGCTCTAGAGCCGGACCTCAATACACAGCAACTGGAGCATCTCGATAGGTTTATCGAGACCCAATCCAGCGGCATAGATGTGATATTGGAAGCTTCATCTGACGGTAGCGGCAGAGTGTCCATCACCCAAGCTCGCGTAGGAGTGGAGAATCTACCCCATTAAAGCTTCAAGACAACTCTGCTGACTTACATTTTTTAGCAGAATGCCATACATTAGGGGGCTTGCGGACGCACAACTGCGGCCCTCAATAATCTCATAACGGAGTCTAGATATGTCTGAATTACGAACAGCTAGGGATTGGAAGCTAAGCAGCCTACTCGCTATTTCCCTTCTGACGTTGGTTGCCTGTAGCGATAGCGGAAACTCTACAAATACTGCAACTAATACATCTACCAATAGCGATATGCAGCAAGCCAACACCGTCGAACTCGGCTATCGCAGAATAAATGCCGCGGACGAGAATGACCCGCTAGACGCACAGATATACGAACTCGACAATGGTCTTCGCGTATACCTGACTGAGAACCATGAAGAACCACGATTCTATGCTGAGATCGCCGTTCGCGCGGGCAGCAAGCACGACCCTATAGATGGCACAGGTCTAGCCCACTACCTTGAGCACTTGCTGTTTAAGGGCAATCAGAACCTAGGCAGCCTCGACTACTCCCTAGAGAAACCACACCTGGACCGCATCGTTGAACTGTATGAAGAGCACCATGGCGAGACAGACACTGCTCGCCGCGCAGAAATCTACGCAGAAATAAATAGCGAAGCCCAACTAGCCGCTGCGTATTCCGTGCCAGGGGAATTGGACAAGCTCTATAACAACATGGGTGGTAGTGCATTAAATGCACACACCTCATTTGAGGAAACTGTCTACAAGATCGGCCTTCCCTCGAACCGACTCAAGCAGTGGGCAGAAATCGAATCTGACAGATTCGTCAATCCAGTATTTCGTCTCTTTCACACTGAATTAGAAACGGTGTATGAAGAGAAGAATCGTTCACTAGATAGCGCAGGCCGCATCATAGGAACCGCTGTCAACGAGACCTTGTACAAAGTCCACCCCTACGGGCAACGACCCACCATTGGTACTGTTGATCACCTGAAGAACCCTTCACTGGTTTACATCCAAAATTACTTCGATACCAACTATGTACCTAACAACATGGCCATCTTCATCAGTGGCGATATCGACCCTGTCGAGACTATCGCGCTGATAAACGAGAAATTTTCCCATTGGGAACGTAGCCCTATCCCGGAAATTGGCCCCTGGACTGAAGCACCTTTACAAGGCGCGGAACGAAAAACAGTGCAATACCCAGGCGAAGAGCAAGTACAGCTCGCCTTCCGCACCGCGGGCAACGGTAGCGAAGATAAGGAAGCACTTATCTTAGTGGATATGATTCTTGACAACAGCACAGCTGGGCTCATCAATCTGAATCTGAATCAGCAACAACTCGTCTCTGGCGCCGGTTCGTCGCCGCTATTCTTGAACGATGCCGGTTCGCAGAATTTATATGGCGTGCCGAAACAGGATCAGACTCTTGCTGAAGTTGAACAGCTCCTTCTCGATCAATTAGAAATAATTAAGGCTGGTGAATTTGAAGAGTGGATTATCCCAGCGATCATCAATGACTTTAAGAAGAGCGAAAAGGGCGGCCTGGAATTCAATGAGGCGAGAGTAAGTATGATGCGCGACTCGTTCATTCAGGGTTCGCAGTGGGAGTATCACGTGGCTGAACTTGATCGAATGAGTCAGCTGACTAAACAAGATGTTGTAGATGTCGCCAATAAGTACTTTGGCGATGACTATGTGGCCGTCTATAGAATCGACGCGCAGAACGAGATCCCCGTCGTTGAAAAGCCACAAATCGATCCTGTAAACATTGACTCATCACTTCAGTCTGAGTTTGCCTCGCGCATCTTGGCAATGGAATATGAAGAAATAGAGCCGACCTATGTAGAGGCAGACCGAGACTACCGTGTCATCGAATTCGCTGATGGCGTGCAGCTCTATTACGCTCCCAATCCTCTCAATGATTTGTTCTCCTTCTCAATAAGCATAGACGTAGGCACGGAAGAAAACGAGAAACTAAATCTAGCAGCCGCCTTGATGGACGTTGCTGGCACGACTAGCAAAACAAACGAGGAGCTGCAGAAAGAATGGTATCAGATGGGTACCGATTTCAGATTCGGCGTTGGAGAGAACTCATCGGGCATCTCTATCTCGGGTCTCGACGAACAATTCGAAGCCTCACTAGCTCTTGCTATGGACTTAATCAAGAATCCGAGCACCGATGAGCAGACGCTGGAGCGGATGAAGGGGATCTTGCTGAAATCCAGAGAAGATCAGAAGAGCTCTCCACCAGCAATTTCCAGAGCACTGACTCTCTACAATCGCTATGGAGAAGAATCTCCTATGCTAGAAGCGCTCACGCGCGAAGAGATAATGGCTTCTACTGTTGACGAACTCCTCGCGCTTCCGGCCGAGTTGCTAGACTTCAAACATACTCTCTCGTATACCGGCTCAATGCCTCTGGAAGATCTGGTAGAGGTGCTTCGGCGCCAACATCCGCTCTCTGGAGAACTTGCAGATGCTCCAGACTATCGTTTCCGCACGGCACGAGAGTTAGACGAGACGGAAATCTATGTTGTAGATCAACAGACTGCGCAGGCGCAAGTACGCATTGAATTCCCAGACGGCGTATACGACCAAGATGACAGCCTCGTATCTTCTATCTATACCAATTATTTTGGTAGCGGCATGTCCAGCGTAGTCTTTCAAGAATTACGCGAGGCACGAGCTCTCGCCTATACCGCTGGCGCGCGCTATGCACAAGGTGGCAGGCTAAATGATCAAAACATCATGCTGGGCACCATTGGCACGCAGACTGACAAGACTGTCGATGCACTAAGCGCCTTCCTCGACCTGATCGACAATATGCCGCAGTCCGACGAACGCTTCGAGACCTCGGTAGAATCTCTCATGAACCGCTATCGCACCTCGAAGATTAGTTTTCGTCAGGTTATCGGTGCAGTACGCGGCTGGGAACTCCTCGGTATCCAGGGAGATCCTCGCAGAGAAAGCTATCAGAAACTGCAGACTGCCAGCATGGACGATCTGCTTAGCTTCCAACAAGAACACATCAAAGATAGGCCAAAGTTGATCTCAATAGTCGGCGATCTATCGATTCTCGACGAAGAGGAACTTGAACAGTTTGGTACGGTCAAAGAAATCCAAGTAGACGACTTGTTCGTAGACTAAAGCGACCAATTTAGCGACAGCTTGGAAGCTGTCGCTAAATTTCAATTCCAATGTTCTTACGCGTAGTGTTACCAGCGAGCACCCTCCTGCATGTCAGCCTTATCCGTTACGGGACTAACAAAGAATTACGGTTCGTTTGCGGTCCTCGATAATCTCGACCTACAAATCGAAAAAGGATCGATACATGGCCTGGTTGGCCTGAACGGTTCCGGCAAAACTACGACGATTGAATGCATACTGGGCCTTCAGGCATACAATTCAGGCACTATCACAGCGCTAGGACAATCACCTAAGCAACTTCATCTTACCAAAGGCAAGCTCGTTGCCATTTTCGATAGTCCGAGCCTGCATCCCAACTTAACTGTGCGCCAGTGCTTACAACACGCCCTGCTACTGTGTGAAAAACCAACACGCAGTGCTTCTGAGGTAGAAAAGCTGTTAGGCGTAAGTCGCTTCAGCGATTTTAAGATCAAGAATCTCTCGCTTGGCAACAAGCGCCGGGCGTCAATTGCGCAAGCCCTGTTAGGGGACCCCGAATTTGTAGTCCTAGACGAGCCCTTCAATGGACTCGACGCAGAGGGCGTGGACGATGTGCTGGAATTGATCAGCACGCTGAATCGAGACCATGGCACTACGTTTTTATTATCCAGCCATCAGCTTCCTTATCTGGAACAGATATGCAGCCATATTGCGATTCTGCACCATGGGAAAATTACTCACAGCGATACCATCAGTAATTTGTTAGGAAATACGCAAACCACTTTACAAATCAAGACCCCTCAGATCGAAGCTGCAAGCAAGGTGTTGAAAAACACCTCTGGTGTTGAGTTGCTCAACATCGATGCAGACGGCTACCTGAACATTAGCGTCTCAGATTCTGACTCTATAGCTATCAATCAGTCACTAGTAGAAAATCAAATTCCAGTCGCAGAATTAATTTTGAAACGCGCATCACTCGCCGGACTGTTTCGCGAGATTACCAGTGAGGACGCGAAATGAACGGTCTACTGGTAGCCATCAAGTCGGAAATCTTTGTCGCACTGCGCACTTTCGCGAGTAAACTTATCGTGGCAGCACCCGCTCTGGTCGCCGCTGCACAATTGCTGCTCGTAAAACTCAGCGAGGCCAGTCAGCAGGCACGAGATAGTTTATTAGGAGGGTCCAGTTTCGAGGAATCGGTGGCAAACAATGCCTATGGCTTCTTCGTAGATGGACTGACTACCGGACTAACCATGCTAGGCCTGCTATTGGTCGCTCAAGGTGCTTACAGTTTTAGCTACGATCGCGACATTGGCAGTATTCGCCACCTATTGATCAGGCGCGTAAGCCGCAGCAGCGTACTCACTGCAAAACTGATTCACCTACATTTACTAGCTCTGTTGTCCACCCTACTTCTGCTAACTACAAGCTACCTGCTCAGCGGGATGCTCTGGGAATATGGCGCGATAGTTGAAGATGGTTTTGAACTGATCAGCGAGCAGGAAATTCGTGAGGAAATAGGGCTAGGTCTTCGCTTGGCGCTAGCGCCATTGCCAGCAGCCATTGCCTTTGGACTATTAATCTCGGTGTCCTCGCAATCGGCAACTCAGGCTGTTACAACCGCGCTAGGCATTACCCTGGCGATAGATATCTTTAAGGGACTGCTCGGTGATATGGCCAACTATCTGTATGCGAGCTTTCAGCCGTCCTTGATCGATCAATCTTATTTACAATCCGTTAGCCGAATAGTTCGTGGCTACTCCGATGTATTAATAGACGACAGCGTACTGCAATTGAATATGTGGGTGCCCTTTCCAGCACTGGTATTGTTCTTTGCCGCTGGCCTATGGATCGTGCAACGAAGGAAAATATAAGTATGTGCACAAATAAAACGAAGCATGGCCTATCGATATTTGTCCTCCTCCAACTATCGCTGCTAACAGGCTGCGTAAGTTACGAGCCTGCCATCCTCGTACCCGCGCTAAACCTATCGGCAGAAGACATTACACTTGCAGACACAGCAGGCGCCAGCGGTGCCAGAATCGACTTTGGTGTCGAGCTCGGTCTGAACGAGAGTGATTCCCTTAGCAATATCGAAATACTACCCGGTGTGCGTGTTCGCGGAATTTCAGCCAATGGCCCTGCTGATTCAGCCGGGATTCAGCTAGGTGACATTATCCTTAGTATCAATGGGACATTAACCAATCATCCCGATGTTGTTGAAGCTTTACAACAGCAGACGCCAACGATTGAGAATACGCTTTTCAATGTACGTAGAAATTCTGTGGTGTTTGAGGCTACTGTGATTCCTCGCACCGTCAATATCAATCCAATCCCGCGCGAACTGTATCGAATCGATCCAATTGCGAGTCGTGCCGCCTATCGCACCCGGATGGTCAGCATCAGTGAGCAGCCTAGTATCGCCGCTGCTCAGGTTGTAGATGTTTATCAAACCAGCCCGCTACGTGATGCGGCGATCGAAGTCGGCGACATGATCTTAGCCATAAACAGAGTGCCTCTTAACTCCGCACAGGATCTAGTCAGTCGGTTTAACTCAGAGTTCGAACTCGGAGAAACGGTAAACGTAACCGTCTTTGACGGCGAATCCGTTTTGGAGAAGCGATTCGACCTCTGGAATCCAGGCAGGCGAGTAAGTGCAATATCTCTCGGGCCCTTACTTCGCTATCAATCCTCGCTCACACCGGACTCGAGGAGCCTGGACATATTGGATCTCTGGCTATTTTCTATATATAGCTACAACCGGGTAGATGAGGAAAGATCACACAGCATTCTTGGTCTAATAAACTATAGCAGCGACCTAGGTGAGCTGATTGAAGAATAGAACTAAGGCACCTCTGAACGGTAAATCAAAGTGACGATCAGAAAATTATCAATAGAACGTTGGATGAGCTTTATCAGCTGTGCGCTGCTATCCAGCGCAACATTTGCACAAACCAATTATGTTGCCTTCGAACTGGAACGTGATAACAACTGGGAGCGACAGCTCGCATTTGAGGACCTCAATGGCGATGGACTCAAAGACATCATTCACTCCAATTACCAAGCCGGGATTGGCCGCGAATTACACATCTTTCATCAGCAAGCCGACGGTAGTTTCTCTACAACCGCGCAACGTATCGAAATCAAGACCGAGATAATTGCTGTCGCTTTTGCAGACCTCAGAGCTACGCCGGGCAGTGAACTCCTACTGATCTCAAACTCTGGCGTGTTCAGTCTCTCCTCTGCAATCGAAGGCTATGGGGGCAATATCAAGCAGTTGCTGGAGTGGGAATTGATTGCCGCTGTGCCCGATCTAGAACGCGTGGAATTTTTATCCGAGCTACAAGATATCGACATGGATGGAGAGATAGACCTGCTACTACCCGGTGATAGCGTCTACGGCCTATTCAAAGGCAGAGGCAATGAAGTCTTCGAGCTGGTGTCCACGTTCAGCACAGACAATGAGACTCTGTCAGCTGCGCAACGAGGCCGCGACAGTTCGGGCATGAATGCCCAAATAGGCATTAACGCCGAAGAAGGTATCGTTATCGAGTTAAACGTCGACTCAGATTCCTATTTCGCGGATTTCGTCGAGCAATGGGATGCTATTGAGGAGCCTGCACGTTCTTTGCTACGCGCCGAGAGCTGGATGCCAACTGCAATCATCGCGCAGCTAAATGAAGACACGCTTTCCGACATCGCCTATATCAATCAGGGTGCGGACGGTCTCGGGCAACTAAACTTTCATTTTCAGGATGCTCAGAATGGCTTCAACAGCGAACCAGATTGGATAGGCAGCATAGATACGCGGGGCGATATGCAACTCGTCGATATAGACAATGACAAGTTGCTCGACCTCTTGCGTGTAACCGGCGAAGGAAACGAGCGTAGTGCCTATTTTTATCGCAATAAGAACGGCTCTTTCGATCTAGAACAGCCGAACCAAGTCATGCGCTTCTCTGGCTACGATGTGCGACTCAATGTAATTTCACTAGAACAAGGTTCCGTCCCACTATTAAATGTTAGCTACTACACAATTCCTGTGGTCGACGCGATTCGTAACGCCAGCATCAATCGTTCCCAGCTGTTGTTTGGCAGCGATGACGTAGGCGAGAATCAATTTTTCAACCGGCGCCCCGATTCCAGGCTCGACGAAAGTTTCTCGGCAGCGAATGTGCGCGGCCTGTCGGAGCAGATGTCACTGCAATATGACATCGATGGCGACGGTCGCAAGGACGCCATCTTTGTTACTGAAAATGGCACGCTTGCTGCCAAGAAAATCAACGAAGACCTGACTATCCAGAGCCAACCCTTCTGGGAATATGTCTCTCCAAACACTGTCTTTGAATTTCAGGTGTTGCAACTGAATCAGGACAGCAAGCCCGACCTATTGCTGCGCCACGGCAACGCAACCACATTCCTGGTGGGGGCACCATGATTCGCTCAGAAACATTTATACAAGTGTTCTCTAGCATCAGCTTGATGCTTGTCTGCACAGTAGCCCAAACTGCTGAGCTGAATTTCAATCAGCAAGAATTCCAGCTACCGCTGGAGACAGAAAATCTCGTCGTTGCCGATCTCAATGGAGACGGACTACTGGAACTCATAGCGGTAGTAGAGAAAGGTTTACATATCTATTTTCAGACCGAGAATGGCTTCGATTTTGATAGCAATAACAGCATCGAGTTTCCGGGTCAGTCCATTGGCTGGGATCTAAGCACACAGTACGGCGCTACTGGCAGCACCGCAATCATTGCGCTGATCGACGGCAAGGAAGTCTTGGTCTGGTCAGTCGAAGATCAAACACTGCTAGCGCCGCAGACCATCAAATCAAACTTAAATGGTTATTTGAGCAAGGGTGTGAATCGTCTGCATTTTTCAAGAGACATAAATGCCGACGGTATAGACGACTTTCTAATTCCTGGCGCGGGTGTAATCAATCTACACATTAGCAACGAGCGAGATGCCTCCGGAGTCTACGATTACCAAGCGTCTCTAAGCGTACGTTCAGAATTGCGCATACGCACGAACCTAAACGAGGGCAGCCTAGAGCGACGCACCGGGCAGTCTATTCGTATTCCTATGATGGAACTTAAAGACGTCAACAGCGATGGCTACGATGATCTCGTTTCTCGCACGGAAGAAGAATTGAAAGTCTTTATCGCCAACCCAAATGCCGCCGCTTATTTTCCCAATGAGGCGAGCTATTCCCTGAATATTTTGGAGATAGAAGAAAGGCTGGGCGAATTTGATATCGACAATTTGGATTTCTCCAACCTGACCGGACTTCTGGCCCTTACCCACGAAGAGATACTCGAGGATGTAGACGGCGATGGCATAGATGACCTACTACTTCGAGAAGGCGGCAAGGTTTCACTTTTTGGCGGCAGTGAGCTGGGCATGAACTTCGCAGAGCCTCGTCAAGTGCTTCGGTCGGGCGGTAACGTGCTGGGCACCTTCTTACAAGATGAGAATGAGGATGGATTAAAGGATCTCTGGCTGTGGCGCGTTGAAAGCATCTCCGTAGGAGACATCTTCGTCTGGCTTGCCCTCTCCGGCAGCATCGCTATAGAAGCCTTCATCTATCCAAACGACGGAGAAAGGTTCGCACGCCGACCCTCGCGCAAGGTAACTATAGACCTAAAATTTCCTTCGGTGATTAGTCTGACATCAACCTTCCGAAACATTGAACGAGAACTCGACGACGCTCGCTTGGAGGAAGAAACCATTAGCAGCCTTGCCAGCCTGGACGACAACATCGATCAGCAAGATCTAATTCTGATGGCTGGCAATCAGATCCAATTCTTTCTGAACAGCATTCAACCCCAGGACGTACTCGACAACGATTCCGATTCCGATTTATTTCTCGGCGCGCTGGACTATTCTCGAGAACGCGACAACTACGAATTCAATATTCTTGATGTTATCGAAAACATCGCTATAGGAGGCAATCGCCACTTAGACGCTGTCGCCGAAAGAACAGCCGATTCTGTAATCGAATTGAGCCAGAGCGTCATGAGCGGAGAGATAATTCCCGTCACACTCAACAAAGATGATCGCGACGATGTCATCATCTTTACCGAGACCGACAGTAGTCACATTCGAGGATTGCTGTTACTCTCAAATTGAAGCAGTCCTCGCTAACCCTGTAAAACTTAGACTTTCTGGGCAGAAATCATGAAGCATGCAGTCTGGATAACCCTATTGATCGCTACGGTAGTAGTCAATGTAGCTGCCGAGCTCGTGTTCTATTTTAGCGACGTCACTATCGCCATGTTCTACCGCATAGTCTTGATAACAGGCATCACAACCATCTCCGCCGTATTTGTTGGCGCAATACTTTTGGTGCGCGTATTGGAAGGGGAGAAACCACTGTCGGGTAATGTACGCGACACACTCGGAGCTGATAAGAAAACGGACTAGCTATGAAAATATCGATTGCTCTCTTTCTCGCTGCAATCGTGCTTGTTGGAGGCTTCAGCTATAGCCAAATACAACAGAGCAATTTGCTAACACAGCAGGTCGACGACTATGCGCGTCAGAATTCCCAATTGCAGACGCAGATCGAAAACAACAGTCTCCAGAAACTAGGGACCGCCAAAGCACTCTAGTCACTGCAGAGCGAATTGAACAACCGCGACGGACAAATTGCCGCTCTCTCGCGTCAAATGACACTAGCATAGCAACAAGCAGACCCATACTATGAGCAAGTCGAAGCCCAAATCCGCCAGCAATTAAACCGCGAGCTTCAGGCAAGCAACTGGGCAGCAAATATCGACCCCCGAATTTCGGCACTCAAACAACTAATCAATTTTGATCCTATGGAAATGAGCGAAATAATTACCCTGAATGCACAGTATGGAGATTTTCTTAAGAGTCTGAATATTAGCGAGGAGCGCATGGATGTAGTCATCAATGCACTCAGTAACATGCTCGCTGATCAGAATCAGGCTCGTTCCGCAATTGCTGAAGATAGGCGGGCGAATCCCACGGCGGTTAGTAGTGGCAATTTTCCGGAACGGATGCAGGCAATTTCTGAGCCCGAGGCACAGATCGAAGCTCTGTCTTACGAACTAACAGAGTCGGAATTAAATGCCTTTAGCGAATTCCAAGAACAGAGAAGGACATCCTACAACCCCTTCTTTAGCTATAGCACATCTTCCGAAGGCACAATCAGTACATCTACCGGAACAACGTCAGATATTAACCTCTTCAGTACCGGACTGATTGAAAGTGGCCCTCGCCAATCACTAGGCGTACAACTCTCCAGCCCAACCCGTTAACTAGAATCCTCTACGATTACTCTAGGCGCTTATTCGAGATGCACCTGCCCAGCACCGCCCACGTTGTGCTTTCGCAGGGAATATGGTTTCATCAATTGCCGTTCTCTGATTGATATCACATAATTATTTAATCTATATTTCAATTAGTTAGAAAGAACGCTGGCGATAAAAAGAAGATGAAAAACAGCGCGCTCGCTTTCGTGTTTTTAGTACTACTTACTTCCTGCAGCGATGAATTAAATCGCGCACGTCCCTATATACTGACTACCGCAACCACAGGCGGCGCCTTTTATCCTGTCGGCGTTGCCCTTGCTACCATCGCGCATTCACAACTCTCGGATACTCAGGGTATATCTCTCACCGCTATTAGTTCCGCAGGCTCGCTCGAGAACGTAAAGCTGCTGCGCGACAATCAGGCTCAGTTTGCCATCCTGCAGGGGCCTTTTGGCGCCTGGTCATGGACTGGCGAAGGACCGGTAAGTTCACCGCAAACCCATATGCGCAGTGTTAGCGCCCTGTGGCAGAACGTCGAACATTTCGTTTTGCTCACCGAGCTTACTACGACCGGTGAGATCATGGATCTAGACACCCTAGACGGTGAGCGTTATGTGCTAGGCGCTAGAAACTCTGGAGCCGAGCAAACCGGTAGATTTATTCTGGAGACGCTAGGCATAGACTACGAAGAAAAAATGAGTCTTGGTTACATGGGCTATGGCCCCACTACTAGCGCCATCCAAGATGGCAACATAGTCGGCATGAATATCCCCGCCGGCGCGCCCGTCAGCTCGATCACACAAGCCTTTGCCTTGCTCGGCGACCGCTTAAGGGTACTCAACTGGACACAGGAAACTCTCGACAAGATAAATGCCCGTTACCCACTATGGGCTTGGTACGAACTTCCTGCTGGCACCTACCCCAATCAAGATGAGCTAATACGCACGATAGGTTCGCCTAACGTCTTGGTAACGCGTGCTGACATCCCAGATGACGTCGTCTATAACGTAACAAAAGTTATCTGGGAAAACTTGGCTACGCTGCAAGAAATTCACGGTGCAACCAAAGACATGCGTCTCGAGATCGCTATCGACGGATTAGGCGCCCCTCTCCATCCCGGCGCCGTTCGTTATTATCGAGAGGTGGGGCTGAAAATACCTGAACGCCTCCTGCTCGAAGAAACGACCCCAATCACAGAACAAGCTGAAGGAGTGTAGATTAGTTCATGAAATCTAACTATCTACGATGGGCCGCGTTTTTCTTCGCCCTATTTCACATTTACTGCAACGTATTCGCTAGCATTTCAGAGCTCTGGCTCTCTGCCATTCACTTCGGTGGTTTCTGTGCGCTCTGCGCGCTCATAGGCAATGAATCGCCTACTGTGCAACGTAAGTCAGCCACCTACTGGATCAATATCCTCCTCGCTGTTACAGCAGTCGCGACCTCCACCTATTTGATCCTATTTGAAAACGCGCTGTATGCACGAGAAACTGAGTATATTCTCAGCGACTATGTCTTTTCCTTAGTCGCCATAGGACTAGCGATAGAATTTACGCGGCGCACAACGGGCTGGTTTATGCCTGTGCTAATTTTAATCAGCCTCTCCTATATATTATTTCTAGGGCGATACATTGGAGGCGTGTTTTCCTTCCCTGGTCTCAGCCTCGAGACTGTGCTGTATCGTACCTTCTTCACGAGCGAAGGCATGTTCGGACTCACCGCGCAGATATCTTCTACGTTTGTCTTCATGTTCATTATTTTCGGATCATTCTTGCTTCGTTCCGGCGCCGGCGACTTTATAGTTCGACTGGCGCAATGCTTGGCTGGTCGCTACACCGGCGGCGCAGGACTGGTTGCCGTAGTCGGCTCCGGCTTGATGGGCTCGGTCTCTGGGTCAGCTGTTGCCAACACCGTCTCCACCGGTGTGATTACGATTCCGATGATGAAGAAATCAGGATTCCCTGGAAAATTTTCGGCAGGAGTTGTCGCGGCTGCATCAACCGGTGGCGCGCTAATGCCGCCAGTGATGGGAGCCGGCGCCTTCGTTCTCGCAAGCTATACACAGATCCCCTATTTAACGATCATCGCCGCCTCTACCCTACCGGCTATCCTCTACTTTCTGACCGTGTGTTACTTCGTACGCATCGAAGCAAAGCGTCTGGGTCTGAAGCTCACGCCCGCAGAGGATACGGAGAAAGTCTCGACTGTGTTAAAAGAAGGCTGGCATTTCATAATACCGATGATCGTTTTGGTAAGCTTTCTTGTGATAGGCAGAACTCCAACGACCTCAGCCGCATTCGCCATAATCAGCGTCATCGGCGCCTCTTGGCTATCTTCTACACCAATGCGGCTACTGGATATATTCGATGCAACGGTCGAGGGCGTAAAGACCATGGTGTCCACAGCTCTGCTGTTAGTGGCCGTTGGCATCATAATCAATGTTGTAACGACTACCGGTGTGGGCAACGCCTTCTCGCTGATGATCGTAGAGTGGGCACAAGGCAGCCTGCTTATAACACTCATTCTAGTTGCACTAGCCTCGCTAGTACTAGGTATGGGCTTACCGGTAACGGCCTCGTATATCGTATTGGCGACACTCTCAGCACCACTGATATTTGACCTGATCTCACAGTCACAATTGCTCATTGCATTGCAGGCTGGCGACCTACCTTCCAACGTAGTGGCGACCCTCAGCCTGTTCGGCGGTGATCCACTAACCGCGCTGCAAGAGATGCCGCTAGAGATGAAACAGCTTATCCGTCAGGAGATGCTGGAACCCGAAATGCTCACCGGCATGTTGCTGAGTGCGCACCTAATAATCTTCTGGTTATCGCAGGACAGTAATGTCACGCCACCTGTGTGTCTCGCCTCGTTTGCCGCAGCCGGGATAGCGGGAACACCACCTATGGCCACTGGGCTCACTAGTTGGAAAGTCGCTAAAGGCCTGTATCTAGTGCCAGTGCTATTCGCCTATTCACCGCTAATATCGGGAACCTGGCCGGAGCGCATAGAAGTCTTCATATGGTCTTGCATGGGATTGTATGCCCTTGCAGGTATCCTACAGTGGCATCTTGAAGAAAAGATCAACGCAGGCATAGCTGCTCTACTTTTAGTCAGTGCCGCGCTCCTAATGTGGAGCCCGTTTCCAATCATCTATCACCTCGTAGGTGCAGCGATCTTGTTCGCCATTGTCTTCATGCAAAACCGCGCGATAAAGGCTGCGGCCATCAGTCCGGCCTAGCTCAAAAAATAATTAAATTTCCAAAACACCTACTCATCCTACCCAAGAGTAAATCATGAGCAATCACACAGCTAAACAAATACACCTCATCAGCCGCCCTAGCGGCATGCCCACCAAAGCGAACTTCAAGCTCGTTGAAGTTGAACTACCTGCGCCAACCGACGGCGAGGTGTTAGTTAAAAACCTCTACATGTCAGTTGACCCTTATATGCGCGGTCGCATGCGCGAGAACGCGGTCTATGCAGAGGCTTTCGCTCTCGATTCCGTTATGTATGGCGGTGCTGTGGGCGAAGTCATTGAATCAGCCGACCCCTCACTGCAAGCCGGCGATATCGTTCTTAATGGAGCTGCATGGCAAGATAAATTCATCGCAAAGGCGAACACTGTTAGCAAGGTCGTCCCTTTCGATCCTGAGCAACTCTCACTCTACCTAGGAACGCTAGGGATGCCCGGTCTAACCTCCTATGTAGGCTTACTCAAATATGGAGAGCCGATCGAGGGCGAGACAGTTTTCGTCTCCGCTGCGTCTGGTGCCGTTGGCGCTAACGTTTGCCAGATCGCAAAGCTCAAGGGCTGCCGTGTAATTGGTAGCGTCGGCAGCGATGCAAAGGGGCAGTGGCTGTTAGACGAATGTGGCGTAGACGCCGTCATTAATTACAAAACATGTGGCGACATAAGCAAGGCTCTAGCTCAGGCGGCACCTGAGGGCATAGATGTCTATTTTGAGAATGTTGGCGGCGACCATCTACAGGCTGCGCTCGAAGTTATGAACCCTCATGGCCGTATTGCTGCCTGCGGCATGATCGCGAGCTATAATAATGCCGAACCCGCGCCGGGACCGAATAACCTGATGCTGATTGTGGGCAAGAAGATTCGCATTAATGGCTTCATCGTGTCTGATCACGGCGAGATGCGCGATCAGTTCTTGAGTGAGATGATTCCATGGATAGCGGACGGAAAAGTGAAGAGTCGAGAAACTGTATTCGAGGGCATCGATAATGCGGTTGATGCATTCCTCGGTCTTTTTAACGGCGAGAATTTCGGCAAGATGGTAGTGAAGTTATAACTCTTTGCCATACCGCGTTAGATATCGATCTAGCGCGTTAGCGAACTCTCTCTTATCGGTCTCGCTCATTTGAGCGGGGCCGCCAGTATGAATACCACTGCTGCGCATAGTGTCCATGAAGTCTCGCATATTGAGCTTCGCCTTGATGCTGCTTGCAGAAAACATCTCTCCACGCGGACTCAAAACTTGCGCACCCTTGGTTATCAACTCATCCGCTAAGGGAATATCACTAGTGATTACCAAATCATCCTGCTGCACCCTACGCACGATCTCATCGTCGGCGACATCGAATCCCTGACCGACCTGAATCGCTGTGATGTTTTTAAAAGGAGGCGTCTGCATGGCTTGATTCGCAATCAGGCATAGAAGCACTCCAGTGCGTTCGGCCGCGCGAAATAGAATCGCCTTTATAGCCTTTGGACATGCATCGGCGTCGACCCAGATCGTCATGAAAAAATCCTCGTACGCCGCCCTGCTGTTCTTCTAAAAATCGTCATAGTCCAGACAGTGGCAACTCATGATCCTTCAAGTCTTCGACAGCGAGGTTATGACTCAGGTAGTTCGAGCCAGAAAGGTTTGCAAACAACGTTGTTTTTATAAGCTTGTCCATTATCGGCCCTTTAACTTCAGACAGGTGCAGCTTGATGCCGATCTCACTAAGTGTCCGGTTAATTTTTTCCAAAGTCTGCAGCGCACTCATATCGACCGCATTCACGGCGGTGCACATCAAAATTACGTGCTCTAGCTTGGGCTTTTTTGCCATCAGGCTAAAAATAAGCTCTTCAAGGAAACGTGTATTCGCGAAGTAAAGGCTCTCATCAATGCGGATCGACAAGATATTATCGAAGGTTTCTACATCATGCCTCTCTACGTTCCTGAAATGCTCAGTTCCAGCAACCCTGCCAATTACAGCCACATGCGGCTGCGAAGTCTTGTACAGGTGCATCAATATCGAGGCTAGCACCCCAGAGGCAATACCAATCTCCACACCCACCAACAAGGTCAGAAACAAGGTAATAGAAACGGCGACGAAATCGGCTTTCGAATACTGCCAAGACTTGCCCAGTGCCGAAAAGTCTAAGAGCGGATAGACCGCCACCAATATTATTGATGCCAGAGCTACCTTTGGCAGCCAATACAATATGGGCATGAACATCAAGGCGACGCAGGCGATGAGCACGGCCGTCATTAGACCCGCCGCTGGCGTCGCCGCACCCGCATCGAAATTGACTACCGAGCGGGAGAAACCACCGCACACCGGGAAACCGCCGGAGAATGACACCGCAATATTAGCGGCGCCCAAGCCAATTAATTCTTGATCGAGCTCGATCTGTTCCCTACGTTTAGCCGCCAGTGTTTGGGCTACCGAAACTGATTCAACGAAGCCAATAATGGAAAGTAAAACGGCGGACCAGAATAGGTCGCGAATGAGACCCAGTGAGAAATCAGGAACTGTCAGCCCAGGCAGCCCTGCCGGCACAACGCCCAGTAACTGTACACCCTGCTGATCGAGCCTGAATACATAGCAGAGCACACCTGTTAGTAAGGCAACGATGACAGGGCCGCTTCGAGAGATACTGGTTACGAGCCTGCCGCCCAAGCCCATCTTGGTGAGCAACGAAGCAAGTCCTGTTCTACACCAAACGATAATCGCTATGGAAGCCAAGCCAAGACTCACGGTAATCCAATTGATCTCGTCCATCGAACCGCCCAAGGAAGCAAGCAGCTCAATAATATTCTGGCCGCTCGATGTCGTACCCAGCAAATGCTGTACCTGGCTGAGTCCGATAAGAATCGCGCTGGCAGTGATAAACGCGCTGATAACCGGGTGGGATAAGAAGTTAGCCATGAAACCGAGACGCATTAGCCCCAATAGCAACAAGAAGACGCCAGAGAGGAATGCCAGAGTCATAGCGGCGGCGACAAGCTGTGAGGGATCACTGATCCCGAGTTTTGCCAGAGCGGCGGCTGTCATCAATGAAAGCACGGCGACTGGGCCAACAGAAAGCGTATTGCTCGTGCCAAAGAGCGCATAGATAGCGAGCCCAAAGATACTTGCGTAGAGTCCAACTTGGGGTGGTAGGCCAGCAACCAGAGCAAGGGCCAATGCCTGCGGCACTAACATTATCGCTACGATAACCGCAGCCATAGAGTCGTCGATCAGCTTCGCTTTGTCGTAGTATCGCCCCCATCGGAGAATGGGCAGGTACTGCGAAATTGAAATTGTTCTGCTCAAGTAGTTACTCAGCTTATTAAGGGTAATTCTTATCTAGCCCAAAAAACGCAACTCAAGGGCTAGAGACTCTTCAACTGGTTTTTCTTCTTACGATTGATCAGTCCTGCACACTTTACACAACCGAATAGCCCAAGGTCTATGGCGATAGTTAGGAGCAACGCTATAGCCAGGCCCCACTCAACGGCGAGCATGTTTAGCGGGACGGTATAGCCATACTGTTCGAAGGTCTCATCTATAAACTCATCATCGGCATAAAGAATTACGTGCATCGCCGCGGCAAGGATGTTGCCGGACAGGGCGTCTCGCTCATTAGAAATACGGTTATACCTGGCCACGATACTTCGTATGCTCTGCGCATCGCTTTCGAATACCAAGTCGTTGCTGTCCGCGTAATAAGCAATTAGCGCTTCCATGTCGCCAGAGAAAAGCAGATCAGCAGTGGATTGGAAGCCACTAATATTGGCGCTAACTTCGAGATAATGCGCATCGATTCGCCGCTCGTACTGATCGACGAAATTGGGAACCTGAATGCCCAGCAGCAGACCACCCGCGAAAATGAAAAGCCGGCTATAAGTTTTCAGCAGTGAAAAAATCATGACTCAGTAGCTCTCTGGTCGGATTGAATGTACGTGCCGAATCTACCTCGCCTATCCTTGTGAAAGCAGGCTTCTCAAATCGATGATGGCGGCATTCGCTCGCGATATGTAATTCGCCATGGCAAGGGAGTGATTTGCAAATATGCCGAACCCAGACCCATTAAGAATAATCGGAAAGAAGATAGATCGCTGGCTCGCCTCTAGTTCCCGGATAATCTGGCTAAGACTTGCGCTCGCATTCTTGTCCTCCAATACATCTTCAAAATCTACTTCAACAGCCTGGAGAAAATGCATCAAAGCCCAAGTCGCTCCGCGCGCCTCATAGAAAATATCATCAATTTGCAGCCAAGGAGTCTTAACCGATACCTCGGAGCGCACCGGCGTAGATTGCGTAGCAGCCATCTCTCCAGACGTGTCCGTATTCACTCGTTGCTGCCTAACGCTCGCGCTTAACCGCTGCGACAAACTACCGAGTCTAGACTCGACGGCCAACAACCAATCTGCAAGGTTGTCGGCTCGGGCATAAAATTGAGCGTCAGCGTTCGCTGGGTCAGAAATACGTGCCAAATACGAATCCAGGTGATCTATCGCCTCGCCGTATTCGCTTTCCGTTGCTGGAAACAACCAGCTGTCATTGCTGAAATGAAATTTGGGTTCACTGATGATTAGATCAGGATCTTCTGTTGATTGATACTGTGAGCGACTAAAGCTTTCACGAAATGTGCGCGAGAGATCCCGCACCTGTTCTAAGGCCCCGAATTCCCAGCTTGGGATATTGTCGAGATAGAGACCGGGCGGAGAAACATCGTTGCTAAGATAGCCGCCCGGTTTATTCAACAGCGTTTCTGCAACCGTTATCAATGCGACTGTTGTGGTGCTACCCACCACATAGTCATTGCCTACCAACGCAAGCTTCTCTGCCGTCTTCTGCTGCACAGAGAAAGCAGCAGGCTCGGCACTCCAATAAAAGCCAAACAACACAATAAAAATGATTACGAAACCGAAGCCGGTAAGAATTACACGCTTAGACATGCTTCTATCAGCAGAGAAGGAGAACACCGAGGCCAGCCTAGTTTTCATGAGAGTCCAGAACATAGGCACAGTTTAGCATCTCAGGATAACTTAGTGTATTTCCACTCGAACAGTGAAATAGCGGGAAACAATGACCTGACACTAGACTATTCGTCGTTTGGCATCCTTAGACGAATGCCGAGACGACTCGAGAGTTCGATATTCCCACGCAGCCGATAACCGGATACCGCCTCGCGCATCACCGACACCATCCATCTCGCTAGGTCATCATTGGGCGCGGTGATCAGAAAAAAGGCTTCGTGCTCTCTCGTCTGTCTGGCGATATCAGCGAGTTCATCCTGAGCCAGCTCGGAACGAGCCGAATAGCTTGGATAGTCCAGTTTGAAAAAGAGGTCGTTTGAATTCATCTCTAGCCGAAGGGCCTCTGCCGCAGTAGCTATTCCCGGATGGCTGGGGTCAACGAAGCGCGCCCTGCCCAACAGTATCTCCGCCTCATCGAAAATGCCCCTATTCATGGATTCCCCCGCCAATTGCAGATACCGCACTACGATGTCCTGTAGCCCCTCCAACGCTAGTTCATTCTTAGGATCCATAGCGAGCACGCGCTTGAATCGACCGTGAGCATTATCATCGACTGGAGTTAACAGCTTATCTTCACTCAGCGCCTGTAACGCCGCATACAAGATATCGGGTATCATGCGGCTAGTATCAGCACTACCCGATCCGGAATAAACCTCGGCATCTGACAACACGCGAATATCGAGCGCTTCGTTCGCAGGTCGAGACTCCCTAGGCGTCGGTTCGAGCGGAGGTGTTTGACAACTGCCTAACAGCAGTACGCAAAAGGGGAAAAATAAAAGCCTAATAGGCTGTATCGACATAGGGTTCAGGTCACAGAATTAGTTCAATAGTTCTGAAAAGGGAATGAATTCAAGACTATCTCCGATTGTCACCGCTGTATAGGGCGGGACGACCCCTAATCCGTCTGCCCGGCTTAACGACGCAGCCACACCTGAGCTTTGATTTCGTAGTGCCTGCAGGGAAGTCACCCCGTCTGCATCTTGCTCTAGCTGACAACGCAGATATTCCTGTCGCTCGCCTGAAGCAGAAGCTGTAAAGCCAGCTGCTACTTGAAATGTATGCGGTGCGGTTTGCTTGGCGCCCAGCATATGGAGCAGGCAGGGACGAACAACTAATGCGAAAGTAACGAAAGCGGAGACGGGATTGCCAGGCAGACCGAAGAATTGAGTCGTCGCGATCTTGCCGCAGGCCAGAGGCTTGCCCGGCTTTATAGCTAACTTCCACAACTGTAGTTCACCTTCCTGCTCAACCACAGCCTTTACATGATCTTCCTCACCAACAGACACCCCCCCGGTGGTAATTACACAGTCACTGCGCTCAGCTGCAGCCACGAGCGCTAGCCGGGTTCCCTCGAAATCATCCGCCACTATGCCGCAATCGAGCACCTCTACCTGCAAGCTTTTCAATAGCGCATGTAGAGTGAAATAGTTCGAATTGTAGATCTGACCAGCTTTCAGTTTAGTGCCAGGTTGCACTAATTCATCGCCAGTAGTTAACAGACTCACTCGCAGTCTTCTTATAACACTGACAGACTCCAAACCGATTGAGGCAAGTAAGCCGATGTCTTGCGGCTTTAGCCGGCGACCCTTTGCCAACACCAACGCGCCCGCTTGTATGTCGTCTCCTGCCAGGCGCAAGTTCTCGCCAGGTTTTACATGCTGCTGTAGCACGTAAAGGACATCGCCACTGGCTTTGCAGTTTTCTTGCATCACCACCGCATCTGCTCCCTCAGGCACTGGAGCGCCGGTAAAAATACGCGCGGCCTCGCCCGAGTTTAGCTGCCGGCCTACTTCGCCCGCTGCAATTCTCTGAGTAATCTTCAGCTGAATATTTCCAGACTCTAGATCGGTGCTTTTCAGAGCATAGCCGTCCATCGCGCTATTGCAGTGTGGAGGAACATCAATTGGTGACACACAATCATCCGCCAAGACTCTGCCTGCCGCCTGCTCTAGAAGCACGCTTTCTTGCTCAGTTATCAATGGTAACAACGGCCGCAGTTGTTCAAGGGCTGTATCAATTGGGGTCAATGACATGTCTTAACTTATGCTCAAAGGATAGATAGTCATAAGGTGATATCACTCTCTGATTCGTCTCGCTCAGTTCGAAGACGACCTACATACAGCGTCTTAATGGTCTCCTTCAAATCTCCGTGCCAGGACTTCTGCTTAATGCCAAAAGTATCGAATATTTTCTTACTGGAAAGCGTAGAGTTAGGTAGTTCCGGCAGCCGCGGCAGATTTTCGCGAATCTTAGTGTTGTCAAGCAACTGATAGATTTCTTCGTCGTGATTTGCAGCGTACTTGAGGACCTGCCTAGCGAATTCGATTTCCTTCTTAATCTCCAATCCACTGTAATGATAGGTACCCCAGACATTCGCGTCACAGTCAACTTGCTGTGCGACCGCCAATATCGCTGAGGCAATATCAGTCGTTGACGTAGGACTAAACCTGCGCCGCCAAACGGTCGATTCACCCTTGTGCTTCTTGATCGAATGAATCCAGGATTTGATTAGGCCTATTTTGTGCTTACCGAAGAGCCAACCTGATCGCATGATTATATGTTTAGGATGATCTCTTACGGCCTGCTCGCCGGCCAGTGTGTAATAGCCGTAGACGCCCTTAGGGTTTGTTTCGTCATTCTCGTTGTACCCCAGTTTTTTCTCACCATCGAACACATAACAGTTGGAAAGGTGCAGCATCGGAATATCGAGCTGATTGCAGATCTGGGCCAGCATAGCAGGCAGCAGTGCATTGATTCGTTCACAGCGCTGCTCGGAGGACTCTGCCCGCTTTAGCGCGCTGTGGTTTCTGGAGATAAAGTCAGCCATGTTAATCAACTGAGTAGGGGCAAAGTCGGTGATCATCTTGGCGATTGAACCCGCGTTGACCAGGTCGAAGTTCTTATCGGCAGGCGCGAGGAAACGAATCTTGTTTTTCCGCAAAATTTCGATCAGGCCTTTGCCTGCTGGACTATTCGCTCCTACTAAGAACAACTTCACTACTGAGTGACTTCCGTTAATAAAATACGTTGTTAGAGATCGTAGTTAAATATCTAGGTGGTAGAGTCTGATCAAACGTGGCTCGAGTCAAGCAGAAGCTGGGCTAGAGCCAAACCGAGAGAGTTGAATTTCAACTATTTAGGCCGTCCCACCGTTGCGGCAGACAGCCCAAGAGAAGTTAGACAAGGATCCGAAAATCCCTAGAAAGGTATATCGTCGTCGAAGTTGTCGAAGTTTGCAGGAGCCGCTTGTGGCGCTGCAGATGTAGATGTAGACCTAGACGCAGGAGCTCCACTGCCCTGATACTGACCTTCGCTCTGAGGTTGACCCTGAGATTGACCAAATGAGTTGTCACCAGCGTTTCCGCCGCCGCGCGAGTCTAGCATCTGCATCTCTGAGGCAACGATTTCAGTGGTATAGCGTTTAACACCGTCCTGTTCCCAAGATCTAGTCTGCAGGCGACCCTCTATATACAGCTTGCTGCCCTTCTTTATGTATTGCTCTACGATCTCGGCAAGGCGGTTGAAGAAAATCACCCGGTGCCATTCAGTTTTTTCCTGCTGCTCACCTGTAGTCTTATCCTTCCAAGTTTCGCTGGTCGCGAGAGAGACATTCGCCACCCCATTGCCGTTTGGCATGACCCTGAACTCCGGATCGTTGCCTGCGTTTCCAACCAGAATAACTTTATTTACACCTCGACTTGCCACTATCTGTCTCCCCGACTAAACCCGTTGTATCACGATTATTACCCAGTTTAGAGCCTGAATTAGGACTTACATAAGTAGGTGCTGCATCGCTGTTAATTTGGAGCCTGAAATTGATCCAGAACTTCGCACTAAGTGTATATCAAGCCCGCACTCATTAGAAATTTTCGCCGAAATAAACTTCATTGCTTTAATCCGCAAGCTGTCCTTTACTCCTGCCTGCGTAATTGTCGATAATGGTCGGTTCCGCCTACCGCAGTGAGTGAGTCATGGATTCGATTGTCGTACGGGGTGCACGCACCCATAATCTAAAGAACATTAACCTCACTATCCCCCGCGATAAGCTCGTAGTCATCACGGGGCTGTCCGGCTCCGGCAAGTCATCACTGGCATTCGACACCCTATATGCAGAGGGCCAGCGCCGCTATGTCGAGTCGCTTTCGACCTATGCGCGCCAGTTCCTATCGATGATGGAAAAACCGGATATCGATCATATCGAGGGTCTGTCACCCGCGATTTCCATCGAGCAAAAGTCCACGTCTCACAATCCACGCTCTACAGTGGGCACGATTACCGAGATTTACGATTACCTGCGACTACTCTTCGCCCGCGTGGGAGAACCGCACTGTCCAGAGCACAATATTAAGCTACAGGCCCAAACCGTCAGCCAGATGGTGGACAAGGTCATGGCCCTTCCCGAAGGCAGCCGCATTATGGTGCTCGCGCCTATCATCCGCGAACGCAAAGGAGAGCACCTTCACGTCTTCAGCGAGTTGAACAGCAGCGGCTTCATACGCGCTAGAGTTGATGGACTGGTGTGTGAAATAGAATATCCACCGGAGCTGGAGAAGAACAAGAAGCACTCCATCGACGTGGTGGTCGATCGCCTTAAAATCAAGCCGGGCCTGGAGCAGCGCCTCGCAGAGAGCTTCGAGACCGCCGTTCAATTAGCCGACGGCTTAGCGCTGGTTAGTATTACCAGTGAAGATGGCGAAAAACCGCAAGATGATCTCGTGTTCTCTTCCCTGTTTGCCTGCCCGCAATGCGGACACAGCATCTCGGAGTTAGAACCGAGGTTATTCTCATTCAACAACCCAGCCGGCGCCTGCTCCACCTGCGATGGCCTGGGCGTAAAACAGTTTTTCGACGAGAGTCGCATCATCACCGACGAGACATTGGCTCTCGCCGAGGGTGCAATTCGTGGCTGGGATCGTCGTAACATTTACTATTTTCAGATGCTCACCTCCCTGGCTGCTCACTACGGCTTCACCGTTGAGACACCTTTTAAGAAGCTTTCTAAGAAGCACCAGAATTTCATCCTCAGAGGAAGTGGCAAAGATGTCATCGATTTTCACTATGTGAACGATCGTGGCGATACGATCACGCGCAGCTACCCCTTCGAAGGCATCTTGCCCAACATGGATCGTCGCTACCGTGAGACGGAGTCGAACTATGTGCGCGAGGAACTAGCCAAATACCTTAGCTCGCAATCCTGCCCGGACTGCAGTGGCACGCGTCTGAGGAAAGATGCCCGGCACGTACTAATCAAGGGATTAAACCTGCCCAGCATCACCGCAATGACAGTTGAGCAGTCGGCCGATTATTTCAAGAAACTCAAACTCTCTGGCACCCGTGCCCAAATCGCGGAGAAGATTCTAAAGGAGCTGCAGGATCGCCTGAAGTTCTTGGTCGATGTGGGACTGAATTACCTAACACTCAATCGCAGCGCAGACACGCTCTCTGGTGGCGAGGCGCAACGCATTCGCCTGGCCAGCCAGATTGGCGCTGGCCTGGTCGGAGTGATGTATATTCTAGATGAGCCCTCCATTGGCCTGCATCAACGCGATAATAGCCGCCTTCTTGATACTCTCTTCCACCTGCGCGATCTAGGCAATACGGTGATCGTGGTGGAACACGACGAAGAGGCGATCGCTAGCGCGGACCACATCATCGACATCGGTCCTGGCGCGGGCGTGCACGGCGGTGAAATTGTCGCTGAGGGCACGCTTGCGGACATCATGAAATCGGAAAAATCCCTCACCGGTAAATTTCTCTCCGGTGTAGAAAAAATTGATATACCGAAGATTCGCGTTCCCTACGACGACAAGAAGCTGCTCACGCTAAAAGGCGCGACCGGCAATAATCTGCAGAAGGTAGACCTAACAATTCCCCTAGGGCTATTCACCTGCGTCACCGGCGTATCTGGATCGGGGAAATCTACACTGGTCAACAACACACTCTACCCGATCACCGCTACGAAATTGAACAAGGCTACTACTCTCAATCCATCACCCTATGAAGAGATTGTAGGGCTGGACCAGTTAGACAAGGTCGTAGACATAGATCAAAGTCCGATCGGCAGAACGCCGCGCTCGAATCCAGCAACCTATACTGGCATCTTTACTCCCGTGAGAGAGCTCTTTGCAGGCACCCAAGAGGCGCGAACACGCGGCTACAAACCGGGTCGCTTCAGCTTCAATGTAAAAGGCGGCCGCTGTGAGGCCTGCCAGGGAGACGGCTTAGTTAAAGTCGAGATGCATTTCCTGCCGGATGTCTATGTGGCCTGCGAGGTTTGCCGTAGCAAGCGCTACAACCGCGAAACCCTAGAGGTGAAGTACAAGGGTAAGAACATCAACGAAGTATTAAATATGACCATCGAAGACGCGCGCGTGTTTTTCGATGCCGTGCCAGCTATATCACGTAAGCTTCAGACGCTCATGGAGGTAGGCCTGTCCTACATCTGTCTAGGACAGGCAGCGACCACACTCTCCGGCGGTGAGGCACAGCGCGTCAAGCTGTCGCGAGAACTCTCCAAGCGAGACACTGGAAAGACTCTATACATTCTCGATGAACCGACGACGGGACTGCATTTTCAAGACATCCGGCAACTGCTCAAAGTGCTTCATCATCTTCGTGACGCAGGCAATACCATCGTAGTCATTGAACACAATCTAGACGTCGTAAAGACCGCAGATTGGGTCGTCGACTTAGGTCCGGAAGGCGGCAGTGGAGGCGGCTTTATAATCGCCGAAGGCACGCCCGAAGACGTAGCGAAAGTGAAGAAGTCATATACGGGGCAATACCTTAAGAAGACACTAAGCAAACAAAGCTAAAGGCACTACCACAATGATCAAATTGGAAAATTCACTGGGTTGCCATGAAGTAAGCACCTTGCGAAACTGCACACTCGCCATGGGGCTCCTTATTGCGTGTCTTGCATCAAACACCTATGCACAATCGGCTGCGTCTTCCATCAATTTTGGCGACGACACGAGCAACTGGGCGAATGATCAGGAATGCGACGATCCTCGCTTCGCTGGGAATGGCATGGCATCCGATCTGGCCGAGACTGACCGCCTGCACGACTCCAGCGATTGCAGAACTCTCTTTATTGCTGGTTCCATTTACCTAGTAGACAGCAATCCAACAGCTAGCAATGCTGGCATCGACTTCGGAGATGACAGCAGCACTTGGGCAAATGATGGACAGTGTGACGATCCTCGTTTTGTCGGCGAAGGAACGGCCGCGACTCTTCTGGAAGATGACCGACTCCATGACGCCAGTGATTGCCGCGAGCTATTCCTAGCTGGATCTATCAACCTCATAGAAGACAGCCCGTCTAGCAGAGATGGCGGCATAGACTTCGGGGACAATAGCAGTACCTGGGCCTTCGACGGTCAGTGCGATGATCCACGTTTCGCCGGGCGTAACATGGCGGCAATGCTCTTAGACACAGACATGTTTCATGATGCCGATGACTGCCGCGATCTATTCGAGCAGGACTCAATCCGCCTACTATCTGGTTCCAACGTTGTGCTTGGTGGGCGCTTCGAACGCGGCAGCCTCCGCGAGGGCGACGACACCAGGATTAATGGCAGTTATAGCGACAGCTACACCTTCATAGCCGACCGAGGCGACTCCACGATTATTGATCTGCGCTCGGGCGAGTTCGATACTTTCCTCACAATTCTCGGCCCTAATGGCGAAGAATTCAGCAACGACGACTATGAAGAGAGTTTCGATCGCTCATTAGTTTCTATTCCACGAACCGAAACCGGCACCTATGAAGTAATCGTGTCGAGTTATGCAGAGGCAGAAAGTGGCGGCTACACATTGGAAATCACCACCGACGAAAGACCGTTGGAATCCTTGAACCAGCAAATTAGTGGCGTACTAATGATTGAGGACGAAATATTCACCGATGGTGAGTACTTTGACAGCTATGATTTCGAAGGTCGGCCTGGTCAATCCGTAACACTCGATCTACGCTCGGATGAATTCGATGCTTATTTGATTCTACGACAGCCAAATGGAGAAGCATTGACCAATGATGATACTGATGGCTCGAATAGTCGAATCGAAGTAACTCTGCCCGAGGCGGGAAACTATGAAGTAGTCGTTAGCTCTTTCGCAGGCGGAGAAACCGGCGAATACCGGCTTAACATCGCGGAAATAACTGAACAGTCAGGAGGCGCTAGCTCGGCAGTGGCTACCGATAGCCTACGCCTTGGTGACTCCGTATCTGGCGATTTAGTTGACGGCGATCAAATCGCAGAGAACGATGGATTTCAAGACAGCTTTTTCTTTACCGGCAATAGCGGCGAGACTATTGTTGTCGACCTTACGGCCAGTGATTTCGATACCGTACTCGCTTTACAGACACCTGCCGGCGAATTATTCGAGAACGATGACTATCAAGGCAGCACGGATCAGTCGCAGTTGCAGCTGACCCTGCAAGAATCAGGTCGCTATCGCATTCTCGTATCATCCTATAGTAGCGGCGAAACTGGCGACTATCAGCTCGCGGTTCGCCCCGGCGATGCGCTCAGCTCGGCTCCCTCCACTGGCGCTTTTGGGTCGCAAGTCTATGGCATATTCGCTGGAATAGCCGACTATCCCGGCACAGGCAATGATCTGGATTTAACAGATCAAGATGCGATCCGAGCTCGCGATGCACTGCTCGCTGGCGCCGGAATGAATGCAGAAAATGCCTATACCCTGCTCAACGACGACGCCACTGGAGAGAATTTCCGCGCAGCCCTGAACAGTATCAATGCAGACATCGGCGCCGACGATACCCTAGTGATTTTCTATTCGGGACACGGCGACAGAGTGCCGCGGGCAGCTGGACCAAATAGCTCCGATCCTGACGGAATGGATGAAACCATCGAACTCTACGATGGCCCGATGCTGGATGATGAGTTAGCCGCCCTGCTCGAAGACAGCAACGCCGGCACAATTTTATTGGTGATGGACTCTTGTTTTAGCGGTGGTTTCTCCAAGGATATCGTTTCCCGTCCCGGTCGCATGGGTCTGTTCTCCTCCGAAGAAGACGTCACCTCACAGGTCGCTTTTAAGTTCCAAGCTGGAGGGTATCTCTCTGTCTTCTTCGACGAGGCGATTCGGGAGGGTTATGCAGATAGGGATGAGAATGGCGAGGTGACAGCTATCGAGCTAAGCCAATACCTACATGGACGCTATCGTGCCGATGTGAAATCCTTAGGCACCACAAGCTATGTGCGCACCTCTGGACCGCAGTCCGCCTACCAACATTTGGTTGTCGATCGCGGCGGTGTCGGACCGTACAGCGTATTGTTTAATAGAAACTAATCAATGGAAACCGAAACACGAGCTCATCTGACTAAGACCTACCTAACTAGGACCTTGAACACTGGATAGTCGACCACGCTCGCGTTTTCTAACTCTCGTTCCAAATAAATATCAAACATATTCCAGTAAGCCAATCCATCGTCAGCCTCGGGCTCTAATAGATAGAAAATTAAATTCGCTAGCCGGTTATCCATAGCCACATAATAGTCCCCTGCCGAGAAACTCTTGCTCTCAGGCTCGAACGCTCCCAGTAAGCGCGAGTTTCTATGATTGTTCTGCACGAAGTTTTGCTTTTCTATCTCTACAACCTTGAAACTCTCCCCTCTGAAGTCCTGAACTTGCTCCAGCCTGCTCACCTGAATTCCGTGCTGGTCTAATTTGCCAGCAAGCACTTCGAGTTCCGCTGAAAACACATATGCTACGGGCACTGTAGCCAGTTTTATTGCCTCGAAGGCGTTGAAATTTTTCACCCCCTTTATCTCGACAATCTCCGAGCTACGCACGAATTTCTGGCTACCATCGTCAGCGGTAAAGGGAATATATTTGTAACTCAGCAAGTCCAGCGGCTCTTCCAACGCCACCATTTCGAACTGAACTCCATTCTGATAGTTGCCTGCGTTTTTCTCTATTTGCTCCACGACTCGCGCATCAGCCTGACGGTTTATGTCTCGAATCTCGCCAGCATGCCTGTTCGAGTACTCGAGTATTTCGTTGACGAAGGCATTCGCCGCGTGAACTCTTTTGTAAAACCGGTCATGTGCAAACGTCTCGCTCAATATGGCCATTCGATTTCTCAAACCCATATTATTTGTTAGGTAGCGAGGTGCATGATGATAGGTTCGCAATTCAGTCGGTGGCCAATCTCGATAATCGAATCCGCCATACCAATTAAAGTCCAAGTTGAATTTCTCTTTAATAGACTGACGTATCGCAGGCAGCATCACGTCGCTAGTGTAGTCTGATGGAGCAGCGTCCCCCGCCGTATGGTAAGAAGGAGCGTAGGTGAGCGAGTAACCATGCCATGTACCGTTGGTTGTGTGTAGGTCCACTAATAGATCCGGATCCCAGCGCTGGATTAGGTTCTTATACAGCGCTGCTGTTTCGATGGTATCGATAATCATGCCATCTCGGTTGAGGTCATAGCCGTGGGCGGTGCGCTGACCCGCAAGCAGTGGACTCATTTCTTGCGAGGGGCGCGAGTCATCGCTCATCTGATCATTGCCATCAGAGTTGTAGACTGGCAGGAACAGAAGTATTTGGTTTTCTAAGAGATGTTGTTTGTCGCCGTATAATATTTCCCGCATCGCGATTAAACTAGCTTCCTTTCCCTCAACTTCTCCCCCATGAATATTGCCTTGTATGTAGACCACCAACTTACCCGAATCTCTAGCCTCCTCGGGCGTTCGCACCAAGGGATCGGCCAGCACCAGTAACGGTACATTTTTGCCTTCCAAACTTGTTACTAGCGTTTCCCTATGCACTAAATCACTGCTCGCCTGCAGCGCATCAACGACCGACAGGACCTCGGCAAATGTGGAGGTGCGCTCAAAATCACTCAATTCGGCGACTGTAATCATTGCCTCTGAGAAACCACTACTTTGAGCGTTGACGGATGTTTGGCAGGCAAACCCGATCAAAAAAGACAAAATTAGGTGTTTCATACGCTAGTTCCAAGCTGCTACGGGATGAATTTTGGGTGGCTGGACGACCTACAACACGGCGGTGCAAGTATAGGAAAGCTAATCCAGCGATGTGCATATAGCAAGATCAATTCTACGACTGTGCGGCCTAGGATTCCTCAATCTGAATCGAAGCCATGCAGCTAACACCTGGATATTGTAACAGTGTGTGATTTTTGCCGAGCAGTCACTAGTAAGGTCTCGTATTTCGGGCCTTTGCGGGGGATAGGGCTCTGTGGACTTGTTGCTTTTTACGGCGAAAACTAATAGCCTCGATAGTAGCTAAAATCGTGAAAAATAAGCATGCAAATTGTAAGGATTTAGCATGCACCCAAATACAACAAAAAACGGAGCAATGTCAGTGAATTCCAAACTAACACGCAGACGTTTTATCAAGGGAGTTATCTTCTCAGGTGCCGCCGCTACAACTGGCACGGGAATTTACCTCGCAGCGAATGCCCAATCTGGACAATCTTCTGCGGAACGCTTGATAACACTCAACGTTAACGGTCGCGAACGACGCGTTGATGTACTTCCAACGGAAACGCTAGCCAATACCCTACGCTACAAGCTCAATATGACCGGCACCAAGATCGGTTGTAACCGCGGCGAATGTGGCGCTTGTACGGTATTGATCAACGGCGTACCAAATTACGCATGCTCAGTGCTAACGCAAAATGTGAAAGGCAAGGAAGTCGTATCCATCGAAGGCATTAAGGACAGCGATGGCACATTGCATGCTGTGCAGCAGGCATTCATTGCAGAGAACTCTCCCCAGTGTGGATTTTGCACGCCGGGTCAGGTGATGTCCGCAGTGGCCTTGCTCAACAGCAACCCACGCCCAACCAAATTAGAGGCCGCCGCAGCTATGTCAGGAAATCTCTGCCGCTGTGGAGCTTATGAACATTATCTTAATGGCGTGATGCGCGCCTCGGGGCAATTAGCATGAGTACTCATATAGGTAAAGATTTCATACCACCAGATGTAGCCGGCAAGGTAACTGGTGAGATTAAGTACGCCGAAGACTACAAGCGAGAAGGCATGGTCTTCGCCCGTTTACTAACCAGCCCCATGCCAAGTGGGCGAGTAGTAAATATAGACACCTCTGAAGCACTGCGAATGGACGGTGTTATCGGTGTTTTCACCGCTGACGACTTACCCCCTGTCGCTCCTCCGGGAAATCCGGCACTAGCATCGGAGTATGTAACTTACGTCGGCCAGCCAATTTTAGCGGTCGCCGCGATATCTGAAGAGATTGCCGAGTCTGCTATCGACAAGATTCGCATTGACTTCGAGCGCCGCGATTTCGTCGTCGACCCTATCGAGAGCCTTAGCCCCGGCGGCAGCAATGCCTACCCCGAGGGAAACGTGCTCGTCAGGACCAGTGAAGAAGGGCCCGAAGGCGCGCCTATCGTAGGTGCTGAAATTCGCGACATCAAGTGGCCACAATCTGCTATCGACGCGATCAAGTCGGGCAGTGAGCCAGTCGGTGGCGAGTTCACTACCGAATGGGCTTTCGGCGACCTTGATGCTGGTTTCGCAGAAGCGACACATATCATCGAAGAGCCATTCGTCACAATCGGTTACGCGCACCATTCTCTCGAAGCTAGAACAGGCATGGCTTACTGGGAAAATGGCAAATGCTATTTCCATGGTTCTTCGCAGAGTCAGAGTGCAAACAACGCCGGTCTTGCCCGCATGTTAGGCATCGATTTGGCAGATTTGGTATTTATCAATGAAGCCACAGGTGGTGGATTTGGTTCCAAGATCGGTCCTTACCCGTTCATGGCAATTACCGGCAACTTCGCACGTGTTCTTAATCGTCCAGTGCAACTGCGTATCACCCGTGAGCAAGAATTTTACATCGGCTCAGCGCGCTCCGGCATGCAAGGTTGGATCAAGGTAGGCGTTAAGGATAACGGCAAGGTAACTGCTGTTGACCTAGTTATCGTGAACGATGGCGGCGCCACTGGCGGCGGTAGCGGCAACTCTTCGGCACAGCACGTCACCGTAGCTTATCAGCCAGAGAACATGCGTTATCGTGGTATTTCCGTTTATACCAACACAACTCCTCGCGGCGCACAGCGCGGACCGGGTCAGAACGAAATGGCGTCGGTACTCGCGCCAATGACAGACAAAATCGCAAGAGCGATCGACATGGATCGGGTAGCATTCCGCAAGGTTAACGTACTGGACAGCGACGGTTTTGAAGGCGGCAGTCAAGGCCCTGTTACCAGCGCATTCGTACGCGAAGCTCTAGATCAGGGCGCGCGCACATTCGGTTGGGATGAGAAGCTCGCCCTGCCTAAAGGGAATGGCAGCAAGGTTCGCGGCATTGGCGTAGGCATCGGCTATCACGGTGCAGGCGGCAGAGGCTATGACGGACTCTTGCGCATCGCGCCAGACGGCAGATTGTTTATCCACAGTGGTGTCGGCAACCTCGGAACGTATTCCTACGCGGGCACCTGTCGTGCTGCAGCGGAGGCTCTTCAAATTCCTTGGGAACGTTGCGAGATTGTCCACGGCAGATCGGACAAGCATTTGCCCCACAGTTCTGGTCAGGGCGGTTCTAATACTATCTTCACCCATACTCGAACTAACTGGGTAGCGGCACAGGACGCAATCACCAAGCTTAAGGAAATCGCAGCGAACGATCTCGGTGGTTCAGCGAATGATTATGTGATCGGTGACGAGCGCGTGTATCAGAGCAGCGATTCCAGCATTGGATTAACCTATGCACAGGCTGCACAGCGCGCAATGGAGCTTGGTGGAAAGTATAGCGGGCAGGAATTTCCTGACGATATCAATCCATTAACTCAGCTTGCTGTTCAAGGCCTTGCTGGCAGCGGATTGATCGGCGTAGCTAAGGATAATATTCCTGGCCAGGGCCAACCCCCTGGCGTCGTTGTCGGTTTCTGCGAAATCGAAATGGACAAAGACACGGGCAAATTCGAGATCTTGGATTACACCGCGATCGCCGACTGTGGCACCGTGGTACATCCGAAGAACTTCGACAACGCCATGCGCGGTGGCGCCGTCTGGGGTGTAGGTATGACGGCTCTCGAGCGTCACGTCTACGATCCACAGAATGGTCTGCCAGCTAATACTGGCCTGTACCAGAACAAGCCACCGACTTATTTGGATGTAAATCTGAATACAAAGATGGGCGCCGTGAATATTCCCGACCCTCAGAATCCAACCGGAGGACGAGGCATTGGTGAACCAACGCAAGGCGCATCTGCTGCGGCATTGGCAAGCGCCATATCTGACGCACTAGACGGTCACCTGTTCAACTCGACACCGACCACGACGGATATGATCGTTAATCACTTGGCTGGTAATACTTACAGCACCAAGTCCCTTAAAACTAACACTTTCTAGAGGTTATCTATGCCATCTCATGACGTAATGCCCAATATGGAACTGTACCAACCGGTGCAGGTAGAAGATGCCCTAGCACTAGCCGATCGGCTCGCCGATAGAGGATGGTTAGTTGGGGGCGGCCAGGATACTTATGGCTGGTTAAAAGATAGAGCAAAAGATGCTGATGCATTGATCGACCTGAGTGCTATCGAATCACTCCGGGGAGTTCGCGAAACTGCGGACGGTATTGAAATCGGTGCTCTTACTACAATCACAGAAGTGGCCACAAACAGCGTTATCCAGGATAAGTTCTCCTTGTTATCCCAAGCTGCTGGCGTAGTCGCAAGCCCACAGATTCGTAACATAGGCACACTTGGCGGCAATGTCTCACAAGACGTTCGTTGCTGGTATTACCGCCGCGGTCTGTCCTGCTATCGAGCTGGCGGTAACCTGTGCTACGCGGACACGCCTCAGGGCATGAACCGTGATCACTCGTTGTTTGAAGCTAGCCGCTGTGTTGCTGCTAGCCCATCAGATACTGCCCCTGCTCTAGTTGCGCTGGATGCCACCATGGTCATTCGTAGTGTTAGCGGTGAACGCACGCTTGCAGCCCAAGACTACTTCGTTGGCCCAGCTAACGATATTTTGAGCACGACTGCGCTGCGCACAGGTGAAATTCTAACTGCGGTAAGAATTCCAAACACTTGGGCCAATGCCTCGTTCTACTTCGAGAAAGTTGCAGACAGAAACGTATGGGATTTCTCTCTGGTTAACATTGCGGCGGCCTTCAAGGTTAGCGGTGGTGTTGTGGAAGATTCCCGCATCGTTTGTGGAGCAGTACAGTGCACACCACGCCGCGTGACTAACGTGGAGAATGCAATTCGAGGCCAGGCGAAGAATGCTGCTACTGCAGAATCTGTCGCCGCGATGGCAACGGATGGCGCTCGCGCACTAGCTCACAATGGATTTAAAATTCCATTGATGCAAAATCTGGTGAAGCGCGCTATTAGCGCTTAGGCCACTTGGTTCTAACGAACTTAAAAGCCTACAAATAAAAAGGAGTGCGATTCTAAAGATCGCACTCCTTTTTTTCTTGCCCCTAAACTAGAAATATTTGACGATGTGGCACTGAAACACTACTAAAAAGTAAGTCGAATGCCCGCTGTTAGAGTATCGATATCCAGATCGCCGCCTATGGTTTCGTACTCCGCCACTAAGTGAAAATTCCCTCCTAGTCTATACAGGAACCCCACCTGAAAACCGTCATCGTTGTCGGCATCCTCGATGTTATTCCAGGAATAACTGGCATTAAATTCAAGCCTGTCTGTCCAGTTATCACGAAAACCGAGGCGTAAGGTATCTACATCGAACTCATTATTGCTAAACTCCCAGATATTATAGGTGTAGCTGGCAAACCAGCTGTCTCCGCGAAGGCCAAAGCCATAACCCTGGGTATCGAAATCGTAATTCGCCCCGGAAAAACTCCCATCTGAATTGCTTCTGTCGATCACACCGAAGAGACTATCTCCAAGAGCGAGCGACAGCTTAACCTTATAACCATCAGGCTCGACATCGATACCGCCGAAGTCCATATCGTAACCAATAGAACTAATCTCTAGGTAGGAATAGGACGGAGATTCATCTCTGTGTTCGTTCTCGTGTTCATCCTCTTCATCTGCCTGCGCGAATGAGGCTGTGGACCCCAGGATGAATGCCATGCTTAGTATCTTGAATTTCATATCGTCAAATCTCTCCAGTGATAGCGCAGAGCCTCTAGGCTCAGATAGTGAAGAGCGAATGGCTTAGCAAACACTGTAGCCATGAAGCTGTTACAAGATTCATGGGTTTGATCAGATCATAGGTTCGCCATGCTGAACTCAGACTTAATGCTAAATCATTCAGTGACCTAGTGGGCTCACTTCTGATAAATTTGAATTACTATGATCAGACTTCTATGTGTCGCAGCGTTCTTATTCATTTTACTCTCAGCTGAGCTGGCCCTATCTGCGGAGACTGAGCTAACTAATGTTAGTTTCTCCGATGTACTTGCGGTCCCATATCGAGAGGCTGACCTCACACACAGCTACGGCGAGAATCAATTTCAGTTCGGTCAACTCTGGTTGCCTGCAACGATTCCTGCTCGTGCAAGCCTCGTTCTAATTCACGGGGGCTGCTGGCTGAATCAGTTCGACATCACCTACAGCCACGGCCTGAGTTCTGCACTTGCAGATGCCGGATTCGCAGTCTGGTCTTTGGAATATCGTCGTACCGGCGATGAAGGCGGCGCCTGGCCGGGAACCTTTGAAGATATCATCGCCGGCATTAATAGCCTGAACGATATAGACGGCATAGAGTCAGAAAAATTGGCGATTCTAGGACACTCAGCAGGCGGCCACCTTGCCTTGCTTGCGGGCGCTCAATCTGAACTTCTTGAACTACAGCCTGATTTAATTGTAGGGCTGGCTGCCATTTCCGATGTGGTGAGTTACGCAGCGGGCAGCAATACCTGTCAGGCTGCGACACCTGTATTCATGGGCGGCGACGTTGTCGAGCGTGCACAAGAGTACTTCGATGCTAACCCAGGCAATCATGGTCTGCATGAAAACACAGTGCTACTTGCTGGAGATAATGACGAGATTGTTCCACTCACACAGGCGACGCTGCCAGGAGCGAGGACAATTATCAGCAGTGGAGCGAGTCATTTCGACTGGGCTCATCCGGACACCCTCGCCTATCGCCAACTATTAGATTTACTCAATGAATATTTCTAGCACCTCGCCTGAGGAAATAAAAGAACTGGATCAGTCCGATCATCTTTCCGCCAAGCGCGGTGAATTTCTTATCCCTGCAAATATCATCTATCTTAATGGCAACTCTCTAGGGCCACTCACGAAAAATTCACAGCAACGTGCGCAGGAAGTTGTTCAGCAGCAATGGGGCAATGACCTCATCGCAAGCTGGAATACACACGCATGGATTGATCTGCCATTCACGGCAGGCGAGAAGATAGCAAAACTTATTGGCGCTGCGCCGCAGCAGCTCGTCTGCTGCGATTCGGTTTCAATAAATCTCTTGAAAGTCCTCGCCAGCGCTCTACAAATGCAGCCCTCGCGCAATATCATTCTCTCAACCGAAGATAATTTCCCCACCGACTTGTATGTGGCTCAGGGTTTGGAGACGCTGTTAGGCGCAACGCGCTGCAAACTAAAAACTGTCGCGGCCTCTGATCTAACTCAGGCATTGGATGAAGATGTCGCCGCGTTGTTTCTCACTCAGGTAAATTTTCGCAACGGCGACAAGCATGATATTGAAAGGCTTACATCATTGGCCAAAGCGAGGGGGATACTTGTCGTGTGGGACCTATCCCATAGTGTCGGCGTACTGCCTTTGCAGATGGATAAATGGGAAGTTGATTTCGCTGTGGGCTGTGGCTATAAATACTTGAATGGTGGCCCCGGGGCGCCAGCGTTTATCTACGCGAACAAAAAAAATCATGGCGCCATAAAACAACCTATTCAAGGCTGGATGGGCCATCTCGAGCCATTTACTTTTGATCCCGATTACAAAAATGCGCCAGGCGTGGCGCAATTCCTCACCGGGACACCACCAATTCTATCGCTAGCGGTAATGGACAGCGCACTCGATGTCTTCGCGGATATCACAGTCACCGATATCAATAGAAAAGCCCATGCTTTAGCTGAGCTATTTTTAGATCTAGTGACGAACGACGAAGACCTGCAATGCCTAACTCTAGAATCCAAGGTAGATCCTGCATTACGAGGAGCACAACTCGCGTTCTCACACCCAGATGCCTATTGCATCTGCCGCGCCCTGAACAAGGCTGGCGTAGTGGTAGATTTTCGCAACCCCGATATTGTACGCTTCGGCTTTTCACCTCTATTCCTACGCTTCGAAGACATTTGGCGAGCAGCCCAAATCTTAAGGAAAATAGTAAAAGAGAAAACCTATCTGGCTGACGAGTTTTCTCAACGACTCAAAGTCACGTAGCTGGATTTAATCAACAGCATCACGCTTCCTCAGTTTTAGAACAAATAGGCTCCAATGAAATAGGATCCTATCATTATCACAAACCCGCAAACCAAAATCACATCCATGACCGGCAGTAGTCTCGCTTCTCGCTCTTGTACAGACATAGAGATATCTCCTGTGGAAAACTAATTCTGAGCATAGTACAAGCAGAAGAGAAAACATTGATTTAGGTCATTCTCGACACATTCCGAAAGAAGCGTCGAATACTGGTTTCGAACAGAGTTGTAGAGACTACGCTAGACCAGCAGGGTTAGGAGACATGGCATTCTGCAACGCTTCGCGCAGTTCTTCCTGGCGAAATGGCTTGCTCAAAAAACCTGTCATGCCTGACTTGATGAGATCTTTAGGATCTTCGTGAATAACATTCGCGGTAACCGCGATCACGGGAATTGTCGACCTGCGCCCACGCATGGCGCGAATCTTTCTTACTGCAGTCACTCCGTCCATAACCGGCATCTGCAGATCCATCATAATTACACTCACGTCATGGTCGGGAAGATAGTCTAGAACTTCTCTGCCATTGGACATGGTCACCACTTTGTGTCCATCTGCTTCTAATAGACGAGATAGGACCATGCGGTTCACAACGTTATCATCTGCGACCACTATCGATAGTGAGGGTAGCTTGATATCAGCGCGACTCGTCGGCTTGATAATTGGGGCCTGCGCACTCGTAAGCGGTAGGAATACTGTGAAGGTCGAGCCTCTACCCGGAACGGAGTTGACGGAGATTTTACCACCCATAGCAGAAACCAACTGCTTGACGATGGTCAATCCTAGCCCAGAGCCACCAAATTTTCGCATTGTTGTCTTGTCAGCTTGAACATAGGGCTCGAATAGACTGCCCTGTGCCTTCTTATTAATGCCTATTCCCGTATCTGATATTTTCAGGCGCATGCGATCTAGCACAGTGTCCAGAACGACATCTACCTCACCAGCATTAGTGAACTTTACTGCGTTGCCCACCAGGTTTAGTACAATCTGACGCAGCCTAGTCGGGTCGCCCAGAACGTATTCGGGTATGTCGTCTTCAATGACAAGAGTAAACTTCACACCCTTCTCTTTAGCTTGAAAAGCCAGTGGTGAGAGAGTCGATCGAAACAACTCGTCAATATCTACAAGCACCTTCTCCAGCTCAATCAATTGACTATCCAGACGAGACAAATCCATAACGTTGTTAATCAGCTCCAGGAGTATCTCGCTACTCTGCAGCACCACGTCGACTAACTCTTTCTTCCTGCTAGGCAAGTCGCCGTCTTTGAGTAATTGTGAGGCCCCGATGACACCATTCAACGGGGTCCGAAGTTCATGACTCATTGCAGCTAAAAAAGATGCCTTCGCCTGCTCCGATTGACGCGCCTCATTTCCCGCTATGGTGCGATCGTGCACCTCTTTCTCTAATTGTTTTACGGTGTCGCTGAGCTTTTTCTCGGCAGTTGCCTGAGCATTGCGAAACACGTACGTGGCAGCGGACAACATCAACATTACGAGAGTGGCCTCAAATGCGAGGGTCAACGGTAGCTCGCCCTCCATGGGGCCTGAAAATGGAAACTCGTGGCCTGTGTACTGCATGTACGCAAACACCCAAAGGGTTATTGCACAGACAAGCGTCAATACAACGCCAGCGAATCGCCCCGCTACAAGTGATGCTATGACTGGGAGACAGAGCAGCCAAGCCCATGTATTGGCCCAGACGCCAACGGAGGTCATAGCCATTGTCATTACAAGCCAATAGGCCGCAATAGGAATCTGAGATGCAAGAAACTGCTGGTTGAAATAGGCTTGTAGATAGAGACCGAAGAAGACTACGACTGTCGCGAGCGCGATGAAGATATTGTCGCGCTCACCACCAGTGTAATAGTTCGACACGATCAGACCAATGGCAACTGGAAGCACAAAGAAAACTGTTGTGGAAAGTGTACGGCGTTCCCGCAGCATCACAGGATCACTAGTAGATGGATTCAGGCCCCCATTCCATAGAAATTTAAGATGATCAATAAAAAACATGCACGTTGCTCAGCTCTTACTACAATTGCTAAATCCAACCCGATAAGGGGAAGTTTAGTCCCTCTGTGGCCTCAGGATCTCCGAGCGGAGTACAATATCATGATTCACTAATCGCCTTGGGGTAATTCAGGGTTGAAAGTTGGCGAATACTTGATGCAGCGCATACTTCAGCGACTATTCCTGATTCAGTTTCAAGTGTCGCTGTGAAATTTCATAGACCGAGCTAAACCAGACTGGCTCATCATTGAGATTTGGAACAAGTTGAAATACTTCTCCGCCGCCCTCCATGAATTGCTCCCGGTATTCGATACCGATTTCATGAATCGTTTCTAGGCAATCTGAAACAAACGAGGGAGTGACTACGGCTATTTTCTTACAGCCAGATGCAAGCAATGCCTCTAAGTGGTCATCGAGATAAGGCTGAATCCAAGCCTGGCGACCGAACCGAGATTGGAAGGCGATAGAATACCTCTCTTCGCTCCAGCCTAAGGCTGCGACGACATTCTTCGTAGTCCCGATGCACTGCGCTCGATAGCAGAGGCGGTTCTTGTCTGATATCTGCTCACAGCAACTACCGAACTTGCAGACACCGTGGCTGTCTGCTTTCTTTATATTTGACTCGGGCAGGCCGTGGTAACTGAACACCACATGATCCACCTGCTCTTCCTTAAGGTGCTTGCCTATCAAGTCTGCCCAGGCTCGGACGAATGCGGGCTCAGCATAGAGGTCATCGATGAATTGTAAATTGGGATGGGTTTTCCATTTGGCGGCCGCCTGCTTTACCTCATGAAATACAGATGCAGTCGTTGCTGTCGAGTACTGCGGGAAAAGTGGTAGCACCAGAATTTCAGCTATTCCCTTACTCTCCAACTCTGTCATTGCCTCGGATATGAATGGCTGGCTATAGGCCATGCCATTGAGCACCAGCACATCTTCTCCGGCGCTAGCATAAGCGCTCTGCACACTCGCCTGCAGCCTATCGGCATAGACCTTCAACGGTGATCCCTCGTCCATCCAGATGGTAGCGTAAGCCTTAGCGGTCTTTGGGGCGCGAAATGGCAAGATGATTAAATTGCGCAATAACCACCTGCCCAATGGATTCATATCGAATACGAAAGGATCCGAAAAGAAACCCTTATAGAAGTCTCGCAGACCCTTGGCAGTTGGTTCGGCTGGTGTACCGAGGTTTAACAATAAGACAGCTTTTGACATAGGGTTACGACTAATTTCCTGATTGTGACGACAACCCATTACTACGTTCAATCCATGGAAACAGGATCAATAACAGGGTAAATATCTGCAACGATGCTTGTGCGGCGATGGTAAAGCGAAACCGCCCCTAGATGCCAGTATTTCGCATGCTTACATTGAATACAGGTAGCCTCAAGCCGGCTGCAAAACGCCTGAGAGTCCAGTAGACTGCCACCATTCCACTCGTGTCTCCTACAGGATCCGCTATGCTGAACTTAATCCGCAATTCCCTTCTTATACTCACCTGCACGCTGGCCCTCACAGAACCTGCTTTGGCCGCCGAGTCCGGTCTCATAGCGCCAGACGCCAAGGTGATCGAAGTTCAGGGTGGCTTTGGCTTTCTTGAAGGCCCAGTCTCCGATGCAACTGGCAACCTTTACTTTACCGATATCGACAATAACCGTCTGCACAAGTTAGCACCCACCGGCGACCTAACCAGCTTCCACGAACCAAGCAATCGCGCCAACGGCCTAACATTAGATCTAGACGGTGGCTTATTGATCTGCGAGCAAGAGGCCGGGCGGCTCGTGAAGATGGATCGCGACGGCAATATCACAGTGGTCGCCGACAGCTATCAAGGAAAACTATTCAACAGTCCCAACGATGCCTGGGTTCATCCGAACGGTAGCATCTACATGACCGATCCTCGCTACCAGTATCCAGAAGGAAACCTAGCCCAAGATGGCGAATACGTTTACCGCATATCTGCAGACCATCAGGAAGTTAGCGCAATTATTACCAACATCCCAAAACCAAATGGCGTGGTCGGCACCGAAGACGGACTGACTCTTTATGTTGCCAGCACTGAGCTGCGAAAAGTCTTTCGCTATGACATCGCTAGCGATGGAGAAGTATCGAATCGAACAGAATTCGCGGACCAAGGCTCGGATGGTATGACGCTAGACGAGTACGGCAATGTCTATCTGACATGGATCGGTGGCGTGAGTGTCCGCAATCCGGCGGGCGAAGAAATAGAATTCATAGAGACACAGCAGATGCCTGCCAACGTCGGCTTTGGGGGTCGTGACGGCCGAACACTCTTCATGACATCGCGCACGAGCCTGTATTCGCTGCAGATGAATGTAGAGGCTAGCCGGTAATTCGAATTTTTGGCGCAATTGCACATCCATTCGAACAGCATGCCAAGAAAGGGATGGATGGTAAGCAAAACCGTCCCTGCAATCTCGTTTAGTAAACCGAGCCGCTCCGCCGACCGTTAGGGCTAAGAAGAAACAGGATTCTTGCTGTCCTGCTCAAATAGTTTCTCCAGTTCTAACCTACCCTCTTTCGCCAAGCTTTGTAATTCTGCCATATCGTGCATGTGTTCGGCTGAACGAAGCAACATTTCTTCGTCATGCTTGCGAAACATACTCGTTATCTCCAAGGCCTGCCCTTCGGTATAGCCTAGGTGCTCCAGAGTGTCAGTTGCGGCCTCGAGGCTGCTAGCAAAGGTTTCTCGTATTACATTGTGTACGTTACGTTTGTGTAGTTCATAGGCGTGGAAACGATCGATAGCGCGCGCCACTATCCGAATGTTGGGGTTCTGTTCTTTAGCCAAATCGACTATCTGCAAAGACTCCTCGACATTGTCAACGGCGAGTACCAGGATTTTGGCTTTCTTAACGCCTGCAGATTGCAATAAATCAAGCCGTGTAATATCTCCATAGAAAAGACGATTTCCGAACTGCTCTACGAATTCGACGTGAACCGAATCCTTATCCATTGCTGTAAACGGCACATGCCGTGCCTGCAACATTCGACCGACAATCTGGCCGAACCTACCAAACCCAGCAATAATTACCTCGGGCTCGTGATCGTCCCAGTAGGCATCTTGTTCTGGCACGGTCTCGCTGCGACAGTGCCAGATCTTGCGCTGCATAACTACCAGAGGCGATGTCAGCGCCATGGACAAACCAACGATGAGGGTGATCTGATCGGCAAGCTGTGTAGTAAACAGCTGCAACTCAGTAGCCGAAGACAGCACAACAAACGCGAACTCTCCGCCCTGCGAAAGCATCAGCCCTAGCTGGAAGCTTTCTTTGAAGGAGACTTTACGCCAACGCAAAATGCCGACGATCACTAGCGTCTTGATGGTTACTAAGGCGAGCGCTCCCATAATCATGAGCAGTGGATTGGCAACTAACAACGGCAGGTTGAGGGTCATCCCTACTGCGATAAAAAATAGTCCGAGTAGAATTCCTTTGAACGGCTCAATATCAGATTCTAGCTGATGCCTGAAATTGGAATTTGCCAATAATATCCCAGCAAGGAAGGCCCCTAAGCCCATGGATAATCCAACAGCCTCCATCAACACGGCTACGCTGATGACGATCAATAAACTGGCTGCGGTCATCACCTCTCGATTATTCGTGGCAGCGACGATGCCGAGAACCTTGTTCAACCCAAACCGGCTAACCCCTAGCACCAGCAAGATGGCAACAACGCCGTAGTACCATGGCGGCGACTCATTTTCAGCAGATCCAGATAGCGCTACCACACCGACCAAGACAAGAATCGGGATCACGGCGAGATCCTGCATCAATAGAATGCCAAAGCCTTTCCTACCTAAAGGAGATGCGAGGACATGCTCCTCATTCATAAGCTGTATCGCAAATGCTGTAGAGGAAAGAGCGAGGGTCAGGCCTAGTACCAGCGACTGTGAATAACTGAATGGGAAGAGCAGCATTAGCCCTCCGATCGCCAGCGTGCTGAGTAATAGCTGGCTGCCGCCTATCAGACCGATATGACTACGCATATTCCACAGCTTTTCTGGCGCCAGCTCTAAGCCGATGACGAACAAGAGGAGGATCACCCCATATTCGGCAAAGTGCAGCACCTGATCCGGATCACTGACAACACCCAATGCATAAGGGCCTAAAACGATGCCGGCACATAGATATCCTAGAATTGAGCCTAGGCCGATTTTCTTGAAAAGAGGGACTGCTATGACCGCGGCGAGAAGATAATACAGCGCGTTGATCAACAAACTATCGGTATGCATAAAGACCTCAATTTCGGTGGTTAGACAGGGCTCACGACTCGTGGTGAGTTTTTTCAAGCCAAAAATCTCATCCAGGAAAGTGCCAGACTATTTTGCGGCGCAAAGGCATCTGAATCGAGAGCTTTCTACGTGGATTCCATGGCTTGAAAGGACACTAAACTTGATTTCATTTTTTAGTAACTAATCTATGCAGTTTTTTATTCAGCTCAAAAAATTAAATATATTCCAAAATCCGCCAGATAGCCCGAAACCATTGGCCTGCAGAAATTTGAGTAGTCTGGTAACAAAAACTGCTGAAAAGTGCTGCAATCCTATTGGAAACCAGTAGACTTAGGTACTCAGGACAATTTTCCTAGCAGTACAAATTTTGAATAAAGAGGAATAAAACGTGAAAAAACTTTTGGGATTAGCCTTAGTAGCAGCTGTTGTTGCGGGCACAGCAAATGCCGGCGAACGAGTTGGTGATTTCGCTTTGATCGACCATCAAGGTGCTATCCAGCACATGGCTTGGTACAACGATCACAGCGCTGTAGTTATCATGCCTATGACGAATAGTCAGGACGACGCGGCAAGTTTACAAGCACTCCAAGAGACATATGCTGAGCAAGGCGTTCAATTCTTCTTGTTAAACCCCGGCCTACATAGTGATCGTGCCCTAGTACAGAGAGAAGTTGCAGCCTTGGGCCTTGATCTTCCAGTATTAATGGACGACGCCCAAATCGTAACGGAAATGCTAGGTGTGAGCCATATAGATGAAGCGGTTCTTTATGATCCAAGCAGTTTCGAACTGCTGTATCGTGGCCCCATAGCCGGCATGGAAGCTTCGCTAAAGGAAGCGCTCGCTGGAAAGAATTTTGAAATGGTCTCTGTTGCAAGCAACGGTCCTGCTATCGAATTCGCAAATCTAGATGCACACGCAAACCTTTCCTATGAGAAAGATATCGCACCAATCATTGCGGAAAACTGTGCAAGCTGTCACCGCGACGGCGGCATCGCCCCTTTCGCCATGGATAGCAGCATTACAGTCCAAGGCTGGTCGCCGATGATTCGCGAAGTGGTTATGACTAAGCGCATGCCACCGGGTCAGGTTGACAATAAAGTCGGTCATAAGATGAAAAACGAAATGAATCTTAGCGACGACGAAATGCAGAAGCTTGTTCGCTGGGTAAACACTGGCTCTAAAGTAGACAGCGAGAATGACCCCCTAACAGCTTTAACATGGCCAACAACCAAGTGGTCTCTTGGCGAGCCAGACTTGATCGTAAAAGTTCCTGAGCAGTCCATCCCTGCAACAGGCGTTGTAGATTATATGGATATCCCAATCGATCTTGGCCTTGCTAAAGACGTTTGGATTAAGGGTAGTGAAGTAGTTCCTGGCAATCCAGCCGTGTTACACCACATCATTACTACGGTAGTTCCACCCGAGGGTGCTCCCGATTTTCAGCAGATCCTGATGGATTTGTTGGCATCTCTACCAGCTGAGAAGGCACAGTCAATTCGTGCCAAGCTTTTCGCCGCGGTAGCATCGGGTCAACAGCCCAACATCGGTGAGATCTTCAAGGAAATCCCTGAAATTGATGTGGGTGTCTTCCTAGGAAGCAGCGATCCAGACCTGGGAACAGTCGCGGGCTATGCTCCGGGTAACAACATTTCGCTTAACCCTCCTGGGGTTGGCGGCCTACTGAAAGCCGGTACTACTCTTAACCTGCAGATGCACTATACAACCTCAGGTAAAGAGACTACTGACTCCACTGAGATTGGCATCTACTTCTATAACGAAGGTGAAGTGCCGAACGAGCGTATGTCGGGCGGCATAGGTAATGCCTTCTCAATTGCCATTCCTGCACAGGCGAAAGACCATGAGATGGAGCTAGTGACACTTGTTCCTGAAGACGCCGAGCTGTATAGCCTCATGCCACATATGCATTTCCGTGGCAAGCGCATGAAGTTCACTGCCCAATACCCTGACGGCAGCGAAGAGTTACTGCTATCAGTACCTGCCTACTCCTTCAACTGGCAGCTTGCCCATGAATTAGAAGAGCCTCTTCAAATTCCTGCTGGCACCAAGATTGTCGCAACAGGTGCATTCGATAACTCTTCACAGAATACGTTCAACCCTGATGCTAATACTGAGATCAACTGGGGCGAGCAGAGCTGGGAAGAGATGTTCATGGGATTCTATACTTGGAAGAACGTTGACCAAGGTGGTTCTGACTAATTCAGACTATCTAGACAGACGAAAACAAAAAAGGGTGAGCTCGCAAGAGTTCACCCTTTTTTTATTCTCAGAAAAAATTTCCTGAAGACTTATCCTATTGACCTCTAGGTGGCGGAAGCGTCCAATCGCAATCTTCGCACTCCGGCGACCTATCATTCTCGCTCATCACCGCGAAGATAAAGTCCCGCCATACTTCGTTTGGCTGCCATACGGTATTCATATCTTCCTTGGCCTCGGCAATGGGCACGTCCTCATAGATCACACGATAGAGGAAGCTAAATGCCGTGGCTCTCGCATTGACCTGACAATGCAGTAGCGTCTTCTTGTCAGTATTTCGTTGCATGGAATCGGCAAATGCATAAAAATCCGCAGGCAAGGGGTTATCAAAATCCACCGGCACCTGCATATATTCCATGCCAAGACCCTTTATTACCTGGTCCGCATCCGTCAGCGCATTCTGATTATTGGTGAAAGCTATATAGACGATTCTCTCAAAGCCGTGTTCCGCTATCGTCGCAAATTGCTCGCGGCTAGGCTGCCCTGCACTGGCAAAGGTTGGACTGTACTGACGAAAATTAACGATCTCAGCCAAGGCGGGATCAGCCTCCTCTACCGCATACGTGTTGCCGGCTAAAAAGGGCGTGAGGATTAGTAGACTCGATAGAATTTTATTCATTGTTTCTCCAACTGTGTTTTTTACATCTAAGGCATTATTTGGTTTCTCAAATACTATAGCAGAGGACTCACGAGGACTTCTATTAAAATGCGCTGCGGCAGTAACACTAGCTCGAGCTATAAGACTGACTACAAATACGGGTTGATCTGGCTAGCAATTAGCATACCGTTATGTGCCGGTATTTGGATAGAGAGTGGCACGAGAGAAGCTATCTTCGGCTCGATACCTCTGTTGATTGGTGTAACCTATCTCATTTCCGGCAAATACAGATTACGCGAGCCTGAATAGTACAGAATATTGACTTCAGAAAACGCACTGATATTCAAGGCACTAACGCGTCATGACAATGACGCATTCTCTGCTCTTGTGCGCATGCATCAAGGCAAGATTCGCGCGTATCTGGTCAGGCTCTGCAAGAACTACGACCTTGCCGACGATATAGCACAGGAAACTTTTCTGACAGCTTTTCGTAAACTGCAAAGCTACAAGGGTGAAGGGAATTTCTCTGGATGGCTATTTCGCATCGCTCACAATTTCTTCCTGCAGCACATTCGCAGGACAAAGTGACGCACAGAAATCACTGAGAAATTTGGTACCGAGCAAGAACTACAGACCACGCAATACGATTCGCTATCTACAGGTCAGATGGACCTAGAGCAGGCGCTAAGGCAATTAAACTCAGACGAAACCTCCACAATTACACTTTGTCATAGCTATGGCTTCTCGCATCAGGAAGTAGCAGATATATTAGACATGCCCTTGGGCTCTGTGATTGCCGACCGTGGATTTAGTGAGCGCGCCGAGCAAAGAATAGCTAAATCAACTAACGCGCGCCGAAATATCTTTCTAATTACAGGATTCTGTTGGCCAGCCCTCGTAGTGATCTGTGCATCGCCACAAACTATCTACGCCGATTTCTCCACGCTAGTCTTATCACTGGAATTCGGTAGCACCTATTCTTATGCGTTGAGTGAATTCCAATCACTAAGCGCACTACAACTTCCCTACCCAACCATAGCCGCCGCGCTCTTATCTCTTGCCTCTGTTGCCAGTATGGCGGTGCGCGCGTAGATCGTTATCATGCACCTAACTTACACATGCTGAAGTGGGCTGAAATTTCACCTATGCACTTGCTCCCGATCCAACCCTAGCGAGAAACATCTCAGTGACTAGGCTTTCTCCCGAGATAGGTTTCATGCACAGAAATCGTGCGTTTCTATCTATCACTAATTCTCTCTTATTATCGTGAATACATGGACTGAATCGCTATCACTTTACTAGACACCTTTCAGTCATACAAAATGGCTATAAGAGAGGTGAATATGAGCAACAATCGATACACAGAAGAATTTAGAATAGAAGCGGTCAAGCAAGTAGTTGATCGAGGCCACAGTGTCGCAGAAGTAGCGAGTCGTCTTGGCATCACAACGCACAGTCTTTACGCTTGGAAAAAGAAATACGGACCTGATTCTGCTAAACACCAAGTGCTAGCCGCAGAACAGGCCGAGATTCGCCAGCTTAAGAAGGAGTTAAAACGCGTCACCGAAGAGCGCGATATCCTAAAAAAAGCCGCGGCGTACTTTGCCAGCCAGTCCGAGTAAGGTACGCCTTTATTAGGTCTCACAACTAATCGCGACGCGAAAGTGCCTATCTAACCGAGGAAATAGAGATGATCGTTCAGCACTCAACGATCGTCAATCGCTAAGCCGCCCTCCTCTTACTGGGAATCGCACGTCAAGACCACATATTTCCTCAGCGCATAGATTAGCTGAGGAGCCCTATCCCCCGAAGGAAACGCCTGAGAAAATCAAGAAGGTGAGAGCAGCATTGGACCAGCTTGATCCAAATAGCGCCCGTGGGAATGGCAAGGACCCAGATAAAGGAATCTGGCTGATTGCTGTATGGGCAGTCGCCTCACTTGCTTGGGACT
>JAQCKF010000036.1 GCA_027592275.1 Pseudomonadota bacterium
TTCTTAGCTACTTTCTTCTTAGCTACTTTCTTCTTAGCTACTTTCTTCTTAGCTACTTTCTTCTTAGCAGCTGGCTTACGCTTAGCAACTTTCTTAGGAGAGGCTTTCTTCGCTGCTGAGTGTCTCTTTACTGCTTTCTTCTTAGCTTTTTTCTTTATTGCCTTCTTCTTAGCTACCTTCTTCTTAGCAGGCTTCTTCTTTCCGGCCTTGCGAGCGGCGGCTTTAGCTTTAGCTGCGGCTCTCTTAGCTGCAGCCTTTTCCTTCTTAGCTGCTCTTGATGCGGCTTTTCTAGCTGCTATAGCATCTTTACGCGCCTTCTTAGCTGCTACTTTCGCTTTAGCCTTTGCTTGCTTAGCTTTAAAGTTATCGGCAAACGCCTTTACTGCCTTATTGAGATCGGATTCAGCTTTAGCTGTTGCTGCGGCCTTAGCGGCTGCGGCCTTCGCTGCAGTCTCTGCGGCTCTAGCTCTAGCTTTTGCTGTTCTGATTCTCGCGTTTGTAGCAGCAACTGATACAGACGCTTTCTTTACTGCGCCTTGAGCTGACTTAGCAGCTTTTTTGCTTGCCACTGTTTTAGTTCTTACGGCAGCCTTCTTCGCAGCGACAGCTTTCCTTCTTGCTACTGCTACTTTCTTTGCTGCTGCTTTAGATGCTTTTTCAAGTTTCGCTACTGCGACATTTGCTTTAGACAAAGCCGGGCTGCTAACTTGCTTAGCCACTGACTTTCTCTTAGCTGGTTTTATCTTTTTTGCCTTAACTTTAGCCATACTCGTTTCTCTCCTAGGTTGTGAATCGTGCCCGCTTAAGTTGAAGAATTGTAACCACTGCTCGCCGGCAACATATCACATAAATAATCTGGCTTACAGTAAACTCTCTCTGCAAAAACTGTTACATAAAAAATTCTTTTAAACAGTCCGTACATAATGCCCACTTTTACGTGGTAATAACCACTATTTCGCTAGCTGCAGTGAAAACTTTAAGAAAAGATGATGGAAAATTGATCACACAACTAAAAGTATGCTCATGAAATAGCAATTTGTCTGCCAACTTTTATCATCTGTGTTTCTAAAACCCTCTAATTGACCAAACATTGATCAAACTCTGTATTTATTAACAACGTCATCTCCTTAACAACAACGAATGACAAACGTATTAAAAAACCGAAGATAAATTACTAAATAGGAACTACTGCAGTTGTTACGGCAACTACTGTGAACTGCTTAACAGGAATGCAAAGCAGTAGATGCGCGGCCAAGTGTGTAAATTAGTTACAAGAACACAATGTAATCGATAGTGTTATAACTAAATCATAACTTCTAGAAAGCAAAAACCAGGCTTTAGCCTGGTTTTTCATGTATCGATAAGCACCGCCTACGCGCTAAACACTAACTTAAGGAAGCAAGAATTTGCTCCTTGATTGAATCCACACTAGCGATGCCGTTCACTTTTATAACTTTTACTGGCTGACCCTGTGCCTCTATGTCCTGATAAAACATAACAAGTGGTTCTGTCTGTTCATGATAAACATCTAGACGCGTGCGTATCGTATCTTCCTGATCGTCTTCTCTTTGAATCAGATCTTCGCCCGTCTCATCATCTTTGCCCGCCACTGTAGGTGCATTAAATTCAACATGGTAGACGCGACCAGAATTAGGATGCACTCTCCTGCCTCCTAGGCGCTTGACGATTTCGTCATCGGCCACATCGATTTCTAGCACAACATCGATAGGAACAGCAGCCTCAACCATAGCCTGCGCTTGTGGGATGGTGCGAGGAAAGCCATCGAATAAAAAACCTGACTTACAGTCGTCCGCTTTAATGCGCTCTTTTACCAAAGCGATGATTATTTCGTCAGTAACTAAGCCGCCCGATGCCATCACCTGCTCAACTTGCAGGCCTAGTTCTGTCTTCGCGTTCACTGCTGCGCGCAGCATATCGCCGGTTGATATTTGTGGAATTCCAAAGCGCTCACAGATGAATTGTGCCTGTGTTCCCTTGCCTGCGCCTGGCGCCCCTAACAAAATAACTCTCATTGCTTACTCCCGTGTTCTAGTTCTTGTTGTAATAGTTCAATCTTGACGCCTTAAAGGCCAGTTTTCTTCGCCTGGTCCCAAAGTGCATCCAATTCTTCTAAATTTACGTCTTTAAAACCCTTATCCTGCTTGGAGAGGGCTGCCTCTATCCACTTAAAACGCGTCTCAAAGCGCCGATTTGTGGATCTGAGCGCTACTTCAGGCTCTATCTTGCTATGCCGCGCCAGATTTATGGTTGCAAACAATACGTCGCCTAACTCATCACTCATTCTCTCGAGATCGCCGCAAGCCAACGCTTCTTCAAATTCCGCTACTTCTTCTTTTAGCTTTTCGAGGACAGGAGCTATTTCAGCCCAATCGAGGCCTACCTGTGCAGCTCGTTTTTGAAGCTTACGTGCTCGCTCCATTGCAGGCAATGCCCTCGGCACGTCGTCCAATATACTCTCGACTTCCTGCGCTGCCTGTTTGCCACCTTTCTTGCGCTTTTCTTCCCGCTCAATCTCTTTTATCGCCTCCCAATTGACTACCACCTGCTGCGCACTGATATCTTGCGCGATGCCGAATTGCTTTACATCACCATTGGGAAAAACATGTGGGTGCCGCCTAACTAACTTGTCGGTGATGGCATTCGCAATGTCTTGAAAATCGAAGGCGCCCTGCTCATTCGCAATCTGTGCATAAAAAATGACTTGAAACAGCAAATCTCCCAGTTCATCTTCAAGCTCTACCAGATCATTGTTCTCGATAGCGTCTGCAACTTCGTAGACCTCTTCAAGAGTGTAGGGTAATAGCGACTTGATGGTCTGTTCCAGATCCCAAGGACAGCCATGTTGCTTATCGCGTAGCATCGTCATGATCGCTACCAATCGATCGATCGCCGTCAGCGCTTCTAAGCCACACTCATTTCCTCTACTCAACTATCACTACCTCCGAGACATCGCACTCTATTCAGGCGCTGTTCTAGTTTGATGCTGTGTTACTTCCGCGACCGTTTTCCAGCATCGAATACGGCCATCGATTCTACATGCGTAGTATGAGGAAACATATCCATGACCCCAGTCGCTCGCAATTTATAGCCTGCGCTAATCAACTCGGCGGTATCCCTAGCTAGAGTTGCTGGATTACAAGAGACGTATACAATAATTTTCGCTCCGAGTTTTGCTATTTCCGGAATTATCTCGATGGCGCCAGATCTCGGCGGATCTAAGATTATCTTAGTGTACTGTGCGGTGGCCCAATCTTTTGATGCGATAGGCTTAAACAAATCAGCAGCGTGAAACTCGACGTTCTCTAAGCCATTTAGGGATGCGTTCTCTAAACCTCGCAACACCATCTCTTGGCTCCCTTCTACACCCACAACTTTCTTAGCGCGACGCGCGCTAGCCAAGGTAAAGTTACCGAGACCACAAAACAAGTCCAGTACCGTATCGTCTTCACTCAAGTCGAGTAACGATAATGCCTGGCTAATGATTTTTCGATTGATACCCGCATTAATTTGCGTGAAGTCCATGGGATGAAAATTTAGCCGTAAATCAAACTCTGGAAGAAAGTACTGCAAACGCTCTACTGAATCGGTTGGGAATATCTTGTGTACAGTGTCATTTCCGCCTGGCTGCAGGTAGAGCTGAATACCATGCTCTTGTGAAAACTGAACTAGGCTTTGCGTATCCGATTCGCATAGCGGCTGCAGATGACGAAAAACTAATGCGACTTGGAGGGTAGAATCGCCGGATACGCTTCGAGCAGCATCTTCACTGCTTAACAACTCCTCGCCAACAGCCACTTCTATCTGCGGGATATTTAGGGCGCCCTGCAATTGTGTAATCAGGCTACGCAGCGGACGAATCAAGACAGCTACTTCTTCTACGAGCACCTTACAGTCATCCATATCGGCAATGAAGCTGCTGTATTTTTCTCTGAAGCCTACGAGCGCCCCACCTTTTTTAGTGACTACTCGGACTGCAAGCCTTGCCTTGCGGCGGTAGAATTGAGTAGCGTCTTGCAATTTTGGTAGCAGCTCAATTTTATCCACGCACTGGCCGGTGGCATGCTGCATCTGCTCGAGTAGTACCGATTGCTTGAACTCGATCTGCGCATCGCTAGCCATATGCTGCAGCGAACAGCCACCGCATAGGCCCGCGAATTCGCAGGGGGGAGTTACCCGGATCGAAGATGCATTAAGCACCTCGATGGTTTTCAATTCATCGAATCGACCACGGCGCCTGACGTAGGTAGCAGACACCTGCTCACCCGCAAGCGCGCCATCCACAAAGGCTACCTTCCCTTCAAGATGTGCGATTCCGCGCCCCTCATGACTCAGGGATTCGATCTCAAGGCTAACTGGCTCGGTTGGAAGCTTGCCGCGTCCATGTCTGCGTCTACTCATATTAAGGGAGTCTCTGGGTAATTAAATGACTACTCTGGCCTTCACTCGATTTCGCTATCGAGGCGCAAGTTTACAGACATGCGTCGGCCTGTCAAAAGCTTGCAACGAAGAGGGCGAAATCGAGTGAAGCCCCCTTCGGGCGGGGCCTGACATACGCCGCCGCTTCGTTGTCCTGCTTGCCAGGGGCGCTGACCATTACCTGCGCATGAGGCCTCGCGACAACGCGCGTCAGACTCCCGCAGAGTAGCCATATAATCAGTCAGAGGCTCTCCAAAGTTTAATGCTAACTCGGTAGGTGATGTGACGCCCTGACGAAATCGACTGGTGCCACATGCGTAGTTATTTGATGATAGTTAAATGATGGTCTATTAGTTAGTCCGATGCGGTTATTGAAAGACACCTGTGGAAAGATAGCGGTCACCACGGTCACAGACTATCGCCACTATAGTAGCGTTACTCACTTCCTTAGAAAGCTGTAGTGCTGCATAGATCGAGCCCCCGGACGAAACGCCGCAAAAAATGCCCTCAATTTTAGCTAGCTCTTTCATAGTGTGTTCCGCGTCAGCCTGCCCAACATCTAGGACGCGATTAACACGACTGCGATCGAATATGGAAGGAAGGTATTCTGCGGGCCAACGACGAATGCCGGGAATACGAGCTCCATCTTTCGGTTGCAGCCCAATAATTTCAATTTCTGGATTCTGTTCTTTCAGATAGCGTGACACGCCCATAATTGTGCCCGTCGTTCCCATGGAGCTAACGAAGTGAGTTACCGCGCCCTTTGTATCGCGCCAAATTTCTGGGCCTGTGTGAACGTAGTGCGCGTTGGGATTGTCCTGATTAGCAAACTGATCGAGCACCTTGCCTTCGCCTGCCGCATGCATCCGCGCCGCTAAATCGCGGGCACCTTCCATGCCCTCTTTCTCGCTCACGCTAATGAGCTCAGCTCCGTAGGCTGTCATCGATGCCTTGCGCTCATCACTACTATTCTCGGGCATGATTAAAATCATTCGATATCCCATAACGGCGGCGACCATAGCTAGCGCAATACCGGTGTTGCCGCTGGTGGCCTCGATGAGCACATCGCCAGGCTTGATCTCGCCACGAAGTTCCGCCTGCTGGATCATGTTGAGCGCCGGTCTATCCTTTACCGAACCAGCAGGATTGTTACCCTCCAGCTTTGCCAGAATTGTATTACTGGTATCACCAGGTAGACGCTGTAGCTGGACCAATGGCGTGTTGCCAATTTGTGCCTGAATAGTTTGATAAGACATGAGTAAGTGGCCAGAAGCGAGTTTAAGAAGGAGTAATGAAGCGCAAAATTCTACACCCAAAGCGCAGCCGACGAAAGCTGGCGGGTGATCTGAAATTTCAAGCTCAAGCCCGTGTGAGATGAAGCAGGTCTCGACTACTTCGCAAATAGACTGCGGCTGTGCAGAGGCTTGCCACCGAGATGCGCAGCCAGCGCTGTTCTTAACAGGCGCTTGGCGGCTTTGACTACTTCAGTATCTGTTAGGTCATGCTCGCGCAGGGAGACTATATGGGATCCTAGATAGACCTTGCTGCTATTATGCTGGCCTTCATCAACTAGAACTTGGAAGCCAATGTCCGGCGTAAATCGGTAACTTCGATCCACGTCGATTGGTTCGTGAGTGTGGCAGTCCGAATCCAGATTGATGCCATAGCCTAACTCACTCAGCAGGCACAGCTCGAACTGACGCAGTAAGAGTTGTATGGCCGAATCTCCTTGTAGCGCTGCTATCGTATCCTGATAGGCGAGATAGAGCTGTTTGTGCTCAACGTGATTCATTAACAATCGCGTCAACAGCTCATTGATATACATGCCGCTGAACAAGCGCTGCCCTTCTAACCTCAGTGCACTCAGACTGCTCTCTAAACCTGTTAGGGTTTTCAGCTCACCACGACCGGAGAGAGAGACTAGTAGCGGCTGAAAAAGCTGGAGAAGTGAACGGTATTTTGACTTTGCGCTACGTGCGCCCTTGGCAACAGCGCGTACGCGCCCGTAGTCCATGGTGAAGAAGTCGACTAGCAGGCTGGTGTTCTGAAAAGGCTGGCTATGCAATACGTAAGCCGGCTGTAGTGCAACTCTCGAATCCATGATCGTCTCGACCGCCCTCTCTATTCGATACTGAAAAGTCATCCATGACTTTTCAGTATGGCGCGCGCCAAAAGCTGGCGTAAAAATGTCATTTTACTTAGCCTGGCTAACTCGCATTGCCCTTAACGGGCAATGGTTGCACATCCCTGTGCAACATACTTAGTCGACCTACCTATCTACATAACCCAGGCTCAGCAACGCTCTTTCGTCGTCAGCCCAGCCGGATTTTACTTTTACCCAGAGATTCAGCATAACCTTGCTATCAAATGCCTTCTCCATATCTTCACGGGCAGAGCTGCCGATCTGTTTTAGTCGATCGCCATCCTTGCCAATCACAATTCGTTTCTGTCCTTTATTATCCACCAAGATTAAGCCGTGAATATGTAATACTGACTTGGCAGTCTCAAATTTTTCGATCTCTACAGTGACTTCATAGGGCAATTCATCACCCAGCTGCCGCGTAGCCTTTTCGCGAATCAATTCGGCGGCGAGGAACCTAGAGCTTCTATCGGTTACCTGATCTTCAGGGAAGAGAAACGGCGCCTCGGGTAGTAGTGCTTTCACCAGCTTGTCGATGGTGTCTAGGTTGTGGCCACCAAGGGCGGAGACGGGAACAATTTCGGTAAACTCCCGCTTCTCCCTTAACTTCGCGATATGCGGCAACAACTCTGTCTTGTCCTGCACAAGATCGATCTTATTGATGACCAACAGTACTGGCACGTTCGCATAGGTCAGCGCCTCTAATACATATTGATCCGCTTCATTCCAGATGAAGCGCTCGACAACGAATAACACCACATCGACGTCTTTAATCACGTTTAGCACAGTGTCGTTCATAACCTTATTCAGCGCCTTGCTGTATTTAGCATTCAGCCCTGGCGTATCAACGAATAGACACTGATGATGTTCGTCACTGTTTATTCCCATAATTCTATGACGCGTAGTCTGAGGCTTGCGCGATGTGATACTGATTTTTTGATGCAGCAGATGATTCAGCAGCGTCGATTTACCCACATTGGGACGACCCACTATTGCGATGTATCCGCAGCGACTGGGTGGTGTAGTTTGTTCGGTAGGTTTGTTCATGCCTTGTTTGTTGTCGCCTCTATCTCATCCAAAATTTGCATTGCAGCATGCTGCTGTGCCTCTCGCTTGCTGGTACCGGACCCCGCAGACTCTGTGCCAAATGATTCCAATCTACAGCTAACATGAAATACCTGTTCGTGCGCAGCGCCAGTAATTTCTACTACTTCGTATTTGGGTAATTTCTTTCCCTGAGCCTGCAGAAATTCCTGCAGACGAGTCTTAGCATCTTTACGCTCAGTCGTGGCTGTATCGATCGCTAGTGTACTCTCACTGATCTTTTTTACGAATGTTGTGCAGGCGTCTATCCCCCCATCTAGGTAGATTGCCGCTATTAGGGCTTCGACTGTATCAGCAAGAATAGAGTCTCTATCACTACCGCCGCTATTTGCCTCGCCAGTTCCTAGTTGAAGGTACTCTCCTATTCCGAGACTTCTTGCAGCTGCGGCCAGCGCGTTCTTGTTCACTAGGGCTGAACGCATTCTACTGAGCTCGCCTTCAGTTGCCTGCGGATTTAACGTGAATAGCATTTCTGCAACGATGAATCCCAAGAGAGCGTCCCCTATAAATTCAAGACGCTCGTTGTGCACTCCATTGGCACTGCGGTGGGTTAGCGCTAGCTGCGCCAGCTCCGGATTGGAGAATTGGTAGGCTAAGGACTGCTGAAGATTTTCTAATTTATTGACCATCTATTGCAAAACAGTATTGAATTTCGCTACAACATCGAGATTTGCTGCCAATTCAACACGGCGCTCATAGTCAATTGTAATAATGGCTTGGTCATTTTCTTTACGCAGTGTAATAGAAGACAGATCGAAATCAGTTACATTATTGATACGCAAAGTATTAGAGACGCGTTGGCGAATTTGTGTAATGGTCATATTTGCTGCCTCACCGTTTTCGATTAGCTCTTCGCAGACGCCGCTGATCAGATTGTGATCGACATACAAAGGGACTACTTTCAATCCAAACGTAAGAAATGACACTAGTAGAACGAACATCATGAGCAGGCCAAACTTAGAAACGCCCGCCTGTTCTTTCAAGTTTTTTAGTCTTATTTGTTTCATGATCTCACCCGTAGGAAAGTTGCCTTAGTGAATATTAAAAATAGTTTGCTGTGATTGCAAACCACCAGACTGCCAAGCCTAAGGAGTTAAACCGGTTAAATCCGCTACAGCTGTCACAGAAATTTTACTTAATTCGTTGATTCCTAGCAAAAGTTGGCAGATTTAACCCCGGCTCCTTGTGCATCCAAACGGCTATCGCCCTTCCAACTATGTCTTTCTCTGGCACCGTGCCCCATTCTCGGCTATCGCTGCTATTGTCTCTATTGTCACCCATCATGAAGTAATGCCCATTCGGGATCACCCAAGTCGTGCGCGAGCGCTGTCTAGTCACTGCCGTAATGTGCTGAGTGGCATGCTCGACACCATTGATTATCTCTGTATGCAATGTGCCGGCTAAGTCGCCCAAATTCGTATCTATAACTATGTCTTCGACAAATTCTTCGCCGATCAGTTCACCATTAACGAACAAACGTTTGTCTTCATACCGTATTGTATCGCCCGGCATGCCGATTACTCGCTTAATATAATAGCTATCTACATGGGGAGGGATGAAAACCATGACATCACCGCGCTGAGGATCCGCAACATCGACAATCTTAGTTCCGATCACCGGAAGTCGAACGCCATAGGCGTATTTATTCACCAATATGAAATCACCAACCTCCAGGGTTGGAATCATCGAGCCTGTGGGAATCTGAAAAGGCTCTACCAGGAACGAACGAAGTATCAAGACAATCAGTAGCACGGGGAAAAAGGACTTCGCGTACTCAATTATCATGGGCTCTTGGGATAAAACGGCAATGTGTTGTGCTACTTTTTCATCCGTCATCCCCTTCACCTGAGTCGCCTCATAATCTGCGATTGCCTGCGTCCGATACTTCTTGATCCAGAGACTATCGAGCAGCCACAGTGCTGCGCAGGCGCCAACAAGACAAACCAATACTAGTGAGAAATCTATATCCATTTCGTTCTTATCTATCGTCTATTTATTTATGCTGAATTCATTGAATTAACTATCAACTTTTAGCACCGCCAAAAACGCTTCCTGTGGCACTTCCACGTTGCCTACTCGCTTCATTCGTTTCTTGCCCGCTTTCTGTTTTTCCAAGAGCTTCTTCTTGCGCGAGATATCGCCACCATAGCACTTCGCGGTAACATTTTTGCGCAGCGCCTTAACCGTCTGCCGGGAAACAATTTGCCCACCAATCGCGGCTTGAATAGCCACATCGTACATTTGACGCGGAATTAATTCCTTCATCTTCTCTACCAGTGCGCGAGCCTTGGATTGTGCGTGATCGCGGTACACAATAATCGCGAGCGCATCTACTCTATCGCCGTTAATTAGAATATCTAAACGCACGAGATTAGATTCTTGGAAGCGCACGAACTGATAATCTAGCGAGGCGTAGCCGCGGCTCGTCGACTTTAGCTTATCGAAGAAATCCAACACAACTTCGTTCATCGGCAATTCATAGGTTAGCGAAACCTGCTTGCCGATGAACTGCATATCTATCTGTACGCCCCGTCTCTGTACGCAAAGAGTTATTACGTTGCCCAGATGTTCCTGTGGAACGAGAATATTCGCCCTGACTATGGGCTCACGCATCTCTGCAATGGACGTTACTGGAGGCAGTCGCGAAGGACTATCTACCTTGAGTTCCTCGCCGTTCTCTAACAACACTTCATAGACAACGGTGGGCGCCGTGGTAATGAGCGAGAGGTCGTACTCGCGCTCTAGTCGCTCCTGAATTATTTCCATATGCAACATGCCCAAAAATCCACAGCGAAAGCCGAAGCCTAGCGCGTCAGAATTCTCCGGTTCATACTGCAGAGAAGCGTCGTTCAATGTCAGTTTGGATAGCGCATCACGAAAATTTTCAAAATCGTCTGAGGATACCGGGAAGAGTCCAGCATAGACCTGAGGCTGTATTTTTCGAAATCCCTTTAGCGCATCCACATCGGGAGTTTTTGCTAGCGTAATGGTGTCACCGACTGGCGCTCCTAGGATTTCCTTAATGCCGGCAACGATAAACCCAACTTCGCCTGCCGCCAAAGAGCCCGTCTCAGTTCGCTTCGGCGTGAACACACCCACGCTGTCTACCACATGGGACTTACCTAGGGTCTTCGCGATAATTTTGTCGCCCTTTTTCAAGGTGCCTGCCATGACTCTTACTAGAGATACCACACCTAGATAATTGTCAAACCAGGAGTCGATGATCAGTGCCTGCAAATCACCATCTCTGTCTCCCACCGGTGGCGGAATCTTGGCGATGATCTGTTCGAGAATCTCGATGATGCCAAGACCGGACTTCGCACTCGCGCAGACAGCCTCTGAGGCATCGATACCAATTATTTCTTCTATCTCTACACGTACACGCTCGGGTTCTGCCTGAGGCAAATCCATCTTATTCAATACGGGAATAACTTCCAGGCCCTGCTCTATCGCTGTGTAGCACGTCGCAACTGACTGGGCTTCTACGCCCTGCCCTGCATCAACTACCAGTAACGCGCCCTCGCAGGCAGCGAGTGAACGTGATACTTCGTAAGTGAAATCAACGTGACCAGGGGTGTCGATCAAGTTTAGCTGATAGCGTTTACCGTCCAGCGCATCGTAATGCAGAGTCACGCTATGCGCCTTGATGGTAATGCCGCGCTCGCGCTCAATATCTAAGGTATCGAGAATCTGTACATCCATTTCGCGATCACTCAGCCCACCACAGATCTGAATGAAGCGATCGGCAAGCGTAGATTTACCGTGGTCGATATGGGCGATAATCGAAAAGTTTCGAATGTGGCTTAGGTCAGTCACGCAGCAAATAGGTCACAGTAGCAGGAATGAAACACGATAAAATTAAGCGGGCAAGTCTACAGCAAATAAAACCGAGTGTCAGGAGAATTAGCGAGTTAAGCCGCGCAGAATCAGGCCTGCACGCTTAGAGCTGGCGGGCCTTAGAAGCCCGTCATTTACTAAGGATCGAGTTCCAGCGCCATCGTCGTACCCTGGCCCTCGCGCACTATGCGTATAGGAACGAATCCCGAGTTGGGCAGATTACTCGCCACTCGCGCAAATTTATCCGCCGAATCGATCTCCTGCCTATTGAGAGAAACAATAACATCTCCAATAAGCAAGCCTGCCTCACGGCCGGGGCCTTCATTCAATTCCGCAATTTGCACACCGCTCAGACCGGTGACTCTGCGCAACTCATCGCTCAGCTCGCTGACACGAAAACCGAGTGGATTATTGCGTTCACGGACGACTTCCGGCTCAGCAACAGCCACGCTGTTAGTTGGCGAACTACCCAAAACCACGGTGAGATCTCGCAGCTCGCCTTCGCGATAGACACGCATCTTCGCGGCGGTGCCTGGACGGTATTGGCCCACATAGAATGGCAAGTCAGTGAAATGCTCGATGTCGTGCCCGTTGAATTCGAGAATAATGTCCTCGATGAGCACACCGCCCTCTTCTGCTGGACTGTCGATCTGCACATCATCGACGAAGGCGCCGCGCGGCTGCTCCATATTGAAAATTTCGGCAAGCGCATAGTCCACCTCACGCATGCGCACGCCCAGCAACCCACGCTCTACGGCGCCGGTGTCACGCAATTGCTCCATGACATTCATGGCTACGTTGCTGGGAATAGAAAAAGAAATGCCATTCGAGCCGCCGGCGCTGCTTAAAATCTGCGAATTAATGCCGATGACATCTCCCTCTAAATTGAAGAGAGGGCCACCGGAGTTACCCTGGTTGATGGCGACATCCGTCTGGATGAAGGACATGTAATTGTAAGTGGATCTTCCAGGCATCGAGCGCCCTTTCGCGCTCACAATCCCAGCGGCGGCAGAAAACTCCAAGCCGAATGGCGAACCGATGGCTAACACCCAATCGCCTACTCGGAGGCTGTCGGAGTCACCGAACTCAACATAAGGCACTTCTGTAGCGTCTATCTTCAATAAGGCGAGATCAGAGGGCTCATCAAGGCCTATGACCTTAGCGTCATAGACTCTTCTGTCATTAAGAGTGACCTGTATTTCATCAGCGTCCGCGACAACATGATTATTGGTCATGATGTAGCCGTCGGAGGAAATCACAAATCCCGAACCTACTGCACCGCGTTGACGCTGCTCCGGTATTCCTTCGATGTCGAGGTCTGGCTCCTGACCTGGATTTAGTCGTCGCAACAACTCTTCGATCTCATCGTCGCCAATAGCGCTTCGCCCAGAAACGCTTTTGGTAGTGGAAATCTCAACGATTGATGGTGCATTGTTTTCGACAAGATCGGCAAAATTTGGCAGGGCTACTTGAGCATAGCTGCTGTTGCTCGCCGCTAGGAATAAGGCAACTACAAAACCGACCGATGACAACTTGAGGCTTGCTTCACTTAGAGTTCGCATAAAAGATTTCCGCGTCTATGAAATACTGAACAGGTTGACTCTTTGGGCCGAACTCGGCCTAGGGCGAACCTGAATCGAGGCACCACTTTAGCACAACGAGAAGGGATGCATGCAAGCACGCAAGCCCCAAGCACTGGGCTTGAGGGGGTCTAGAAAGGTGGTTTTAGGGTTTTAGGAAGAGCGTTTTAGGGTTTTGCCTGCAACTCGTTGACTAGACGGTACAGTGGCGAATCCTGAATATGCTCTATGCGCACCGGCTCCTCATCGTCAAGAGTCAGACTCTCAATGTATTGGCGCACGATACCGCCATCGACTACGACCGGCACCTTGACGCCAGCTTCGGCCAGCACCGTTGTTGCTGCCAGCGAGTGAGTAGCTGGCGCTTCGATATTTTCAGCAGATTGATCGGCGATAGCTGGAATGGCAGAAGTACCAGGGCCGCTATCGAGATTAAACTGCACAGCGACTAGGAATACCGCAGCCACGGAGGCGGCGATTGCCATCTTGGTAAATGCGTCTTTCCAGGAAGACTGGACCGACGCTACCCTTGCCGATAGTGGGGCTTGGAGCTCAATTTGTTCAGCGATTCGTTTGCTAAGGCTCGCACTTACGGGTTTCGCAGACTCATGCAGAGCAGACTGAACCAGAGAGTAACGTTCCCAAGTCTCCAATAGAGTTGGATCCTGCTCACAAGACTTTAGAAAGCGACGCAATTCCAAATCATCTGCCTCGTTATCGAGTAATGCAGATATTGTCTCGCCTATATTCTCTGAGTCGATCTGGCTCATTGAGCACCCCTGTGGTTCTTCGATCTTACTTAATAAAATTTTAATCCAAATAGTTTGTCGGAGTAGTACCGATACTTGTCTGGCTCTCTATTCGAGTAAATCCTTAATCTTCTGATCTATCGCTTCTCTGGCTCTAAAGATTCGCGATCTCACTGTACCCACTGGACAATCCATGACTTCGGTGATGTCTTCGTAGCTCAGCCCTGAAAACTCGCGAAGCGTAAACGCCGTGCGCAAATCTTCCGGTAAATCTTCTATCGCCTGTTCTATCACCAATTTTAGCTTGGCGGTGGCCAGCTTACTCTCTGGGTTTTCAATCTCCCGTAGTACGCTGCCTGCTTCGCTCTGCTCTGCGTCTGCTACTTCTACGTCACTAGCAGGCGGTCTTCGATTCCTTGAGACCAGGTAATTCTTCGCTGTATTGACCGCTATACGGTACAACCACGTGTAGAAAGCACTATCGCCACGAAATAGAGGCAAGGCTCGATACGCTTTGATAAAAGCTTCCTGGCAAACATCTTCAGCCTCATGAGAATCGTGGATGAAACGCCCTATTAGGGCCAATACTCTGTGCTGATAACGCAAAACCAATAGGTTAAACGCGTTTTTATTGCCGCTTAAAACCCGGCCAACTAATTGTTGATCCGTATCCTCTGACATCTGTTCCAACTCCCTTATTGCTGGGGTTCTACTACGTCACTGCCGGGAACAAATGCTTTCATTCACAATGATAGACAACGTGTTTCTGCAAAAGTTCTCGAAAACGGGCAAATTATGACAGTATTATGCAGCCCAGATGAACTCTAACCATTATTAGGCTAGAGATATTCAGTGTAACTGTGCAAGAATCCTCGCTCACTGCCCGTAAGTACATCATCTTGCCAGCAATAACCTTAGCAGGCTCAGCCTTTTTCCAACCTTATAAAAGAAATAAAACCAATTAATTCAATTATTTGGAACACTCTTATGAACCTCTCTGTAACACGAAATCAACTGCAGTTCGATATCTTGATCATTGGTAGCGGTGCTGCCGGCCTCACTCTTGCCCTGAAAACGGCAGATTTTGCCCGCGTCGCAGTACTTAGCAAAGGCGACCTCAATCAGGGAGCCACATTCTATGCCCAAGGGGGTATTGCCGCAGTATTAGATGAAACCGACAGTATCAAGTCTCATGTTGCCGATACGCTTTCGGCCGGCGTTGGCCTGTGTCATGAAGACATAGTTCAGCATGTCGTCGCCGAAAGTGCTGAAGCAGTAAAGTGGCTGGTCGAACAAGGCGTCCCTTTTACCACGAAGGAGAGCTTCGAGCGTGGCGAGAACAAATTGATGTCACAAGAGCTGAGCTCGCTGCATCTAACCCAAGAAGGCGGCCACAGCAACCGTCGCATTATCCACGCCACCGATGCAACCGGTAAAGCGGTGTTCGAGACGCTAGCCAGACGTGCCCAGGCTCACCCAAATATCGAGCTGCTAGCTGACTGTACCGCTGTAGACTTAGTGACACAGAAGCGAGAAGACGGCTCTGGGAGTGTCTGCGTGGGGGCCTACGTGCTAAACCGCGAATCTGGCAGCGTAGACCTCATCAAGAGCAAATTTGTCACTCTGGCAACCGGTGGAGCCAGCAAGGCTTACCTGTACACCACGAATCCTGATGGAGCCAGTGGCGACGGCATTGCTATGGCCTGGCGCGCTGGCTGCCGCGCGGCCAATATGGAATTCAACCAATTCCACCCAACCTGCTTATTTCATCCTCATGCCAAGTCATTCCTCATTAGCGAGGCACTGCGCGGCGAAGGAGCCACTTTAGAGCTGCCAGATGGCAGCCGGTTCATGGCCAGCTTCGATAGTCGCGAAGAACTAGCACCAAGAGATATTGTTGCCCGCGCCATCGATCATGAGATGAAACGATTAGGCTGCGACTGTGTCTATCTGAACATCACTCACAAGAGCTCTTTGTTCTTAACCGAGAACTTTCCCACCATCTATTCTCGCTGCCTAGAATTCGGCATCGATATAACTACCGATCGAATCCCTGTCGTGCCTGCCGCCCATTACACCTGCGGGGGCATCATGGTGAGCAAGGACGGCGAAACCGACATCGATCATCTGTACGCAATCGGCGAGACCAGCTTTACCGGTCTGCATGGCGCTAATCGCATGGCCAGTAATTCCCTGCTCGAATGTTTTGTAGTGGCGTTCGGAGCCGCAAAAGACATTCAGAGTAAAATCGCATCCACGGCCCATGGCACAAACATCGATGCTTGGGACGAGAGCCGAGTTAGCAAATCAGATGATGAGGTGCTCGTATCTCACAACTGGGATGAACTACGTCGCTGCATGTGGGATTTTGTTGGCATTGTGAGAAATGATGAGCGTCTGCAGCGAGCGGAGCGGCGCATTAATATCTTGCGAGATGAGGTTCAGGACTACTACATCAAGCATCGTGTCACGAAGGATATGCTGGAATTGCGCAACCTCGTGCTTGTATCCGAGCTAATCATTGCCTGCGCCATCCAGCGCAAGGAAAGTCGAGGTCTGCATTTCACGCTAGACTATCCTGAACTGACGGCAAACCCGACCGACACGATTCTTAACCCATCTACTTTCTACAAAGCAGCTACTTAATTACCCACTTAATATTAACTAAAAGCTAGCAGGCAGATCGAAACGAAGATAGCGTCGCAAGCGCCTATCCTCACTGCAGGCTAGGCTGTCGGGCCACAATACCAGATGAACGGCGCTAGCTGCACTCCTCTTAGCTTCGGGGCGAAAACTTAGCACCAGTAGAAACTCACTAAAATAGATCACGCTAGGCAGCTGCATTTCCCATAACTTACCGAGGTGGCTCAAGCTAGCGGTTTGCTGTGAAATAATAAGCTCGGGGTTTGCTCGCTGCCAGATGCCTCGCCTGCGCACAGTGAATGTTCGAACCTGGTCTCGAAGATAGACTAGGTAACTCACAAGAACTGCGATGACTATGGCGATTTCTAGCGATACCAACGCATCAGCAAGCAGCGCAGATATTGCCGCCGTAAGGTGACAAGCGCTCACAAAACAGAGCTCCCAGCGAGACCAGCGCAGACTACATTTCACCATAACTACTTAACCAACGATCTCAGTGGGGGCTAAAACCTGCCCACAGATTCCATTCAACGACCTTGCTTAAGCCTAGTTCGAGTTGCTGTTGTGCGCCAATATTTGCCGAATAATAGGTTCGAAGCGCGGATCATTAGGCGCGCTGCGCTGCATCAGCCAAGTAAATAGATCCTGATCTTCCTCTTCGAGCAGATCGCTGTATAACATTTGATCTGGGTGGGGAAGCGACTCGAAGACCTCTGTCGCGAAGGGAACAAGTAGTAGGTCCAACTCGAGCATGCCACGACGACTATGCCAAAATATTTCGTGTTTATTGAATTCCCGCATTTAGTCGCCATCTAATTAACTAGGCCGCCGAGTCATTCGGCGATGATGAATTATGCGGAAATTCGCGCACACTTGCGACACCGCTTTATAAAACACTGCAACCGAGTATCATCCTTACTATGCAAAACACTATTTATGTCCTTCACAACTACCAATTCATCCGCATCAGTGGCGCAGACAGAATTAGTTTCTTGCAGGGCCAACTCAGCTGCAACACCGATCTCTTGAGCGCTGGACGCAGCCTAACCGGCGCACTATGCAACCTCAAAGGACGCGTCATCGCGGATTTTCGACTCGTTGAGCACAACGAGACCATTATCATGCAGTGCGCTGCAGGCATGGCGGACAAAATACACGCGACTCTGAGCAAATACGCTGTTTTTTCAAAGGTCGAACTCTCGCAATTGCAAAGCAAAGACAATCCCGCGCCCGTCGCTCTTGGCATTATAGGCAAAGGGATGGCTCAAGCACTCTCCATCCTCGGTCTGGACCTGCCTGAAAGTAACGATGGCGTGAGTTCGTCGGCGACCAGTACAGTCGTTCGAGTCACCGGCCCGAGTGAGCGCATCGAAATATGGATGCACACTGAAGCCGCGGCAGAGCAATTTTTAGCAACGATGAAAGAGGAAAAATGCGCTGACCTTGAGCCCTGGCTTAGGGCCGACATTGAAGCAGGAATCGTCCATGTGACGCCGAAACTAAGCGAAGAGTTCACACCTCAACTACTTAACTATGACATATCAGGGTTAATAGACTTTAAGAAAGGCTGTTACACCGGCCAAGAGATCGTTGCTCGCATGTTCTATCGCGGTACCGCGAAGCGTCGTCTGCAGTTGGCCAGCTCTAGCCATTGTGTAAGTGAGTCTAGCAAGGTTGTAGTCAAAGCCAGTGAAGGCTCTGGGGAAGATATCTTGGCTTTCAGCAACACAGGAGGCACAGATTCTCTGTTGCTAGCAGTCTTACCCGTACAAGTCGCTGATTCAGGGGAGCGCATGGCGCTCTCTGACAATGCTGAATCGGACGTCTGTATCCGAGAACTGCCCTATATGACGGATTGAGGAGTAAACACCTAGCTAGATCACATTCTCGTTCTGGCTACTGAAGGACTCCCACAAACTGTCCATTCCGACGAAGTTCATATTCTCCATCATTTGAATAAGATCAATACGGCGCTCGATTTCCTCTTCAGAAACCTCTTCGCCCGCTAATATTTTCTTATTTAGCAAAATTGCGTCGCCTACACCTATCAAATACAAAAGCGCTCCTGGCGGGATTGACAAGTTAACCCTCTAAATCCGCGAAAATTCCCATCAAGCCCTCTCTATATTGCCACTACCTTTTCCCAAGTCGAAAAAGCACGCAGGCGGAAATACCGATAGTTCTCAGCTGACACCAAATGTCTGCCCTATTAAATAAGTTATAGACAGCAGCATGTGCACTCAAAAATCGCTGCGCCTGATGCATTGATTTGAATTTACGCATGCCCCGCTCTCTCACTCGCGTAGGTTCGTGCGATAGTTCACATCGATTGTTGGCATATTGGGATGTGTCGTGGATCGCC
>JAQCKF010000016.1 GCA_027592275.1 Pseudomonadota bacterium
TCATATCGAGATCTCCATCCTGTTAGATTAACTGGAAATCTCATCGTGGTCATGGTTCTAAAAATGGGGAATAGGTCAATACCTTGGGCTATGAGTTCACCATTAGCGATCCCACAACCTGGGAAGCTCCGTGGACGGTGATGTTTCCTATGCGCCGAACAGCAGACCCAATTTACGAATATGCCTGCCATGAGGGTAACTATTCCATGGCTGGGATATTGGGCGGCTGGCGTAGATTGGAGGCATTGGGGCAGACAGGGCAGCAGTAATTTTAGGAATTGGAAATCTGCACGTACTGTGATAATGCCAAACTACTGATTAAGCTCGGCAAGGGAGTCTCACCTTATCTTATTTGTAATTGAGCGTTAAATTTCGTGGATGTAGGCGAGTTCTACTTCTTGATACGACTTAAGCTTTACTCGTTCCCTTAACCCTTCCATCGAGCTATAGGGCGAATCTACCAACAACATATTGGTGATCCAACTGGGTAGTAGGCTTGCTGGGTTAATATGCGCCTCAAGCACCACCTTTACTACGCTGTTTTCGAGTGCTGTTAGCTCCCAGTTAATTTGTGCTTCGGTTAAGCGTACAACTCCTTCGTTTTCTTCTAACTTACCTCTTGTCGCGTTTCCTTGCATAGTCACAACTAATGTCTCTGGGTCTTGTTGCCAAATCACATGACTAACCAGATCTCGATCTTGCACTGGCCAAGGCAGATCAGTAATTGTATGAACGTAGTTCTCGAGTTCGCTCACCCATTCAATGATAGTGGCGGATACACAGGAATCGGACCATCCTGGACAGTCTTTTGAGTTTCTAATTAGTGAAACAACACTAGATAGTCTGGTTTCTTCCAGATGAACCACACTGCGAATGGCCTTATAGGAATAGCCGTCCACTGAGCGTGTATAGACCTGAATCCCATTCTCATCTTTCTTCAATTCCCAGTCGGCGGCAAGACCCGGAGTCGAGTAAATCAGGATAGCAATGAGTATGCATCGGCCTATCTTAGTCAGCTTGATAGCCTATAACTCCTTTGCGAGGCAGCAAAATTTAATTTGATAGTATGAGAGGTGACCGACGATTCAATGTAAGTCATTCCCCTTGGAGAAAGTTTTATTGGACTAGTGCTAGGCCAGCAACAATGGCAAGCATTATCTTGCTTAGTGTTGTTCGCGACGACCGCCTTTACAGTACATAAGGAGGTCGGCTATCCACCATGATTTTGTTCAGTTTATCTTGTGCGCGCTTGGTATCAGTCAAATCCTGCACTTCTAACATTTCACATTTATCTTCTACCATTTGAGTGATAGTCACCGGGTAGAATTTGCAGTCGTCGGGGCGGTCCATATAGATATCGCAGGTATAGATTTCTTTGTTGGGTGTTTTTCTCAGCCACGGACAACGATCCAATTGCTTGCCAGTGGCAGGGTCCGTCCAAATACCCCCGTCCTGCACATATTCGACTAGATCGGGTCTAAAGGTTTCCCACAGTTGTATTTCCTCATCCGATACCGACAGGCCGTCGCCACCGTACTTCGTACAACATTTTCCGCACTGATTGCATTCTTTCAAGGGTAAGGTTCGGTCCCGATCTTCTAATTGCGAGCTTATATTTGAACTCTCTATGCTAACACCAAACTACTTTGACCCCTTTGATTCTTATCTCTGCATCTGCTAATTAGACAAGGGGTCAGGTCGCATCTGAAAGTGATAGACCTTACTAGTAGTGCCGGCACCAGATTCCATATGAAAAGGCGCTCGACTAGAGATAGTGGCCCACAGGCCGCGGCCTTGCCAGCCGCTATCGGGATCATCGATGCGTCCGTCTAGCCACTTTGTGTAAAAACCTAATGGATAGGGCACCGTCAGGCGCACCCATTCACCGTCGTCTAGCACTAGCAGGCTACCGGATTGATTGCCGGTGCTGATGGGTGTGTTGGGTCCCAGCCCGAGAGTATCGAATTGATCCACCCAGGTGTAGTAACTGCCCTCGGAGCTACCCGATTGCTGAATGTTCTTGAATTGCGGGAGCGGTTCGGCAAAAAAGCTCCAACCCTCGGGGCAGTGCTGGCCTGTGGCTGTAGGTCCATTCAGTGGCCCGCGACAAAGATTGCGATCGAAGCGACCCATGTGCCCGCTGGCCAGAGCGACCCAGGCAATTCCGTTACGGTCGATATCCATGCCTCTGGGCGAAAAACCCTCGACGGCATTGCCATTTTCATCCAGCGGTAATTCGTAGTACTCGGTCAATGCCGTAGTACTGGGGTCGGACCCTGGTATGACTCGAACGATAGCGCCGGGATAACTGAGATTGGAACCCCAAACCGACCCATCGGCCGCAGGCGCGACAGCATACAGACCTGAATTAATACGTTTGTCGAGACTCGGGTCAATGCTTGCATCTGGTTCCACGTAGTCATCGCGGCGTCCGTTGCCATTGGTATCGAGAATGAAGGGTGTCCAGCCCTGAGCAGCGACAGCGTCGCCAGTTTCCAGAAATTCGCGGGTATTCAGCCAGCCCACCGCGGTGCCTCCACCGCTGGTCCATAGCGTATTGTCTGCGTCTTCTGCGAACATCAGGTGATGAGTGCCAAAGCAGGTATTGATGGGGGTGTAGATGTCGGTGCTCGGATCATAGACGCCAAGATGACGACCGGAACTGCCCAGCGGATACTCCTGAGCAGAAGGGTGATCAGAACCTTCCTGGCAAAACGCCGGCACATTGTTCGGATCACGAGCCCGGGAGGTAATCCAGACCCGGCCATCGCTGTCCATCATCGGGTTGTGCACCGTAGTGGCCGCATCCCAAATTTCCTCGTCGCCCCAGTAGGGAGACGTAGCCATAGCAGGCTGAGACTCTCCGCCGTAATTGGGATCTTCCGGGAATACAACAATCTGGCTAGTACTATGTGCACTGGGATCTAGTACCGGTAAATAGTCAGCGCTGTTTTCCAGGGCTCCATAAATCTTGCCATAGGCATTTACAGTCGGATCACGGCGGTCGGTAGAGACTAGGTCATGCAGATAGGCTGTGGGATCAGCCCAGTCCCATTGCGTAATAACCACGTTACGCTCCAGCCCCTGGGGCCGCGCTGGTGCCGGTGGTAATTCGCCTGCAGCGATACGGTCAGTCCAGTCAGCATACATCTCAAGCGTGCGGCGATCGCCCATGCCGGCCAATGTTCTGGTCATGAAGGCCCCCGCCTGACCGGAGCGTACCCGCCGATTCCAGGCATCGAAACTCGTTTCCAGGTTTGAAAACATTTCCGGAATAGTACGGGTAGCGGCGCTGCCCATCTGGTGACAAACCACACAGCCGCCATTGGTGACGCGGCGGATGTAATCATCCTGAGTAAGCACGCCCACGCCTATGCCATTACCATCAGGCCCGGTGCCAGGAAACTCATGGTCTTCGGGAATCTCTAGCAAGGAATACCAATAGCCCGCCGGGTAGTATTCAGCAGCGGCAGCTGCGTTGGGGGCGATCTGCGCAATGAGATCGAGACGTTGCCCCGGGCTGGCATTGCTGCGCGGCGAATCCACGAGGCCATAGCCGCGTACCCATAACTCAAAATTAGCCTCTGGCAGGTCGGGAATCAGGTAGCGCCCCTGATCATCGGTGACTACTGTTTTGGAATAAAGAGTCGCTAAGTCATGGGTTTCTGCGATTACCCAAACACCGGCCTCGGGCCCATTGCTGCTAGTGACACTGCCTGCTATGTCGTTGTTATTCACCCTAATGCTGTTAGCGGCTAGAGCGGAGAGCTCCTCGGGAACGGAGGTAGATTGGCTAGTGCCTGCAGAATCGCCGCAGCTGGTAAGAAGCAGTGCTGCCATCGAAAGCGAGAGGGCTCGGAGTGTGAGCATGAGAGACTCCTTATTGTTATTAGGGCATAGAAGTAGCTTCCCACTTTACAAGGTAGCGAAGGAAAAGTGGATAGATTTCGGCAAGACAAGAGGGGCCATTTTAACCAGCTTCACACACTTCGGATGTTCTTTATTTAAATTGGTATTAACTAAACTGCTCTTAGCCCTTAAATTTTCAAATTTTGGTGGTATCGTGCACTATCGGTCCAAAACAGAGGAAACACCATGCCATCAAAAGAAAAGCGCACAGTTCCAGCCGAAGCAATAATTACTTACCCCGGCTTGAAGCTGGGCCGAAGCGCTAGCGAGGCTGTGACTTGAGCGAGCAAGCAAGAAAAACGCAATTCCTACGAGTGCTAGGCCGCCGAGAGGTATTGGCTCTAGCCTTCGGTGCCATGATCGGCTGGAGCTGGGTGGTGCTGTCAGGAACATGGATCAGCTCGGCAGGCACGCTAGGTGCAATTGTAGCGTTTCTCATCGGCGGTGCGGCGATCTTACTAATTGGTCTTACCTATGCCGAGCTTGCCTCGGCCCTACCTTTCGCTGGCGGCGAACATGTTTACAGTAAGCGCGCGTTAGGCTCCGGTGCTTCCTTCATTTGCACCTGGGGCATCATCCTCGGCTATGTCTCGGTTGTAACTTTCGAGGCAGTGGCTCTGCCAACCGTGTTGGATTCATTAATACCGGGTTTAGATAAAGTTTTCCTTTGGCAGATTGCCGGTTGGGATGTTTATCTGTCCTGGGTATTAGTAGGCGTAGCCGGCTCCCTGACTATGACTGTTCTCAACGTGATAGGCGTGCGCATGGTTGCGCTGGTGCAGAGCGTGGTGGTGTTGGCTATTTTGCTTGTAGGGGTGTTGTTTGTTAGCGGGGCTCTGTTCACCGGGGACATCAGCAATATGCAGCCCTTGTTTAAAGATGGTGTCTCAGGCATTACGCTGGTGCTGGTAATGGTGCCGTTTATGTTTGTAGGCTTCGACACCATTCCTCAGGCCGCCGAGGAAATAGACCTACCATTTAAAGATATTGGCGCCGTATTAATGATTTCCGTGGCGATGGCCATCCTCTGGTATGGCTTTATCGTCTTGGGGGTTGGTCTGGTTCTGGACGAGGCTGCCATTAATTCCTCTGAGGTGGTCACCGCAGCTGCCAATAGCGCCATCTATGGTGAAGCAGGAGGCACGGTGTTATTGATCGCCGGTCTCGCTGGCATTATTACCAGCTGGAATGCCTTTATTCTCGGTGGCAGCCGCGCTATCTATGCCTTAGCTCACGGAGGTTTATTGCCAGAGTTTCTTGGCGAGCTTCACCCTAAATACCACACACCGAAGAATGCGATCCTGTTGATTGGTGCACTGTCTATTATCGGTCCCTTCTTTGGCAGGCCTGCACTGGTCTGGGTTGTCGACGCGGGTGGTCTCGGCATTGTAATTGCCTACGGCATGGTGGCCTGGTCATTCCTGGTATTACGCAAGAAGGAGCCAGAGCTGGAAAGACCCTATAAAGTACGTTATGGAAAATTCGTAGGCACCTCGGCATTAGTGTTATCAATTGGTATGGGCTTACTCTATCTGCCTGGCAGTCCCGCAGCATTGATCTGGCCGCAGGAATGGGGAATCGTTTTGGTGTGGACTATTCTTGGTGGGATTTTGTACGGGTTTGCGAGAAAAAATGGAGGAAGGGAAATGCCGACTAAATAAACTCGGCCCCCTTTTCGCTTTTACCGGAAATTAGTCGTCGCTACGCGGTCTCATAATGGCCATAGACCTTTCAGTCAGCCAGCCGTGTTCTTTGCCCTTGCGGTAGAATAGATAGAGATCTACTGTTTGAGTGAATTCACTCAATTTTTCTTGTTTTGGAGTCAAGCTCACGGTTCCATCAATGCGTGCAAAACCTCTGTCTCCCTCTGCGAAAATTTCTGAAGCTTCCATTGTAATTGCGCTTGTATACAGAGCACCTTCAAAAGATGTTTTGAGTTCGTCCAGCCGTGCCTGCCTACTCTCAGTTGAAATTAGCTCACCCTCTAAACCGTGCTTGGTCATGTTCACAAGATCCGGGGTTACGAGGCTCCCGTACTTAATCAAATCCTTGTCATTAATTGCTTCCACGATCTGAGCTATATTAGCCCTGATTCCATCTTCCGCAGATTGCTTTTACTCTTGATGAGTTGCCACTTGCTGCTCCTGAAATGTCGGTGACTCTTAGATCAACCCGACCGCTGGTGAGAGTTGATCTAAAGGCATAGCCAATTGAGATGTTTAGTTTTCGCTATTGTTGTTCTGCTTCTAGCCTGCGTGCGCCAGCAAGAGTACCCGGCATGGAGTAATTACCTTCATGGCACGCGTACTCATAAAGATGGCCGTCTGAGGTATGGAAGCTGAGTTCTGCTGTCCAGGCTTGGCTGTACAAGTCAGAATCTTCCACGGTAAAGCGGTAGACAATTTCAGTGTCAGAATAACGAATAAAGCGCTCAGTAACTTTGCCATTTTTGGTAATAGCTGTAGAGCTTTGCTGCATCTGTTGAGGGTTAACATTGATAGTTTCTACTACCAGAGCATCACCTTCATACCAGCCAACAGAGTCTCCCATGTACTGTTGCAAGACTTCTGGGCGGCGATGGGCACGGGCCTCTTCTGCCGAGTCAAAGGTAGGAATGATTCGCGCATCGTGCATTTGCTCCACGTCGATCATCACGTAATCATCGGTTTGAACAAACTGATAGGTGTTGTTATAGAGTCCGCTTTGCATCGCTGGACCGGCTTTACCTTCAGATAAAATACAACGCTCCGATAGGGGTAGGGCCTCGGGGCCGTCCGCGTTACCGATGCCTGTCAGGTATCGGTTGCCGTAGCTAGTGCGCTGATAATCTGTGGTAGGATTTTCCAGGCGCGGGACCTGGCCGTTTTCCGGATTAATTATATAAGAAGTACGATACTCGCCCTTGACCAGAGCCAAGTTGGAGCCGGGGTCGACCCAAAAATTATTGTACGCTCTGCTGCCGAAGTCATCTGCGGCCACGGCAGGCGTGTTATTGACACCATCATCTTCATCGAACCCGCCCTCAATACCGCCAATGGGTACGCGAGCTGCCATAGCTGCGGCTTGTTCCGCCGACACGACAAGAGTTTCCACCCCAGAGCGACGCGTGAGATTGGTTAGCGAGGCATTGCTCCAGACGCCTTCCAGGTCGGGCCGTGTTGCACTTTGAGCCTGCACTGCTGAGCACGCTAGAGCGCTGCCCATCAGCAAGCTTGCAATTAGGGCGGGGTGTTTTAGTTGATAGGTCATTGGCAGTGTCCTTAGGTTTTGTCCCACATAGAGCTTAGAGGATAGAGACTTCAAATAGGTTGAGGTCACTGTCTCCTATTTTTCACCAAATTCCAACAATTCCCTGCCCAACCCGCAAGATTTCTGCACGGTTGTTGACCGCCTGGTTTGTCAGAATAGCAAATGGATACAAGCCAACGGGCCCGGGGATGTATTCAGAAAAATTGTGGACGCGCCATACTGTGCAGAGAGGGATTGGGCGATTCATCTTTTCTAGTGCTTAGTGAGAGTTAAAGAATCAGCTTAAATGAGGAAAGACCGTATTTATTCGTAGAAAAGTGCAGTAAATAGCGCGGGCAGATCCGGTTAGGTTAACTCCCATGAGTTTGCCTAATCGGACCTGCCCGCGTTGCTAGCCTAGCTGCCGCGAGTCATCGTCCAAGGAACTTCCATGCCCATAGCGCTGGCAACGCCAGCAACGCTATCGCCGTCTACAGTGGCGGTCATCTCATAAACCATAGGCGAGCCGTCGCGATCGATCTTGAACGAGATCTCATTGCCATTGGCTACGCCATCTTCCATCGCCCAAGTGCGGCCATCACCGAGATCAAAAGTGCCAGTAAGCGAGTCGCCGTTAGCCGCCATGATGACCGTGGCGCTGACCGAGCCCATTGGGCTGTTCATAGCAAAGTTCCATGTCCCATCTACAGGGGAGGCGGCTGGGCCTGCCGCACAGGAAGCCAGTGTAGCGAGTAGGGTGAGAAGAAGTGCTGGGAAGAAGTTTTTGATCATTGGAGTCTCCATGGTGATGTAATTGTTATGGGTTATCGAGCTAAGGGTCTATACGTACACAACGTCGGAATTGAGGAAGTGGATCAGAATTATGACGGTTTCGGGCCCTTTGCCTTCCGTTCCGGAATCTTCATCCATTGCCCAGCTAGCCAGAGAATTGTGAGTTAAACGCACTAACCTTCAAGCAGATTCCAAATCATCTCGAAGGTCAGTAAGCGCTTATGATTCAAAGCCATGAACAAAAGAGGCGAGGTTGTCGCCAAGCTGCGGACAGAGATAACCCCCTTCCTGGACGATGACGGTAGGCAATCCTAATTTCCCAGAAATCCTTGCACCAATACTATTGAATCCCGCCGTGGAAATCGCTAGACCCGCGATCGGGTCACCCTCAAAAGCGTCAAGACCCAGAGCGATAACCAAGGCTTGGGGCTGAAAATCCTCAACTACTCCCAGCGCTCGGTCTAATGTCTCGAGGTAGATTTCATCCTGTGTCCCGCGCGGGAGCGGGAAGTTAAAATTGTAGCCTTCACCGATTCCCTCTCCCGTTTCAGAGGCATAGCCCCAGAAGAAAGGATAGAAGCGTTCGGGGTTTGCATGCAATGAAACACTCAGCACATCAGCTCGATCATAGAACGCCATCTGTGTGCCGTTGCCATGGTGCAGATCCACATCGAGAATTGCGACTCTATCGAACTTGTCGCGCAGGCGCTCGGCAGCGATAGCTGTATTGTTTAGGTAACAGAAGCCGCCAGCGAGTTCCGGCCCTGCGTGATGCCCCGGAGGTCGACTCAAGGCGTAGCAGGCGGGCTCGCCCCCTAACACTAACTCTGTAGCATGCAGCGCAGACCAGCTACTCCAGAGTGAACTTTTCCATGTATCATTTGATATAGGGCAGGAGGCATCCGCCATATGAAAGCCAGCTTGGGCAATTAAAGATTTTGGGTATTCTCCGTCGCGGTTTGTTGGATGAATGTTAGGCGTAACTTCATCAGCGGCGCCCTTGATGCGTGACCAGCGACTGGCAGCATGTTCGAGAAACGTCAGGTAACGCTCGGGATGAACTTTCATAATCGTGTTCATGCCATAGTTGTCTGGCTCGACCTGGGTCATGCCTGCCGCCACAGCACCCTCTAACAACAAGTCGACTCGCTGTGGCGACTCAGGGTTAGCTTCTCGAACACCGTTAACCAAAAAGCTCTTTGGGTAGTGCTTGTTCTGCTCGGCATTGAAAACGCACTTCATCTTGTTGGTCCTTGTTTGCTGTGGTGCAGGCCGCCGTATTATTGAATGTTGATCGGTAACTTAGCCTCTGCAGCAAATTCACTAATACTCTGTTGCAATAGTGTCAGGATATCGCTTACCTGCTCAGTAGTAACAATCATCGGAGGGCAAACAAGAAAGTGATCACCCTCAAGGCCATGCCGCGTTCTTCGAGAGTAGATAATGAGGCCTTTTTCATAGGCAATATCCACCAGTCTCGTGTGGGCATCCAATTCCTTCGGCAGCGGCTGCATCGTCTCGATATCAGACACCAACTCGAAGGCCAGCAACAATCCCTTGCCGCGCACATCACCGATAAACGGAAACTGTGCCTGCAGCGCCTTAAGACCCGCCGCCAACTCCAACCCCATACGCTCGGTATTGCCCATCAGGTCCTGTTCGAGAATTTCATCGATTACTGCAAGGCCAGCCGTGCAGGCGATGGGATTGCCAGCATAGGTGTAGCCGTGTTGAAAGGCGCCGGCATCGAGAACGGCCTCCACTATATTATCGCGGGCAGTCATCGCGCCTAGGGGAACGTAGCCCGCGCCAAACCCTTTTGAGGTGGCGATTATGTCGGGGTTAATATCCCAATGCTCGCAGGCGAGGAATTTTCCGGTGCGCCCCACGCCTGTCATCACTTCATCGTAAATAAGTAACACGTCAAACTCATCACAGATTTCTCGAATGCGGCGGTAGTAACTATCTGGTGCCACCAGCGCGCCGGTGGATGCGCCCCCAATGGGCTCCATGACGAAGGCCAATACCGTTTCAGCTCCTTCGTCTATGATCTTCTGCCGCAGCATTACCGCGTACTTGATGCCGCGTTCGTCATCGCTTAAATCATCCCTGTCCAGGTAACATCTTGGCGCAGGAATTTTTGGCATATCAACAAACAGGGGCGTAAAAGGATCTGTTAAAGGCCGGTAGCTGGTAAGGGACAGCGCTCCCATGGTGCTGCCATGATAAGAGGGCGATCGACTAATGAGTTTGTAGCGTCCTGTATCACCAGTCACATAACGATACTGGCGCGCAATCTTGATGGCACTTTCTACCGCCTCTGAACCACCGGAGACGAAGAACACCTTCTCATGGCCCGGCGGCGAAAGTTCGGCTACACGACTGGCTAAGTCCTCGGCGGGCTGGGTCTCGAAGTGCAGGCGATAACCGAATGTCGACTTATCCATCTGCGCGCGCATTGCATCGAGCACGCGCGGGTTCGAATGGCCGATATTGGAAACCATAGCGCCACTGGATCCGTCGATATAGCGCTTACCATTAACATCCCAAAGATAAATTCCTTCGGCGCGGTCAAGCAGTGGCCGACGAGCACGGGTTTGATAGAACAGACGAGATTTATGCATGGCGTACGCCTTAGTAAATTACGGTATTTGCGGAGAGCTCATTTCAACTCAAGAACGCAAACTGAGAATGCCCAAAGCCAAAATAGCATCATGATATGCTCGGTTACAATCTCCAATGTTGGGGCCTAGAATCCCATAGAACCACTACTAGAAACTGAAGCATTAGAGCCAGACGTATTTTAGAATAGTCAAAACTAAGAATAATAATTGTTGCTAGTGTTTGTTACTGAAGGGGGCTGCTGACTATGACTCGGGAGTTTGGGCTGATTGGTGTCGTCGTAACCCTAGTGGGTTATGTCATCGGCGCCTCCATCTTTATCTTGCCCGGCCAGCTTGCTGGATCTGTCGGCCCGGCAGTCATTGTCTCTTACGCTCTAGCAGCAGTCATCGCGCTGTTTGCCTGTGTTTCTGCAGCGCAGCTAGGCAGCCTGTATCCAAGAACTGGCGCTGGCTATGTAGCAATCACAAAATTGGTCTCGCCACTTGGCGCCTTCATCACTATCTGGTTGATGCTGGCAGCTTATGTGTTTGCCATCGCGCTTATCGCAAACGGGTTCGGTGAATATTTCAATGTATTGATTCCCGCGGTCGACGCAAAAGTAGCTGCCTATGGAGTCGTGCTTCTGTTCGGCGCCCTTAATCTAGGTGGAGCTGCTAACCTAGTAAGAGTCCAATCCCTAATCGTCTTGCTGTTCATGATCGCGCTAGTCGCCGTCTGCGTCGGTGGTATGTTCACGGCGGAAGCAGTCAACCTAGAACCCTTCATGCCAGGGGGAATCAACCCAGTGGTGTTGGCAGTAGTTCCAGCCTTCTTCTCCTATGGTGGTTTCATGGTGGTGATGGAGATGGCAGGTGAGATAAAGAATCCCGCTCGGACTATCCCGCTGGCTCTGGGTATCAGCTTCGTTGTTGTTCTGCTTACTTACATCACTCTTTCTTTCGTCCTAGTCGGTACCATCAACTGGGAGGAATTGGCCACCCAGAGCGCGCCGGTCAGCCGCTTCGCCGAGGCAATTTATGGCAGCGCCGGCGCCACTTTTATCACCATTGCTGCCGTCGGTGCCGCGGCTACTTCTGTGAATGCTCTAGTGCTGGTCGCTTCGCGGGATATTGTGGCTTTGTCTGAGTCCGGGCTTTTCTCTGCACGTTTCAATCCCGAGTCCACTGGCACGCAGCATCCCACGGCTGCAGTACTGGTAATCACCGGCTTTGCTATCGTCTCACTCATGTTGGGGCAGACAGTTATGGAATATGCAGTCTGGGTATCGGCGATCACCCTGATCTATCAGGCTATCGCGGGTGTGGCATTATTGTTCATTACTTCTAGGGCAGCAGAGGCCTACGAGCAGTCCAAGTTCAAAATAAGCAGTGGGTGGCTCAAGTTTTGGGGAGCGGGGTCTGTACTCATCTCATTGGCGTTTCTCTTCCTAGTGTTTCAGGATAGCCAGGGACGAACGGTTGGCGCATTGATCTATCTTGCCGTTGGTGTGGCCTACTATGTGATCCAGACTCGAAGTAAATTCGGCCAGGATTAAGCGCAGTGGTTTGAGCAGCAAGGCATACCTAATGACCTCTTAGTATACTTAAGCGTTCAATCTCCATCAGTATTGCCAAAACCCGGCGATCAAACTACTCTAATCCTTTCATTCAACCGGCCAGTCAATAAGTTGAAACACGTTTCTCACACTCTGCATATGTTTACGCTTTCGCTGTGGCTTCTAGTCTGCACAGTGGCTTTGCCGGTAGCGGCTCAGGATCGTTTAGCCACTCTGATTGGCGATGGCAGCGTGATGCTGCACTCGCCCAGTGGTGAGACGCTGGTGAGCTTCAACCCTGATATACCCCTGGTACCTGCGTCCATTCTTAAGATTCCGCTAGCGCAGGTGGCTCTGACCATGCTGGGAGAAGACTTCCGCTTCGAGACCCACTTTTATCGCAACAGCAGTGGCGACCTGTTGATCCGCGGTTTAGGTGACCCATTCCTAGTGTCCGAGGAGATTGCCCGTATTGCCGATACGCTAGCTGAGCGCGGACTGCAGCAGATTCGCCTTCTGGTCATGGACGACTCGGCCTTCGAGGCGAATCCCGACCTACCCATTGAAAGCGGAAGCGATCAGCCCTACGCGGCTCGCAGTAGTGCCTTGGCCGTAAATTTCAACACGGTGAATCTGGCATGGACAACAGACGGTAGACTGGTCACTGGCGAGGCACAGACTCCCTTGACAGCTCTGGCTCGCGAATTAGGCGAGCAACTTTCCCAAGGCGAACCACAACGCATCAATCTGGGTGATGACCCAGCCGCTGGTTTGCAACAGGCCCAACAACTGTTTCGACACTTTCTTATCGAGTCAGGCATTACCGTATCCGATGCGGACTTTCATCAACAAGCCGTAACGGATGATTGGTCACTCTTTTATAGGCATCGCAGTTCGCAATCGCTGCGCGAGAACTTGGACGGGATGTTACGCTACTCCAATAACTTCATCGCCAACCAGATTTTTCTAACTCTCGCAGCGCAAGAAAGCGGATACCCTGCCACGGCCGAGGCAGCGCGTGCTGCACTGCAGCAACAGCTCGCAGAGCTATACGGAGATGGTTTCGGAAGCGACCCACAGTCCCTGCTTGTGTTGGAGGGCTCAGGCCTGTCCCGTACCCAGCGCAGCAGTGCAGCTGGCATGATGCGTATTCTTGAAGTCTTTAAACCCCATGCCGATCTGCTGCCGCAGGTGGACTCAGTGCTGCGCAAGAGTGGCACCTTAACCGGAGTCTACAACTTCGCCGGCTACATCCGCGGGCCCGATGGCCTGTATCCGTTCGTGATTCTAACTAACCAAACGAGCAACAACCGCGCAGAAATTCTGCGGCTTTTGCAGCGACAGCTTTAATCCAGGCCAGAATCCTGATAGCGGCGTATGACTTGAGCAAGAAAGCAAGCAAAACGCAATTTCAACGAATACTAGCCCGCTGAGAGATATTGGTATTAGCATCCCAACACGCCGCTGCGAGTTCGACTATTCTTTTTGGAGTTTCGCGCAGTAGGAAACAATACTGCCAGTGCCCAGTGATGAATAACAGTACTCAAAATTGCTGCTGTCTTCGAACCGGAGCTGGCCATGACCGCCTAGAGAGTCGATAAATATCCCTTCACGGCCGGTAGATCGAACTGAGCCATAGACGTGAATGGGTTCAGCTCCGCGCGCCATTGTCGAGAGCCGTGAAGAGCCAATGAATACCTCGCCGTCTTGCGCGATTATCGTTAACTCTAAATCGGCTTCGCTGATTACCACACCGCCTGCGACCAAGTCATCAGAACGTAGATTAGGAGAGGTAACGATACGAATATGCCCCTTCCAGAGACCTGTCATTTCGGGATAGCTCTGTGCATTCAGAGAGTGAGGCAGGATTAATACAAGAATAGAAAAACAGAATTTTCGAATCGTAAACATTTTTTGACCCCCTACAAGTTGAACTATAGGTTGGGTACTTCAGGACTGCGCCCAAATGATACGTACGCCTTCAGTATAGGCTATTGGCGGTTCTTAATCTAAGCAATTAGGCGTGCTTTCTAGTGCGGCTCAGAACCCCGGCACTACCGCGGAAACATTAGAACTACAACCCTGCCTTTATGACAGCGATAACAGAACATCTGGCGCCATAGAAAATTTCCAAAACATCAGGTAGGGTGGTTCTCAAAGAGTTTTAAAGAACAAGAAAAGAGCTGTTCTTTTCAAGGAAACCAGCCCCTAGGAGCCCGCCGATGTTTAATCACACTCTGCGAATAAAATGCTGTAAGTATCTCGTCTGTTTCGCTCTATTTCTTTCCCTGTCGTTCAATTCTCTAGCGCAAGACGACTTTGTGCTAGTAACCGACGCGATGTTACAAAATCCCGCAGATAGCGATTGGTTAATGTGGCGCCGCACCCTTGATAGCTGGGGCTACAGCCCGCTGGATCAAATAGATCGCAGCAACGTAGGTCAATTACGCATGGTGTGGACTCGCGATTTAGAGATTGGAACCGGCGAAATAACACCCTTGGCCTATAACGGTATTTTGTATGTACCTCAGGCCAACGACGTTATTCAGGCAATAGATGCCGAGTCCGGTGATTTTATCTGGGAATATCGCCGTGATATTCCAGACGATCTCTATGAGATGGTTGGAGGCAATGCCCGTAATAACCGTAATCTAGCGATTTACGAAAATCTCATTATTAATACCAGCGATGACAATTTTGTTTTCGCTCTGGATGCCCTCACCGGTGAAATGGTTTGGGAAACGAAAATTTTTGACTATAAAGTCAACTCTGCTACGCACAGTTCCGGGCCCATCATCGCCGACGGTAGAGTTATTTCCGGTCGTAGCTGTCGGCCTTGGGGTGGCCCGAACGCTTGTGTCATTACGGCACACGATGCCAGCACCGGTGCGGAGTTATGGCGACGCCGTTTAATACCGGCGCCAGGCGAACCGGGCGACGAAACTTGGGGGGATGTGCCGTTCGAGCAGCGGCAGCATGTTGGCTCGTGGATGGTGCCCAGCTACGACCTCGAGCTTAAGCTAATCATTCTTGGTACTTCTGTCACCTCTCCGGCACCGAAGTTTTTTCTCGGTGGTGTGGACAACAAACATCTTTATCACAATTCCACTATGGCCTTGGAGGTAGATACCGGAGAGATGCGCTGGTACTACCAGCACTTGAATGATCACTGGGATTTAGATCACCCCTTCGAAAGGTTATTAGTTGAAACCCGAGTGGCACCCGACCCTGATGCGGTGACGTGGATAAATCCAGACCTTGAGTTCGGTGAAGTCCGCAAAGTTATTACTGGCATTCCTGGCAAGACCGGTGTCGTCTACACGCTGGATCGAGCTACCGGTGAATTTCTCTGGGCGACTCCTACTGTGCAACAAAATGTTATTCAAGATATTGATGGTGCAACCGGCGCCGTCACTGAAAACCCCGATGTAGTATTTCGCGAATCGGAACAAGTGGTTTTCGTTTGCCCGTCTTGGACCGGGGGTAAAGATTGGGAAGCGGGAGCCTATAGCCCACTGACCAATACCATGTATTACCCACTTCGAAATACCTGCGCCAATATGATGGCCACTGCAAATTTCGAAAGTGAGACTGCCCAAGCGTTAACTGCGGGAGGCCAAGGCGGCTTGGCTATCTATTCATTGGCGGCTCGCCATCAGTTAACTCCGGGCACAGAGAACCTTGGAACAGTCCGTGCCATCTCGGCGGAGACAGGCAAGACCGAATGGCTCTATGAACAACGTGCTGGCACCATGTCGCTGGCCGCCACAGGCGGTGGACTTATCTTCGGAGGCGATTCCAATGGCCGCTTTCGCGCCCATGACCATGACACTGGTGAGATCCTGTGGGAAGTTAATCTTGGCTCTTCTGTTAGTGGCTATCCGATTACCTTCGCCGTCGATGGGAAACAATATGTCGCGGTTAATACTGGCAGTGGACAAGTAAACCTGACGCCGGAGTTGCGCCCGAGTCGTGGTGCTAATGTTTATGTGTTTGCTCTGCCATAATGACAGAGGCGATTCAGGGACATAACTCATGTATGGAACTCTCCCGAGCTCGCCTAAGTGTGGTTCGTTCCAGGTTTCTTTTTCGTACAAATTGGAGAATAGAATGAAGCAAATAATACCGAAGTTACTCGCTGGATTCATTGTACTGTCGCTTTCCCATGCAGCAAGTTTTGCCCAGCAAGATGAAGAAGCCGAGGTTGAGGAAAATTCTGGCGGAATTCTCCAACGTTATGGCAGTAATGCAGCTAGTTCATTGGAGTCTGTATCGGCTGACGCTAGTTCTATTCCCTTACTGCGTGACTATTCTTCGGTGACCGATGAAGTCTTACAAAATCCACCAGATTCCGATTGGGTAACATGGCGCCGCACCTACGATAATCTCGGCTTTTCTAATCTCGACCAAATCAACCGGAAAAGCGTTGCTGATCTTCAGTTAGCCTGGACCCAAGAAGTGACCCAGGGTAATAACATGCCGACGCCTTTAGTCCATGACGGAATCATGTTTCTCTATAGTGCAGGTGACGTCGTACTGGCATTGGACGCTACTAATGGCGAGCTGCTTTGGCGCTACACTCATGACGGAAAAGCAGTGACCAGTCATAAATTTGGTATTGCGTTGTATGAAGATAAAGTTTTAGTGCCTACTTCGGATTTGCATATGGTGGCACTTAACGCGCGAACTGGCGAAGTCATTTGGGACCATGCCGTAGATACTGATGAGGTCACCGATTATGCGCTGAGAAGCGCGCCAACTATCGCCGGTGGCCAGGTCATTCAAGGAATTACGGCCTCTTTTGTTCCCGGTGGTGGTTTTATCTTTGCCATCGATCTGGAGACTGGAAGTGAGACCTGGCGTTTTAATACTTTGGCTAGGCCGGGAGAACCCGGTGGTAACACCTGGAATAATATTCCTCTCGAGGAACGTCAGGGTGGGTCAGTCTGGAATACTGGAGCCTATGATGCCGATCTGGACCTTGTTTTCTACGGTGTGTCGCCTACTTATAATACCGGCCCTTTGCTTTATTCCCTGGGTGTAGGCAGTGTGAACAATGATGCGCTGTATACCAACACGACTTTAGCCCTACGGCCTGCTACCGGTGAACTTGTTTGGCATTACCAGCATGTAGCCAATGATCAGTTCGATTTGGACTGGGCTTTTGAACGTTCCATTGTCGAGTTGGAAGTCGATGGTGAAATGAAAAAAGTAATCATTACCGCAGGCAAACCTGCACTGTTCGATGCCTTAGATGCAGAAACAGGGGAGTATCTGTTTTCAGTCGATCCTGGCCTACAAAATCTTTTTAGCGCGATAAATCCTGTTACTGGAGAAAAAATTCCCAATCCCAATGTCTTCCCCGATGCAGAAGAAGTACGAACGGTCTGTCCTTACTATCAAGGTGGGCGCAATTGGCACGCTTCCTCTATTAACAATGATACTGGTTTCCTGTTCGTGCCTATATTCGAAGTCTGCATGGACACACTGCTCGACGATACAGGCACCTTACTCTCATCAGGATTACGTGCAGATACCAGGCCGGTACCAAACACCGATGGCAACTACGGTCGCTTACAGGCTATCAACCTTAAAACCAGAGAATTGGCATGGCAATATCGGCAGGAAGTCGTGCCGGCATCTGCGAGTTTGGCCACGGCGGGAGGGTTAGTGTTCCTTGGGTATCTCGATAATACCTTTAAGGCATTTGATCAACAATCTGGCGAAATCCTATGGGAGACTACGCTTGGTTCTATCCCTGCTGCGTTTCCCATTACTTACAGTGTGGATGGAAAACAATATGTTGCGGTTGTTGCGGGGCAGCTAAATATTCACACGGGTGTTTGGTTGGGGTTACAGAACCGGTTTTCTGGTTTTGTGCCAGCAAGTCAGGATCCGGCAGCGCTGTGGGTGTTTGCTCTAGATTAGAGGGCTAGAACGGATAGACTTATTTTTTCAGACTCGGCTACAAAAATCCTGGAAAATAAGTCCGTCCCTTATTAGCTTCTCCTTCCTCTTAAACTGATTCTCGATCCCAAAGCTTTCGCGTCATTACACCCGTAGCGTTTTCGATGACCTCCATCGCATCTAGAATAAGATCCTCTCGCCATTTCTGACCAATCAACTGTATTCCCGATGGCAGGCCTTCCACCAGATCAACCGGCACAACGCCCGCTGGCATGCCCAGATAGTTCACGCCGTAACTGTAGATGGAAGAATCGAAAAGGTCTTTAACCCCTTCGAAGGTTTCATCAAAGTTGCTGGGATAGCCTGGGCGCATTAAGAATGGAGTTAATACCAGTGGATAGTCTGCCAATAAAAGACTCCATTCGCGCACCATACGAGTGCGTTCGGCAATACCGAATAGATAACCCTCGGCATCCACCATTTCTTCCAGTTTGTAATAACAACCGAATATCTGATTGATGATATCGCTACCGTGTTCTTTGAACACAGGCTCGAGGGTCTTCTTCATTTCGAAGTTGGTTACCTGAAGCCAAGCTTTAGCAGCTTCAGCAATAGGAGGAGTTTCAATCTCCTGAATCTGATAGCCCGCGTCTTCAAGTATGGATGCAGCTCTGTCCAAGTTGGCAAGAATGCCCGCATGAATGGGATAGCCATGGGCTTCACGGCTAATACCTATTTTCGATAAACTCGAGCCCCCCTGACTAAAAGGCATCGGCACATGCCAAGGGTCGCGAGGGTCATGTCCGATCAACACCTGCGTCGCAAGTCTCACATCTTTTACCTCGCGACAAATGGCACCTTGCACTGACATGAGTTGTGCAAGCATGCCACGCTCAGCTTTTGCAGAAGGAAGATAAGCGGGTACCCGCCCCAGCCCTGGCTTAAGCGTACTTACACCACAGGCCGTGGCGGGGTAGCGCAGTGAACCTGCAATATCATTGCCGTGATGAATGGCGCCAAAACCCGATGCCGCAGCCGCAGCCGCTCCTCCGGACGATCCACCGGGCGACATTTCCAAATTCCAAGGATTCCTTGTGAGGCCATACAGCGGATTATCCGTAGTCAAGCGCATGGACATCTCTGGCGTATTGGTGCGACCGATGATGATGGCGCCAGCGTTCAATAGATTTTGTACGATGGGTGAATTGTCTGGCGCGATGACATCTTTGAAGGCCTCCATACCGTTGGTAGTTGGCCTCCCTGTAGTATCGACATTCACTTTGATGGTTACGGGCACTCCGTGCAAGAGTCCTAATTGTCTGCCACTTGCTACCGCCTTATCGGCTTTTTCCGATGCCAAAAGCGCCTGCTCTCCCATAGGGTCGACGATGGCATTTAGTTCGGGGTTTTTTTGTGCCACGCGCTCAAGCACTGATTCAACAAGAGCGGTTGAGGTAAAACTACCGTCACGAATACCTGCCGCCTGATCGGTGGCGCTGAGTTGCCAAAGTGGTGTCATGCGTTACTCCATTTTCGAATGCGACTACTGGAAAGAAAGGAACAGAATAAAAGTGGTCAGAGTAAAATACAGCAGATGACAGAAACTGTGAAGTCCACCTTGGCATTCTATAACGGCAATCCATGGCGGTAATCTAGAGGCCCACCTCGCACCATTTAGTTGCTAAACTGTTAGTGTCAGTCTGACCTTCTCTGACCATCCAGCTCCCTAGTAGCCAAGACTTGTAGTATCTTGCGGGAATAGTTCAGAAAAATATTTGGGAATTTTGAGGATAAATAGAATGAACAAGCTAGCAACAACAATTACCCTGCTCTGCTTTTGTGTGGCCGTAAATGGATGCGTAGTAGATCAACAAATCCAGACGCTAAGATCAGGGGTGCTTACCGTTGCAGTCACATCGGACGCCCCCACTAATCAGTATGACTCGCAGCTCTGGATCAGGCAGTATGTTGAGCAGTTTGCTGCCGAACAGGGGCTGGAAATTTCTTGGGTTGTCGTTCCTTTTAATGAATCGTGGCTACTAGCCAGCAGAGATGAAGTCGATTTAGTCGCAACCAATGTTGCGAACTTCCCCGACCGAGCGCATTCAGGAGCGACATTTTCTGCGCCGTTTCTTTACGAGCGAAGGGCGCTGCGTATTAATCCGGAAGATCAGGAGAGCTATGCACACATTGACGACTTTATTGGCAAGACCGTCGGGGTCGTTTCAGGGATGGCGGCAGAACGCGATGTTAATCGCCGTGCACCGGATGGGGTTATCGTTAGAACCACCAATACATTCGCTGAGCTTTACGCAGAGTTCGACCTAGGGCAGCTCGATGCCATCGCCGAAGCTGAATATTATGCGCTTGACGATCAAATTATTCCGTCACACGGTGCAGAAATCATTCTGATCGATCACCATGACCTCACGCCGGGCCAACGCGAAGAGTCGGTTTTCGTCGTTTCCAATAATAGCCAAAACCTGCTATCCGCAGTAAATGCTTTCATCGGCCAAACCAAGTTTCCAATCCCGTAACAAAGGGAGAAGAATTGGGGTCGGGGTATTCCAATTTTTAAAAAAAGGGGACAAAATAAATCTGTCCCCTTTTCGTTTATGGTGCTGTTTTGGGGCTGTAGCCCTCGCTAAGTAATTGCGTTCGAAATAACGAGCGAGAACGAAGAAGAGTATTGCTATCTTGAAAAGGGTGGGATTTCAGCCCCTTCATAGAGTCGAATTAACTAGACCGGTTGCCGGGTTCAGTAAGGATAACCCTCAAGCCGTGGTTGGCCAGGTAGCCAATCGGGAACCTGCTCCCAGTTTGTGCGATTTGGCATTTGAATTTGCGGCAGAGTTTTCTCGTTGAGTTCAGTGCCGTCTTCAACCACGTCGTTCAGGAAAAACAAGTAGGCAGTCAACGAGTACACTTCATCCGCAGTCAAGGTGCCTTCGGCGCCGAGTGGCATCGCACGGTTAATAAAATCCCACACCGTCGTTGCATAAGGCGAGCGAATCGGCAATACGCGGCCGTAATCCCAAGGGTCCGCATTCGGTCCTGCATCGCGCTTGATTAAGCGTGGTGCCATTCCCCCATTGCCGAGAGTACCGTGACAACCCGCACAGCCTTTGGAGAGATACAGCTCCGACCCCATATCTACTGAACCACTACCTACCGGCAGTTCTTCGCCTTTAGGACCGATGGCAATATCCCACAGACGTATTTCGTTCTCAGTCGGCGTTCTGCCAACACCGTACAAAGGCGATTGCGCCTGCACGGAAACAACGCCTGCTATCAGTATTGGCAGTAGTAGCAGAGTTCGAAGAGTCTTCAAAGCAGTCCCTCGCTGGAAAGTCGAAGGCTTAGCTGATTGCATTGTGAACGCCCCCGTCGCTAGCAACGCGCCAAGGTTGAATGGAATTGTCCTGTCCTTTTACAAAAGTGGCGCGCTCGCCATCTGTGCTCCAGAAATCCAATGCTTGCTGACGCGAAGGCTGTATCTGACCGATCTCATCGATGCAGCGTGATTGCAGCTCGCACTCAGCGCCATCCCAATCCCACTCGAAGCTAAAACGCGTATGTGCCATTGGCTCGGCCGTACCGCGAATGTCAGCGTCTTTCCAGCTGCGGCCGCCGTCGGTAGAAATTTCAACACGGCTTACTCGACCACCGCCTGACCATGCCAAACCGCCGATTTCGTAGAATCCAGCGCCAGGTAATTGCTGACCGCCTGAGGGATAAGTGATAACCGATTTAGGGCCAATCTGATAACCCAACGCGGCGTTAACCGGATCACGGGTCAAATGACCAAAGTCGTTGTAGGTCATATAATACTCATCCACCACCTTAATACGACGCAGCCATTTCACGTTAAAGATGCCTTCGAAGCCGGGTGCCAGTAGACGTAACGGGAAGCCTTGCTGAGGGCGCACTGGTTCGCCATTCATGCCGTAGCACAATAAGCAATCGTCCATGGCCTTTGCCATGGGAATGCTCGACGCACCTTTTACTTCCTCAACGCCTTCCGCCACAACCCAGTCCGCATCGGCGTGCACGCCAGCTTCTTTCAATACCGTAGACAGCAGTACGCCAGTCCATTCGGCGTTGCTAGTCATCCCATGGGTTTCTTGGATAGTCGTGTGGCTGCTGCGCGAACGATTACCCGCGCATTCGATAAAATGCTTGCGAGTCACAGAGGGCATGCGCTTCAAATCCTCCATACTGAACACGATCGGATTATCCACCATGCCGTGAATCATTAGCCGATGCGCATCCGGATCGATGTCCGGCACAAAGGAGCCACGCGTAGTGCCCATATAGTGGAGCGAGGAGGGAGTGATCTCACCCACCGAATCCTGCAGCGGTGTAGCAATATGAAAGTCCAGGCCAAAGGCGTCAGGAGACTCCCGCCCACCATGGGGAATACGCACCGAATCCACGAAGCGGGAGCGCGAGCCATAGGCCGTCATTTCGTCAGAACCGCGGATAAAAGCCCCTGGCTCAGGCGCTACCGGCATATGTTCATGATCCTGCCCAAGAGCCGGCTTTACCGCTCCTAGTCCTACAGCGCCCGCTATAGCGGCGCTACGCTTAAGAAATTCCCGTCGATCAGTCTTTTTTTGACTCATTGTTCTTTCCTTATTAATGCCTTCCCTAGCTGTTTCAGATGAGGTTGATTGAGTGTCCCTCTAAGTTTGGGAAAAGTAAATGGGAATAGGTGCTGGGGATAGTGAATTAGAGGAGGTAAAGGTTCGAAAAGTAGGGAGTATTGGAGCAAGGGAGTCAGAGTTGGTCTGACTATACAGCCCATTGATAATCACCGATTAACATCGGTTCAACTTTCATTGATGCTACAGGCGGTGTTACTAAGACTCCCTACTTGAAAAGCATCTGAACGGCTGTCCAGCACGGTTTTTACCGTCCAAAATTAAATATGTAGAGAGGCTTATTCCCCAGATAAAAATGTCTAACAAACCCTGGGAAGTCCATTTGGCTACATTGTTAGGCGATGTCACGCCGGCGACTGAAATCCGCGCCGGTAATAAATCTCTGTATTAGTGATTGGAGCTCCTTTATTGGTTTCTACATGCCTATTTCGGATAGTAATTTTCTATTTCAAACTATCGTCAATTTTCATGAATTGAGAAACTGTCTAATTTCGGAAATGGCCCCTGGGGCATTGCCAAGATCGCAATGGTTAACACCTGCGATTTCGATAAATTTTGAGTTAGGAATATTATCAGCTAAATAGCGGCCCATCCTGACCGGCACTGCTAAGTCCCCAGTAAAATGTATCACCAAAGTGGGGCATTGGATCTTGCTTAGTACAGGTCTCACATCGAGAGTCTTCATATATGCAACCATTTGAGACATTGAACGTCGATTTGATAATAATCTCTCAAACCCTTTATAGGCATCATCATCAATAACATCGCGCGAAATACTTGGGAAAAATATATCTCTACCAGTACCAGTTCCCCAGGCCTGGATTAAACGCTCAAAAGTTCCATTGGAAAGACCCATAGGATAGTCATCAGATCGTGAGAATTTCGCGGTAGTACCGAACAAGATCAACCCTGAGACACGGGCAGGATTTTCAACCGCGTATTTCACACTCATAGGTCCGCCTTCTGAAATACCCATTAGGAAAAATTTATCGGAGTTCGTGTGATCAGCAATACATGCGATATCTTTGACTCTCTCTTCCATGCTCGCCGCTTCAGACGTTGGGTCAGAGAGCCCTTGGCCTCGTTTGTCAAAATTTATGACTTTTGAGAATTGAGCTAATGCTTCCATTGTCTCTTTGATTGGAGGTAAATGGCTTGAAACATGAAGATTGGAGATGATTCCGGGTGTCACTATCAGTGTCGGCTTATCGATTCCATAGATATTAAAAGCGACTTTCACACCATCCGAATCAGCGAACTGTATAGGATAAGGTGAGGGGGAACTAAGCTCAGAAAGCGTTATCTTTTGAGCACTGGTCGATTTTCCGCTGCCCTTTCGCATGTTTGTTAGAAATGACCTGCTAATCGCAGCTATGAATCCAAAGATGACCACAATGGCTGCGATGCCACTAAGCAGGCTTTCATTGTTAGATATCCATTCTGATAAGCTCATCATTTTCTCCAACACACAACTTTTTTATTTTTATTAAGTATTGATAGTGACTATAGCAATTTGACTAGGAAGAAGCTGCAACTTGTGTCTGATGAGGGAATGGATAAGCGAATCTCATATTTTCTCTTTTGGGCTGGAAGTAAGTCAGCTCAACAACCAGAAATCAATGAAAGATTTTTTGGAGACACTCACAACTTAAGCCCAATCTTTGGCATTCTATTACGTTAATTAGGAAGCCTGCTTCGTGCCATTAAGTTGTTAAGCTGTCAGTGTCCCCTGTCGGACAGACTCAAAAAGCGCGTAAACTACTGGATATTTACTCTGACCCCATTTCTAAGTTTATTTTGCAAGGCGCAGAGCAAGACTGATATAAAGAACAGGTCCATTTGGCCCAAGCAGAAGAGATAACAGAGATGGTATATAGCAATGACAGCACGCTTGCCAGACGCCTCAGAAAGGAGTTGCAGGGCGAGGTGATGTTTGATGATTTTAGCCGCGGGCGTTACAGTACCGATGCTTCCATTTATCAGATACAACCTCTTGGGGTTACGGTTCCCAAAACAGAGCAGGATGTACAAATTGCCTTACAGATAGCTGTGGATGAAGGTATTCCGGTATTACCCCGAGGCGCTGGCACCTCCCAAACCGGCCAGGCAATCGGCGAAGCGCTGATCCTTGATACCACCAAGCACCTCAATGGGCTTCTCGAGTTTGACGCCGAGGCTCGCACAGCATGTGCGCAACCCGGCATGGTGTTGGATAATCTAAACCGCTTCCTCAAACCCCACGGCCTGTTCTATCCAGTGGATGTCTCTACAGCCAACCGCGCAACTCTGGGCGGAATGACCGGCAACAATAGCTGCGGATCTCGTTCTATTCGCTACGGCAATATGGTGCACAATGTACTGGCAATAGATGGTCTGTTAGCGAATGGCAGTCAGGTGCATTTTAAGACACTGAAAGATCGTCAACTCACTGACGAAGATCCGGTGCAAATCGAATTATTCAGAAAGATGCTGGCTCTTGGTGATAGGGAAGCGCAAGAAATTGCACAGCGCTTTCCTGATCTACTGCGTCGCGTCGGTGGCTACAATATCGACGTACTCACACAGCAGAACCCGAATATGTCTCACTTGCTGGTGGGCTCCGAAGGCACGCTCGCATTCTTCCAGCGCATTCATTTGAAATTGCAGCCTCTGCCGGTACACAAGACGCTCGGCGTTTGCCACTTTCCCTCCTTCTATGAAGCTATGGAGGCTACACAGCATATTGTCGAGCTGAACCCCAGCGCGGTTGAATTAGTTGATCGCACCATGATTGATCTGGCTAGAGATATTCCGCTATTCGCGGGGACAGTTGATCGCTTTGTTCAGGGTGAACCTCAGGCTCTATTGCTGGTCGAGTTTTCCGGCGAGGAGCAGGCGGATCAACTGCATAGCCTGTCGCAACTGGTCGAGCTAGTGGAATCCCTGGGCTCAGGGAATTCAGTTGTCGAAGCCACGGACAATGAATTTCAACAAGCCATATGGGAAGTGCGTAAATCCGGCCTCAATATAATGATGTCTATGAAGGGCGATGGAAAGCCGGTCTCCTTTATCGAAGACTGTGCGGTAGACCTGAAAGACCTTGCGGAATATACACGTCGTGTAAGTGAGATATTTCACAAACATGGAACAACGGGCACTTTTTACGCGCATGCCTCGGTAGGTTGCTTACATGTTCGCCCCATTCTCAATATGAAAGAAGCAAGTGGTGCTCAGAAAATGCGAGCAATAGTAGAGGAGACTCTGGAAATTGTTCGTGAGTACAAGGGCTCTCATTCCGGGGAACACGGAGACGGCCTTTCTAGATCTGAATTCCACCTGCCCATGTTCGGGCAGCGCATGGTGAATTCTTTCGAGGAGGTAAAAGACAGCTTTGACCCAGCGGGCACGTTTAATCCCGGCAAGATTGTACGCCCTCCAAAAATGGACGACAGAAGCCTTTTTCGATTTGCTCCAGGCTATTCAAATGCGCCCATCGCCACCACCATGGACTGGTCGGACTTCGGAAGCTTCAATCAGGCGCTGGAGATGTGTAATAACAACGGCGCCTGTAGAAAGTCAGACGTCGCCGTCATGTGCCCTTCTTTTCGAGTAAGTTCAGATGAACAGCATCTCACTCGGGGCCGCGCAAATACGCTACGACTTGCGGTGAGCGGTCAGCTAGGGCCGGAAGCACTCTCATCCAACGCCATGTTCGACACTATGAGTTTGTGTGTTTCCTGCAAGGGCTGTAAGCGCGAATGTCCCACCGGCATCGACATGGCGAAGATGAAAATTGAATTTCTGCACCAGTATTATAAAAAAAACAGCCTGTCCCTGAAGGACCGTTTAGTCGCCTATTTGCCACGTTACGCCCATCGCATGAGGAACTTGTCTTTCCTGCTAAATCTACGGGACCAAATTCCCGGCCTAAAGAGTCTGTCGGAACTTGTGCTGGGCTTTAGCGCTAGGCGCAATCTGCCAAAGTGGCGAACTGATCAATTTCGAGCGGAAATCGAAGTGCCCTCTCAGCCAGAGATTTCAACCGCAGGCAAAGACGTGGTGCTACTGGTGGACACCTTCAATACCTGCTTCGAGCCAGAAAATGCCAGGGCGGCATTGGCGGTACTAACGGCGGCAGGATATACGGTGCATGCACCTATGCCTGTCGATAAAGGTCGACCTCTGTGCTGTGGTCGAACCTTCCTCAGCAGCGGCATGGTGGATGAGGCACGAGTAGAGGCACAGCGTGTAATAGCTAGCCTCAGGCCTTTTGTGGAGAAGGGCATACCTATAGTTGGGCTTGAGCCTTCTTGTTTACTCACTTTACGAGATGAGTTTTTGTCACTGCTGCCTGGTGATGACACTACTGCCTTATCTCAACATGTTTTTCTATTCGAGGAATTTTTAGCAGCAGAGCAAGCCAAAGGTGAGTTACAGCTGAAACTAAAATCCTTGCCGGCAAAACGCGCGCTGCTTCATGGGCACTGCCACCAGAAGGCATTTGCAGTCATGTCGTCGGTTCAACAAGTGCTCGCAATGGTGCCAGAGCTAGTTGTGGAGACAGTAGAATCTAGCTGCTGCGGCATGGCCGGCTCATTCGGCTACGATGCCAAGCATTTCGATACCTCGATGAAGATGGGAGAGCTCAGTTTGCTGCCAGCGGTAAGAGAAGCCGATGCCGATTGTTTGATCGTCGCCGATGGCACTAGTTGCCGGCACCAGATTCAAGACGGGGCAGGCCGAGAAGCAATTCATGTAGCGCGAGTGCTAGAGATGGCGCTAGCAGAGTAACTTTTGCAGAGCTAAATAAAACCTAGAACCCACATTACACAAACAGCCGCGAAAGACGTAATACCCCCGACCAGAGTCGCCCCTCCGTAACTAAACACGGCGTCGGCGACACTTAGTTTGGTTAACGAGGTGCATACCCAAAAATAACTGCTGTTCACGTATTTAATAATTACCGAACCGCTGGCGCCAGCCAACATGGCAGCTTCCGGGGATAAGCCCAGCGTTCCTAACATGGGCGCGACCAAGGACGCGGCAGTGATAACCCCAACAGTGGTAGACCCGGTAATCAGATTGCCAATTATGCCTATCACGAAGGGAAGCAATATGGTGGGTAATCCATAATCGGTAAACATCATGGCAATAAAATCAACCGCCGGCGTACCTCGCAATATTGCACTAAGCGATCCACCAAGCCCGGTAACAACGAGGATCATCGCAGAGGTTCTAAGCGCGGCTTCCACCCATTCATCTTTTGCTCTTTCCCGCGCATCGCTACTCTTAATGTTTCGATAAGCTAGCCATACACCAACTGATAGTGCGATTACCGGCCAACCCAAATAGGAGAAAATAGTTCTGAGCATATGCCCTTCGTCGAACACCAGACTGACGATACTCTGCGTGCCTATCAGCAGGATGGGAATCACTATGGGCATGTAGGAGCTTAGAGTGCTGGGTAATTCTTCTTCGGCGTGCTCAAAATCGCTGCCATCAAATTCATCTGAAGCTTGGGTCGTAATGCGTGGACCCGCTACATAAACTCCCCAGGCCCAACAACTTATGGACCCAAACAGGCAGGCAATACTGCCAAAGATAATTGTCTTACCAATGTCAGCACCTAACAGAGCAGCCGCCGCTAGTGGTCCCGGGGTAGGTGGAACAATCGCATGGGTTAATTGTAGGGCGCCGACTAAGCCTGTGGACATTACGGCGATACTCACTCCCATACTCCTGGCAGCCGAGTGCACTAAGGGATTAAGGATAACGAATGCAACGTCTGAAAAAATGGCAACGCCAATGATAAACCCGGTCAAGGTCAAGGCCAGGGGCATCCGATTGGAGCCGATTAAATTAACCATAGAACGAGTGATGACTTGAATTGCGCCGGTATGTTTAAGCGCCTCGGCAATGATGGAGCCAAGCACAATCACCACGCCGATAGATCCAAGAGTATTTCCGAAGCCGGTTTCGAAGGCGTCAATAAAGTTGTTTTGCTGCACACCTGGCAGAATACCGAATAGCAGTATCGGAACTAACAGGGCGAAGAAGACATGCCACTTCCATTTGGCTATGAGAAAAAGCAGAAGAAAAATCACAACGGCGAAGCCCAGAAGCGAAACAGCAGGGCTCATACTGACAGCAGTAGATGGATCCATTAAAACTCCGGCACTTATTCTTAGTATTATTTTTCGTGGCTAAGGTTCGAGTTTCGAGACTTCGGTATGTCTTAAGCCGAGCTTGCTAAAAATTCCAGCGCGGCATTCACGCCACCTTTCTTATGAGGAACCCCCGCGATGTTCAAACCCATTTCGACCCCGCTAAGGGCTCCTGCAAGCATCAACTCGTTGAAATCCCCGATATGGCCGATACGAAAAACGGTGCCCTTGACCTTACCCAGGCCCATCCCCAACGACATATTAAATCGATCAAGGATGACGTTTCTCAGCGCGTCCGCGTCATGACCTTCGGGCATTAACACGGCGGTGGTGGAATTTGAACATTCCTCAGGATTCACACAAAGATTTTCCAGTCCCCAACCTGCTACAGCTAACTGCGTAGCTTGGGCCAGTCGGCTGTGCCTGGCGAAGACATTGGCCAAGCCCTCATCGTGCAACATGCACAGTGCTTCATCAAGACCGTAAAGAATATTAGTGCTTGGTGTGTAGGGGAAGTAACCTTTCTTATTGAGTTCCTGCATGGAATCCCAACTCCAATAGGAGTGGGGAAATGTCGAGCCCTTGCTGGCTGCCAAGGCTTTTTCACTGACAGCGTTAAAACATAAACCCGGGGGCAGCATTAATCCCTTTTGGGAAGCACTGATAGTGACATCGATACCCCAGTCATCATGCCTTAATTCAGTACATGCCAGAGAGGACACGGCATCTACCATGTACAGCGCAGGATGATTGGCCGCGTCGATAGCCTTCCTGATTTTTGCGATATCGCTGGTCGCGCCGCTGGAGGTTTCAGTATGCACCGCCAGCACCGCCTTAATTTGATGTGACTGATCATCAAGCAGATGCCGCTGCACGACATCCGCATCGATACCTTGACGCCAGTCTCCCTCTACCCAGATCACTTCCAGGCCCAATTTAACCGCAACGTTCTTCCATAGGGTTGCGAAATGTCCAGTTTCGAAGGCCAGGACTTTATCGCCGGGACAAAGCGTATTCAACAGCGATGATTCCCAGCCGCCGGTGCCTGAGGCTGGATAAATTAGGATAGGGGATTCTGTGTTGAACACAGGCTTAAGCTTATCGAAAATTCCCAGAGTCAACTGCGCAAACTCGGGGCCCCGATGGTCAATGGTGGGCTGGGCAATAGCGCATAGCACTCTATCGGGCACATTCGATGGGCCGGGTATCTGTAGAAAATGCCTGCCGGCTTTATGAGCGTTATTCTTGGACATGAGCGCTAGTCGTTCCTTGATTGTCTACTCTGAAGATTATCACTGCGAAGCCAGGGCAGTAGGCACCCTGACTAGAGCCAATACTATTCGACAATCTATAAAAAATCATCAGGGGGACTACCACAGAAAACAAGAACCCCAAGGTTTGTTAACAGTTGCCTCTAAATTCAATTGTCACCGAGCATTAGTCGGGAACACGATTCCCAGCTATCCATACACTTGATATGGTTTTTGAGTTGGCTATGTCGACCGCTGGGTTAGCGTCTAGTACGAGTAGGTCGCCCCATTTGCCGGGCTCCAGAGTACCGATGTTTCCTATGCCCATACAATCGGCAGCGACACCGGTTGAGGCGCGGATAGCTTCAATTGGGCTCATGCCCGCGTCCACCATCATCTGCATTTCCATATGTTCGAAGTAGCCCTGGAATCTTGCCGGTGGCCCTGTGTCTGTGCCCATGGCGATGCGCACACCGCCGTCGTTCAATGCCTTAACATTTGCCATCGCGACTTCCAGAGCAATCTTGTAACCGGCAGCGGCGCCGCTGTTTCGCATGCGAGTTTGACGTTCTGGGCTTTTCAATTGCTCAAGAATTGCCGGCTCGGCCTCTTTTAGAAAATAAGGATCAGAGAAAAATTCCGGCTCGCTTTCGTAGATGAAGGTCGATACCTCCCGGGTCAAGGTGGGGATGTAGCACACGCCCTTGGCATTAATGAGATCGATGAACTCATCATCTACTGGTAAGTCTCGCACACTGTGTGCAACCAGATCAGCGCCTGAATTGAGGATGTATTTTGCATCGTCAAGATAGAATAGATGCGCCGCTACAGGTAGTCGACGAATATGAGCCTGATCAACTAGGGCATCGAATATGTTTCTCGGCATTTTTTCAGCGGTGCCAAGCTCGTCATCAATCCTCACCTTGATGAAGTTCGCTCCCATATCTGCATTGCGGTTCACCTCAGCGCGGATCGCCGCTTCGGAATCTCCCACCACCACGCTACCAGCAACATAGATTCTGGCACGGTCCAGGGATTGATCGAACTGTTCATTTCGCAGGGCGAAACCCTGTTCTTCATCTCCACCGAGGCTGTTCACCGTGGTGACACCATAGCGCGCGTAGAGACCTAATTGCCTGAGTAGGTTGTCTGTGTTGTAGTGGCCTCCCTCCAAACCGAGGGTGCCACCCACATGACCATGGGCATTAATAATGCCCGGCATAATCGTCTTGCCTGCCACGTCGATAATCTGCGCCCCAGCGGGGACTGTGACGGCACTGCGCGGGCCGACAGTTCGAATTCGCCCATCGGTGATGACTACGACACCATCTTCAATTGGATCGGCCATCGTTCCATCAATAATACGTGCACCTACAAAGGCAATACTTCCTTCATTGGCGCTTGAAGTGCTGCTGTACAGCGTCAGCAATCCAAGAATTGCGAGTAGACCAGTTATTGTTTTTTTCATGATTTCTTCTCCTAGTCGCATTGGAGAGGATTCCTTCGAAAAAAGCAATAGAGTAGGGGGTGACACTCATTACTGATTCACAATTTCCGGGTTCGGAATGTGCCGTTTCAACATGCTTGCAAATGCGGCACGTCCAACACCCAATTTGATCAAATCTTCTTGGGCAAAACGGGCTGCTTCTGCAGAGATTGGTTTTGGATTGCGCGCTTTCATGTGAACTTCCGCAACGCGTTCCATATAAACGAAGCTACCTACCGCTTCGGCGACACTATCACCGCCGGTTAACAAACCGTGGTTTCTTAGAATAATCGCTCTGTTTTGGCCTAGAGCAGAAGCAATTCTACGTCCCGCTTCAACACTTTGAACCTGTACTTCTTCGTCGTCCCAAAGTGTATGGTCTTCGAAAAAAATACAAGATTCCTGAGAGATCGGCTCTATCAGTCTTGCTTCAGCCGAGAAGGGTGTTCCCCAGCCAGTGTGAACGTGAACGGCGCTGACTAAATCGGGTCGTGCTTCAAGAATAGGTTGGTGGATATAGTAGCCAGCAATATTGATGAAACCTTCTCCTTCAACAAGTTCACCATTGGGCCCAACTAAAACGAGATCAGATACCATTGCCGCGTGATAAGAAACGCCATAGCGCAACATCCAGAAACAATCCGTTCTTTGTGGATCTCGTGCGCTGATGTGGCCATCACCCAAGTCGCCCCATTTTTGCGCTGCAAACAAGCGATAGCCTAGCGCGCAATCACGTTTCCTTCGAGCGCGTATTTGTTCGATGGAAAATTGCGGTTTCGCACTATCTTGTTGGGTTGCTTCTGACACGATAACTCCTGGTTTCAATATTGCTTAAGCTTAAGGGTGTTGGCGTTAATTTCAGGGTGCATTTTGGAGGTCATTGTAGAAAAAGTAAAATCTGAGGGACACAGAGGTAAGAACCTTCTGGGATCCCGCGGTATGAGAGAATTCTTGCTCTGCACGCGGGTGATATTCAAATTGAGGTTGTTTAACGTAATCCTAGGCCGGCGAGATTGCTGGATCAAAGTACACTGCCCCCTTTGATTTCTTCTAAGCCCATAAAAAAGGCCCCGATAAAGTTATCTACCGGGGCCTTTACTAACAAGAATTTCAACTTACTTCTTGGATTTCGCTTCCTGTCTTGCTTTTTCAGCCTCAACAACGGCTTCAGAGACTGACCTTGGGCATTGCGAGTAATGAGAGAACTCCATAGAGAACTGACCGCGACCTGAGGTCATAGTTCGCAGGCTGCCAATATATCCAAACATTTCTGAAAGAGGTACATCGGCTTTAATTCGCATACCTGTGATCCCAGTGTCCTGATCTTTAATCATGCCACGACGACGGTTTAAATCGCCAATTACATCGCCCATATGATCTTCCGGCGTAAATACATCTACCTTCATGATCGGCTCGATTAACTCGGGCCCGGCTTTAGGCATTGACTTACGGTAAGCGCCTCTTGCGGCAAGCTCGAAAGCTATTGCAGATGAATCCACTGCGTGGAAGCCACCGTCAATTAGTTCGATTTCTACGTCCAGTACCGGGAAGCCCGCTACTGGGCCGTGCTCCATCATGCCCCTGAAACCTTTCTCAATAGCAGGGAAGAATTCCTTCGGTACGTTACCGCCCACAACACTGGAGCTAAACACATAGCCGGTTCCTGGTTCACCGGGCTTAATACGGTAATCGATCTTACCGAATTGACCGGAACCACCTGACTGCTTCTTGTGAGTGTAGGAGTCTTCAATTTCCTGGGTAATTGTTTCACGGTAGGCTACTTGAGGTGCACCTACTTCCAGAGCAACACCGTAAGTACGATTCAAAATATCGACTTTAATATCAAGGTGTAGCTCGCCCATTCCTTTCAGGATGGTTTCGCCGGAATCTTCGTCTGTCTCAACTCGAAAAGAAGGATCTTCCGCTACCATTTTGCCAATCGCAACGCCCAATTTGTCAACACTACTCTTATCTTTTGGTGATACCGCAATTGATATAACCGGTTCGGGGAAAACCATGGGTTCCAGAGTACAGGGGTGATTGGGGCTACATAAGGTGTGGCCTGTTTGCACATTTTTCATGCCAACGATGGCAAAGATGTCGCCGGCTTGTGCACTATCAATTTCATTACGGTCATCGGCATGCATTTCGACCATACGGCCAATGCGCTCAGTTTTACCTGTAAATGAATTTAAAATGGAATCGCCTTTGTTTAGCACGCCGGAATACACCCTGACAAAGGTTAGGGCCCCAAAGCGGTCTTCCATGATTTTGAAAGCCAATGCACGAAATGGTTCAGCCTCATCAACTACAGCGAACTTACCATTGGGTGCGCCTTCCTCATCGGTTAAAGGCTGAGCTGGAACTTCAGTTGGATTGGGCAGGTAATCAACAACCGCATCCAATATCAATTGAATACCTTTGTCTTTGAACGCTGAACCACAATAAGTAGGGAAAAAGTCCAGGGCGATTGTGCCCTTGCGGATGCACCGCTTAATGTCATCTACCGACGGCTCTGTACCGTCAAGATAGGCCTCCATCAAGTCATCATCTTGATCAAGAGCCATTTCAATTAATTTTTCACGGTATTTCTCTACCTGATCTACCATGTCTTCGGGCACATCGCCAATTTCGAATTTTTCAGGATTGCCTGGATCAGGCCAAATATGTGATTTGCGTGTGAGAAGATCAACTACACCTATGAAATTGTCTTCTGTGCCGATGGGTAAAACCATCACTAGAGGGTTTGCGCCGAGAATCTTTTCGACCTGACCAACCACTTTCAGGAAGTCTGCGCCTATGCGGTCCAGCTTGTTAACGAAGATAATGCGCGATACTTTTGAGTCATTGGCATAGCGCCAGTTAGTCTCTGATTGGGGCTCAACACCTCCCGAGCCACAAAAAACACCAACGCCGCCATCTAGCACTTTAAGTGAGCGATACACCTCAACAGTGAAATCAACGTGACCGGGGGTATCTATGATATTGAAGCGGTGATCTCGCCAGAAACAGGTAGTCGCCGCAGACTGAATAGTGATTCCGCGCTCTCTCTCCTGATCCATGAAATCCGTTGTTGCAGCACCATCATGCACTTCTCCGATTTTATGGATTTTACCGGTTAGCTTAAGAATACGCTCTGTGGTCGTGGTTTTTCCTGCGTCGACATGGGCGAAAATGCCTATGTTTCTATATAGTGATAAATCGGTCATTGGGCTGCCCAAGAGTTAGCTGTTTAGTTAGGTGCAAAAACGGTGCGGCATGATACTAGATTTTCATAGTGAAACGCGAGGAAAACAAAGGGGACAGAACTATTTTCAAGTAATAGGACAACCTCTATCGCCGCTTAAATAGATCTGTCCCCTTTATTCCGGCCCTCGAACCGACTTATCGAAGCGGGTTTCATCACTTAACTCTTTTACAATTTCAGGCCCTGACGCGATGATCATGGGTTTGCCCATCATGTTTAGCCAGTAGATGGGACCTAGCTCGCGCGTGAGTTCCATTAGGCTCTGCAATGGCGCTTTCGCATTCAAAGACAGCAAATTTCCAATGAGCGGAGTGCCAGAAGGGCAAGGGATTGGGTGTAAGGGGTTTTTCATACTTGTCTTTAGCTATTCAATTGAGTAAGCGGATTAGGGTTTAGGTCCAAATTACACGAGTTTTGAGTGTTTGGGTAATTCGGTGCGGCAAATGAGTGGGCACGAAATTGAGAGCGGAATGCACTCGGGCACTGCTATATATAAATCGTCGGGTATTGGCTTATTCAGACTCTTCTGCACGTTGTTCTAAAATACGTTCTCCCCGTAGAATATTAGTCATGGCATAGTTCCCTTCATGACAGGCGTATTCAAAAAGAGTGTAGTCATCCAGTCTGGGCATTGGGCGCACTGCCGTCCATGATTTGGTGTATACACTAGGGTCTTCAATAGTGAACTGATAATCAATCATGTCATCTGCAATCCGTGTAAAACGTTCGATTGCTATTGTGTCTCGTGATGAAGGAAACCTGTGCACAGTCTTATCGCTAAAATTAGCGGTTTCTACAACTAGAGTATTGCCTTCCCAGTGGCCTCTGGAATCTCCGTTCCACTGTCTAATATTGTCACTTAATTTGGGCTTCTCTGTTATTGGAATGATGCGCACATCGTGAATCATTTCCACAACAATGGCGACGTAGTTTTCATTTTGTACAATTTGATAGCTGTTATTGTACCCTGTCGAGATCGGTGGTACTCCGTGATAGGTGATGCACCGATCCCAATTGGTTCGATCCAACCAGGAATCAGCAGGATGTTCCCGAGCGTAAACAGCGGCTGCCTCTTGTTTAGCTATGCTTTCCGGCAGCAATGGAAGCCTGCCATCCACTGGCTCGACAATTAAACTTGTGCGTAGATCAGAAGAAACTTCACCACGGTCGAACCATCCAGCATTGTAGGTGCCTACATCGCCAGGACGATCAATTGATTCGGTTTGGGTTCGGGCATAAATTTCAGCAGCTTCTTCTTCAGTATAAAACTCCTTATTTTCCAGATTCCTTGGTCTTTGTAGTGGAGTTAAGCTGGCATAGGACCACTTTCCCATAATGTCGGGATCGCCCCAGGGCGTTCGCTTGTTGTATTCGTCGGAATCAACTTGAGCAATTGCTGTGGAGCTAGAAATTGCGAAAGCGTATACAGCGAAGAGCATTTTTCCCATCTTCTTTCTCCATCATCACAATTGACATTAGCGCTACCCGTCATTCCACTTTGCTTTGGCGTTCTAGAAGCAGGGGACACCAATAACTTAGTCAAATATATCGATCTAATCATTCTCTTGTCCAATCTTTCTGCCTCTCGAAATCCATTTGCAACCAGAGGGATCAGAGTATTTTGATTCGCAGATGCACATGCCGCTGTGCATGATCTGTTCAATTTTGGGCGCCATTTGATACCAGCAGAGAATCATAGGTATTTCCACCTGCGTGCTTTTGCGTCTTGAGAAAAGGCAATGTCAATACCGCAGCAGAGTACAAATTAGAGCGGGCGCGTGACTTTCGTCCGCGCCCTGCTGACTAGTTTTTATGCTTCCCTGTGTAAGCAAAGCTCTTAACAACCAAGAGATTACTGCTTGGTGACGAGTTTCTGAACGCGCCAGTTAATCAATTCGGCGACCCAAATTTCATCTTCCGAAGGACAGGCGATGCCGTGGATCCAACCGAATTCACCCAGATTGCGCCCGGGCTGACCGTAGACACCCAATACCTCTCCTTGCAAAGACACCTTGTAGACACGACTTGGATACAGGTCACCAATAAACAACACGGGGTTAGGCCCCGGTGTCATGCACAAGGCATCGGGTGCGCCGGGAGACTGTGAACCGGTGGTGCCGTTTGGGTTTTCTCTGCCGTAGGTAATCTTGCCGCGCGAGGTATCTACCGGCACATCCACTGTGAACTCGCGAATGTAGTTGCCATCCTTATCGAATACCTGAATGCGGCGGTTTCCACGGTCGGCAACATAGATTTCATCGGCCGGAGACACGGCAATGCCATGGGGCGTATCAAACTGGCCAGGCCAGGCCCTGTGCCCAATGAGCCCCAGCTGGCTATCCACTCGCCGCGAGCGTTCACCTTGCCGACACGCGAGTTGATGTAACCATCACTGAAGTAGGAACTGCCTTCGGAATCCCAGGCCACATCGGTGGGCTGGTTGAACACATTGTCACTGTGTACTGGCAGCGGATTACGTGGATTTATGCCTTCAGGCACCTCGATAGCCACGCCCATGCGCTCGAACTTACGCGCCATCTGGGTTTCCCAGTCTGGCGGAACCTGTATATGCGAGGCCTCGGCCTTACGACCAAATACTCTGTCCACGTGGCCCTCTGGTGTGAAGCGCAGAATCATATTCGAGCCCTTGTCCACCACCCAGATATTGTCATCGGGATCGATACGAACCGCATGGGCATAGGACCAAGCATTCAGGTTCTTGCCGATCTCGCGAACGTAGTTGCCGTCGGCGTCGAATTCCAGCAGCTGCGCCGCCGTTGCCATATAGGCCGGCCCGTGCGCGCTGCCACCACGAGAAAAGATGAACACATGGCCGTGAGAATTTACCGCCACACCGGCGATCTCACCGAAGTGGATGTCCGCGGGTAATTTCAAGGGATTGGGAACAGATTCAAAGGGAAGTTCAGGTACATTCTGCGCCAACGCTGGGCTGATCATCAAGCCCAGTAATGCGACTGCAACTAATACACGTTTCATAATCACTACTTCTATGGGAGCTCTCTATGGAAGCCGGGATAGGCTGCCTTATTGTTATTGGAGAGCCGACTTTAATAGATAATCGGTCAAATACATAGAGGAAAGCACACAGCGCCAGCGGCGGGTTCCCCAAAACTTCACGCGCCAACTAATTCGTGTAGAGCCGAAAATGGCGTACCTAGAATGTGCAAGTTTGGCCCTCTCGATAGCTCAGCTTTATCGCTAGTTTTTTGAAGACAGAGGGAAAGGTATCTGGCAGACAGTTGCAGAATCTGAAATTGATCGCTCCCACTATAAATAAGTACATCCAGGAATTGGAGAATTGCATGAAGAAGGGAAAAGCTTGTCTCTCACTTTTGTTTCTAGCGTTATTTGCTACAACATCACCTGCAATTGCACAGATTGAAACTGTCGACCGATTCGTGCCTCACGTCTCCACTGTACCTGCCAATGAGGGAGACCAAGTGGGACTCTATCTGCATGAAAAAATTGATGCCTCGCTGAAAACACAAATTGCCGCGGGTGCTTCGCCTCAGGGTAAGGTTGTACTATTCATTCACGGCGTCTCTGTTACGTCGGCACCCTCATTCGATTTGCCTTACAAGGACTATAGTTGGATGGAGTTCCTGGCAAGCCAGGGCTTCGATACCTTCAGCATAGACCATCAGGGCTATGGCTATTCACCGCAGCCCCACATGGACAATCCCTGTAATTTGAATAGCGAAGATCAAGCGTCGATTGATTCAGCGGCTACTACCAATTGCAGTGCCGATTATCAGCGACAACTAACCAGCAGTCAGACCGACTGGGACGAAATTGATTCCGTTGTCGACTACTTGCGCGAGCTCCGCGGTGTCGACAAAATAAGCATTATCGGTTGGTCGTTGGGAGGAATACGCACAGGAGGCTACGCAGCGAACCATGGTGAGAAGCTCGATAAGCTGGTTTTATTCGCCCCTGTGTACCGGCAGGGAAGTGCAGCAACCGCTCCCAGTAATTTTCCAGCCGAGGCTGCACCACTCTCGTTACAAACCAAAGATACCCTGCTCAACAATCGCTGGGGATCCAATGTCGCCTGCGAAAACCAAGTCGAAGACGGCATCGCCGAGCTAGCCTGGCAATCGATTATGAGCTATGACCGATTTGGCTCATCCTGAAATAAGCAGGGGGGTGTTATGCGCGTGCGCTCAGCAAGTTATTGGGGATGGAATGAAGAAGCTGCTGCGAAAATCACCAATCCAACGCTAATCCTCATAGGCGAGCAAGATGGTTTGTTGCCCGGTACGGTTTCTCTCTACGGCGATCTGACCGGCCTAAGTAACAAAGCGATTGTCAGAATGGAATGCGCTACACACTTCGCCGTGTGGGAGGCCTCGCAGTACAAATTTATGCAAGAGGCTTCTTTGGAGTGGTTGAACGAGAGCACTTATCTTGGGAAATCTATGGGCGAATTCAAAGTTGGCTATGGTGGTGTGGGTATCGACTGAAAGGAATGGGGGTCAGAGTAAATATCCAGAAAGGAATGGGGGTCAGAGTAAATATCCAGTAGTTTCTGCCTTTTGGCGTTTTTTCGACTCCGTTTCGCCGGTGTACTAATACGCAATTATGGTCGCTAAACTTATCAGCAAGATCGCTCCCGGTGCCAAATAGCGCATCACGAATCGCCAGCTACGATAGGCGAAGTTATTACCCATTCCCAGCTCATCTCGAGTCGCCTCTTCGGACATCACCCAGCCAACAAAGATCGTGATTAGGAAGGCACTGAACAGGATCAGGTTGTTGACTACAAAAAAATCGATGAGGCGGAAGATGGTTGCTCCCTCAAGAATTTCGATAAAGCCAAGGGGGGTAAAGTCTGACCAGATGTTGTGTGAAAAAACCGACCCGAGACCGATGAGCCATGCCAGTCCTCCTGCTAACAAGGTCATGTGTAGACGCTTACTGTTCTCGCGTTCTATCAGCCGGGAGACTACCGACTCCAGCATGGAGATGGATGTGCTGAGTGCGGCGAATAGCACCAGCAGGAGGAAGAGAGTGCCGACGATGGTGCCGCCTGGCATCTGACCGAAGGCCACCGGCAGAGTGACAAACAATAAGCCGGGACCGGAAGTAGGTTCCAATGAATAGGCGAAGACGATGGGGAAGATGGCCATTCCCGCCAGCATGTCTACGGAGACATTGGCTCCGGCAATAGACAAAGCCACACGGGGAATGGAGGCCTGTTTATCCAGATAGGCGCCGTAGGCGATGATCCCGCCACCACCGACACTCAGTGAGAAGAAAGCTTGGCCAAGTGCTAACAGGACTATGTCGGAGTTAACTTTGGAAAAATCCGGTTTGAACATGAAGGCAAAGGCTTCGCCAAAGTTTCCAGTCACGGCGGCATAAACGACCAGTATTAGCAGCGCAATAAAGAGGGCTGGCATCATAACTTTCACCGTCTTCTCCACACCCTGTCGAATGCCTCTGGCGACAATGAACATAGTTAATAGCATGAAGACACCGTGCCAGAAGGTCATGCCAACTACACTCGCCTGTACTTCAGCAAAGAGCTGGCTGGATTGCTCACCACTGATACCTTCGAAGGCACCGGCCAGCGACCTGGGGATGTAGGCTAGCACCCAACCTGCCACCACACTGAAGAAAGTCAGCGCGAGAAAGGCTACACAAATCGCTATCCAGCCTAGGTATTTCCAGTTCGGACTTTTACCCTCCGCTACCGCCAGAGCTTGCGTACTGCCTGCAGGGCTTCTGCGCCCGCGGCGGCCGATCACTATCATGGCCATCAGGCAAGGTATGCCAAAGAAGACGATAAACAGGAAGTAGAAGAAGATGAAGGCGCCACCTCCGTTTTCTCCAGCCATGAAGGTAAAGCGCCAGATATTACCGAGACCCACGGCACTGCCCATCGCCGCCAGGATAAATCCCCAGCGTGAAGCGAACTCAACCTTATTGGTATTCACCTATGCGCTCCCTCTCAACCTGTATGGCCGGTGTGCAGTTTGCCTATACTTGTTCTGACCGATTGCGCCGTATCGGGACTAAAGCCCAAATACGGTTTCTGCATTACGATGACGTATTGCGGCGCATTGGTCATCAGGCAGCAGGCCTGTGTTGGTCTTGGCGCCCACCGTATCGAAAACTTGATGGGGCCAGTCGGTGCCGAACATAACTCGGTCGCTGCCGACGATGGAAATGAGATACTGCAGTGCTCTCGCATCATAAGTGATGCAGTCATAGTAGATATGACGAAGATAATCGGTGGGTTTCTGTTGCATCTTGCGCCGCTGGGGAAGTTCTACTTCGTCGCCTTTTTCGAAACGTCCAACCAAGTAGGGTAAAGCGGATCCACCGTGGGAGGCAATCAGTTTGAGATTAGGATATTTATCGAAGAAGCCGTCGAAGATCATGCGAGTTATCGCCAACGTAGTATCGAACATGAATCCGACTGACCAGCTGAGATCGAATTCTCCCATGGCCATTTGATCGGCACCGGGCGGGTCGGTAGGGTGAAGCAAAACCGGCAGGCTCCGCTTATCGATTTCCTCCCAGATTGGTGCGAAGAATTCCTCGGTGAGACACCTGCCAGTCACATTGGCAAGTACCATCACGCCACTGGCACCGTTGTCGCAGGATCGCTTGAGCTCTTCTACCGCTAGTTCCGGATACTCCCAGGGCAGAGAAGTATACCAACGGATTCTATCTGGGTAGGTGCTGTGCGCCTCAGCCATTGTGTCATTGGATTCCCGCGCCGCCATGCAGCTGACTTCTTCGCCACCGAAGTAAACATTCGGGCAAGTGAGGGAAACTATCGAGACATCGATACCCGTGGCGTCCATCTGTTTGATTCTAAGATCATAGTCAAAGTGCCCGGGCTGCGGAAATGCCACTGGTGTCTCGCCGCGGTAGATTTCTTCATGCCCATCGGGGCGCAGCTTCATTCCATACTCGCCTCCTTGCTCACGCAGAATCTCTAACCAGCGGCGGGTGTAAGCATGGGTGTGAACATCGATGATTGTCATTGGCGCAGCTCCTAAATAAACATTCGTCAGACTATACGAGTGTTTGTTGGGAATGTAAAAAGTAACAACAAGAACGTGGGATAGGGAGTTGGAATAGCTGGAAATAAAGGTGACAGGAATTAAAGGAGACAGCTACAACTTGACAACTTAGTGCCCCCATTTTTCCTTCTAATCTATGCCTTCTTCAGCTCGTGCGTCTTCGGCTCTTGCTCCACGTAGAATGTTGAGCAAGCCATAGTTACCCTCGTGGCAGGCATATTCGTAGAGAAGTCCGTCTACTTTAGTCAGCGGAATTATCCCCGTTATCTTATCCGTGTAGGCTTGAGGGTCATCGACAGTAAACTCATAGGAAATAGAGTCATCGCTAAGCCGTGTGAATCGTTCGATGAGAAACTTATCGTCAGACTTTCCGCCCGCACCAAATGATTGAGTCAGCCCGTTAAAATTTCGGGATTCAACCACTAGGGTTTCGCCTTCCCAGTGGCCGCGAGAATCGCCTGACCATAAGCCGATGCTGTCATCTAAAGGGCTACGTTCATCCAATGGGACGATGCGCGCGTCATGCACCATTTCTATCATGATGACTACATGATCCCGGCTCTGAACGATTTGTAGATTATTGTTGTAGAGACTGGGTTGGATAGGTGGGCCGGCATTGAACCCTACGATACAGCGTTCCCCCAGTCCTCTGTCTTCCGGGCCATCGCTACCAATACCGCCGCCGGTAAATCTCACCGGGCGTTCGCCGTCGATATCAGGGTCGAGTCGTCCCTGAACAACGATTGCTCCTTCGGCATAGGCAGGCAGTCGGCCATTGGTTGGGTAGACGATGATTGAGGTGCGCGCGACGTCTGCGATTCCACCTGTTTCAACCCAGAAGTCGTTGTAGGCCTCGTTGACTCCTCCATTGGGAATCGCGGCGTCTGAACCCTCATCTCGGGCAGTTCTACGCGAGCGAATTTCGGCAATCTCTTCCTCGGTCATATACTCACGCTTACCATATTGTGCAGGTCTTTGCATGGGTATGTCTGAGGAGAAATTCCATACGCCTTGCAGGTCCGGTTGATCCCACTCGGTTTTTGGCACGTTATAATTTTCTGCTGACCATGCGTTACTCCACAGCACTAAACTCGCAATCGTGGGTACTAGAAGCCGCAGGTTCATCGCTTGATTCCTGAGAGTGTCTTTCGTGGTTATTGGAATTGACTGTCAAAAACTACTCCTTCTATGAAGCATTTGCCAGAGTATTTTCGCAATAGTTAGTAACGAGGTCAGAGTTAATTTCTAGAGCAGCCAAAGCAGCCAATGCAGCCAATGCAGCCAATGCAGCCAATGGGGTCAGAGTAACTTGGTTGGCCTGAGTGTTCAAAAGATCAAGTTGCTCCGATCCTTTAGCCCGGCAACTTGTGATGGTGCAGCGATGAGAATATGCTCAGAGTCAGGTTCTTCGAACAAATAGGTGTCACTATGTTTCGTATTCTTGCCGCGCGTAGTTTAGCACTTTTTATTCTCGCTTTCGGGCACAGTGGATTTGCACAGCAGGGGGCTCCGAATGGCGAATGGCCTGCCTATGGCGGTGACCTCGGCCATAGTAAATATTCGCCGCTGGATCAGATCGATGCTGACAATGTGCAGCGCTTGCAGACGGCATGGACTTGGACCTCGGTGGATGAAGAGGTTCGCAACGCCAACCAGGTTATTCGCGAGCGTGGTTCTTTCCGCAGCTATGCCTATGAGATGACTCCGCTGATGGTGAATGGCGTGCTCTATGCCACCACCTCCCTCGGGCAGATTGCCGCCATCGATCCAATCTCCGGTGAAACCCTCTGGAGCTATGACCCAGTGTTGTATGTGGATGGCCGACCCGCTGTGCATGGCTTCATGACTCGTGGGCTGGCCTACTGGACCGATGGTGAACAGGAGCGACTATTCTATGCCGCGGGCCGCACTTTCCTGATGTCGATTGACGCCAAAACCGGACAACCCGATCGGGCCTTCAATAGCGGCGGGCGTGTCGACCTCAAGCATGGCCTCGGCCGCACCATAGATCCAGCGTTATATGCGGTAAGTTCGCCACCGCTGGTGGTGGGAGATGTGGTGATTGTCGGCTCTGCCATGACCGAGGGTACCGATATGAAAGAAGCGCCACCGGGACACGTACGCGCCTTCGATGTGCGCACCGGTGAGCTGAAGTGGATTTTTCATACCATTCCCGAACCCGGCGAATACGGCAGCGATACCTGGCCAGCCGATGCCTGGCAGTTTAGTGGCGGTGCCAACGTATGGACCCTGATGAGCGCCGATCCGGAGCTTGGCCTGGTCTACCTGCCAGTGGGAACCACCGTGCCGGATTATTACGGTGGACATCGTCATGGCGACAATCTGTTTGCCAATTCGCTAGTGGCACTGGATGCGAAGACCGGTGAGCGCGTGTGGCATTTTCAGTTCGTGCATCACTCAGTGTGGGATTACGATCCCCCAGCGGCGCCGAACCTGATCGATATCGTTGTCGATGGAAAACCTATCAAGGCGGTAGCACAGATTACCAAGCAGGGTTTTACCTTCGTGTTCGACCGTGCCACGGGCGAGCCGGTGTGGCCGATCGAGGAGCGTCCGGTGCCCCAGTCGACGGTTCTGGGCGAGCAAACTTCACCTACCCAGCCATTCCCCACCAAGCCGCCGCTGTTTCTTACAAACGGCGCCACAGAGGATGACCTAGTTGACTTCACCCCTGCCATCAAACAGGAGGCGTTAGATATATTCCGCCAGTATCACAGTGGTCCGTTGTACACACCGCCGGTGCCAGGTGACAATATTATACGACCCGGTTGGAGTGGCGGAGCGAATTGGTGGGGTGCCGCGTTCGACCCCGACAGCAAGAGTTTGATTGTGCCCAGCTGGGCGCATTTCTCAATGGTGCACATCTACCCTCCTGCAGCGGAGCTCCAATCGGACTTGATGATTCGGCCGAGGGTGCGAGATCTCAGTGGCCCCCGTGGGCTGCCACTGTTTAAGCCGCCTTATTCGCAACTGGTGGCGTTCGATATGAACGTGGGCGACAAGTTGTGGCAAGTGCCAGTAGGTGAGGGACCGAAATCTCACGCGGCACTGCAAGGTCTAGAGCTGCCAGACATGGGAAACTACGAAAAACTGGGCGGCCCATTGCTTACCAAGACATTATTGTTCATCGGACAGGGCTTCGAGACCAATCGCCTCGGTGTGTACGACAAGCAGACAGGAGCTGAGTTATGGAATCTGGACCTGCCTGCGCGCTTTCATGCCGCACCCATCACCTACATGGCCGGAGGCAAGCAATACATCGTGCTCGCCGTGGGGGGAGGGGTGAGCGGTGCGGCAGAGCGAGTGATTGCATTTGCCTTGCCCTAAGCCAAACGTTTCAAAGACGTGGTCTGTGCCCCATATTTCCTTCCTACGCCTTTTGCCGTATTGTCGGCACTACCTAGAGGATAATAAAGGGGACAGATTTATTTTCAAGGATAATAAAGGGGACAGATTTATTTTCAAGAAATAGGGCAGCCTTTATCGTCGTTCAAATAAATCTGTCCCCTTTATTTCCATAAACGATTTTAAAACAACGAGAGGGGCAGATTATGCCGGGTCCGAATTTAAGAATTAAACAACTATTTTGTGTTCGGTTGCTGAGCGCGTTCGCTATACTTTTACTTTGGTCAGGCGCCTTCGCTCAGCAACCCCCTCCACCTCCCGGCGCCTATGACGCCGCCCCCTACTTGGGGCAGGTGCGCAATACCTACGTCTACGGTGACTTATGGGAGCGTCCTGGCCTGTCGGCTAGGGACCGCAGCATGATTACTGTCGCTGTGAATCAGGCACTCTATGCTACCTTTGAGCTGCGTCTACATATGGGGCGGGCACTGGATAACGGTGTCACTCAGGCCGAAATATCGGAGATCATTGCACATGTCCTGTGGTACTCGGGTTTTCCAACTGGGGTGAATGCCGCCCGTGTGGCTGCAGAGGTATTCGCAGAGCGAGGTCTGCCCGCGAGCCCACCAGGGGCTTCTTCACGCCAGCCACCGGTGGATCCCGAGTTGGAGTTTCCGGGAGCATTTCCGCAAACCCCATACCTACGAGATTTACTCAATCAGGTAGTCTATGCCGAAACCTGGAAGCGCGCAGAGTTGTCACCCCGCGATCGCAGTATGATTACCGTTGCTGTGGGCACCGCTCTATATGCCTCCAGCGAAGTACGCTATCACGTGGGCCGGGCTCTGGATAATGGCGTCACTCAGGAAGAGATTGGAGAAATTATTACCCACGTGACTTTTTACTCCGGCTTTCCCACTGGCGTGAATGCAGCGCGAGTCACGGCCGAGGTATTCGAGGCCAGAGGCCTACCGATGGGCGATGGACGTTTCCCTGCTGCGCCTTATCTCGATGAGTTAATCGATGGCCTTGTTTATGGTGAAACCTGGACCCGCGAACAATTGTCAGCGCGTGACCGTAGCCTGGCGACCATCGCCGTGACGCTGGGGAATTATCAGACTGATCAACTGCGGGTGCATCTGAACCGGGGGTTGGACAATGGGCTGACTACACAGGAAATTTCGGAGTTGATTGCGCAGGTGACTCTCTATACGGGATTTCCATCTGGAGTTAATGCTTCCAGGACCTTCGCGGAAGTATTGCAGGAGCGGGGTATGCCACTGCCTGATTAGGATAGAGAATAAATCATAGGGGCGGCGTGATTGAACAATAGTTCAAAAACCTAGCCTGTTGCTATTTTTCCTATTGCGGCCTCGGTCCGTAAATAGGAGCATCTGCCCCGAACTCTAGTGCGCCCAGGTCGGGTGCTTGCCCGTTGAAGCCATCAGTTATGCTCGGCAACACCATTGCTCGGTCTATTGCGGCCGAGCCACTTCGAAGCCGAAAGTCGAGATCAGCTGCGTCGTAGAGAGTTTGTAAAGATTCGTTATCTCGCGCGTCAAGTGGCGGCACGTTTACGAAGATGTCGTAGTCTACGAGCACACTATTTCGGTCCTGACCTGTTGCAGTTGAATAGTCTGTGAGTGTTGCAAATTCCCGAGATTCAAGCTCGGCTTCATAGTCCGGATCAGTTACGTCGACTAGTATTTTTGAGGTAGGTGCGCGCCAGCGAAACGAAATTTCCGTGTCCGGATTTGGGCGAAAGCCGTTGTAGTCGGACGAAGAGTAGCTGGTTAAAGTAGTCACGCTGAAAATTTCATCTGCTGACTGCTCACCAAGAAATAGATTGTTGCGCCAGTGTACGTTTGATGCGCCGATGACATTTGTCTCGGACAGAATCGTGTTGTTGTAAAAAATTGCACCAGCCGAGCCCGCGGTTAAACGGGTTGACCCTGTCGGTAAGTGATAGGCGATATTGCGAATCCAGTAAACAGGACCACCGAGTGCTGGTTGATTGCAAAACGCGTGCGAGGGGTGATTGATAAACATATTTCGCATGATGCGAATATTGTGCATGCTGCCATCGGCTTCAATCGGATTGTCGTGGCTGTTAGTAATGTAGTTGCCGTAGAAATCGATCGCGACTGGTCGACGATCCCAATATTCGCGCGGCGGATACTTAGGCCCGTCGGGGATTCCTGGGCCTGAAGCAACTGAACCGTCCGGATTACCGTATGTCTCAACGTTAATCCCGTCATGAAAGTCGGCGATGTAGTTATGGGCGACAACATGGCCGGGGCCATAAAGCTTGATGGCCACATAGGATGCCATGGCGGGGGGAAATACCTGATCTTCCAGTCCGGCGAACTGTTCCCATATCTGGCCTTGCCAGCCCATCAGATGATCGGGATTGTTGCGCCCCATAAAAGTACTGTCGGCGATATAAAAATTGCTCGATCCCGAATAGTTCGTGAATACACCAGCACCGACATTCTCAAAACGGCTGCGCTTAACGGTGAGGCCCTTGGAGCCGGCAAGAAATTGCGTCCCGGCTAGCACAGCTATCTCGGAGTTACGGAACGTGATCCCTTCGAAGTAGGTGTAATCCGCGGCACGCACATCGAACAACGCGTAATTTCCATTCCCGTCAAATATAACCTCGCCATCGCCGGCGGCAATGATCGCAATCGGTCGCTCTGCTGTGCCATCGGCGGTTAAGTAATAGGTTCCGTCTAGCGGCGTCGATCGATTCACGTTGGCGTTATTGGTGTACTCGTAGCGGTTATATTTATAGAGGCCAGCATGAACAAGGAGGGTATCGCCAGCACGCACTCTAGGCCGGCCCGATGTCGCCCAATCTGTGCCAGCACACCACTCATTATAGGCGCACATTAGCCCCTCGAAGGCCGGCTCTAGCTTTTCGCCGGAGTATCCGTGGGGATAGACGTGAAGCACCCTGCCGCCAGCGTAGGGCTGAGGTTCAGCGCGAGTGCGCACTAGCGCAAGACGTTCGGGGTTGCCAATCACCCCGTCTGGGTCGTTGATAATAAATCGAGTCTCATAGTCGGTGTCGGGTTTTAGGTCCAGCACGCTGCCGGCGAACATGTTAGGAACGATAACGTCGACGCGAGACTCGCTGAAAACGCGCTCGCCATTAAGCCGCAGTAGCGGCAGGCCGTCGCGCCATTCAGTTGTGCCCTGCTCGCGAAACCATACCGAGACGCTGGCATTGCGATTGTCATCCCCCTGAATCAGCCATTCAAAGCCAAGGTTGATGAGTGTCGGCGGTTCGGTGAATAGTTCGCCGGGCACAACAGCATTTGGATTGTCGGTCTCAAAAGGGGAGGGTTCACTGGCAATCTGCGCGACTGCAGCTCCGGCAAGAACCATGCTTAGAATGGCGATAAGTCCCGTTCTGAAAATTGTCGAAGTTTGCATAGACATCTTGAACTCATGTGGGGATTCAGGAGCAATAAACAGTATCTGCGAATCTTGTCTTTGTCTACACCAGGGAAGTATTGAAAAAGTTCTCGTTTAAAAGGCCGGGATCGCATTGAGCTTACGCAAAGTTGCAAGATGCTATCAAGATTGCATCGAGATAGAGAGCATAGTACAAATGTCACAAGCTATTTGACCTATACCTTGATTTGTTCCTGATCCTATTTAGTCGACTTAGAGCTATAACCATGGAAAATATAAAGCACCGATTTCTGGCAGTACTGCTGTTCTCTGTTTATCTTTCGTCATCGCAGGCAGCGGAATTTTCGCAAGTTCGGCCCGACGCCGACACATTGAGGGAATTGCCGGTCAGTAGTTGGCTCAGCAACGGTGGGGACCTGTACAACCGTAATTTTTCTCCCCTTACACAAATCAATACTGAGAATATTGGTCAGCTGGGCCCGCTGTGGCGAACGCATCTTGAGGGCTCTGGTGTCGGAGCGAAATATTCCGGTGAAGCACAGCCCATTATCCATGAAGGGGTCATGTACATCATAACCGGTGCAGACGATGTCTTCGCTTTGAGCATCGAAACCGGCGAGGTCTTGTGGAGCAACAAGGCAAATCTCAGTTCAGAAATTTCAACCATCTGCTGTGGTTGGACCAGCCGTGGAGTAGGTTTCGGCGAAGACAAAATTTTTGTAGGACAACTCGACGGTGTGTTAAAGGCCTTAGACAAGGAGACCGGGCAAGAGGTTTGGTCTATTCAGGCGGAGGCCTGGGAAGAGGGATATACCATTACCAGCGCGCCACTGTATTTTAATGGCATGGTGATTAGCGGTTTCGCCGGTGCTGAATTCGCCGCACGAGGGCGTGTTAAGGCTTACAGTGCAGACGATGGCAGCTTGCTGTGGACCTTCTATACAGTGCCTGCTCCAGGTGAATTTGGTTATGACACTTGGCCCGCGGACAATGATGCCTGGCAAACCGGTGGTGGCACGGTTTGGCATACACCAGCGGTGGATCCTGATCTTGGTATGATCTATTTTTCTACCGGCAATCCTGGGCCGGATTACAATGGCGCCATACGGGCCGGAGACAATCTTTTCACCGCTTCCATCGTAGCTCTGGATGTCTATACCGGCGAATATCGGTGGCACTTTCAGCAGGTTCACCATGATCTGTGGGACTTTGATGCGCCAAACCCGGTGGTGTTGTTTGATCTGGATTATAACGGCGTGCCGCGCAAGGGGCTGGCGCAGGCTGGGAAAACGGGTTGGGTGTACATTCTTGATCGAACCAACGGAGAGCCTCTTGTTGGCATAGAGGAGCGGCCTGTTCCTCAAGAGCCCCGCCAAGCAACGGCGGCCACGCAACCCTACCCTGTAGGTGACGCCTTCGTCACTCAGACATTGGATATCCCGCCTGAAGGATTCACGATGGTTAACAATGGTGCCATCTTCACTCCGTTTTGGGATGATCCCGTGCTGCTTCGTCGCAGCGAAGCAAACTGGCCACCAAGTACAGTAGACCCAAATAAAGGAGTAATGTACGTTTGCGCCGGTGAGCGGCAGGCGGCCTACACTACCCGCGATGGTGTCGAACAAGTTGAATCAGGTGATCGATATACCGGTGGTAGCATGCGCTTTGCACCTATTGCTGTCACGGGAATTGTCGCAGCTATGGATCTGCGAACTAACCAACGACTTTGGTCTCAACGCTGGTCCAGTCGTTGTTACAGCGGTCTGGTTGCCACGGCAGGTAACCTGTTGTTTGCCGGCCGTAACGATGGCCGCTTTACAGCACTGGACTCTCGTGACGGCAGCAAATTGTGGGAGTTTATGACTGATGCCGGGGTCAACGCGCCACCGACTATTTTTGAACACGAAGGCGAACAGTATGTGACGGTGTTTTCCGCAGGCAACCTGCTGGCAGGTTCTAATCGGGGCGACAGCATGTGGATGTTTAAGTTGCTTGAAGAGGGTGAAGAAACGTCTATTCCTCTGGAGCAAATTACCCCGCCACAGGCGAACCCCGAAGGCTTGGCATTATTTCAGGAGACCTGTGTGTTTTGTCACGGGCGGCGTGGTGAGGGTGGTCACAACGGCATGCCTCTTGAAGGTTTGGCGGCATTCGGTACCGACCATGTGGTCAGCATTATAAGCAATGGTCAAAACAGTATGCCGGCGTTTGCAGACACTTTTACTGCCAGCCAAATTCGTTCTATTTCCGAACATGTAAGAACCCTTAATCCGAGAATTCCTAATCGCAACACGCGATAGCGTCAGTGAACTTCAATAAGAGTTTGTCTTGGCGTTTATTAGGGCTAGTATTTGGTGGCGGGGTAGGAATTGAGCCTAAAGATTAGCTAATTGTTTTCAAACTAAGCACTATGAATGGCTGCTAGTTTTTTCGACTCTCAGCGTTGTACCAAATTCAACATAACAATCGTTAGGCGGAAAAGCCGGGAATGCTGATAAGTTGGCAACCTAGTGTTCGCTCTTGGGTTGCAGGGCTTTCTTAGGTTACTAAGTTATCAGCGTCCCTTCTTCCTTGTTCTGCTTCTTATTGCATACTTAGTCTCCTCCTGTAGTTACTTTCATAGCATCTCAATTGCCAGATTCATGATCATTCCACCTGCTCTGTCGTCCAGACCAAGAATAGCTGGGCGGTTGAGATAGGCTTCAAGCGTTGGCATTTTTCCTGTGCTGGTACAGACATCAATAAATTCCCCGCTGAGACTGGTCCGGACCAACACGGCTCGCCAGATAGCGTCCAACACCGGTCTATAACTTGCTACATCCAACCATCCCTTGTCGAGGCCACGCTTGATGGCAATGCCGATCATTGCGGTTGATGAGAGCTCGGGGAAAGAGCCTTTGTAATCGACAACCTGATACCAGAGGCCATCGGCGTTCTGATGAGGTATTAGGCTCTTTAAGTGATCCCGGTAAGAATTCAGTAAGTCAGAGAACGCCGGGTGCTCTGGCGGAAAATCTGACAGCACTAACGCCAGCCCCAAAGCCGGAAACGCATTGCCGCGACTCCAGGCAACATCCGCCAGCGGAGAATGCCGATAGAGACCGTCCTCTCTGAGTAACAGCTTTTGCATGAAGGTGATGTGACGCGCAGCCATGTTGAAATATTTGTCTTCTCCAGTGAAGACTCCGGCGTGAACTAGCAATGGCGGTGCCATAAAAACCGAGTCACTCATCTCGTTGTGAAAGAGCATGGATTCCAGCATTGTACCGTTCTCGTCAAAGCCGAGGTTTGCTGCCTGAATCACCAGGTCACTAGCTCGAGAGTCTCCGCTCAAACGGCCAAATTCAGCGAACACAAGCTGGCCTGCCATTAATGATGCATTGCTAACGACAATCTCGCCGGCAGATAAATATTTCTCTAACTGTTCTTCTACGGCAGAAACCTGGCCCAGTCGAAGACGCCCGATCAAGCCCATGCCTGGTACATAGGCGGGAGTTGAAAAATCGTGCCCGTAAATGCCCGCCAACTGTTCAGCAAGCTCGCTCGGCGACCTGGACAGGCGACGTTCCACTTCACGGCGGGCAGGAGAATAGTCAAGATCTGAAAACTCTGTCAATTGACTGCCTAAGGCAGAAATGTCGGAATAGGTTTGCACCGGAATCGACCCAACGCCTGCTACCGCCAGAGTTGAGACAGCCTCACCAAATCTCGCGCTGTCATCGCCGACAATAACGACAATGTCCGGTGCATGCACACCGGTCCAGCGCCACAAGGCGTGAGCAACGGGGTTCTCCCCATAGGCATCTCCTTGTGGGGGAAATACTGAAATCTCTGCGCCGGGGTTGGCTATGGGTATCGCCAAGAGGTTTACGTCACGGGTTGCAGCATCACGTTCTCCATATTGTGTGACGAGCGACTGCACTTGTTGTGAGGCAGGGGAGGTCCCATCTATCCCTGCGATGACAAGAACCCTGGGTGCTGATGCTGACTTCGCCGCAACACTGAAAGCGAGAATGACCTCTCGCTCTGCCGTCAGGCCCACATCCAACTGTGAAATTTGCGCGTCGGATTCAGCGCTAAACAGAAGCAGCGCGGAAAGTAGAATGGTGTGAGAGGTTAGTTTCATAGAATTTAAATAGGCTCAGAATTATTCAAGCACCTCGCATTGCCAACAGTAGAGAAAATGAATCTGTCCCTATGTATTATTCCAACAATGCCCTACGCGACAAGATCCAGTTAAGAATACTGTCTACATCCGCTTCGCTAAGCGCGTTGCTCAGATTCGGCATGCCAAGGCTGGCATAGGCGCCTTCGCGCACGATCGCTTGAATATTTCCGTAGGTCGCATCGGAAGCATAACGCAAATCGGCAATGGGGCCTCCACTGATACCTTCGGCACCATGACAGACCATGCAGTTGGTCGAATATTTGTCGTAACCGTCTGCGACTAATTCCGGCGAATCATCAAACGGGAGTGCAGTTATTTCGGGTAATGGCTGACCTTTCACTGGAATGATTTCATCGCCATTGAGGCGAAAGCTCCACAGTCTTCCTTGAGGTTTGTATTCGCCATCGAAATTGGGCCCGAACAAACCCGAAGAACCACCCCAGCCTACGAGCACAGCAACATACTGAATGCCGCCGAGCTGGTAAGTGATTGGTGCGGCCATGATGCCGACTCCCAGGTCGACCTCCCACAGCAGTTCCCCATCATCGGCGGCAAATGCCCGCATAAAACCGTCGGCCCCTCCCTGGAATACCAGATTGCCTCCGGTGGAGAGTGTGCCGCCGTTTATGGTGAAGTCGTAATCATGGGCCCATCGAGGCTGGCGTGTAATCGGGTCCCAGGCCAGTAAGGCGCCGGGTGAACGAGTTGCCGGTCCGGTACCTGGCGAGTAGGCGAAGTCCGGCAGCACTTCCTGGGTTGCAAAAGAATCAAACTCGATGCCGAGATTCCAGGATCCGGGTGTGAACTCATAGTCATCCATAATGGCATAGGGAAATACTGTTCCCTGCAGCGTGGGGATATAAACCAAACCCGTGTTCGGATTGAATGACATAGGATGCCAGTTATGAGCCCCGGTGGGTCCTGGCATAATCATGGTTAATGCATCCTGATATCTTGCATGTGGTGTTTCGGTAGGGCGACCGGTTTCGAGGTCCACCCCAGTTGCCCAATTGATTTCCGCATAAGGGTCGGCATACATCAGATCGCCCGACTCCCGATCCAGCACGTAAAAGAAGCCGTTTTTGGGCGCTTGCATGATGACCTTGCGCAGGATGCCGTTGATCGCTAAATCGGCGAGCATCAACGGTTGCACGGCGGTGTAATCCCAGTTGTCGCCCGGCGTGGTTTGGTAATGCCAGGCAACCCGACCGGTATCTACATGCAAGGCAACAATAGATGATAGATAGAGATTGTCGCCAACACCGTTGCTGCGGATTTCATGACTCCAGGGTGAACCATTCCCCGTACCCACATACACCAGTCGCAGTTCTTCGTCATAAATCATGGAGTCCCAGGAATTGCCACCGCCACCAACTTCCCACCAGTTACCTGACCAAGTCGTTGCAGCGAATTCCATGTCGGGATTTTCAAAACCGTCGGCGGGATTGCCGGGCACTACCCAGAAGCGCCAATCCTGTACACCAGTTTCGGCATCATAGGCGGTGATGTAGCCTCGGGCCCCCAGCTCTGCGCCACCATTACCGATAATGACGCGACCATCGGCAATGCGTGGTGCACCGGTGATGGTATAGGGCCGTTCCGGATCCACGGTGAGCACTTCCCATTCCACGGCCCCGGTGTCGGCATTCAATGCAATCAGCCGACCATCGATAGTTCCCACATACACCTTGTTGCCATACAGCGCGACACCTCGATTCACCACATCACAACAGGCTTTCCAACCGGTGCTGCGATCTACCTGCGGATCGTAATTCCAAATCTGTTCCCCGGTGCGAGCATTAACTGCGAATACGGAACTCCATGGGCGAGAGGCATACATGATGCCATTGGCCACCAGCGGGGTAGCTTCAAGTCCGCGGAAGGATCCGGTATCGAAAGTCCAGGCCATGCCGAGCTCGTCGACATTGCTGTCGTTGATTTGGATAAGCGGACTGTAGCGAGTTTCTCCCTGATCGCGGCCGTAACTTAACCACTGGGCATTGTCTGCGGCAGCATTGGCCAATGCGGTATCGGTGACTTGGGCGTAACTGCTTACACTGTAAAAAATCAGCGCGGCGGCAAGGCCGAGTAATCGTATAAATGATGCGCTTAGCATGAGAAAGTCCCCATTGTTATTGTGTTATAGGTATTCGGGATTTCCCGTTTGAAAACGAAAGGGGCCGGAGGCAAGTAAACTTAAGCAATTTTGAAGCAAGCCAGGAATAATTGCCTCCAACCCCATTAATCCCTCTGACCCTCGTTATCTATTAAATCTGATCCAGGTTTCTTATGTTGTATTCGTCTGCAAAGGCTTGTGTGATTGCGGCCTGCCGCTAGCGGCGTTGATGATCATGTCGGCGGTTACCGGTACTCGATTGAAATTATGTCCGCCTAGCGCGTCGGAGATGGCGCAGAGTAAAGCGGCGGCGGCGCAGCCCTGAATGGGCTCACCAATGCCTTTGGCGCCAACCGGATTTTCCGGGTCGGCTTTGTCGATGGCTGCCCAACTCATGTCGGTAGCGGCATCGAGATAGGTTGGCGGCTTGGCCTGATATAAGCTGCTATTGGCCGGTAGGCCGTTTTGTGGGTCGTAGGCATGTCTCTCGAAACCAGCCATACCAAAACCCATGAAGGCGGCGCTCTTGATTTGATTACCCAGTCCTAATGGATGTAATACGGTGCCGCAGTCAGCCACGCCCACGTAATCGAGAATGTCGTACTTGCCTGTTTCCGTATCCAGTGCAATCTGCACAAAGCCCGCAGCTAGTGCAGGCACTGTACCCACTTTTTCCAGATTGTCTTTTGCTACGCCAATCAGTCCGGTTCCAGCAAGAGCTGCAACTGAATTGCGGGTCATCGAGTTAATGTCTTCCGGTGCTATCTGGCCGCTGTATTTGCCGCCTATCTCAATAGCACGCGTTGCTGCCGCTGCGTAGCTAATAAAGGTTGAAGGATCGCTTCTAAGAAAAACCCTTTCATCACCGATGTCGTAATCGGCAGGTGAGCCGCCCAGATCCAGCGCGGCGATCTCCAGCAATTTCTCCAGAGCATCCATGGCGGCAACGTAATTAGTGCGGGTCATGGTGAACGAGGTATTGCTGCCAAACTGGCCCAGATTCCACGGCAGGTGACGGCGACTGTCTCCACGCTCGACAAAACAGTTATCCCAGTTGTACTTGAGAATCTCGGCAGCCACTCGCGAGGTGGCGGTATGTGAATAGGTGCCCAGATTGCCGACGCCAGTATGAATATGTAGTTTGCCTTCGGGGGAGATTCGAACTAATCCATCGAAACCACTGCTTCCGGCCGAGTGATAAGCCTGACCTACACCGACACCTATGATCTTGTTGCCAAGGCGTTGCCCGCTGAGTCTGCTCTTCTCTTCCCAGCCAAATTGTTCTGCACCCTTTGCCAGTGCCTCTGGTAGGTGTGCGCTGGTGAGAGAACTCTGCCTGGCCCCGTAGAGGTCATCACTTTCCGGTGCGTTGATGCTACGAATCGCCAGGCGATCTATGCCCAGTTCTCGAGCGGCTTTGTCCAGTAACGGTTCAATAGCGGCGTGAACCTGATTCTGCCCCGGGCCGCGCTGGGCGCCCTTAAACGGCGTATTGGTGAATACCGGAATTCCCCTAAAGCGCATGGCTAGCGGTTGATACACTAGCGATACGGCATCACCTGCTGACAACCAGTCGGAAAAACCGGCATTGGCGCCATTGTCTTGAACGATATACAGATCGGCTGCGGTTATGCGGCCGTCTTCGCGGAAGCCCATTTTTATGTGGCCCTGAAAACCATGCCGCGCGGAACCAATGTAGTACTCTTCTTCACGAGAGATGCGCAGCATCACCGGCCTACCTGTCAGACGTGACATGTGGGCAGGAATAGACATGCTCGGATAGGCGGCACCCTTGGAGCCGAAACCGCCACCACAGAACTCGGCAACGAACACCAGGTCTTCTGGAGCGATACCGATGTAAGCAGCGAGGCCCGGCACTGGAAAGCTCTGGCTCTGGCTTGAACCGTAGACAAAGCACTTGCCGTTTTCCCAATAGGAAAGAACCGAGCGCGGCTCCATCGATAAATGGGAGTGGCTGGCGGTTACAAAACTCTCATCGATGACGAATGCCGCATCATCGAACCCCGATTCCAAATCTCCCACGCTCCACTCTACGGCAGCCTCCCCTTGAGGCAGGGTGTTCTCGCCAGCTGCAGCAAATTCAGCAGCGCTCCACTTAATGGAGCGTATGCCTTCTCTGATGGATGAGTTGCCCACATTCCCCTGTGTGCGAGCCTCGGGCCCACCGGGGCGCAGGCTAGTAAGCGGGTCTACGGTAAAAGGCAGTGCTTCGAATTCAAAGGTGATCGCCGCGATAGCATCTTCGGCCGTTTTCTCATCAATAGCGGCAACCGCGAGAATAGGATCCCCCACATAAGCAGGTTCATTGGTCAGAATATGATTTGCAACACCCTCAACGCTAGGCACGTCGTCTGCGGTAAGTACGGCGACAACGCCTTCTATTTTTAGCGCAGCACTGGTATCGATGCGCCGAATGCGGGCATGGGGAACCGGACTGGTGAGCAGGCGTGCATAGAGCATGCCCTCAACCTTGAAATCCTCTGCATACTTGGCTTTGCCGTTTACCTTGCCGTGTACATCCGGTGGCGTAAAATTCTTACCGATGAGTGAATAGGCCATTGTCGTTCCGCCGTATTGTCAGAGAGATTGCAGTTCATACTAAAGCAAAACATAAATCGGGGACAGGCCACGTTTTACTACCTCACCCGAGTTTCCTTATTCGTGGTCTGTCATCCTATTCTCTATAGTTTAAAGGCAATCAATTCGCCAGAATAACCGGAGCCACTCACAGCTAATACTAAGTACTGCTCGCCATCGAGCATATAGGTCATTGGAGAGCCGGTCTGCGGTGCTGGCAGTTTCAAGGCGCCGACTTCCTCACCATTAGCTTTGTCATATGCTCTAAGCATTGCCCGGCGCTCGCCGTCATCGCCTGTTGTCATTTCTGCTTCGCCTGCGATCAGCAAGGTTTTGGTGACGAGGGTGCCAATAGAGGCACTCTGTCCGGTGCGCGGAATATCGACAGAGGCTAGGGCCGGGTGATTAGCGACTCTGTCAGGTGTTTGGCCGTGAGCAATCTGCCAGGCGAGGCTGCCATCGCGCAGATCCAGCGCACTTATTTTCCCATAGGGAGGCTTCTGCAAGGGCAGGCGATCGACCAATATCCCTCGCGGCGGAGTGCCCCGAGTGGAGACTGCTACTTGTCGCTGTTGCGCCTCAAATTCTGTGCTGCCACCACCGGCAGATGAGCCGGCGCCGCCAGAGGTGCGTGGTCCGGTAAGGGGATTACCCTGAATATAGGCCATGTCCGACTGACCCGGATAGGGAGGTACCAGAGCGATGGAGCCCAGTGAGCTGTTGCTGGACACGTAGAGTATGCCTGTCTCCGGATCGAGCGAGCCTCCCGGCCAGTTGGTGCCGCCGCCTGTTGCTGGTGACATCAAGACACCCAAGTGGTCGTTGATGTCACCCACCACGGGGGGCGTAAAAAGAGGGCCTAGTTTGTACCAGCTGGCGAGCTCCAATCCCTTAGCGCGCAGCTCCGGTGTGAAATCTATCAGATCATCTGTGCTAACTCCTTGGCGATCATAAGCCGGTGGTCGGGTTGGGAAGGGCTGAGTAGGTGAATACCATTCGTCAGGCACATCGCCTAACTCTACCGAGCGTTCTACTATCGGCCAGATCGGCACGCCCGTGATTCGATCAAACACATACAGAAAAGCCTGCTTGGTAGGCTGAGCAACTATCTTGCGCAGCTGTCCGTCGATCATCACATCGGCGAGTATCGGAGCGCTGGAAATGTCCTGATCCCAGATGCCGTGGTGCACTAGCTGATAATGCCACTTGCGCTCCCCGGTGTATAAATCGACAGCGACTAGGGATTCTGCGAATAGATTATTTCCCGGCCGGTAGGCGCCGTAGTAATCACCGGTGGCGGCTTCCACCGGCAAGTAAACTGTCTCCAGGTCAGGGTCCACGGAAATCTGCGCCCACACACCGGTATTTCCGGTATAGCTGGCGGAATCTCCTTCCCATGACTCGAAACCGTACTCTCCTCGCTGAGGAATAGTGTGAAAAACCCAAAGCCTCTCTCCGGTACGCACGTTGAAGCCGCGCACGAAGCCTTTGACGTTTTCGCGGCTTGCTGGGTTGCCTCCGGTGCGATGAGCGGCCCCGACAATGACTACATCTTTGGCGACGATGGGCGTTGAATGCAGGCCTATGTCGGCGGTATCCAGATCGATGTCCTGATCGAGGTTCTGCTTGAGATCAACGACACCATCAATTCCAAAATCGAGTGCGGGCAGTCCAGTGTCTGCGTCCAAGGCGATCAATCGGTAACCGGGGGTGACATACAATATTCTGGACTCGCTGCCGTCTTGCCAGTAGGCCAGGCCGCGGCCGGAAAGTTGACGCGGTGCGTTTTCCCCGCGCACCCCTTCCTCATAGCGAAACATCCATAGCAGCTCGCCCGTTGCCGCATCCAGGGCAACCACCGAGCGCCGCGATCCCGCCGTGCTGAATAGCTTGCCGCCCACCATCAGCGGAGTTGACTGGAAGCGGTATTCGGGTGACGGCCCCAGATTATCGGTCTTGAAGCGCCATGCGACTTCCAGTTGATCGAAATTTTCTGCGTCGATCTGCTGCAGCGGTGCATAGCGCGTGTGGCCGAGATCACCGCCGTAACTAGGCCATTCGCCTGCGAGGGCGCCTTGCTGGGCGGAAACGTAGGGAGATAAGAAGAGGGCTATCCCAAGGGTAAATAAGGGCAATAAAGAAGAAGGAATGCGGTGGATTAGGCTCATTATAGGCACCCGAATATTTTCGAAGAGTCTAGCATAGCCCGCGACAAGCAGAATGATTTTCGATATGCTCCTAGCTAGTTAAGAGTGTTCAATAACAAGAAAGACAAAGGATACCTCTGCGCATCATGTCTAGACGACTCGTAATCTGTGCACCATTTTTTGCTCTGCTGCTGAGTATGGGAGCGCTCGCCCAGCAGATAGAGTTATCCAATCAAATCTGGTCTGCCGAAGTTATTCGCACGAAGGGACAACCGGTCATTCCACTTTTTGATGGCTGGTTTCCTAACGAGGATGGCAGCAGCACCATCTGCTTTGGTTTTTTCAATATGAATTCGCAGGAAGCTCTTAACGTCCCTATGGGCGAGAGCAATTACCTCGAGACGGATTATCCGGGACTGGATCTGAGTGGCGTTATGCTGCCCACACACTTTGACCCCTTACCGCCTCGCTACCGTCATGTCTTCTGCGCCTTCAGTATTAATGTGCCAGCAGGTTTCGACTCTGCAAATAGAATCACCTGGTATCTGAATAGCAATCGCCAGAAACTAAAAGTGCCCGGCAAGGTGATCGCGCCGTATGTGTTGGACGAGCCGAGATCGAATGGACGGGGTGACATCGCGCCGCTGGTAACTCTTGAGGGTTCTCCACAAGCCATCCGAGGGCGCGCTGGCATTCAATTTCCCCAACTCATTCAGGCGAAGGTGAATGAGCCCATCACATTAAGCGCACTCATCGAGCACACGGATGAAGAAGTTTGGGTGGGCTGGTCCCATCATAGCGGACCGGGAAGCGTAGAGTTTTCTAACAAAGAGTATATGACCGAGAGCGGCTCAAGCACGTCAACACAGCTGCAGATAAGCGAGGCAGGTGAGTATGTGATTCGAATGCAAACGATCGATGATGTTGCCGCATTTGAATTCTATTGCTGTCATACCAATGCCTATTTCTCAATACAAGTAGATGACTGAAGAGCCTAGGGCTCCAGGGATTCACCACTATGAAAATTATCCATCGATGGAAAATACTTACCAGCGTCGTGGCTCTGGCTGCAGCCAACACGGTGTTGGCGCAAGAAGCGCCGACCTATTCCCGTGATGTTGCGCCGATACTGCAGGACAAATGCGCGTCTTGCCATAATCCCGAAGGCATCGGTCCTATGCCGCTCCTGACCTACGAGCAGGTGCGGCCCTTTGCTCTGCTTATTAAGGATCGCACCACGAAGCGCATCATGCCGCCGTGGCATTTGGACCCGAACGTAGGCATTCAAGAATTTAAGAACGATATGTCACTCTCGGAACAGGAAATAACTACGCTTAGCATCTGGGCAGATGCCGGTGCACCGGAAGGTGATAGAGCAGACTTGCCTGCCCCGCTGAAAATTGCCAGCGGCGCAGCGTGGCAGTTGGAAGAGCAAATGGGTCCGCCAGATCTGATTATTCGGTCTGCGCCTTATGATGTAATCGCCAACGGGCAGGACCAATGGTGGACGCCAGATATGCCTTTCGAGGGCTTGGATAAGGAGCGTTGGTTGCGTGCAGCAGAATTCAAACCCTCCTTTCCGCTTGGCAAGAAGGTAGTACACCACGGGCATGCCGTGCTGGTCCCCCAGAACCCTGAAGAGGATGGTCGTCGCTCGGTAGCTCTGGCGCGTTACGGTGTTGGAAAGTCCTGGGAGATCTATCCCGAGGGAACCGGAATGCGTGTGCCTACCGATGGTCACATCGCCTGGAATCTGCATTATTTCCCGGTAGGGGCAGAAGGAACCGGTGACGTCGTCGAGGTAGGCCTGTGGTTTTACCCGGACGGTGAAAGACCGGAAATGGAGACGGAAGGCGAGGCGATGTTTCGCGTCGATGGTCTGAACGGCATGGCAAGAGGCCAGGACATCGTCATTCCACCACACGGCTATCAGGTATTGCAGGGCACCCACGTGCTGGATTCTCCTGCCATCATTCACAGTTATCGGCCGCATATGCATATGCGTGGCCGGGTCATGACCATGGAGGCGATCTATCCTGATGGCCGCAAAGAAGTGTTGAGTCAGGTAGATAGGTACAATCACAATTGGCAGATATCCTATATCTACACCGATGAGTCCCAGCCTATCTTGCCCAAGGGAACGGTGTTGCAGTTCTCCTCGGTATTCGATAACACCGCCAACAATCCGATCAATCCAGACCCGGAGCAGTGGGTGGTGTTCGGCAGGCGTGGCGTGGATGAGATGAATCACGCTTGGCTGGGAATGACCTATATAAACGAAGAACAATACGGCATTGCCATCGACCAGCGGCGTGCCAGCCAGGAAACCTTGCGAGTGAGTCAGTAGATAACATCGAGGCAGTAGAGAATGAGAGAACAGGGCGCCATGAAAAAAATACCACAGCTGTTGGCGCTTAGCTGTCTGCTGGCATCAGGGTCGACTCTCGCACAGCAATTACAACAAGCCAATTTTGAGGCAGGCCAAGCGCAGCGAGGCGAATTGCTCTACCAACAAAACTGTGCGGCCTGTCACCTTGCAGATCTGTCGGGTTCTTTCGAGGCGCCCAATCTCGCCGATAATAGTTTTCGCAATAACTGGTCTAATCGTGGCATGCAAGAATTTCTGGATATGCTGCGACGCACCATGCCTCCCCAGGCACCTGGTTCCCTCAACGAGTCACAGTATCAGGATGTCTCTGCTTTCCTGCTAAGCGCCAATTCTATTCCAGCTAGCGGCACAGTCACCTTGACGGCAGCCAATTCAGTGGTGTTTCTCAATAGTGACGTGAGCGCAGTAGCTAATGGTGTGCAGCGCACACCAGTGCCCGGGCGTGCCGGCACCGTGCCTTCACCTCACACCCGTAATGCGGTGCCGGAGATCGCTACGGTCTATTCCAGCGACAGGGCGCTTAGCCGCAGTTACACAGGCATTAACAATAGCGCCATGGATAAATTTCGAAATGTCAGCAGCGAAGAGCTGGCCGATCCTCTACCTGCAGATTGGACTTACTGGCGACGCAGCCCCAACAGTCAGGGCTACACCCCGCTGGATCAGATTACCACCGACAATGTGAGCTCACTCAGCCTGGCCTGGGTGTGGGGCATGGAAGCAGGGCGCAGCCAACCGGCACCACTGGTCCGCGACGGCATCATCTTCATTCCTAATTTCGGCAACGTCGTTCAGGCGCTCGATGGGCGCGATGGCTCGCTGCTTTGGGAATACCGTCGACAGTTTCCAGAAGGAGGCCGTAGCGGAGGACTGTTACGCACGCTGGCAATGTGGGAGGACATGATATTTGTTGCGACCACCGATGCACATCTGGTGGCACTTGATGCACGCACCGGCGCGGTACGATGGGACAGCGAGATTGCCGATGAGACACTGGGCTATTCCAATACCAGCGGCCCAATCGTTGCCGACGGCGTAGTGATAAATGGAATTACCGGCTGTGGTCGTTTCTTCGAACAAAGTTGTTTCATCACCGGTCACGATGCCAACACGGGTGAGGAATTGTGGAAAACCTTTACCATCGCGCAACCCGGCGAAGCAGGCGGAGATACCTGGGGTGATCTGCCCTTGGAGTTCCGTGGCGGCGGCGATGTGTGGATTACCGGTAGCTGGGACCCAGAACTGGGCCTAGTTTTCTTTGGCGTGGCTCAGGCGAAACCCTGGATGGCGGCGAGCCGTGGACTCACCACGGATGACAGCGCCCTGTATTCGAACTCTACGCTGGCCATAGACCCCAAGGATGGACGTATCGTGTGGCATCGCCAACACGTGCCTGGCGAATCATTGGATATGGACGAGGCCTTCGAGCAGGTGCTGATCGACATAGTGGACGAACCGTATCTATTCACCATCGGCAAGAGTGGCATCCTGTGGAAGCTGGACCGTCGCACGGGCGAATTCGTGGGCCTGAAGGAAACCGTATTCCAGAATGTGTTCTCCGATATCAATCTGGAGACTGGCGAGGTGCGTTATCGCGAAGACATTCGCAATATGCAGGTGGGCGAATGGCTTAGTGTGTGCCCCTCAACTGCAGGCGGTCATAACTGGCAGTCTACGGGCTATCATCCGCCTACTCGAAACCTGGTCATTCCCCTCAGTCAGTCCTGTATGGAGATGTCGCCGCGAGAAGTGACTTTCGAAGTCGGCTCCGGTGGCAATCAGGGAGACAGACGCTGGATGGAGATGCCAAACACTGAAGGCCAGTTCGGAAAACTGTCTGCTCTTAACGTCGATTCTATGGAAGAGAGCTGGAGCATAGAACAGCGTGCGCCATTTCTTACAGCCGCGCTAACCACAGCCGGTGGGCTAGTTTTCATCGGCGATTACGACAGGTATGTGCATGCCTATGACGTGGAGACGGGGGAGGAGCTGTGGCGTACACGTCTGGCCACCTCGGCCCAGGGCTTTCCAGTGAGCTTCGCTATCGACGGTGAGCAATACGTCGCCATTCCCGCGGGCCGCGACGGTGGCAGCCCCTGGCGCATCGGCAGTTTTCTAGCGCCGGAGTTGGTCAGTCCATCCGGTCACAACGCGCTCTACGTATTTAAGCTCAACCAATGAACCTGCGCTGCTGCCTCAAACTTAATCGAGAGTGTCTGGCGGCACTATTACTCTGCCTAACTGCCCCGGCTCAGGCCGACTCGATTCCTGCTGAGAACGGTGACATAGTCATCACGCCGTTAGTGCATTCAAGCGTACAGCTGCAATATCAGGGCATGGTAATCCAGATAGATCCCTGGAGCGCCATTAGCATGAGCAACTACCAGATAGCCGACCTCATACTGATAACAGACAATCCTAGCCATCATCTCGATACAGCTGCCATCACAGCACTCAGAGACTCCGAGACGATTCTCATAGCGCCTGCAAACAGCGCCAGCCAGCTATCTGATGCTGATGCCGTGATCATGGGCGGCGGCGACAGCCGGCGAGTAAAAATCGCCGACGTAGAAGTGTTAGTGGAAGTAATAGATGCCTACGACCTGACACCCGGCGCGCCAGCGCACCCCAAGGGTGACGCTAATGGCTATGTGTTAACCATCGGCGGTAAGCGTCTGCTGTTTGCGGGAGTCACAGAATGCGTGGACGAGTTGAAGACGCTAGTCAACATCGATGTGGCGTTCATGCCCTTGAATATTCCACCGGCACGCATGACACCGGCAGACTCTGCAGCATGCACAAGACAGATCGACCCAGACATCGTCTACAGCTATCACTATGACCAGAGTTATGCGCGCAGAGTAAATGACCCGAAATATGAAGGAAACTCTTTACCCGGTGGCCTGACCGTAGATGAAAGCATGGATGCTTTCGGGAATGCGCTGCAGGGAAGCGGAATCGAATACCGCCAGAGCAACTGGTACCCGCCTAGATTCCAACTCGACAGCAACTGGCCCCAACTGCCTCTTGGACAGCGCTGGCTCACCGGCGGCCTAGGCGGTATGTGTATTGGCCGCAATGATGAGGTGTACCTGCTAAACAGACAGAACGTAGTAGAAGACGACTTGGACGCCGCCTTGCTGGCTCCGCCCATTGTGCAGCTTGATGCCCAGGGAAATACCGTTAAAGGTTGGGGGGATGCGAAGCTCATAGGCGGCAGATTGCACGACTGCCATGCCAATGCCGATGGATCACTGTGGTTGGTACCTGCGGCAACGGGACACATACAATTGTGGTCCGCCAATCAAGAACTACTAATGCAGATTGGCGAAGACAATATCTTCGACTCCAGTGATGGCAGCCGCAGCGGCCAGCCACTGAATTCAAATAGCGCGCAGTTTTTTCTACCGGGTGCCGTAGACGTAGACGAGAGCACGGGAGAGATTTTCGTGGCCGATGGCGAACTCCCAGGCGGCAACAGCCGTATTGCCGTTTTCGATTCATCCGGGAACTTCCTGCGGCAATGGACACTACAGCGAGACGGAAATGATCAGCGCATCGAATTGCCCCACTGTCTGCGCGTATCCAATGACGGCCTAGTCTACGTCTGTGATCGTAGAGCCGACCGCATTCAAGTCTTCGACAGGGCAGGGAATCTACGGAGGAATATCTCCCTGCCATTCACAACACTTTCAGACGCCAGCGGCCGAGTGAGCGGCGACAGAGGTAACGCGGTAGTACTAGCATTCTCCCCCGATCCTCTGCAAGAATTTCTGTATGTGCTAAATCAAAATAGCGTAGCGGTAGAAGTTCTCGAGAGAACGAGCGGTGACTGGCTCACTCGCTTTGGTGAGGGACCCGGGAGATATCCTGGCCAGTTTGAGCTTCCCCATGGCATTGCGGTGGATAGCAAGGGCAATGTCTATGTGGCAGAGCAGGAAGGTAGACGGGTGCAGCGGTTTTTGGTTCGATGAGGATAGTTAGATGGAGGCGGGGGAGTTGATCTAAATGTATAAACTATTAATATGAATATAATAATACCGGTTTAACTTTCATTGATGTTACTACCGATGTTACTGAGGTTTCCTACTTGAAAAACATCTAAACCGCCGTCCAAATACGATGAATTGGAGAAATTTTTTATTCTATAAAGAAAGTGTCTAATAAGGGCTGGGATGTTTAGCTGTAATTTAGCTGGCCGGAATCAAATTAGTTGTAATGGATAAGTTTGTTTCATGAAATACTCGGATTAAGTCCTGATTTTGATCTGGAAATAAGTGTCCCTCATCCTAAATTTTTACTCGCATTGCGACACTGACTCCGAATAAATTTTTCGACCCATTGCAATGCGCCGTATTGACCATATTCGTCTTCGAATTCTTGAATTTTTTTCGGAAGGCTATCAAGAATCTTCTCAATTGATTTTTCAACCTGATTTATCAAAAAGCGCGAATTTATATCGATTTCTTTCGCGAATTCTTCCCAGTTTCGTTTATATATTCTCCCTGGGTTGTATTCATCACCTATGGAAAAGGCTAGTTCAGTTGAGATTCCTTTTACTGCTCTTGTGCATACTAAATCGTAGAAAGGAGCAAGTCGTAACGAATTATCTTTTGAGTACAATATTGACAATTTTTTTGCATGCCCGTCTGAATTACCTGCCAAAAAATTGAATATTTGCCAATCTACTAGTGCAAGACTGTCTTCTGTTGGCTCCCCTGAATGTTCTCTAATAAGGTTTAGGCAATCAGAAAAACTTGGTCCTCCGTCAGACTGATATTTCTGATTGTAGCCATAGCCCAAAGCTTGGCAAAAATCTTCTTGGTGCAATCGAAATATGTTTCCTTCTTCATCTGTTACTCTATCGTATCGCTCGATTTCTACAAACGATTTGCTTGGTTCGCTTGCTGGCAATCCATCCAAAGAGCGTAGATCAATTTTGGCGACGTTCATTCCTATCATCCTGGAAGTATTTATACAGCGAAGGAATGTCAAATAAAAAACTGCGATTGTGACGACACAGGCGTTACAATCATTCGTATGCAATCTCTGCCTTCCACTGTTTATGGGTATTAACAAATGACCAAAATTCTCACATTTCTGTCCATTTTCGGTCTTGGTGCGCTGTTTGGCACTACTATCACCGGTGCAGGTGCCGAGGAAAATGCCACGAAACCGGCTTATATGATTGTGAGCTCACAGCGCCTACCTGGCGCCGATTATGGGCCTTATTCAGCAGCGGCTGGACCGCTTGCCCGCGATGCGGGGTTGCAGATGATTGCATCATCGAAAGAACCGGTGGTATTGGAAGGGTATTGGCCTTACAAAAACGTCACCCTCGAAGTTTATCCATCGATGGAAGAACTTGAGGATTTTTGGTATTCCGATGCCTACCAAGCGGCAAAAGAATTGCGAGAAGGATTAGCTGAGGTGAACTTTATCATTGCTATAGAGGGAGACTAATTTCTACTGCTGACTTGTTACTGAACGCCCATTTACTATTTATCGAAAGGATTTTTGCGATGACTAAACCACTCCTGCCAAGTTTGCTCGCATTCACAATCAGTACAGTGTTATTCAGCGCCGCGAGCCCCGCCGACGACATCGTCATCGTGGGTGGCGAAGGGGTGGATTGCATCGAAGATCCGGGTTGTGTCAATCGTCTGCATCCTGATATTCCCATGGCAGCACGAGCCAAGCCGGGGCAAACCATTTTGTTCAGGGCCCGTGACGCCCGTGACGTGCTCGGTGCTGCCGCGGCTCAGACCACAGAGCCGGAGACTCTCACTAATGAATTTGGCCGAGTTCATCCCATTACTGGGCCAGTCTATATCGAGGGTGCGGTGGCCGGTGATGTATTGAAGGTCACGTTGAATAATATCGATCCGGGTTCCTATGCATATACTTCCGGTGGTTCTTCTGGGTTTATTCCCGATCTCGTCGGTGGTCAAAGTTTAGTGATCTGGCGGTTGAATCGCGACTATGCCGAGAGCGATGACCTGCCGGGCATTCGCATTCCCAATGGTAGCTTTCCGGGAGTGGTCACGACCATGCCTGGGCCCAATCAGCTGCGGGTGATGTTGGATAGGGAGCAGGAGTTGGCGGATGCCGGTGGGCGAGTTTCACTGCCCTCGGCGGACTTTGCAGACCCCGCCGCGCTGTGTGGGCCGGGTGGCAGTGCTAGCCGTGAATGCCTGCGTACAATTCCGCCGCGCGAACATGGCGGCAACATGGACATCCGCTACCTCAAAGCCGGCGTATCCATCTATCTGCCTTGCTTTATCGATGGCTGTGGTTTGGCAATCGGTGATTTGCATTATGCCCAAGGGGATGGAGAAGTGTCCGGCACGGCTATAGAGATGTCCGCTGATGTGTGGGCAACTACTGAGATCTTAAAAGATGGCCCTGACTTGTCCCGAGGCCCTCACTACGAAGGTTCAGCCCAGTTGCTGGACATTCCTTCTCGCCGCTTCTATGCCGTAACGGGCATTCCCGTAAAAGCCGCCGGTGACGTGCCGCCGGATATGCGCTATCTAAATTCCGATGTGGTTGCCGGGCTGGAAAACTTGCCAAACGATATCAACCTGGCCGCTCGCAATGCAGTGGAAGGAATAGTTGACTATATAGTCAGCACCTATGGTTACAACCGGCAGCAGGCTTATGTTATTGCCAGTGTTGCGGTGGATATTCGTATCAGCCAGCTAGTGGATGCGCCCAACGTTGGGGTCACGGCCTTGTTGCCGCTGGATATTTTTATCGGCGAACAAGTATTGGGGTCAGAGTAAATATCCAGTAGTTTCTGCTTTTTGAGGGAATTCGACTAGACTTTAAACTCGATAGCCATTTTGATTCTAAGTTCAAGGATGAACTTTATGCCGCGTCGATTGAGATTATGTCCTGCAGGGATTTCGCAACACATTGTTCAGCGCGGCAATAACCGCCAAGTCTGCTTTGCTTGTGATGAAGATGTGGCGGCTTATGCCAACTGGCTGCACGTAGGTGCACGTAAGTATGAAGTCTTGGTACATGCATGGGTGTTCATGACTAATCATGTCCACTTGCTGGTGACGCCACAGGTGGATTTGGCTTCTTCATTGATGATGCAATACATAGGTCGTCACTATGTCCGCTACTTTAACCACAAATATCATCGAACTGGCACACTTTGGGAGGGTCGTTATAACTCCAACCTAGTACAACAAGAGTGCTACTTACTCGCTTGCCAACGTTATATCGAAATGAATCCTGTAAGAGCTAAGATGGTAACTGATCCAGCAGACTACAAATGGTCAAGCTATCGATGTAATGGGCTTGGTGTAAGAACCAAGCTGTTGACTCCGCATCCCGTCTACTTAAGCCTGGGGAGCACTAAGGCGAGCCGGCTGCTCAATTACTGCGGATTATTCTGTTCAGCTATAGATCAAGAACTATTGCCAGACATTCGCTATTCGTTGAACAAAGGTCTGGTGTTGGGGACGGAGCAGTTTAAGACAGAAGTAGAGGTGTTGACTGGGCGTCGGGTAAGGCCAGCCAGAAGGAAACGAAAAAGCGCGTAAACTACTGGATATTTACTCTGACCCCAATTCTTCACTGGGTTTGATGTCTAGTCTTTGTTTATTTTTATTCAGTAACACATCTAGCTGGATCTGACTCGGCGAGCACCGGGTTCATATTGCCAGTACGGATATAGTCCGCCGCCAGCTTGCCGGCCATCGGTCCCCGACCGAAACCTGATGATGCCAGGCCGCTGACAATAAAGAGATTATCCCGCAAGGGAATCTTGCCAATAATAGGCGCGCCATCCAGTGAGAACGGCATCAGTCCCGCCCAGGTACGTGCTATCGGCAGGCTCGCTACCAGTGGAATCACATCCGCCGCGTGACCGCGATTCACATCGATACCCGCTTGGTCGGGTGTGCCGTTGTAGCCCAGGCTTTCACGATCACCGCCAAAGATGATCTCGCCATTCTTGCGCTGTCGCCCATAGAGGTGTCGGGTAAAACGCCTACCGTTCTTGTGCGTCAGATTAGGCGGCGTGGCACTATCGGCCCCATTGTCCTTGCTCCATTCAAAGCTGGATTCAGTGGAGCCAATGGTGTGCATCACTCGAGGTGGCATGCTTGCCGTCGCCCACATCTGGCCACGTATTGGCACGATGGGTATATTAAGGTCCAGCATCGCGCCCACCGGGCCACACCAGGCGCCGGTAGCCAGCACTAGAGTCTGGCATCGGTATTGTGCCGTAGCGGTTTGTACAGAATAACCGCCACTGCTCAATGCAGTGATGGAAACTACATTCTGCCCAGTATGAATTGTTGCACCCGCAACTTCTGCCGCGTGGGCGAATGCCCGCGTGGACTTAACCGGATCAGCTTGACCCCGTTCGGACCTATACATATAGCCCGCCAACTCCCCATTGGCTTCTGGCTCGATTGCGCGCGCCTCTCTGGGCGAGAGCAGATCAACCTGATATCCGCCTGCTTTCTGGGATGCCACATCATCCTGATAGTAATCGTATTCCTCTTCGGTATGGATGGCGGTCAAGGTTCCCGAAAGCCGAAACTCCATGTCGTAGCCCATGTCGATTTGCATGCGCTTGAAGATCTCGGCACTGCCCGCGGTCAGATAGGACAACAGATTGGGATTATTGCCCCAGCCCGATCCCCCGAGGCCACCCATGTTCTGCCCCGACGCCTCCGAGGCGATCTCCCCCCGCTCCAACAGCAGCACATCACTACCTTGCTCGGCTAAATGGAAGGCAGTGGAGGCACCTGCCATGCCGCCACCGATGATGAGAACCTCTGCTTCATGAACGCTACCCTGCGCCGCCAAGCGGCCAGGCAGCAAGCTTGCTGCAGCGAGCGTGCCGAGGCCGGTGAGTATTCGCCTGCGTGTTGGGTCTGTTTGTTTCTTGGCCATGGTGGTTCTCGTTGGATTGCGGGGGAACGAACAGAGTAGTTTGAAGGGTGGGATTTAGCAATGTTAAGGGGGCGGGGTGATAACTTAACCAACGGGCGCAGGCCACGTTCTTTTATCTCCATCGAGCTTACATAATGATGGTCTGTGACCAGTTTCTTTTAGGATGTGTGTTTGGTGGGCGGGGGGAGTTGGTCTAGAGTTCTATCTATTTGATATATTTGTAATAACTCCGGTTCAGTTATTATCAGTGTTACAAGCGATGTTACTATGATTTCCTACTCGAAAAACATCTGAACCGCCGTCCAACGAGGTTTTTTACCGTCCAAATTAAACATTTGGAGATGGCAATCTTTCAGAGTGAATGTGTCTAAAAAAGCTGGGAAGTCCAGTATCTCATTTGAGGACTTGCAAAGTACCAACAGAAGTACCAACGTTATATTGGTATCTTGATGGATTTGCGTGGACTGAGATGGATGTATTATATAGAAAAATGCCCTGTATAACAGGGCATTAAAGACTTCTGTGGAGTCGTGTGAAACGGAATTTGGTGGACGGGGCGGGGGGAATTGAATAATAACTATATCTATATGTTTTAAATCGTTTTTATAATTATTTATCAAATAAGTACCGTCATAAGTACCGACAAATAAAATTGCAGT
>JAQCKF010000017.1 GCA_027592275.1 Pseudomonadota bacterium
CCAGCGAAGTTTGAACAAGACTATTTTTCCAAGCTAGAAAGTGTCTAGTAAAGCCTGGGAAGTCCACTCTTCTCAGTCCATCCAGCTTGAGTCTTTAAGTAGAACTGTACCGCTCTTATATCCCCGCTGAGAGCCTTCTCGTACAACACAGAACCTATGTTTGCTATCCCCTTGGCTCTACCTGTCCTATAGGCGGTAGAAACCTCGGGCTGTCTTTCCTCAACTGCTCTGAATGTCTTCTCAGTCATGCCGAAGTACGCTGCCATCTGAGACTTAGTACAGACTGCAGCCAGTGCCTCAACCTGAATTGCATCAATCTCGGTTAATTCTTTTATGGGTCGACCACCTGTGTTTATTAGTTCCATTGAGTGCCTGTCTCTGTTGATAGATATTTAAAGAGGAGTGAATCTAAAATTGTATACACCAACTGCACCCTTCTCCAGAACATTTAGTACAACCAGAGTTATCAGGACCGAGTTCAACATCAAGAGAGTCAGTACCATCATCATTAAGGAAGTTATAACCCTTATCTTCTATTAACTGATCTTGACTTTGCTTTGTTGTATTTGGCTGTACTAAGGACTCGTCACTACCCTGCCGAGATACTTGCGGGTTACCCGTAGCCTTCCTATTGATATTGGTAGTCTCTGCTCCTTTCTTTCCACCTTTACTTTGTTTCTCTCGCCTCTGCTCTAAGTGAGCACGATAATCTTCTAGCTCGGGACAAGTTATTCGCTTGTCATCAATATCGAAAAACGAACCTACAGCCTTTAACAAATTTGGCGTTACTGGTTTTCCCAGCACTGAGGACAATAGCTCTAGATCACTAGGCAGCTCATAGTTGGCCCAACATTCGAGACGCATTGTATGAAGCAAACCCCTAGCTTCCATATTCATTGATCGAAATGAAATATTGGCCAACGTTGTAGACGCATACTCTTGATAGGCTGGTGGCTTTCGATTCTGGGCCATTAGAGACCCCCGAGGAAGTTGTTCACTTCTGCTTTTAGGACTTCTTCGTTTTTCCAACGTGTAGTTGCTACACCAACCTTGTACGGGGCGGGCAGCTTTCCTTCTTTACTCCAGACCCATATCCGTTGTCGTGGCACAGAGAAGTAGCGCGCTAGGACGATGTCACTACTCCAACCAATGCCCAGTCGTAAATCAGCAAGCAATGCTAAGATTGAGGCGTCTTTTGCTTTGGCACGCTCGATTTTCTTGCGATCTGCTTCCCCCGCCTTCTCTTCCGCTGACTCTAACAGAATTTTGTCGTGTGGCTTTTTTTCGGACTGCATGGTGTGTCTCCGTATCGTAGGGAAACCCTAGAGTACGGATTGGGGGAGGGATGTATTTGTAATTACAAGTGAGATGACTAGTAATTACTAGTCTATTTTTCCTTATTTTCTCCTGCCTCTTTTATGGGCCTTATCTTTCGAGCTTTTGCCAGAACCCTATTGAGCGTCTCTTTACTCAGACCGACACTGGTTGATACTTCTGTTTCATAATTGTCTTGGATATGAGTAATCATGTGAGTCGGATCACGAAAATCACTCTTCTTATCAGGGTTAACCATTAGCTCCGTCATAATTGAAAATAAACGGTGCAAGTTTTCTTCCTTCTTCTCACCCATTGGTTTCTTTTCAGGTACATGATCAGCATCCGTATTATCGTTTTCAGGCACAAGGTCTTCAGCCTTTATGTATTTCTCTTCAATAGCCCAATCCAGCCAAGGGATGTCAATCTGCTTCTCCTGCGCCCATCTAACGCAGTAGGTTGTCTTCCAATACTTTGTAATAGACTGGTAGTAGTTCTCTCGCTCTCTTGGCCTATGATCAGTTACTTCCCAAATTTCTCGAAGCTGATCTCTCCTCCTTTTTTTGGTGTCTCGTAGCCCTTCTTGCTCTATTTCAACGCAATCATATTTTCCATCTTTAGTTATCTCTAATAGGCCTGCGAAAATGTGACATACCTGACTGTCAGTCCAGTAGTCCTTTAGCAGATCAAGCCTAAGTTTGTCCCACTTATCCTCAGGCATCAGCACTCCTCCAAGGGAAGAATACTTTCTCGCCGGTAAGAATGAATCTAGTAACCCATGCAGGCAGCATGATGAGGACAATCAAAAGCGGAGAAAAAAGTAAGCCTAGAAAATATAAATACCAAGGCGTGGTGTGGAAAAGACGCAGCTCTTCTTTTTCACGGACTTCTTCTATATTTGATGTTATTTTTTGCACTATCGTTACGGAGAGCTGATTTTCATATTCAACTAGTGACTCTAAGCCTTCCATGGACATCCCATCAAAATCATTTTCAAAAAAGTAATCAAAATCTTCATCTGATAGTTCTGTGTAGATCGTTGATAGCGTTTTTTCTTCGATTTGTTCCTTTATAACCTCATCCATCACGGCAGAATCGATTTTAATAGGAAAATCTAGTATTAGTTCTTCTACAATCGGTTCACCTAAACTATCAACAGGGACTGCATGGCCAAAGCGGCTAGTTTCATAAAAACTGATCGTCACATCAAAACGTTTTTCTGCCATTGCAGGCTCTATCCAATCTTCATAAAAATAAAATCCTCCGACAGAGAAACAAAGCGCAAAAGCCATCAATCCTGAAATAAAGCCTGACCAGTGAATCACTAAACCAAGTCTGTTGAGCATCAGCCTGCTCTCCTTTTAAATGGTATGACATCAACCTTCTGGATAGGGTTCACTCCGGTCATCGCATATTCAGAGTAAGCCTCAAGAAGTGGTTTCCGGTCATCAAAGAGTTGATCTCTGGCATAGGCGGCGCGGGTAGCGTCAGTATTGGTATGCTTTAGTGAAAGCTCTGACACTTCTTCAATAATACGATTGGACTGACACCACGTTTTAAATGTTGTTCGGAATCCGTGGGCAACGCCCTTAAACCCCAAAACGGCGTTTATGTTGCTGCCAAAGTAAGAGTCTGGAATTTCTGCCTTATCCAGTTTGGAGAATATGCGGCCTTGCTGACTAGCATAGCTGGGCTGGGCTTTAAGAATCTTTATCGCGGGAGCAGTCAAAGGGATTAACCACAACTTATCGCTCTTACGCCTGTCTTCGCCCTTAGTCCCCGATGGCTCGATCGTCCAAATCTTAGTTTTCAAGTCGATGTCAGACCACTTAGCAAGCCTTGCCTCTCCCATACGAGCGACTGTATGGATTGCGAATGCCAGACAAGCGGCTTCTGGCTTAGACCCTGTAGGCTTGTCATAGCCACCCAAGGCCAGCATAAACTTCGGCAGCTCGTCATAGTGCAAAGCCGGTAGATTCTTTAACGGAGCGATATATTTCTTGGCCGGAAATTCCTCGCAAAGGGACAGATTTTTATACCAAACCGCGGGATTGGCCTTATTTGTGCGTCTGCCCGAGATGATCGCTTGCTGGATTATCCTCTCAACGTGGTTGATTACCCTGACCGCTGTATCAGGTATCCGTTCATAGTAATTAACCAGCATGGATATCAGGTGGGTTTGTTCGATGTCCTGTACTTGCATACTCCCGATATACGGAAGCACGTAGGTGTCTAATTGATTACGCAGCCGTTGCGTCTGCTTAGCAGTCTTGAATACCTTGCTACGCCCAATCACATACTTGGCTGCGGCTTGATCGAAGGTGAGTTCGTTGCCCTGCTCAGCCTTTAACTGAGCTTTCGCTGCTTCCTTTGCAGCAATTGGGTCTATACCGTTCTTAATATCTTCTTTTAAGGCTCTAGCAGCCTCTTTAGCGTTTTTGGTAGGTACAGATGGATAGTTACCTAAGCCAATCCAGCGACGCTTATCGCCGATTACAGCCCGATACAACCAACTTCTTGCCCCAGCCTTACGAGAGTCACTAGGCGGGAGGCATTGTAAATAAAGGCCCGCGACACCTCCAACAGGATGAACAGCCTTGTACGGCTCTCCAGATGCGTTGTGGGTATGCGTTAGTCTGCGTATAGAGACTTCAGCCAATTCTTTTGCGATTACTGGCATCTACCTACCATCCTACCTACCATAAAATATAGTATTGTAGCTCACGATAGAGGACAGGGTATTACAACAGGGTGCTTATTCTGGGGGGTCTTAGAGGGTATTCGTAACCGTGATCGGACAGAGGGTTACGTAAATATGGTGCCGAAGGCCGGACTTGAACCGGCACGACCAGAGGTCACTACCCCCTCAAGATAGCGTGTCTACCAATTTCACCACTTCGGCTAATTCTATCAATGATCCTAATTATCGCTGCCAGGTAGGCTCGGCACATCTTCCTCATCGGATGATGGCAGAGGCGCCGCATCTAGCTGAGGCACATCCGAGACTATCGGAGATGCTGCTTCCTGCAGCAATGCTTCGTTCGCTAGTGGCGAATTCGCCGCTCCACCGAGGCTTGACTGATTCTTCGCAAAGACAGCCAGTGAAAGGCTGGTTATGAAGAATATCGTGGCGCCAACGGTTGTCGCGCGTACCAAGAAATTGCCAGTGCCGGATGCGCCAAACACTGTCTGAGAAGAGCCTGCGCCGAAAGAGGCGCCGGCATCAGCACCCTTACCTTGCTGCAAGAGAACTAGGCCCACTATTCCAATGGCTACTATTACATGAACTACAACTACTATGGTTTCCATGATTCTTAATCCGCGCTTTTACAAATGGATACAAATTCTTCGACCTTCAATGAGGCCCCACCTACCAGACCACCATCTATGTCGGCCTGACTAAACAACTCTGTTGCATTGGCTGCATTAACACTGCCGCCGTATAAAATTCTTATGCCTTGCGCGACAGCCGTATCTGACTTCGCGATGTGTTCCCGCAGCACCCGGTGAATTTCCTGTGCCTGCTCTTTGCTTGCCGTCTTTCCTGTGCCTATTGCCCATATAGGCTCATAGGCTAGGACCGCGGATCGTAGTGCTTCTATTCCCGCCGTCTCGATTACAGCATTCAGCTGCGCCAACACAACCTCGGCGCTGGTTCCAGCTTCTCGCTGCGCCAAAGACTCACCCACACATAGTATGGGAATCAATCCGCTTGCCTGAGTCGCCTTAAATTTGGCAGCAACTACTTGATCTGTTTCTGCAAAAATTTCACGCCGCTCAGAGTGCCCTACTATAACGTAGTTAACTCCATATTCAGCCAGCATGGGCGCTGAAACCTCACCGGTAAATGCACCTGCCGGTTCAGCAAATAAGTTCTGTGCGGCCAACTTCAAATGGCCAGCAGCTTCGCTAGCGCATAATTCAGCGGCGAGGCCCATATGCAGAAGAGTCGGTCCAACTGCGATTTCCACCTTCGCCAGTCCTGCACTACCGGTGGCTACTCCCTCTATCAACCGCCGTACCTGAGCCGTCGAGCCATGCATCTTCCAATTACCAACAACCAATTTCTGACGCATGCTTACAAATCCAGAAGGGCGAGATATTGAGCATTCTAGAACTGCCCGCCAAAACGGGCGCCAATACTAACTAAGATACAGAGGTCTTGCAACACGGCAACGCTGTTTCAAGCTCCCGCACCAATTTCTTTTTCAACGACTTCTGCCAGCTCTTGCGCTAGCTTATGCACTTCGGCGGCATCCTCTCCCTCCACCATTACCCTCACAACAGGCTCTGTACCGGAAGGTCTTAGCAGTACTCGGCCCTTAGAGCCTAGCTTTGATTCCACACCTGCAACTGCCTTTTGTACTGGGCTGCTACCTGCTATATCTGCAGAATCCGCGATTCTCACATTCACCATGGATTGCGGGTACTTATTCAACTTACTCGTTAATTCCGCCAACGAACGCTCGGTGCGCGAAATTGCAGACAGCGCTTGCAGGGCTGAGACTATGCCATCGCCTGTCGTGGTCTTGTCCAAACAAATAATGTGCCCAGACGATTCACCACCAAGACTCCAGCCGCGCTCGAGTAGCTCTCGCATCACGAAACGATCCCCTACCGCGCTTCTGGCAAAAGGTATATCAAGGAGGTCGAGCGCCTGCTCAAGTCCCAAATTACTCATTGAGGTACCAACGACTCCACCGAAATAAACATTCTGTCGACGCCTGTCGCGCGCGATGACATACAGTATCTCATCACCATCGACGATATTGCCAAGGTGATCAACCATGACTACACGGTCACCATCACCATCGAATGCGATGCCGATATCCGCCTTTTCTTTCAGCACAGTCTCGGCCAACAGCTGCGGAGACGTGGAGCCGCTGTTCTCATTTATATTCAACCCATCTGGGCTGACGCCTATCGAGATAACCGTTGCGCCAAGCTCCTCAAATACACTAGGTGCAATATGATAGGTAGCTCCTTGCGCACAATCGAGCACGATCTTAATCCCGGTAAACTTCAGATCTGTATCTATTCGACTCTTGCAAAATTCGATATATCTGCCCGCTGCATCGGTAACACGTGAGGCTTTGCCTAGCAACTGCGGGGATACAGTCGAGATGGGTTTCGAGAGCTGCTCCTCGATGGCAAATTCAACATCATCAGGCAACTTCGTGCCATCGCCTGCAAAGAATTTAATCCCGTTGTCCTCGAAAGAATTATGGGAGGCACTTATGACTATGCCTGCTTGAGCGCGCAACGTCCGCGTTAAGTAGGCAACTGCTGGGGTGGGCATGGGACCAAGCAGATTGATGTCGACACCTGCGGCAGTCGCTCCTGCCTCTAGCGCTGCTTCAAACATGTAGCCGGAGATACGCGTGTCTTTCCCGATGATTATCTTATTTCTCGCCCCACCTTTCTTCGCAAACACGGTTCCTGCAGCCCATCCGAGTTTAAGCATGAAGTCGGGAGTTATGGGTGGCGTGCCCACGGTACCGCGTATGCCGTCGGTGCCAAAATATTGTTTTTCTCTTTTAGTCATATCGTTTCTTGCTCGGCGCTTGAATAGGCGCAGTTTACTCTAATTGCATCCATGGTGGCAGCGACATCGTGAGTGCGGATTATCTTCGCGCCCGAGGCTAGCGCGAAGGTCGTCGCCGCTACTGAGCCCGCTAGACGCTGATCAACAGCGCGCCCAGTTACCTCGCCAATCATGGATTTGCGCGAGACACCGATGAGTATTGGAATCTCGAGCTGTGAAAAGTGAGCAAGGTTTTTTAGTAAGAAGTAGTTTTGCTGAACGGTCTTGCCGAAACCAAACCCTGGATCGATCAATAGCCGGCTACGCTGTATGCCCTGAGCTAAACAGTGCTCGACTCGCGTCCTGAGAAATTCGAAGACCTCTCCCACCACATTCTCATAACTAGTTTGGGACGCTTCTTGCTGCATAGTGCTCGGCTTGCCCTGCATGTGCATTAGGCAAATCGCCGCCTTGCTCGATATCAGTGTTTCTATGGCACCGGGAGATGAGAGCGCCCGAACATCGTTGATTAGCTCGGCGCCACAATTGATCGCCTCTGTCATCACTGTTGGCGAGCTCGTATCAACTGAGATGCAAACATCTAGTCTTGCCCTTATTGCTTTAATAATGGGAATTACTCTATCCAATTCCTCCTGCTCTGATACTGCGGCTGCGCCGGGGCGCGTGGACTCTCCGCCCACATCGATGAAGGTAGCACCATCGGCAACCATAGCCTCCGCGCGGGATAGAGCTTTATCGATATCAATTTGAAACGAGTCGGTGCCTGATCTGTGCAACTGCGCACCATCAGAGAAGGAGTCAGGTGTAGCGTTTATTATGCCCATGCAAACAGGAGAAGACAGATCAATCTGTCGTTCTCCTGCTGTAAGGCTTTCAATCAAAACGAGGGTTTCTTATTTGAACGGATTAGTGTTCGCTGGCTGCGCCATCGATCGTACCCGATTTGTCTTCATCTTCGCTCGATGCTTCAGTAGCGCCTGAGCCGCCACTGTCTGAATTGCTGGAATCTGAATCCGACCAATCTGCTGGCGGCCTTGGGTTCTCGCCTTTCATGATGTCGTCGATCATGCCTGCATCGATAGTCTCGTACTCCATCAACGCGTCTTTCATCAAGTCCAACTGAGGCCTATGATCCTCTAGAATCTTCTTGGCCCTGCCGTAGCATTCATCGATGATCTTGCGTACTTCCACATCGATTGCTATTGCCGTTTCACCTGAGAAAGACTTCGCTTGCGAGGCAGCCGAACGACCTAGAAATACCTCACCCTCATCTTCCGAGTAGAGCAGCGGACCTAGCGTCTCAGACAGACCCCATTTAGTGACCATATTGCGAGCCATCTCTGTCGCTCGCTGAATATCGTTGGAGGCACCTGTAGTCACCCCGTCTTTGCCAAGCGTAATCTCTTCAGCGATGCGGCCGCCATAGAGGCTACAAATTTGGCTCAAGATAGTCTGCCGACTTAGGCTGTAGCGGTCTTCCTCAGGCAAGAACATAGTAACGCCCAATGCACGACCACGCGGAATGATGCTGACCTTATAGACGGGATCATGGTCAGGCACCATTCGGCCGACAATCGCGTGACCCGCTTCATGATAAGCCGTATTCGTTCTTTCCTTATCTGACATCACCATGGATTTGCGCTCTGCGCCCATCATGATTTTGTCCTTCGCTTTCTCGAACTCTTCCATAGTAACCAGACGCTTGCCTGCACGAGCCGAGAACAGTGCAGCCTCGTTTACCAAATTAGCGAGATCAGCTCCTGAAAATCCTGGTGTACCACGTGCGATGACGCCGGCCTTAACATTGTCGTTAATAGGCACCTTGCGCATATGCACTTTTAGAATCTGCTCTCGGCCACGAATGTCTGGCAAACCAACTACAACCTGACGGTCGAATCGACCTGGGCGCAAAAGTGCCGGGTCTAATACATCGGGTCTGTTCGTTGCTGCAACAACGATCACGCCGTCGTTGCCTTCAAAACCATCCATCTCAACCAGTAACTGATTTAGCGTTTGTTCACGTTCATCATGTCCGCCGCCTAAGCCAGCGCCACGATGACGACCGACAGCATCGATTTCATCTATGAAAATGATACAGGGTGACTGCTTCTTTGCCTGTTCGAACATGTCACGCACGCGAGAAGCACCTACACCCACAAACATCTCAACAAAGTCAGAACCCGAAATAGAGAAGAAAGGAACCTTGGCTTCACCAGCTATCGCTTTAGCCAACAATGTTTTACCAGTACCCGGCTGACCGACCATCAAAACACCGCGGGGAATGCGGCCACCTAGCCGCTGGAATTTGTCTGGCTCGCGGAGAAACTCAACTAACTCTTGCACGTCCGCTTTCGCCTCGTCCACACCGGCTACATCCGCGAACGTTACCTTAATCTGGTCTTCGCCCAGGAGCTTAGCCTTGCTTTTGCCAAAAGACATGGGACCACCCTTGCCCCCGGCACCTCCGCCTTGCATCTGTCTCATGAAGAAGAGAAATAGCCCGACGATAATCAGTATTGGAAATATGGAGAGCAGTAAATCAATCCAGATGCTGCGCTGCTCCGGCTCGTTAGCCGTTACCTCGACATCATTCTCAAATAAGTCATTGAGCAGTTGATCATCACCAATTAGCGGCATAACCGAACGAAACTGCGTGTTATCACTGCGCACACCCGCAATGTTTATACCTGCCAGCTCGACCTGCTGAACTCGGCCCGCACGAACTTCCCGGATAAATTCGGAGTAATTAATGCTGTCTTCTCTAGGTTCCTGATTAATGTTCTGGAATACCGTCAGCAGGACCCCGGCAATAATCATCCAAAGAATCAGGTTTTTTGCCATATCATTCAAGGATTTATCCCCCAGTGGTTAGTGAAATTTGTTGGTAGAGCGCCTATTGGCGGTCGGCGAAGAGAACTCGTATAGTGGCTCAATTCTAATGAACGTAGAAATTATTGCACGTGAATTCAGTCTAAGCCCCGAAAACCAGCGGCCAATATATAGATTTCGCTCGATCTCGCCCTAGAAGCCTTGGGTTTCCTGACTTTCACACTACTAAAACTACTTTTGAGCGCTTTTTGCAGTTCTTCGTAGCCTTCACCATGAAAAACCTTAACAAGGAAGCCCCCATCAGGCTTCAAGACAGTCCTGGCGAGGTCTAGAGCCAGTTCGGCAAGATACATTACCCGAGGCAGATCAATGTCCTTCATACCACTCATATTGGGTGCCATATCCGATATTACAAGGTCTGCCTGCCGGTCATTGAGCAACTCTATTAGGCGCTGTAAGACCGCGTCCTCAGTGAAATCACCTTGTAAGAATTCTACTCCAGGCAGAGAATCGATAGGCAGGATATCGCTGGCTATCACTTGCCCTTTCTCTCCTGCGAGATTAGCGGCTACCTGAGACCAGCCGCCAGGAGCGGCGCCGAGGTCGACAATCGTCATACCCTGCCTGATCAGTTTGTCCTGCTGCTGAATCTCAAGCAACTTGAAGCTAGCCCTCGAACGATAGCCTTCTTCCTTCGCGCGGCGTACATAGACGTCGTCGAAGTGCTCTTTTAGCCATTGCTTGCTGGTTTTTGATCGCCCCATTAACTTGAACCTACTAAATCCCTATCATTGCCTTTCATTGCTGTTTCACCGTTTATTAATTACGTGAGTTCCGCTAGAATCCGCTTCCCTCATAGAAAGTCAGCTTTAGGCCCGATACGTGACTAACATGGAACACTCACGGAACTATCATGACAATAAGTAACACGACCAAGAAACAGTATCGAGCCATCGGCCACAATTTGCACCCGGTCGTTACGATTGCCCAAAAAGGCTTGAGCGAGAACATCCGATTAGAGCTTGAGCGCGCCCTAACCGACCATGAGCTCATCAAGATTAAGCTAGTAGCAGCCGACCGCGATGCCAAGAAAGCGCTCGTAGCAATTATCTGTCAGGAGTTTAAATCTGAGTGCATACAAAGCATTGGCCACACGGCGTTACTGTACAGAAGGGCCAAGAAGCATGACGGTAGATTGTCGAACATCAAGCGAAAGACCGTCTAAAGCGACCCCGTCACTTGTGCTCGACCTTGTCGATCTCGTATTCGACATCACCGGCGGGCGCATTCACTACAATCTCATCTCCCTCTCGCTTGCCCATGATGGCGCGGGCAATGGGCGAACTCACTGAGATCTTTCCTTTGCGCACTTCAGCCTCGTCTTCACCAACAATCTGATAGGTCACAGCTTTATCAGTTTCGATGTTAATAAGCCTCACAGTTGTACCAAAGATTACTCTGCCGGTTGCCTCTATTTTAGTGACGTCAATGACTTGGGCCTCGGCTAGTTTACCTTCGATTTCTCCGATACGCCCTTCACAAAAACTCTGCTGCTCTCGCGCTGCGTGATACTCGGCATTTTCTTTAAGGTCGCCGTGCTCTCTTGCCTCGGCTATAGCCTTAATAATTTTGGGACGTTGTTCTGATTTCAGTTGGTTCAGCTCTTCGCGTAATCGCTCGGAACCTCCCACTGTCATTGGCACTCTGGGCATAATTTTTCCGTTTTAATTTTACTACTCTATAAATAGGGAGCGAGACTAACAAATCAGATAGCACGGCAAGAGTAAAAACTGCCATTGCATCAGTATTGAAGGCTAGCCTAATTCAGAGCAGCGTGTAGGTCTTGAATTGTGTATACCGACATATTGCCACTGAAGGATAGTGCTTCGCAAACCGCGAGAGCGCCGGCTACTGTTGTCGTGCAGAACACATTGTGTCTTAAGGCGGTGCGTCTGATGAGTGATGAATCCGAAATAGCCTGTTTGCCTTCTGTCGTATTGACAATCAACTGTATTTCGTCATTTTTTAACATATCGACTATGTGAGGTCTACCTTCGGCGACTTTATTGACACCCACCACCTCTAGCCCAGCTTCTTCTATAACTGCTGCGGTTCCATGTGTGGCGACTATCGAATAGCCCAATTCAAGCAACTTCTTCGCCACCTCAGCAATATGTGGTTTATCTGCATCGCGCACGCTCAAGAAGGCATTGCCTGTTTTCTCGAAAAATTCGCCAGCGCCCATCTGCGCCTTTGCATAGGCTTCTGCGAATGTTTTACCAACACCCATCACCTCGCCCGTGGACTTCATCTCTGGCCCGAGTATCGGGTCAACACCAGGGAACTTATTAAACGGGAATATCGCCTCTTTTACAGCAAAGGTCTTTGGAATTATCTCGCTCAAAAATCCTTGATCCTTCAAGGACTGACCGACCATGCAGCGTGCGGCAACTTTAGCTAACGACCGACCGATACATTTCGAAACGAACGGTACTGTACGCGAGGCCCGAGGGTTTACTTCGATTATATAGATCTCACCATCCTGATAGGCGAGCTGGGTATTCATCAATCCGATAACGCCCAACTCTAGCGCTAGCGCACTTACTTGCTGGCGAATCTTGTCCTGCACTTCCATCGGCAGGTTGTAGGGGGGCAAGGAGCAAGCCGAATCACCAGAGTGAATGCCTGCCTGTTCGATATGCTGCATGATTGCACCAACGACCACTTGCTCTCCGTCGCAAACCAGATCGACATCTATCTCGATCGCTGCACTCAAAAAATAATCGAGTAGCACAGGACTGTCGTTGGATACCTTGACTGCATCGTGCATGTATCGATCCAACTCTTCTTCGTTGTAGACTATTTCCATGGCACGCCCGCCCAGCACATAAGAAGGTCGTACTACCAATGGATAGCCAATTTTCTTTGCCGCTTCGATGCTTTCTTCAACACTACGTACTGTACTATTGGGTGGTTGTTTCAGGCCCACCTTCTCGATTAGCTGCTGGAATCTTTCTCTGTCCTCGGCACGATCGATAGCATCGGGGCTGGTGCCGATTACAGGAACCCCAGCTTCCTCTAATCGCTTCACTAGATTAAGTGGCGTCTGCCCACCGAACTGTACGATGACACCCTTGGGCTTTTCTAGTTGAACAACTTCGATTACATCCTCGAATGTCAGTGGCTCGAAGTATAGACGATCTGAAATATTGTAGTCGGTAGATACGGTTTCGGGATTACAGTTGACCATGATGGTCTCGTAGCCGTCCTCACGCATGGCTAACGCGGCATGCACACAGCAGTAGTCAAACTCGATTCCCTGCCCGATACGATTGGGCCCACCGCCTAGCACCATGATCTTATCTCGATCGGAGGGCTTAGACTCACACTCTTCTTCGTAGGTTGAATACATGTACGCTGTCGAAGAAACGAATTCTGCTGCGCAGGTATCTACCCTCTTATACACGGGACGAACTCCCAATTCATGACGCCTCGATTGTACAGCCAGCTCCGGCACTTGCAGAACCTGACTCATACGCTCATCCGAAAAGCCTTTCCTCTTGAGCTTGCGCATGAGGTCATAGTCGATTTCTTCGAGAGACTTTTCTGCGAGCATCTTCTCGTCATTGATTAGATCTTCGATCTGCACGAGGAACCAGCGATCAACCCCGGTCAGGTCATGCACCGTGTCAATAGGCCAACCCGCCCGAAAGGCATCGGCGATATACCAGATTCGCTCCGCGCCCGGCTCAGTTAGTTCTCTCGTTAATATGGCTTTGGCATCACTTAGCTTGAGGTTGAGCACTGGATCCAAACCGCACATCCCGACCTCAAGCCCGCGTAGCGCCTTGTGTAAGGATTCCTGGAAAGTCCGCCCAATCGCCATGACTTCACCGACCGACTTCATCTGAGTGGTTAGCCGATCATTCGCTTCTGAAAATTTTTCGAAGGTAAATCGAGGAATCTTGGTAACGACATAGTCGATTGACGGCTCGAAAGATGCGGGCGTAGCACCTCCGGTAATTTCGTTTCGTAGTTCATCGAGAGTAAATCCTATTGCGAGCTTCGCGGCGACCCGAGCAATTGGAAATCCAGTCGCCTTCGAGGCGAGTGCTGAGGAACGTGACACCCTTGGGTTCATCTCGATGATAACGAGGCGACCGTCCGCAGGATTTATACCAAACTGAACGTTGGACCCTCCAGTTTCTACACCAATCTCTCGCAAGACGGCGAGCGAGGCATTCCGAAGAATCTGATATTCCTTGTCGGTCAGGGTTTGCGCAGGAGCAACGGTGATCGAATCGCCCGTGTGCACCCCCATAGCATCGAAATTCTCGATGGAGCAGACAATGATGCAGTTGTCGTTCGTGTCGCGCACTACTTCGAGCTCATATTCTTTCCAACCGATTAGCGATTCATCGATTAGCAGCTCATTGGTAGGTGAAAGCTCCATGCCGCGCAGGCAGATCTCATCGAACTCTTCCTTGTTATAGGCGATTCCACCACCAGTACCACCCATGGTGAACGACGGCCTAATGATGCAGGGGAAGCCAACTTTCTCGAGTGCTTCGTACGCCTGTTCCAGGTTACGAGCAATACCATGCTGTGGCGTTTCCAATCCGATTTTCTGCATCGCCTGGTCGAAAAGTTCTCGGTCTTCAGCCTTGTCTATTGCCTCGCAGTTCGCGCCGATTAGCTCGACGTTGTACTTCTCCAAAACGCCGTGACGGTTTAGGTCCAATGCACAGTTGAGGGCAGTCTGCCCGCCCATGGTTGGCAGGATGGCATCGGGCCTTTCCTTCTCGATAATCTTCTCGAGCATGCGCCAATTGATGGGCTCAATGTAGGTGGCGTCAGCCATATCAGGGTCGGTCATGATAGTGGCAGGATTAGAGTTAACTAGAATGACTCGCAGGCCTTCTTCCTTTAACGCCTGGCAAGCCTGTGCACCTGAATAGTCGAATTCACATGCCTGCCCGATAACGATAGGGCCGGCTCCTATGATTAATATGCTCTTTAGATCAGTTCTTCGTGGCATGGTCGCGTTGTCTGTACCTTGTTAGTTAGTTCTGCTTTGCAGTAACGGGCTTAAACGTTTTAGTCGAGAATGCTTAAATTATTAGTTTCGATTGGCCATCAATTCGATGAAGTGATCGAACAGTGGCGCCACATCATGTGGGCCTGGGCTTGCTTCCGGATGCCCCTGAAATGCGAATGCTGGCTTATCCGTGCGCTCTATTCCTTGCAAGGAGCCATCGAATAAGGATTTATGTGTTGCTACTAGATTGTCGGGAAGAGTCTTCTCGTCGACGGCGAAGCCATGGTTTTGGCTGGTAATCATTACCGTGCCATCTTTTAGATTTTGTACGGGATGGTTCGCGCCATGATGGCCCAAAGACATCTTCATCGTGCTTGCACCGCAGGCTAGCGCCAATAACTGACAACCCAGACAAATGCCGAATAGTGGAATACCTGCTTCCAGGAACTCCGATATTGCCGCGATGGCATAGTCGCATGGCTCAGGGTCGCCCGGGCCGTTGGAGAGGAAGATTCCATGAGGCTTCATAGCGAGCACCTCGCTCGCCGGTGTCTGTGCAGGCACAACCGTTACTTCGCAGTCGCGATCGACCAACATACGCAGAATATTGTTCTTAACGCCGAAGTCGTAGGCAACGACCTTGAAGCGGTTATCCGAATCCACTTTGTATCCGGACTCTAAGTCCCAAACACCGCCCTTCCAATCGTAACTTTCTTTAACGCTGACCTCTTTGGCGAGATCCATACCTTTTAATCCTGGGAATGCCCTGGCGAGTCGCAATGCTTCGACCTCACCACCCGCTTCAAGCGCTGCACCAGCTAGAAGGCAGCCGTTCAGCGCCCCTTTATCGCGAAGCAAACGCGTAAGACGGCGCGTATCGATCTCGGCGATCGCAACAACATTTCTAGCTTTCAGGAACTCATCAAGTGACTGCTCATTGCGCCAGTTGCTTGCCAACAAAGGTAAATCACGAATAACGAGACCAGAGGCCCAAACCTGACTGGACTCATTGTCTTCTTCGTTCGTGCCAGTGTTGCCGATGTGGGGATAGGTGAGAGTGACGATCTGTTTAGCGTAGGAAGGGTCAGTGAGGATTTCCTGATAGCCCGTCATAGAGGTATTGAAAACCACTTCGCCGCTGGAGCTTCCCTGGGCCCCAATTGCAATACCATGAAATACGCTACCATCTTCTAATGCAAGTACCGCTGACCCAGCCACTTTTTCTCCTAAACTACCTTCATCGTTCTATTTATTTCGGGCGAAAAAAAGCGGAATGAAGAATCTCCTCACTCCGCTTTTTTATTCAATTTGTAATGTTTTCAGCATAGTCATACTGAACGAGTATTCTATAGATACATGCCCCATCTTGTCTACGTCGAACTGCCTAAAAATCTAGTGAGAAGTGAAAAAATATCTTCAACCTTCAGCTAAATCGTTAGGGTTTCATTAGCCATGAGTTATGCGAACCTATTCGAGAGGCGTCAACTTTTTTAGCTCCGATGCCAGCTGCAGCTAAAGCTCCAACACATCCTGCATAGAGTAGAGACCACTCTGCTTATCCGAAATCCACTTCACGGCGCGGACGGCCCCGCTAGCAAAAGTCATTCGACTGCTGGCCTTGTGTGTTATCTCGACGCGCTCACCTAGACCCGCGAACGTCACAGTATGATCTCCGACAATATCGCCAGCTCTTATTGTAGTGAAGCCAATAGTCTTGCGATCTCTTTCTTCGCTGACCCCTTCTCTGCCGTAGACAGCACACTCCTTAAGATCTCTATTTAGAGTGTCAGCGATAACCTCACCCATCTTCAGAGCGGTACCAGAAGGCGCATCCTTCTTAAAACGGTGGTGAGCCTCAGTAATCTCTATATCAACTTCATCCCCAAGCACTCGTGCCGCCTGTTCCAATAATTTGAGACAGAGGTTAACTCCCACACTCATGTTAGGCGCGTACATAATGGGGATTTTTGTCGCGGCCGCTTGGATGGCTTGCTGCTGATCGCTAGACAGACCCGTTGTGCCTATCACCATAGCCTTGTTACTCGCCTGACAGTGAGCGAGATGGCTCATCGTCGCGTCGGGCGAAGTGAAATCGATAAGCACGTCGAAGTCCGACTCATCTGGCGCGAGTCCAGCAACCGTTTTTACGCCGATAGCAGACCCAATTGCGAGCAGTCCGATATCTACACCCAAAGCTGGATCGTCAGCAAGCACCGTGGCTACTGAGACACGCATCGTGCTGCTGTTCTGGCTGACTGCCTCAACGAGAGTTCGACCCATACGGCCTGCAGCACCAACGATAGCGACTTTTAACATAGCTGCGTCCTGGAAATTTTAAAGGCGTGCAGTATACAGCGGCTCTGGCACAAGCTAAACCTCGATGTTGCTGAGATGCTTGGCCCTCAGGCTCGAGCTAGCTTACACTTTCCAAGGCAGTAAAACACTTGAGGATGAGTTCCAATTTAGGCACACTCTCTGCGCGAAGGATCGCGTGCTGGTGAAAGCAAAAATACCAGCCGAAATGGCCATATCAATGGCCTGAATCCTGCATTGGCCTCAAGGAATTGGGGAAATCAGATCAAAATTGAAAAATACTCAGTTCTGCGAAAAACAATGAGCGAAATTCCGGTCTTAAAAGGAAATACGAAGAAACAACGCTATGAATCCCTTGTGGCTGCGCTGTATCAGGACGTATTTCGCTATGCTTTCTGGATCTGCAAAAGCAAGCCGATGGCGGAAGATCTCGTTCAGGAAACATTTTTACGGGCCTGGCGGTCTCTTGAGAGCCTGCAGAACGATAAAGCCGCCAAAGCTTGGCTGTTTACCATCCTCAGGAGAGAGAACGCTAGACAGTACGAGCGCTATCGCCCAGAGCTGATCGACATAGACGGCCAGAGCATCGCAGAGAGTGTTAACAATGAGCCCGACAACAAGATGGATAGGGAGCTGCTACATAATGCGATAAATCGCCTCGAAAGCGAATATCGCGAGCCATTGCTCTTGCAAGTGGTTGGCGGCTTTAGCGGCAAAGAGATAGCCGAAATACTAGAGCTCAACAACAACACCGTTATGACCAGATTATTCAGAGCGCGCGGCAAGCTCAAATCAGAATTCGGCCTAAGTACTGAAATAGACGAATAGAGCTAAGCACAACCAAAGTTTGGATGAATCGCGATAACACGCGATAACAATAGAAACTAACTTAATACCAGAAGATTGATGCCTACGAGGCTTTGAAAAATGGATGAATTAGAATTTCGCAAACGAGTATATGCGAACCCAAGAGATCTCGATGACGATATCCTAGAGGCTGCGCGCGCCAATCCTGAATTGCAAAAGATCGCGGATGAAACGCTAGCGTTCGAAGATTCTCTAGTTCCGTTGATCGAGAGCACCGAGGCGCCGGAAGGCCTCCTGACGCAATTGCTGTCTATTCCCGAAAAAGATGAATTGGCATCCGAGACAGCTGCATCAACTAGCTCCAACGTAAGCCCCATTCGAGCGAGGAAGCAGAGCTTCTTTCAATACTACGCCGTAGCTGCGAGTCTAGTATTAGCCGTGGGAATCTTGTTTTCATTTAGCGTCAATGGCGGGCCTTCGTCTGCCGACATCGTATTCGGTAATGAACTCCTCGCCCATCTACATCATGACATCGAAGAGATCGACGACATCACCAATGGCGCAACCTATGAGATATTGGACTTAGATGAGGTCAACTTCTCTATGGCGAACGCAGGAACACGCTTGGTAAGCTACGGCCCAGCGCAAGAATTTGAAGTGAGATCTGCTAAGCCCTGCGAGATCCTTCCAGCCTATAAGAGCGCACACCTAGTACTTGAAGGCAGTCATGGAGCGGTCAGCGTGATCGTTATCAACAATAGCCCCGTGGATGTCGAATTCAATATTCGAGACGATCGATTCAATGGCATCGTCGTACCCATGGAGCAAGGCAATATGATCCTCGTGGGCGAGAAAAACGAAGACCTGAACCAGTTCGCATCCATGTTTTCAGGGAACGTTGAATGGGTAATCTAAGCGACCTGTGAAGTTACTCGGTTGTTTAGAACTGCTCTGCCCTCATTGTCATTAGGGAGTGGGCACCACTACTAATTTCAGTCAGCAATGATTCCGTTCGCGGCAGCAACTTCTGCAGAAAAAATTCTCCTGTTTTAATTAGGGCATCCGCGTAATCTGCATCAGGGGACTCCGAACCTTGATCTGCTAATGCCGCCGCCAATATTCTCTGCCACATGAAGCAATACAGCACCAAGCCCATTAGCTCCATATAACTATATGAAGCTGCGCCAACTTCATTCAGATCATCGCTGCTTCTCGCCAACACCGTTGCAGTCGCCTCCTCTAAACGGCCACGGCAGTTCTCGAAAGCGGCCAGATAGGACTGCATCGCTTCGACATCTTTCTGGCTAGCGACGAACTCATCCATCTCGCCAGACAAAATTTCTAGCAGCTCACCCTTACTGCGCACGGTCTTTCGCCCCATGAGGTCGAGCGCCTGAACGCCATTCGCACCCTCGTAGATTTGCGCGATTCTTGCATCACGAACATTCTGCTCTAGCCCCCACTCTGCAATATAACCATGACCACCCAGCACTTGCTGACCCAGTACGCAGGCTTCAAAACCACGGTCTGTGCAATACGCCTTTTGAACAGGAATGAGCAGTGCCACGAGTTGCCCAGCTTTCTTGCGAGCAACTTCATCAGTGTGGAAACGAGATATATCCAACTGACTCGCCGCATACAGAGATAGGGCGCGGCCCGCTAAAATATTAGCCCGCATCGTCAACAGCATTCTTCGCACATCAGGATGCACAATGATTGGGTCTGCACTCAGATTCGGCTGCCAGGTGCCAGTGGCAGCTCTACCTTGCACTCTTTCCTTCGCGTACGCAGATGCTAATTGGTAGGAGCTATCGGCTAGACCGTTACCCTGTAGTCCCATCGACAATCGCTCGTAGTTCATCATGGTAAACATATGAGACAGGCCCTGATTTTCTTCACCGACCAAGTAGCCCGCGGCCGAATCGAAATTCATTACGCAGGTTGAGGACGCCTTGATCCCCATCTTGCGCTCTATTGAACCGCAGGCCACGGTGTTGCGCTCACCAGTTAACACCCCCGACTCATCGACCAAGAACTTGGGAACCAGAAATAAGGAGATCCCTCTAGGGCCTGGGGGGGCATCTGGTAATTTTGCTAGTACCAGGTGAATAATGTTCTCGGTAAGGTCATGCTCACCTGCTGTAATAAATATTTTGGTGCCGCTAAGGCGGTAGCTGCCATCGGCTTGCAGGTCGGCCTTAGTCTTAATCATCCCAAGGTCAGTTCCCGCGTGAGGCTCAGTTAGGCACATCGTGCCGGACCAATTGCCGGAATACATCTTTGGCAGATAGCGCTGCTTCAATTCATCGCTACCATGTTGGCTCAGAGTTAGCGTCGCGCCAGTATTGAGAATCGTATAGAGCGCGAAAGAAGAATTGGCGGCAAATAACATTTCTTCAATTACAGCAGACAGCATCTTAGGCATGCCTTGACCACCGTAGTTCACATCGCCAGTTAGGCTTGACCAACCTCCTTCAGCAAATGCCTTATACGCTTCCTTAAAACCCTCCGGTGTAGTGACTGTACCGTTATCAAAACGACAGGCTTCGGCATCGCCACTTTGATTGATTGGCGCGAGCATCCCTTCTGCTATCTTTCCTGCCTCTTCGACAATAGCCGCGATCAGATCATCTGTGACCTCTGCAGTGTCCGGCATGCTGGCGAATAACTGATCTACATTGAATACATTATTTAAGAGAAATCTGATATCTCTTAACGGAGCTTTATAAGTAGCCATTTCTTTGTTCCCCAACAAAATTTTACTATTGAGATGTGATTATAGGGGATGCTAGCCATAACAGGTACTGCGCTGTTAGGCGCAAACTCAGTGAATCGTGCAGCGCCATCTATACTTAGGCTAGTAGCTCAGAGTATCGATAAGAGGGTTCTCTTCTTCATCTCTGGCCAAAATGCCTTAGCTGAATACAAAGTGAGGAGAGAGTTCTAATGTTCCATGAGCTAAAGCGGTCGATCCGCTGCGCCCTGCCAACCACCTGCATTGTATGCGGACAAAATGCAGATTCCGATCACAGTATCTGCACTGAGTGTGGATGTGTGCTACCAAAGCTCGGCGATTGCTGCCGACGCTGTGGCATCGAACTGAGCGGCACACTGGTTACGGGTTCCTGCTGCACTCGTTGCCGACTTTCTCCACCGAGCTTCGATTCCTGCACCTGTGTATTCCCCTACGTTTCACCAATCGACAAATTGGTTGCCGATTTCAAGTTTTCGGCTCGCTTTGATATTGGCTACTCCCTCTCAAGAGTCTTGGCGAGCGCGTTCAATGCTTACTACATTGACCAGGCGAAGCCTGAACTGCTTGTACCCGTTCCTCTGCACAGAAACCGGCTAGATTCCCGAGGATTTAATCAGGCCAGTGAGATAGGCAATGTCCTCGCTAAGTACTCTGGCATCTCGATCTCCCACACCGCCCTAAGCAGAACTCGAAACACACAGCCGCAGACTTCGATGAGTTCGGCCGCCGCCCGAAAGGCAAACTTGCGCAACGCATTCGGCGTGAGTAAATCCGATACCCTTACAGGCGTAACACACATCGCACTAATCGATGATGTGGTGACGACCATGGCGACAACCCAGGCCATCTCGAGAATGCTGCGAGCGCAGCAGGACTGCCGAATTGACGTGTGGTGTCTGGCACGCGCGAGCAGAACTCTCTAGGAGAACTCCCTAGGAAAGCTTGCACCTAGGTAAGGCTTTTTGGCGAGAGATGAAGAAGAGAACCCTCTCATCAACCTTGAACTCAGCTAAGGCATTTTGGCCAGAGATGAAGAAGTCTAATCAGCCAAAATTAAGAAAGAACTTTCTCCTCAGCTTCTACACCGCCAGAATTAAGAATAAAACTCTCTCCTCCGCTTGCACACAGCCAAAATCAAGAAAAGAACCAACTGCCAGCTCAAATTGTGATTGATAGCACACTCGCATAAACACCAATGTCTATAATTGGTCGCATACGGCATGACTCTCCTTAGTGGCCAGAGTTGGCACTGAACATTCCGAGTTTTATTATTTTGAGCAAATTTGACCCCGAATTTTTCGGGGTTTTTTTTGATTAAAAAAAGAATAGAACTCTCTAGGAAAGCTTGTACTTAGCTAAGGCGTTTTGGTCAGAATCGAAAGAATCTATGCAGTCAAATTAAGACCACAGACTAAAACTCAATGCTGAATTGCGAGAAAACAAAATGCGAGGAAGGTTGTACTTAAAACTGGTACTTAACAGATCCATAAGCTACTCGACCATTCTGATCCAGAATGCGCGTAGTAGAGTTTAGAATTTGCGCAGTCTTCTCATCGAATATATTGCGAATACCAAACGAAATTATTGCACGGTCATGCAACCCGGTCTTCACGCTGTAGCCATACTCAAAATCGAAGGTAGTGATGTTATCGACTAACTCGTTTATTTCGTCCATGTCCAATTCACTAATATCCTTGAATGAATCGAAGTAATTAGTTATAGCACTGGCCGTGTGATTTCCGAATTGCCAAGAGAGCATTAGGCTACTCTGTAATTCTGGGCTAATCAGCCGCTCATCTATTTCGGCGATGTTGGAAGTGGCGAAGTCTAGGAGCGCTCCAGTGTTCTCGAATTCCTCAACATAGGTTGTTGTGGAACTGAGGGTAAACTGACCGAAGCGATTCGTATCCCATATGTACGACGCGCCCAGATCAAATCCGTTCGATTCGACATTGGTTCCCAGTAGTGGGTTGCCTATATTAAATTCTGTGATTGCCGAATCATCAATGTATAGATTCGTTAGCCCGCCCTGCCAATTGTTATTGGTCGCTGGCGCCTCATCGATCTGCATTTTCCAAGCATCTGCACTAACGCTCAAGCCAGCAATAGGCTCAATCTGCATGCCCAAATTGAAGTTTAAGGCATCGTCTACAACAGCGCCTTGAAAGTCTTTCTGCTCAACAGTTCTGGCAATGCTCAAAAATGGCGCCTGCTCATTCAGTATAGAGCTGGGCGCGATGCGGAAGATGGCGCTACCTGACTGGTTATCTGCAGGTTCATTGATAAAGGAATAACCATCCTGAGCCATAGCGGAAGAGCCCATGAAGGCTATTCCGAGTAGCAGCGAAGTCATCGCCGGCGCATTCTGTAGATGGTTGATTTTCATTATTCTCAATTTTTTCCAAAAAACCTTACTGCTAAGGAGCCCAAGCACTCGCCACAACTAAAACAGCCCTCAAGCGACTTTGAAATATTAGCACTATAACAAGGCAATGAGAATTGAATTGTAGCTCGAAATCGGCGACATACCAGCCTGATATTGTCGCCATTACTTTTCAGTTTAAAAAATAATTTTGTTTTATATCAGTAAGTTATGGCTAATTAGGCTAGGAGGCACACGTTCTCAGTGCGGGGTAACAAAGCTAGAAGCTGGGCAATAGTTTCCGATTGCCCAGGAAAGACCATTTCAGGGTAGATCTCCGCCAGCGGCGCTAATACAAACCTTCTCTGCGTAGCTCGGGGATGAGGCAATACCAAGCGAGAGCTTTCAAGCTGTTGATTTCCAAATGAAATAATATCTATATCCAGAGTGCGAGCCTGATTTTGCTCGGCGCTACGTTGACGACCATAATCGGCCTCAATGCCCTGCAAAACTGCCAAAAACTCGCTAGCAGCGGTCTTTGAGGGTAATCGCAGAACCATAGCTGCGTTGATGAAATCGCCGGTACCCTCGGGGCAGTCTACTGGCTCACTGCGATACACAGAGGAAGCCTCTGCTTCGATGCTAATGAGTCGCAGACTTTCCATCGCCGCAAGCACTATCTCTCTCGGCGAACGATTCAAATAGGGCAGGCTCGAGCCTAGGCTGACCGCTACCGCTACTGAATTGCTATCGGTGGTATTGCTCAGAATGCTCATGGACCGCTTCAACAAAATGGGAGACATGGTCCGGATTTACCTCCGGAGTGATTCCATGACCAAGATTGAATACATGGCCCTCGCCAGAACCGAAGCTCTTTAAAATAGTTGCCACCTCTTCACGAATGACCGCAGGAGATGCATAAAGAATAGAGGGATCCATATTGCCTTGCAGGGCAACTCTATCTCCAACCCTCGCTCGGGCATCGCCAATTTCTGTCGTCCAATCCAAGCCGATTGCATCGCAGCCTGAGTCGGCAATCGATTCGAGCCACTGCCCACCATTCTTCGTGAAAACAATAACAGGAACACGTCGACCCTCATTTTCTTTTTGTAGCTTGTTTATGATCTTTGTCATGTAATTAAGAGAAAATTCTCGATAAGCTTTGCCGCTTAGAATCCCGCCCCAGGTATCGAATATCTGCACGGCTTGCGCGCCGGCACGGATCTGTGCATTCAGATACACCGTAACTGAATCCGCCAATTTTTCTAGTAACAAGTGCATAGCTTCGGGATTGTCATACATGAATTGTTTAGCGATCCGAAAGTCCTTACTCCCCCCGCCCTCGATCATATAGGTCGCCAAAGTCCAGGGGCTGCCAGAAAATCCGATCAGCGGTACTGTCCCATTCAATTCTTTGCGAATTACCGACACGGCATCGGTCACGTAGGACAACTCATCCGCAATATCGACATCGGGCAATTGCTCGACATCCGCCGCCGATCGAATCACCTTATGAAACTTTGGTCCCTCACCCTCGGAAAAATACAAACCCTGCCCGAGCGCGTCGGGAATCGTCAGTATGTCTGAGAATAAGATGGCAGCATCGAAGGGGTAACGCCGCAGTGGCTGCATGGTGACCTCACATGCTAACTGGGGCGTTTTACATACCGTTAGGAAATCACCAGCCTGTTTGCGTGTGGCACGGTACTCCGGCAAATAGCGGCCTGCCTGTCGCATCATCCATACAGGGGTAACATCTACCGGCTCACCTAATAGGGCTTTCAATAGTCGGTCATTCTTTAAGGTCACAGCTTACTCACTTTACTTAATGGGATATGGACATCAGCAATTCCGACGCCGGATGGGAACAGCACTAGATTGCTCGAGCCTGAGAAAGGGGACAATTTTACACGAGCCGCATTTATTCACAATCTAGACACCGGGCCTGACTGTTCCTGCGTCTTTCGCGCTATTCCAAAGGAGTGGGCTACTCGCTACTTTAAAGATACGAGTTTGGAATCTAGCAGCTGAAGGATGTCAGTTTGAATCCCTGCCACAGATCGCACCCATGGCTCATTGGAGCGCAGCTTGGCCGGTAGAGCGGAGATCGCTCGAGCGGCCTTATCCCTATCATCGAAGGCAGCGAGCACGGCTACGAACCAGGGTTTGCCTTGATAGCGTGTCTCGAAATAGCCAGCCGGATGATCAGCACTCAATTGCGTAACAAAATCGCTAATATTCGCTTCCGAGTGAGAGGCTAAAAGTTGTACGGCGTAATTCCTTGGGGACGCCTGAAGTAGCTGTTCAACAAATGGCGATGCTGTTGCTATCACCACCGTTTCTTCAACTACTCCAACATCAGCTACTGCCACCTCAACAATTGTCCCCGTCACTTCAGCAGGGACAACTATTTTAGAATCATTAATTTCAGCGCCATTGTTCGCCGCAGGATCTGATTCCGCGGCAACGATCTCATCTATTGAAGTTGTGGCCACTGATTTCGATCTGTCTAAATCCGCGACCTCAGACTCCCGTAATTCTTCCACCTCAGCAACGACCACCTCAACTGCAGTCAGTTGCATGCTTGCAGCTGCAGGCAACTCAGCTACCGGTTCAACTGCGCTAGTTTGAGTTGTCATTGAAGTCGCCGTGACAGTGATAGGAATCGACTCTGTCTCGCCCGGGCCTGTATCCCAAAAAAGCAGAGTCCCGGTTAGCAGCACAATCAGCGCGGTAGCAGCGAACCAATACCTAGGCTGAATACTGACTACTGGACTTTCCGTCTCGTCCCGATCGTAACCTTCTAGCGCTTCAAATACTTCGCGCCTATCATTTTGTGCAATACTATCGCCGCTATAGATCGGACCGATGTCCGCAAACTCATCGGGTTCGCTGGCGGGCGCAGCAGCGTTAAGAGCATCAACTACTAGAGAGTTAATCGCGCCGGGCATACCGCGAGATGAATTATGAATGGCACCCACAGTGCCGCCATCAATTGGCAATTCTTTTGTGAATCTGGCTGTCGCCAACTTGAAGCGAATATATTCTTGAGTCTCGTCACTTGCAAATCCATCCAACGGAAAAACCGCAAGACGCTCCTGCTCATCGATAGTGAGCGTGTTCTGCAGTAAGTTATCGAGCTGGTTTTCTCCAAACAACAATGCATGGATACTGGAGTCGACACAGCTGGCTAATAGTTTCGTGAGCAACTGCAATACTTCTGCACTGAGCTCGTGAGCATCATCTATTATCAATATCAGCGAACGCGCTTCCAGATCGAGCTCCGCCGCATAGCTACAGATCTGCTCTATTGAGGAATTGCTATCCGAACTACCCGTACGCTTAAATCCAAGGGCGTCCTGTAACGTCTCAAGAAATTGGTTCTGATTCATGAACAAAGTAGCAGCTACCTTTACACAGACAGCTTCATTAGCGAATCGATCACAAGAATTTGTAGCAAGGGTAGTCTTACCAGCGCCCAAGGGCCCGGTAACGGCAATCATGGCGTTACTGTAGAGAGAAAACTCAACGATCTGGTCAAGTAAATTTTGACGTTGACCACTGCAATAAAAATCGCGGCTCTTTGCGCCAGGCGCGAACGGGTCGAAGTCAAGATTTAGCCATTGTGTATATGTATTCATAGTCATCTACGCCGCTTATCCACTTACTTACAGAGATTGTCACCAGCGGTTAACGTGCTCTCGAGTAGCGAAGGCTCGATATCTCCATCGACTACGCCTTCACCTATAGCTTTCAGTAATACAAACCTGATTTTGCCCGATTCCGCCTTCTTATCTGACAACATTAAATCCAAATATTGCTCTACTGATATATCGGCAGGAGGGAGCACGGGCATACCAAAATTTTCTTCTAAGACTGCACGAATCCGCTGCGCAACCGCCAGGTCAATCCAGCCTAGTTTATGCGACAGGTCAGCCGCCATCACCATACCCATTGCCACGGTCTCACCATGCAGCCAATTGCCATAGCCGCTTGCGGTTTCTATCGCATGACCAAAGGTGTGCCCGAAGTTAAGCAGTGCTCGAACCCCCGACTCCCGTTCGTCCTTGGCCACAATCTCGGCCTTAATCTCGCAACAGGTTCTAATGGTCTGCGCCAATAGCGCCGAATCAGACTCGCCAATGCCTTTGCTGTTTGCCTCTAGCCAGTCAAAAAACTCAGCGTCATAGATGAGCCCGTACTTAAGCACCTCTGCAAGACCCGCATCCACTTCGCGTCGCGGCAAAGTACTCAATACGTCAGTATCAGCCAGCACACAAAGTGGCTGATAGAACGCACCGATCATATTCTTGCCCAGAGGATGATTCACTCCGGTCTTCCCTCCTACCGACGAGTCCACCTGTGCAAGCAGCGTGGTAGGGATCTGAATGAAGTCAATGCCTCGCAGATAAGTGGCCGCTGCAAACCCGGTGATATCGCCCACAACACCGCCGCCTAACGCGATTAACAGAGTATTCCGGTCGTATTTACCAGCAAGTAACACGTTGTAAATATGGCTTACAGCATCGAGGTCCTTATGCGCCTCGCCGTCTGGAAGAACGATGTCTAGCACATCCTGCCCAGGAAATAGCTGCTTCGCCTTATCCATATAAAGAGGTGCAACCACATCATTACTGACGATAACTACCCTACCCTTTCCTAGATACGGCGCTATAAGCTCTGCCTTGTTGAGTAAGCCCTGGCCAATGAAGATTGGATAGGATCTTTCACCTAGGTCAACGTCTACAGTAATCATTTTTTCCTATTCCAGATTTTGATTAACGACTCTTTGAAAAAATTAATCTGCTTGCGAACCGCCTAACTCAACTTTTAGTTGCTTACAAATTTCCTGACTAACGGTCTTCGGATTTCTCCGATAGGTATCCACAACCATGTCCGCAACCTCTTGATAAAGCGGCTCGCGGATTTCCATCAACTCCCGAATTTTCTGCTCAGGGTTAGGCGTTTGCAGCAACGGTCTGGTTTTATCGCGACTCGTTCTTTCTACCTGCTGGCTTATAGGTGCGCGCAGATAAACGACAACGCCTCTAGCCTTCAGCCATGCACGATTCTCGGGCGAGATGACAGCGCCGCCACCAGTCGCCAATACAATATTTTTTTTCTGAGTGAGCTGCTCGATCATCCGCGTTTCACGAATTCGGAATCCGCTCTCGCCTTCTACATCGAAAATCCAAGGTATATCGGCCCCAGTGGAAGCTTCTATTTCGCGGTCGGAGTCGAAAAACTCCAGGCCAAGCGAATCGGCAAGTACTCGCCCGACCGTAGTCTTACCAACACCCATGGGTCCAACAAGGAATAAATTTCCAGAATAGCTCATACACTGCACACTCAGACTTCAGCTTGCTCGTTGCTTAGTTGACTCGATCACGGAGGAACTATCGAGACCAAATCACCCATGCACGATAAACGTGGAATAACTACGATTGTTCTAGACAGGAATTGCGGGCGTCCCTCTGCCTAATCATCGAAGTAATTTCGACCGAGAAAAACACTCTTATCTAACATTAATCTCAGAGATGATCTTGGGCGTAATAAAGATCAGCAGCTCAGTTCGGCGACTCACATTCGAGGTACGCTTAAACATTCGACCAATAGAGGGCAGGTCGCCAGTAATAGGAGTCTTAGTTTCTGTCGTAGTCGACTATTCTCGAAAGACGCCGCCTAACACGGAGGTCGAATAATATAATTGTCCACCTTATAGCTATTACCGCTTGGACTTAGCTGCAAAATTTTGACAGCGGTCGTACTAATGTTGACCCCCAGCATAGTGCTGACTTTCTTGCCAAAATTACTTAGAGTGCTAATATTTCTGAACTTTTCAAGCACTTAGAAGCCCCTAGAACCTTCTACTTTCGACCAACTTCCTAGGATGAGACGATTGTCCGACCCCTTGTACTGCGAGTCAATGGACCAACTCCCTACTAGGCCTGAAAAATATTGCTAATGATAACAAAAACTTAGGATATGCATCCTCAAATTTCAGTGTTCCAGATTTCAGTATCGGCCGACAATAAATTTTTTATAGTTATCAATTGATTATCAGACTTTCAGAACAAACAACTTTATCATTAAATAATGCAACAAGCCTCCATGCAATTCTTTGAATCAGGTCACGTTTGTACTCCTGACCAATCGTTTGAAGCGCAGATTTGCTGCGGCTTGTGGCGATTTCGAATAAATTTCGAGCCACCTGCTCCTCCCGCTGTAAAACTGACCAATATTTGAGCAGACTTACCAGCCATAACTCTTCGGAATTTTTCGAGAGACTCTGTTGCCATCAACGGATTTGTCTCCTATGCGCATAGACTGGCATTAAGTCCCAGAATAACAAGGCATTTTTGGATGCCAAGTGTATAATAATTAGTTCGCTTAAGGCCCCGTATCAAGCGGGCGAGGGGCAATTATGTGGCTCAGTGCTCGTTTCTTCCCATATTAAGTGAAAAATGCTTCACAGCCGGCAGCTAATCTTCGAGACTCAAGTTACCCGTGCAAATAAAGATTCAGAAAATACTCAAATGGACAGCCACAATAGCGGTGGCCGGGATGGCTAGCGCGGTCATGGTTGCCTCTGCGGCCTATCTCTATCTGGCGCCGCTGCTTCCAGATGCTGAAACCTATCGAAATGTTCAGCTGGAAACACCGCTACGAATCTACACCTCCGACAGGCGTCTAATCGACGAAATCGGAAATCGGCGAGACCCCGTAGACTATATGGACATTCCCCCTCTACTTACCGATGCGCTCTTAGCAACGGAAGACCTACGCTTCTATTCTCACCCCGGCGTCGACCTGCAAGCCTTGGTGCGCGGGCTCTACGGCATTATTCGCGGCGTCAATCTCGGTGGCGGTAGCACCATTACCATGCAGCTTACAAACAACCTTTCTTTCGACAGCGACAATGTCTACCTGCGAAAGATCAAATCGATTCCCTTTGCCCTGCAGATTGAAAGGGAGCTAACAAAAGAAGAAATCCTCACGCTATATTTCAACACTGCCTACTTCGGCTCAGGTGCCTATGGCATTGGTGCGGCCGCTTATGTCTATTATGGCAAGGAAGTAAACGAGCTCTCCATAGCAGAGGCTGCCATGGTCATATCTGTGCTGCCCTGCCCTTCTGCCTGCAATCCATTGAGCAATCCGCCACGATCACTAGAAAGGCGACGCGTGCGACTCGCGAACATGCTCAGGCAGGGAATGATCAATCAATCTCAGTTCGCTGATGCTGATCGCTCCCCAATCACTGCTCGGCTTCGCAATCGTAATATTGAAGTCTCTGCGCCCTATATCGCAGAGATGGTTCGCCAACAGCTATACGATGAGCACGGCGAAGAAGCTTACAGCCAGGGCTTTGAAGTGGTAACGACTATCGATGGCGATAATCAGCTTGCTGCAAATAGAGCGCTAATTGATGGTTTGGAGAATTACTACGACAAGCGACACGGCTATCGTGGAGCAATTGCAAACTACCCGCAGGAACTCTTTGCAGACTCCTCAGGTGATGCACGACAAGCCTGGATAGAAGAGCTGCAGGGAGTGTCGGTGTTTGGGAATCAGCAACCGGCAATCGTCACGTCTGTAGATGAACTCAGTTTCGAAGCAGTTCTAAAGTCCGGGGAAACAGTAAAGGTGGAATGGGCCGGCATTCGCTGGGCCAATACATTCAATTCTAGGAACGATGCCTGGCCCCCTCCACAGATTGCGAGCGACGCGGTTCAGACAGGCGATCTGATTCGCGTCAGGAGCGTAGACGACGAATGGCAACTCGGACAAGTACCGGAAATCCAGGGCGCACTCGTTTCCATGTCTCCTAGCAATGGCGAAATCATTGCCTTAGTTGGTGGCTATGATTTCAGACACAGTCAGGTAAATCGTGTCATCACCCCTAGGCCGCCCGGCTCAAACTTCAAACCCTTCCTCTATGGCACCGCACTAGAGCAGGGCTATTCGGCAGCATCCACTATCAACGACGCACCTATTTCTCGGGGCGGCTATCGACCGAACAACTATGAAAACAATTTCCTGGGCCCTATCACCTTACGCTACGCACTGAAGGAATCACGAAACGTACCTGCGGTGAGATTGTACGACCAGGTCGGCGATGACAAAGTGCTCGCATTCGCGGCTAAATTTGGTTTTCAAACGCAAAACTTCCCACGCAATGATCTTACCGTAGCCCTTGGCAGCCAAGACGTTCAGCCTCTCGAAATCGTCACAGCCTACTCAGCTATCGCTAATGGTGGCTACAAAGTCGAGCCCTGGTTTATCAAGGAAATATCAAACTTAGTTGATGGAACTATCTTTAAGGCAACGCCGATAACCGTCTGTGAAAACTGCCAAGCAATGGCAAATGATGCTGTGCCAGAAATAATTCCAGCGCCAAGAATCATAGACCCGCAGGTCGCATTTATTCTCAACTCTATGCTGCGTTCCGTCATCGAAGAAGGCAGTGGAGCAAGGGTCAATAGAGATATAGGTCGCAGCGACCTCATGGGCAAAACGGGCACTACTAATGGACCTCAAGAGCTGTGGTTCTCGGGCTTCAATCGAGACATAGCTACCACGGTGTTTATCGGCTTCGATCAGCCAGAGCCACTAGGGGAGAGAGAGCAAGGCGCAACGATTGCGGTGCCCATTTGGATCGACTTCATGAAGGCTGCCCTGGAGGGTATGCCTGAGAATATAATGAAACGCCCCGATGGAATCGAAGATCGCCTCATCAACAAGACAACGGGGGCACCCGCCACGCCGGGCGAGCCTGATACCATATTCGAGTATTTCAGAACCCAAAACGCGCCGACAGCTGACGGCGCGTTGTTACCAAGTATTGAACCTGCGGACGAAGAAAACGAGGAGCTTTCTACGGAAACGATCTTCTAGGCTATCTCTAGCATAGCTGGTTTAATCCAAACTGTTTTAAACCAAAGAGGCTTAAACGCGTCTAGCACCAAATCGCTTCTTAAATCGATCTACTCGACCACCGCTGTCCAATACCTTTTGCTTGCCCGTATAGAACGGATGGCACTGAGAACATACTTCAATAAGAATGTCCTTACCCAGAGTGGACTTGGTCTCGATTACATTGCCACAGCTACAAGTAGCTTTCATGGCTTCGTATTTAGGGTGAATTTCGGGTTTCATGATATTTCCTCTTAGTTAATGTCGCCACGGCAGTCGTTTGTTCGCTGCTGCACCACATCTGCTTTTAACCCAGATTCGCCTATTTTGTGCGGCATACCCATCTAGGGGCGTGCATTCTAACAGAGAAGGGAAAAGACGCAAGTAGCCTACCAAAGAGAATGTAGGGGGCATAGAGAGATAATGAATGGCTAAACTAGTGAGCGCAGTCCAGCAGGGCTATTCGCGTAACTGACGGTGGTTTTTCACGACCTCTGCCATGATCTTACTAAAGAGTTCCGTAACTAGTGCGGGGTTGAGATTGTACTTCTCGCAGAGCGCGCTCAGCTGTGCAAGCTTCTCGGCTTCGCGAGTGGCGTCAACCGGCTCAAGTGCCTGACTTGCCTTCAATAGGCCAACCTGATGAGTAGACTCGAAGCGTTTTCCAAGCAGCGCAACTAACTCCCGATCGATAGCATCGATCTGTTCTCTGGCTGCGAGTAATTCTGCTGGTGGGGGCTGCGATGTCATTTTCTTATCCTTGCAACAATTCTATAGCCCCCGCGCTTGATGCAGGACCCAAACCCGCTGAAGTATAAACTATCGGGATAGCGGCGCAAGGGATCGAAGGGTTCGCGTGCATAGGCATGCAACTCCCTCCCTTCCTCCCAGCCAGCCTAGCCCTCAAATCCCAGGCGCGTGTTGTTTGCTAAACCTTTTAAACTTACTATGCGATTCCGATCAAGCCACTTTATAATGTCACCCCAAAACTAGTGCCATCCAAAATGTCAGTCGAAGCTAAAGCAAAATACCGCGGCAAAGTCTTAGAAGTCGCCGTACCCTCTCCTCTGCGCAGAGTCTTCGACTATCTCCCTTTGCCACAGCAACAAGCTTTGCCTGAGCCGCGAGTCGGAATCAGGGTGAAAGTTTCATTCGGCCGGCAGCAGCTAATTGGTATCGTAGTAGCCGTCGTCAATAGTTCTACCCTGGAGAAGAAAAAACTAAAGCCCATCCTCGCCTCGCTAGACAGCGAACCGTTACTGAGCGATGCCGTTTTTAAAGTACTTCTGTGGGCTGCTAACTATTATCAACATCCACTAGGCGAGGTCTTTGCTGCTGCACTGCCAGCCAAGCTACGCAGTGGCATCGCGCTACGAGAAACTAATAAATTCTGGACCGCCAGCGAACCCTCGCTTGAAGAAGAAAACTCATTAAGTCGCGCAGTGAAACAGAAAGCGTTACTTAGCTTTATTCGTTCGGCAGGAGAAGTCACCGAATCCAAATTGCGAGAAGGAGGATTCAGCAAGCAACTGCTAACGCAACTACTACAAAAGAACCTGATTGAAGAACATTCACGGACAGAGGCAGCAGCCGCTTCTTTCGAACCCTTGAAACCAGAATCAAATTTCGACATCGAGCTGAACGAAGAACAGCTTATCGCCGTAACCACAATCAGCAAGGCCTTGGATCAGTATAAATGTTTCTTACTCGATGGCATCACTGGCTCCGGCAAAACCGAAGTGTATATGCGCATTATGCAAGAGCAGCTGTCTAAGGGATTGCAGTGTCTAGTTCTAGTGCCGGAGATCGGCCTAACACCGCAGACCATTGCTCGATTTAAGCAGCGCTTCAAGTGCCTTGTAGTGAGCCTGCACTCGGGCTTAAACGAGACCGAGAGAATGACCGCTTGGTCACAGGCCAGAGATGGAAGTGCTGGCATAGTGATCGGCACGCGCTCCGCCATTTTCACACCACTGGCACAACCTGGCTTGATAGTCATCGATGAAGAACATGACTCCTCTTTTAAACAACAAGACGGTTTTCGCTACTCAGCGCGTGATCTAGCAGTAAGCAGAGCACGCCAGGAAAATATATGCATCGTTTTAGGTTCGGCAACGCCAAGCCTCGAGAGTTTGCACAACGCACAAAGTAATAAATTTGCTCATCTTCATCTAACCCAACGCACAGGTATCGATCAATCTTCCAAGATGGAAGTCATCGATATTTCGAATGAAGCGACGGTTGAAGGCTTCTCAGAACAACTGCTGTATAGAATTCGCAGACACATACAACAAGGTAATCAGGTGCTCGTTTTTATCAATCGGCGGGGATTCGCGCCGATACTGAATTGCCAAACCTGCGGCTGGATTTGTGAATGTGAAAACTGCATCGCGCAGTTTACGGTTCACGCGAACCCACCGAGCATTCGTTGTCACCATTGTGGAGCAGCAGCTAGACTGCCTCGCTCCTGCCCCAGCTGCAAATCGAAAGAGCTAAATACCATGGGTATCGGTACGCAGCGAATCGAGACATTCCTGCAGAAACAATTTACGGACATACCGGTGATTCGAATCGACCGCGACTCGACGCGTCGCAAGAACAGCCTAGAAAAAATGCTGGAGGAAATTAACAAGGGTGACCCTTGCATCTTATTAGGTACGCAAATGCTCGCAAAAGGACATCACTTTCCTAACATTACCCTGGTCGCCATACTCGATGCTGACTCCGGCTTATTCAGTGCCGACTTCCGCGGCCAAGAACACATGGGTCAGACCATAGTGCAAGTCGCTGGCAGAGCGGGTCGAGCCGATCGTCCCGGAGAGGTTATAATCCAGTCACGCCATGCATCCCATGAGACGCTGCAAAGCTTAGCTAATAAAACCTACGCTGAGTTCTCCCACAGCCAATTGAAGGAAAGAAAGGCCACGCAGTTACCACCATTCTCTCACCTGTGTTTATTGCGAGCAGAGGCGAGTAAGATGCAACCGGCACTACAATTTCTCGATTCAATTGCACAGTTTTGTCAGAGTTTTACTGCGCATAATTCCCTACCTATCGAACAGTTGGGCCCACTCCCTGCCCCAATGGAGAAAAGAGCGGGCAAGTACCGTGCACAGTTGCTGCTGAAAACCGATAAACGCGGTAACCTGCAGGCACTACTTTCCTCTCTGTGCGCAGAGCTAGAAAGCATGAAACTGCCAAGGTCGGTGAGATTCAGCATTGATGTGGACCCACAAGATCTTGTCTAGAGCAGCTCTGAATACTGCCAGTATCGGAATTAGTCTCTTGATTCGGCTATAGCTTACCGCCAGACAACCGATAATTGAGGTGGCGCAAAGTTTTCTCGCCATTATTGCTATTTAAAACAATAACTTAAATTAGAGCCGCGGACTGTGGAAGCCTTACTAGAGTCATGACACAAGATTTTGCCAAAATTAAGCCGGAACCGCTCTTAGAGCGAAAAACCGTAGCCACCCCGCCCGCATGGTCCCTGATGTTCACCGGGGTGATTGTAGGACTTGCGCTGGGCGTGTTCGGCTGCTTCCTTTTTTATCTTTCAGGAAACGTCCCGCCGCTGAATATCAATCAGGCGGCTACCAACAACACTCCCTCGGCAATTCAACCACCTACAGCAGTAGCTGCTGAAGAGCCCGCAGAGGAAGCGTTGCAACTCGAATTCTATACCGAACTACCGGCCTACGAAGTGTCAGTAGATGCCAATCCAGTAGAACTGACAGCGCAGCAGGCTAGAATCGCCGAAGGAACCCCTGAATTAGCGGAAGAGGTAGTGGCTGATACTCCTACGGCAACTGAAGAAATCTTCGATCCCGGATTCATCCTGCAATCTGGCGCATTCCAGCAATTCGATTCGGCTCGCACTGAAAACGAACGACAAAGACTGATAGGTCTCGATGTAAATGTTAAGCAGCAGGAATTGCTTGGTCGCACCCTCTATCTAGTTCAATCTGGGCCCTATACCAGCAGCAAAATATTGAAAGAGGCAGAGCAGCTCCTGAGAGCCAATAATATCCCCAACCTACGCATGACCATTCAGTAGCTAGCCAGTAGCTAGCAAGTCACTTCCTACGCCACAGTGCGCTTGAATTCCCAAGGTCTCACCCCATATCCTAAGCTCGCGCGCCAGATTCCAGCGTTTGATGATCCCTGGCCTGTGATAGCCTGATCCAGAAGCAGTGGCATTTCTAATCACCACCGAATTCTCTGGCTCTATAGGAGCGTCAGTCGTTTAACGAATTTGTTCAACACACGGCTTTTTGAAGCAACGCAAGAAACAGGATATCTGCTATGGATCAGTACAGAGGCACCACTATCGTGTCGGTTCGCCGCGGCAATAAGGTCGTGATCGGAGGCGACGGGCAAGTCTCTCAGGGCAACACCGTCATGAAGGGCAATGCTCGCAAAGTGCGACGTCTTTACAAAGATCAAGTCATTGCTGGCTTCGCCGGCGGCACCGCCGATGCCTTCACTCTCTTCGAGCGCTTCGAAGAACAACTAGAAAAACACCATGGCAAGCTAACTCGTGCAGCGGTTGAACTGGCCAAGCTGTGGCGAACAGAACGTTCACTGCGCAGACTCGAAGCATTGTTAGTAGTAGCTGACAAAGAGTCCTCGCTGATCATTACCGGTAATGGAGATGTTATCGAGCCAGAAGACTCGCTCATGGCCATTGGATCCGGAGGCCCTTATGCGCAGTCTGCAGCAAAAGCCCTGCTACAGAACACTGATCTTAGCGCCGCGGAAATAGTCGAGAAAAGTTTGACTATAGCCGCCGATGTTTGTGTCTTTACAAACCATAACCACACGATTGAAGAGTTAGATATTTCCCAGTAGAGCTAGGCTAACAATGACTTGAAAAATTAATTGAACATCGACACTGATGATGGCCCAATCGAATACAGGTATTAAAGCATGTCCACAATGACACCCCGCGAGATCACTTCTGAGCTCGACAAACACATAGTAGGTCAGTCTGCGGCTAAGCGTGCGGTAGCGATCGCATTGCGTAATCGCTGGCGCCGCATGAAACTCGACCCTGAACTGCGCGAAGAGGTCACACCGAAAAATATTCTCATGATAGGACCGACCGGTGTTGGCAAGACCGAGATAGCACGACGCCTGGCCAAACTCGCTCAGGCTCCCTTCATTAAGATCGAAGCGACGAAGTTCACCGAGGTTGGTTATGTCGGGCGTGATGTCGAATCGATCATTCGCGATCTTGTCGATGTTGCGATCAAGATGATCAGAGAAACTGAAATGAACAAGGTGCAACGCTTGGCAGAAGACAAAGCCGAGGAACGCATCCTCGACGTGCTCTTGCCACAGGCGCGCACGGAGCAGTCATCGGAATCAAGTGACGGCAGTGATAACAACCCAACAGAATCTAATTCAGCCGCACGCCAACTCTTCCGTAAGAAGCTACGCGAGGGTGAACTCGATGACAAAGAGATAGAAATCAAGATCAGCGAGACTCCGGCGGGAATCGAGATCATGGCACCTCCCGGTCTGGAAGACATGACCAGCCAATTGAAAAGCATGTTCTCGAATATGAACAGCGGCAAGAAAACTGCGCGGCGCCTAACAGTTAAGGCCGCCTTGAAGGTCGTGAAAGACGAAGAAGCAGCGAAGCTGGTGAATGAAGAAGAGATTCGTAATGCAGCGGTGGAAGCCACAGAACAGACAGGCATAGTCTTCATTGACGAGATCGACAAAGTGACCAATAAACACGATCAAGGCGGCGCAGGGGTCTCAAGGGAAGGCGTGCAGCGAGACCTGCTACCACTGATCGAAGGATCGACAGTCACGACCAAGTACGGCAGCATAAAGACAGATCACATACTTTTTATCGCATCCGGCGCCTTTCATCTCAGCAAGCCTTCGGATCTTATTCCTGAATTACAGGGCCGACTTCCAATTCGCGTGGAACTCGATGCGCTTACGGCGCATGACTTCGAGCGAATTCTGGTAGAACCAAATGCCTCGCTAACTGAGCAGTATCAAGCGTTACTCGCAACCGAAAACTTACAAGTATCGTTCACCAAAGACGGCATAGAAAAAATCGCAGAGACTGCCTGGCAGGTAAACGAACGCACCGAGAACATAGGTGCCCGACGCCTACATACGGTAATGGAAAGGCTGTTAGAAGAAGTCTCCTTCTCTGCTTCGGACATGGCCATTGGTGACAACAAGGAATTGGTGATCGACAGAGCCTATGTCGAACAGCAATTGGATGAACTGGCTAAAGATGAAGATCTGAGTCGCTATATCCTGTAGATTTCTCTCAAAATGAATTTAATCGCCGGAACCATAAATGGCCACGAACGCACCAACAGATATTAAACTGCACAAGAAGTCGGCGACGCTCGAACTGGTGTATGGCGATGAAGCATGCAATACCTTCAGCGCTGAATTTCTGCGCGTACATTCTCCATCTGCTGAAGTGCGCGGGCATGGCAAGGGGCAGGAAATTCTACAAACAGGAAAACGTCAAGTGAAGATCGTCAATCTTGAGTCGGTAGGCAACTATGCCATCAAGCTCAGCTTCAGTGACGGCCACGATACTGGCATATATTCCTGGACCTATTTGCAGGAACTGGCAGGCGAGCATGACGCCCTGTGGAATGACTACCTGATGAAGTTGGATGCGGTGAAAGCAAGCCGAGAACCATTGCCAGTGGGTACGCAAGTGATTAACATCATGCCCTCGTCAAAAGATTAGCTTCTCGAAACTCACTTTTTAGGCCACAGCGAACGCTCATGAGTAATACGACAGAGCCCACAGATACCACCCATTTCGGCTACGAAGAGGTTCCCACTGCCGAGAAAGAGCAGCGTGTGGGCGAGGTATTTCGCTCGGTAGCGAAACAGTACGACATAATGAATGATGTCATGTCGCTAGGCTCCCACCGACTCATCAAGCGCTTCACGATCGAGCTAAGTGCACTGCGCAAGGGTCATAAGGTTTTGGACCTCGCTGGAGGAACTGGCGATTTCAGCCTTCGTTTCTCGAGCATTGTTGGCGAGACTGGCCAGGTCGTCCTCGCCGATATCAATGAGGCGATGCTGCAGGTTGGCCGAGACAGAATCATAGACAAGGGGCTCGCCTCCAATGTCGACATCGCGCAAGTTAACGCTGAACATCTACCCTTCGCAGACAATACATTCGACTGCATCTGTATCGCCTATGGTCTTCGCAATGTCACGAACAAGGAGGCCGCTCTAGCATCAATGGAGCGAGTGCTTAAGCCAGGCGGACGCGTGCTAGTCCTCGAGTTTTCCAAACCTACTAACGATCTAGTAGGCAAAGCCTACGATATCTATTCGAAATTGTGGCCTATCGCTGGCAAGGCCATCACCGGAGATGGCGAGAGCTACCGCTACCTAGTCGAGTCGATTCGCATGCACCCCGATCAAGAGTCGCTCTTACAGATGATGCAAGACGCTGGTCTTACTAACTGTAAATATCATAATGTGATGGGTGGCGTTTGCGCGATCCATATTGGCTTCAAGTCAATCTAGACCCACGCTAGACTTACTTTTATCTATAAAAACGAAATTACTGGAACACAATTGAATCAGTTTCTTGGAAGCCTAGCCCTACTACCAGTCGAGAAAATACTGAATGCTATTGTGGCGCGCGACCCGCATATTGCAAAGAAGCTCGCTGCATTCGATTCGAAATGTATCGAGGTCGTAAGTCATAGGCCGGACTTTTCTCTCAGCATCCGCTTCGAAGATGGCACAATCAAACTCAGCGCCATCGATAGCCAAACCTTAGGCATACAGGCCGACGCAACAATCACTGGCAATGCAGAAAGCCTGCTTGGTCTGCTAACCAAAAAATCTGACCAAAGAGCACTGGCCGACTCCGCAATAGACATATCTGGCGATGCGACTCTCGTGCAAGATTTGCACGTAACGATCGAATCACTAGATGTAGAATGGCAAGACTATCTAACACCGATTCTCGGTGATGTACTAAGCAATGAGTTAGGCGAGATCCACAACAATGCGCGAGACTGGAGCAAGTCCGCCGGCACCAGCATGCATCGGGGTATTCGTGACTATCTAAGTGAAGAAGCAAGTCTCGTACCCAGTGAGTTAGAACTCGATAGCTTCTCAAATCGACTAGATCAGCTACGCTTAAGCATTGACCGGGTTGCCGCTAAAACAGAATTGCTCAAGCGTCGCTATTCCTTACTCGCCCAGCCCAAATAACTTACTAAAAACAATCGCTTAACAACTGTCCCGCTTGTTAGAGCTGCCCGGCAGTGGTATCTTTGCAAGCCCTCAGATCAAGCAGAGCATTGTCGTCACCCGTGTCCTATCTTCCCCGACTTAATTCAGTGCTCAATGTCATCGCGAAATACCGTCTCGATGAGTTCATGCATGGTCAGCCGGGCGCTCGAAGGCTAGGCCTGCTTCTGCTGCCCTATCGACTTGCTTGGATATTTAGCTCGCAAGCCTCGATCCACAAGAATGCTCGACTTCGCAAAGCGATGGAAGAACTCGGCCCTATCTACATTAAGTTCGGCCAGCTGCTTTCTACGCGCAGAGATTTCCTCGACATCGAGCTTGCTGATGAACTGCAATCTCTTCAGGACAATGTGCCACCTTTTTCATCACCTTCGATTCATCAACTGATCGAAGAATCCCTGGGAGTTACGGCCGAGTCAATTTTCAGTAGTCTCGATAGTGAGCCATTCGCGTCTGCATCAATAGCTCAGGTTTACAGGGCGACCCTTCATACTGACGAAGAGGTTGTAATCAAGGTAACCCGACCAGGCATCGAGGAGGTCGTAAGCGCCGATATAAAATTGCTGAAATGGATCGCTAGCCTCGTTGAGACGCGAACAGAGTTAGGCAAAAAACTGCATCCGATAGAAATTGTAAATGACTACGAACAAATCATTCATGATGAGCTCGATCTACTTTCCGAAGCAGCCAATACCTCGCAACTAAAACGCAACTTCGAAAACTCTCCCGTCCTGTATGTACCGAAAGTGTATTGGGATTACTGCAGCAAGCGACTCATGGTAATGGAGCGCATACACGGCATTCCAGTTGCTGACGTCGATGCACTCAATGCACAGAACACCGACCTGAAAAAGCTCGCAGAGACAGGCGTCGACATCTTCTTTACGCAAGTTTTTGATCACAACTTCTTCCATGCTGACATGCACCCGGGCAATATTTTCGTTTCTCACGAAACGCCAGAAAACCCTAAATACATAGCAATCGATTGCGCGATAATCGGCAGCCTTACCAAGGACGACCAGGAATACCTAGCGAAAAACTTACTCGCACTGTTCAGGCGCGAATACAGAAAAGTTGCCGAACTTCATGTGGCCTGCGGGTGGGTGCCCAAGGATACCAAAATATATGAATTCGAATCGGCTATACGCAGTGTCTGCGAACCGATCTTTGAAAAACCCTTGAAAGAAATTTCCTTCGCAAATCTATTGATACAACTTTTCAGGACCGCGAGTCGTTTCAATATGGAAGTGCAGCCTTCGCTTGTTCTGCTACAAAAAACCTTACTGAATGTTGAGGGCCTAGGCCGGCAACTTTATCCCGATCTGGACCTCTGGACGACCGCCCTTCCCTATCTGGAAAACTGGAACAGGAAACGGCTCAATCCATTCACGCTGCTAGGCAGAATTCAGGAAAATATTCCGAATTGGATTGACCAGCTACCACAGCTTCCGCAGTTCTTTATCGACGCAGCCACCGAAAGCAAGCAGCTTAGCGAGATCAATGCGTCCCTGCAGTCGCAGCAGAAGCAAATCATGCAGAACACGCAGCGTCAGAATCGCAAATTCCGCTTCCTTGGCGCAGCATTACTGGTTGCCGCTGCTTCTAGCCTCATTCCAGCTATCCATGAGACCATGACAACCCTGCCTCTAGCCACGGTATCCCTAGCCTTGGCTGGTGTTTACCTTTTGTGTTTTAGACGGTGAGACTGCATACTTAGCTGATGCCTTCCTATCTCGATCAAATTCAATGGAATGAACAGGGCTTAGCGCCCGTAATCACTCAGGACGCAGGCTCTGGGCGAGTTCTCACGCAGGCTTGGGTCAATCGAGAGGCGCTAGAAACAACGGTTACGGAGGGGCGCGCTGTATATTGGTCGCGCTCCCGCTCAAAGCTCTGGAGAAAGGGTGAAGAATCCGGCATGGTGCAGAAGCTTGTAGAAGTTCTGCTCGATTGCGACAATGACTCACTCTGCTACCGAGTTGATCAAGTAGGTGGAATCGCCTGTCATACTGGACGGGAGAGCTGCTTTTATAAGAAGCTGACCAATGATACTTGGGAACCGGTTGATCCAGTATTGGTTGACCCTGACCAGCTATACAAGATCTAGGGAGTCTCTGATCAAGTCTAGGGCTACTCTGCAGGAGTCTGGCGCGTGCCGCCGCAAGGCGTCGTGCGCAAGCAATGGCCTTAGTCCTTGGCAAGTACGACAACGCGGCGGCGGTGCGCGCCAGAGCCCGCCCGAAGGGGCTTGCAGCCAGAGTGGCCATAGACTTAATCAGAGACTCCTTGCATGAGTGATGTACTAACAGAATTAGCTGCAATTTTGGAACAGCGTAAGAAGTCTTCCGGTAGCGATTCCTATGTTGCCAGCTTGCACGAAAAGGGTCTTAATAAGATCTTAGAAAAGATTGGAGAAGAAGCAACTGAAACAATCTTGGCCGCAAAGGACTTCGGCGAACAAAGAGAGAAAGATTCAAAGGCAGTTATTAATGAAACTGCAGATTTATGGTTTCATACGATGGTTATGTTAAGCCATCTTGATTTGACACCGCAGCAGGTGTTGGAGGAATTGAAAGAACGCTTTAAAATATCTGGCCTTGCAGAAAAGGCATCTCGACAAAACTAGTTACCGATACGCATAATGCAAAGCACTGCTTATCAGATTTGGAGGTTATCATGGGTGGAATTGGAATTTGGCAATTACTGATTATTCTATTAATCGTAGTTATGCTTTTTGGCACGAAGAGACTAAAGAATTTAGGCTCAGACCTCGGCGGCGCCTTGAAGGGTTTTAAAACAGCCATCAAAGAAGACGAAGTAGAGCAGACGGCTGAGGTCGATGACGGCGTTACTGGCGAGACCATAGACGCCACTGTCGAGAAAGTTGAAACCAAGTAAATAGTCGACCCACTGTTTCCCGATGCTACGCGCATCGCATCTCTACCCGCAGGCTTGACCTGTGATTCCGGTTACGCACTATGTTTAACATCGGCTCATTCGAAGTCCTGCTGATATTTATCATCGCACTGCTTGTGCTTGGTCCAGAGCGACTGCCTGGCGCCGTGCGCACCACCGGATTATGGATCGGCAGGTTTCGTCGCAGCTTCTATAAAGTGAAAAACGAGATCGAAAGAGAGTTGAACGCAGATGAGATTCGGCGCCAACTCCACAATGAAACTGTTATGGCTGAGATCGAAGATGCGAAGTCAAGCATCGAAGGCGTGGCAAAAGACACCGAGAAGTCAGTTAACAACATCGTGAATTCTGCCAACTTCGATCCGGGCGCCTCTCAAGCGTCGCTTGATGCCGCCAAGAAAAATAGCACCGAGGAGAGCGCCGCCGTAGAGTCTCTAGCTAAGAATGACAAGTCGCTTACTGGCGAATTGAAGGACATGAGCAATCGGGTAGAAGAAGTAACCAAGCAAATCTATAGCGGCGGAAAGAACCCCAAGCTAGCTGACCCTGGCGATTCTACTGACAATTCCACCGACTCCCTTGATACTAAGAAAGAAAATGGCAACAGCTGAAGAACAGAAAGAGTTAACACTCATCGATCACTTGGTTGAACTGAGAGATCGAATTCTTAAAAGTATAATAGCCATAATACTATTCTTCCTGTGTTTGTTTTACTTCTCCAATGACATCTACACCTACGTTGTCGATCCGTTGATCCGGGCCTTGCCAGAGGGATCTACGATGATAGCGATCGATCCCACGTCGCCATTCTTCGCCCCTTTCAAGCTCACGTTCTATGTTTCGTTTCTTCTTGCTGCACCGTATGTGCTGTATCAGCTGTGGTCGTTTATTGCTCCAGGGTTGTATAAGAATGAGAAAAGCGTCGCGATACCACTTTTCATATCTAGCGTTCTGCTCTTCTATGGGGGCATTGCGTTCGCTCGTTACGTTCTATTTCCCTTTGCCTTCGCATTTTTTATATCGGTAGCACCTGAAGGCATCTCGGTAATGCCTGACATTAATAGCGTCCTCAGTTTCGCGCTTACCATATTCTTAGCGTTCGGCATCGCCTTCGAGGTTCCTATAGCTGTGTTCATTCTAATCTGGACAGGTATCGCCGAGCCAGATTCCCTGTCAGAGAAGCGCCCTTATGTGATCGTTGGTTGCTTCATCGTGGGCATGTTGCTGACACCGTCCGACCCGTTCACGCAGTCAATGCTCGCAATACCGATGTGGCTGTTGTTTGAGGTAGGAATAATTGCAGGTCGCATGGTGAAGAAACGCCAACCTAAAGATGAAGCCGACGCCTCAGGCTAGATTCAGACTTTTAGAATAAACGTGACCGGCCCATCATTCTCAAGACTAACCTGCATGTCTGCGCCAAACTTTCCAGATTGTACAAACTCATGCTGTTCTCGCGCGGCTTGCTCTAGCTTATCGTAGATTACTTCGGCCTGAGCTGGAGGTTTTGCAGATGAGAACCCAGGGCGAAGCCCCTTCTGAGTCTCGGCAGCGAGAGTAAATTGCGACACCAGCATGAGGTCACCACCGATATCCTTTAAATCGAGATTCATCTTCGAATCTGCATCTGAGAAAATTCTGTAGGCAAGGATCTTGTCGAGCAACTTCTGTGCAAGCTTGTCGTCGTCGTCTTTCTCAATGCCAATCAATGCAAGCAGGCCCGCACCAATGTCGGCGTGCAGTGTGCTATCGATATGAATTTTCGCCCAATTGACGCGTTGAATAAGTGCAATCATATGCCCCCTAGTTCGCCGATTTGAAGACCGTGCTAATTCAAATCTTCGAGCTTCTTAGCGATGTCTTTAGTCGCACGTATCAAGGCATCCACAGTTCCAGGTTCTGAAGCGGAGTGACCAGATTCCCGAACTATATGCAGCTCGGCTGCCGGCCAATGATTATGCAATGCTAGTGCGTTGTCCAAGGGGCAGACCATATCATAGCGGCCGTGGACAATTCGCCCGGGGATGTCACGAATAAGATGCATATTGTCTAAAATGTGATTCTCGTCAATAAAGCCTTTGCTCATGAAATAGTGAATCTCTAACCTAGCGAGCGCGAGTGCATTGTGCGGGTTGGTAAAACTTGCCAGTGCTTCTGGGCTTGGTCGCAGCTTAGAGCAGCTGCCCTCCCAGGCTGACCAGTGCTTCGCTGCCCCCATTCGCGCAAGCTCATCATCGCCGGTTAGCCTTTCATAATAGGCCTTCATTAGATCGTCGCGTTCCGCTTCTGGAATATGGTTAACAAACTCTTCCCAATAATCTGGGAAGACTCTCCTTGTACCATCCTTATACAGCCAATCGAAATCACACTGTCTGCAAAGAAAAATACCGCGCAAGATAAGCGCGAGCACCCTGGCCGGGAATGCTTGCGCATAGAGCAGGCTCAAAGTAGAACCCCAAGAGCCACCAAATAACACCCATCGATCTACGCCGAGCAACTCGCGTATTACTTCGATGTCCGAGATTAGGTCTTGGGTGGTATTATTTTCAAACTCGCCGTGGGGAGTCGAACGACCGCAGCCACGCTGATCGAAGGTAATAATGCGATAGACGGCGGGATCGTAGTAACGGCGCGAGCTCGCATCACAAGCTCCACCGGGACCACCATGCACGAACAAAATAGGTATGCCATGGACACTACCTGCCTCGTCGACATACAGCTCGTGCTTGCCTGCGACTTTTACCTGGTGGCGTTTAGAGGGTTTGAGTTGGGGGTAGAGAATCTGCATAGCTAAGGCCTAATTCCAGCTGAGGGGTTGCCACGCCCTGAGACAGAGCGCATTGCCCTATGTTAGGACAGTGCGCGGCGAGACGCTAGCGCGCTGCAGCGCCACGACCATGCCGCTTACGCTCATTCTCGGTAAGCAGTTTCTTGCGCAGACGAATATTCTCAGGAGTCACTTCAACTAATTCGTCGTCGGCAATGAATTCCATAGCCTGCTCGAGCGTATGCGTGGTTGGAGGCGTTAGGACGATATTCTCATCTGTTCCTGAAGCTCGAACATTCGTCAGCTGCTTGCCCTTAATTGGGTTAACAGCCAGATCGTTCTCGCGACTGTGCAAGCCGATGATCATGCCTTCGTAGGTCTCAACGTTTGGCCCGACGAATAATTTGCCACGCTCCTGCAGATTGAATAGCGAGAAGCCGAGCACCTTGCCCTTCACCATGGAGACCAGAACGCCTCGAGAGCGCGCAGCTAGATCCATGTCTTTGTAGTCGCCGTAATGATCGAATACGTGCGTCATCAAGCCCGAGCCTGACGTCATATTTAAGAACATAGAGCGGAAACCAATCAGCCCACGGGTAGGAATCAAGAACTGCAGGCGCACACGGCCCTTGCCATCCGGCATCATGTCTTGCAAGTCGGCACGACGCCGACCCAACTCTTCCATAACCGAGCCCTGATGTTGATCATCGCAATCCACGACCAATGACTCGACGGGCTCTTTCAATACGCCGTCTTCTTCATGAAGAATAACTTCCGGTCGTGACACGGCGAGCTCAAATCCTTCGCGACGCATGCTCTCGATCAATACCGAAAGGTGCAATTCTCCGCGACCTGAGACTTTGTATTTGTCCGGTGTCTCGCCCTTCTCAACGCGCAACGCGACGTTGTAGAGCAACTCCCTCTCGAGCCGATCTCTGATCTGCCGAGTAGTAATGTACTTGCCTTCGCGTCCAGCAAACGGCGAATCATTTACCTGAAACGTCATGCTGATCGTCGGCTCATCTACAGACAGAGGCTTCATCGCTTCTGGATGATCCGGGTCACAAAGTGTGTCAGAAATATTTAGCTTATCGACACCGGAGATACAAACAATCTCTCCGGCCTGTGCCTCATCGACGTCGATTCGCTCGAGACCTAGATGACTCTTAACTTGCAGTATCTTTCCTTTGCGGGATTTCCCTTCGCGATCGATAATGACTACTTGCTGATTGCGATGCACCTTCCCGCGAGTCACGCGGCCTACACCGATAACACCCACGTAGCTGTTGTAGTCCAGCGCACTAATCTGCATCTGAAATGGCCCATCGATAATGACATCGGGCGGCGGCACCTTATCAATAACGGTTTCGAATAACGGCTGCATGTCAGTCGCCATCGAATCCATCTCATAACCGGCAAATCCTTCTAGTGCAGACGCGTAAATTATAGGAAAGTCGAGCTGCTCATCTGTTGCACCGAGTTTATCGAAAAGGTCGAAGACTTCATTGACCACCCAGTCAGGCCTAGCGCCATCTCGGTCAACTTTATTGATTACTACGATTGGATTGAGGCCTTGTGCAAACGCCTTCTGTGTCACGAAACGAGTTTGCGGCATTGGACCGTCAACAGCATCCACGAGCAGGAGCACACTGTCGACCATCGACAACACGCGCTCGACCTCACCACCAAAATCGGCGTGACCCGGCGTATCCACAATATTGATGTGGTAACCATTCCAGTTGATAGCCGTGTTCTTCGCTAAAATCGTGATACCACGCTCACGTTCCTGATCGTTCGAATCCATCATTCGCTCGACGTTCTCGCCGCGCGACTCGATAGTTCCCGATTGATGAAGCAGCTTATCAACCAACGTAGTTTTACCATGGTCAACGTGCGCGATGATCGCAATATTTCGAATCTTCTCAATCACTGTAGTTCCGCCTAAATATTAAGCCTACAGCCCCCAGTGGAGAAGTAGGGCGCAGCTCTGATCTCGTCATGGTTTGCCATAGGCAATAGACTAGGCGGTAGACGACGAAATAGCGGCTGCACAAAAGGCGGCGAGTATACACGAGAAGGCGCCGAAAGATTAGTGATCTAGGGGATTTATTTTGGCCTAAAGGCTATTGATTCTAGTGCTTTTGCGGCTTGGCCAGTTCCAAAACGGCAACATTGGCAAAGCCCGCATCGATTAAGTTGGCGGCATGGAGGCGACTCATCATGCCCTTCCCGCAATACAGGAGATAATTCTTGTTCTTATCTAGATCTGCGAAGCCGCTGCGTAACTGATAAAACGGTATATTCAGCAGCTCACCGGGCTGGTTTTTCTTATCCAGTAGCAGCGGTTTGATCTCGGCTTCATCCGGATGCCGAATATCAATAACCGTGCTCTTGCTATCAAGCGTCTCCACGATTTTGACCTCTGCAGATTCTCCATCTAAATCAGCCACCAGGTCGGTGATGAGCTGATGCTTGGCACTGCCGATAGCGGCATCCAAAATAGCGAAGTCGAATCGAGCCTCTTCGCGCTCTATCCTGTGCAGTTTCGCGCGCGTAGTTGGCTTATTGGAGATAACCGCGCAGTACTCGGGTATGTCTTTCGAGAACTCTTCGGTGCCAATCTCACGGGCCGTATCGATAATATCCTGTTTGTCAGTTGTCGCCAGCGGCCGCAGCACCAAGCAATCAGTTACAGCATCGATAACCGCGAGGTTGGGCAGCGTCTGGCTAGATACCTGCGCAACGCTTTCCCCCGTCACCAATGCCTCTATGTGCAGGCCCGCCGCAATCTGCTCAGCGGCGCGCAACATCATGCGCTTTAAGATGACACCCATCTGTGAGTTGTCCACCTTGTTTAGTATCTCTTCTACCACACCCTCAAAGGGTACCGAGATAAACTTCACCCTATGCGAGGAGTGATATTTCATCCACAGGTAGAGGGCCACCTCTTTCACGGCAAGCTCATGCGCCCTGCCGCCAAGGTTGAAGAAGCAGTAGTGTGTTTGTAATCCGCGCTTAACACACAGATAGCTCGAAACAGAAGAATCGAAGCCGCCCGAGATAAGAGACAGCACCGAATCCTGACAGCCAAGGGGGAACCCACCCATGCCGACTCTGGAATCACGCACCATAAAAACAGAGTCATCACGCACTTCTATCAAGACGGTGACCTCAGGATCCTTCAACTTCACGCCCGCAGTCTCGATCAGAGTGTTAAGACCAGCGCCTACATGACGCTCAACATCGGTAGATTTAAAGGAATGCTTGCCATTGCGTTTGCAGCGAACCGCGAAGGTCTTGCCCACCAATTTTTCACGGTAGTACTCCAGCGCCAGATCTAACATGGCGTCTAAGTCAGTGCGGGGATACTTGTCCACGTGGAGAAACTTCGCGATACCCGGCGTACAAGCCAACCTTTCGCTTATTTAGGCTATGACCTCAGGGTTGTCCGTCGAGGTTGTGACTTCCAGATTGTCCCACTCCCCTACTACAGAGACAGCAGGATCAAACTCCGATAGAACCGATCGGATGTTCTTTCGTAGCTGACGAATAAAGCGCCTACGTACTGGTCGGGTCTTGATGGTGATTTCGGAGAAAAGCTTAACGAGGAATAACATCTTATCTCTATTTATTTTGTGGTCGACCCGGTTCGAGACGACGTTTTATAGGTATGTAGTCCAATTTTTCAGGTATCAACAGGGTCCTGCCAGTGTATCTGTTGAGAAACACTCCAATATCGCACCATTATTGTGCGATTATTTTTATTGTGATTAATATTGGTGCAATTATGCTTTTGTTAAATACCACTGACCAGTAAAAATAGGCCTTTGCAGCGATACCAGTAATGGCATATATTTTGCTTTTCCCCTAGCACACAAGGCAAGCCGCGGAAGCATAGTCGATTATGCATCGGATAACTTAAACACGCAGCCCCTGCCAAAGTGACAGCAAAAGCTGGTAGGCTCTCTCAGCTTCGCCATGCCTGTATAAGGCAATAGCCCTCTACCGCGCGGAGAGGAAAAACGAGCACAAGTCACACATTATCAAGTAGTCGATACCGATTAGGAGAAAAGGATAGAAAATGAAATCTAAATTAGAATACATCTGGCTTGATGGCTATAAGCCAACTCAAACACTGCGCAGCAAGACGCAAGTACGCGACAATTTTGACGGCACTCTTGAAGCATGCCCAGTGTGGTCATTCGACGGCAGCTCCACCCGGCAAGCAGAAGGCAATGATTCCGACTGCTTACTTAAGCCAGTAGCGCTCTATCCCGATCCCGATCGCGCGAACGCCTACCTGGTAATGTCTGAAGTAATGAATGCCGACGGCACGCCCCACTCATCGAATGGCCGCGCCACTATCGATGATGATGATGAAGACTTCTGGTTCGGTTTCGAACAGGAGTATTTCTTGTGGGATCTAAAGACTAATCTTCCTCCTGGCTTCCCTTCAGGCGGCTACCCTGGCCCTCAAGGCCCCTATTACTGCTCCGTTGGCGCCCAGAATGCCTTCGGCCGTGAAGTGATCGAAGACCACATGGACCTGTGTCTTGAAGCTGGACTCGGCTTTGAAGGCATCAATGCTGAAGTTGCTGCTGGTCAGTGGGAATTTCAAATTTTTGCCAAGAGCGCGAAAAAAGCTGGCGACGAAACCTGGGTAGCAAGATACCTCTTGGAGCGCACAGCTGAGCGCTACGGCCTGTCGATCAACTACGAGCCCAAACCACTAGGCAAAGAACTAGACTGGAATGGCTCCGGCATGCACGCTAACTTTTCGAACGGCCCTATGCGTGAAGACGGTGATGAGGCTATTTTCACCAAGATCTGCGAAGCCTTCGGCAAGAATATCGATAGGCATATCAGCGTATATGGCGCGAATAACGACCAGAGATTGACAGGTCTGCACGAGACTCAATCGATCGATGAGTTCAGCTACGGCGTATCTGATCGCGGCGCGTCAATTCGTATCCCAATTGGCACAGTTGAAGATGGCTGGAAGGGGCGTCTAGAAGACAGACGTACTGCATCGAATGCCGACCCTTATAAGGTCGCAGCGGCTATCATCAAGACTACGAAGGAAAGCTTGGCATAAGCTAAAGCCTAGAGTTATCAAAAAAGCCCGGTCTATTGATCGGGCTTTTTTGTGTGCCTAAATATTGCAGCCTGCCACTTACTGCACTATTATGGTGCATTATTCCTATTCATAACCGCGAACCTACATCCAAACCTGTGCACAAGCCCCATAAACAGTGATCTATCAGTATTCCTTTTATTGGTTTGGTTATTGCATAGCATGGATAAGAGAAGCGTTCGCTATTCTGCCGGCAGTTGCATGACTCCAGCCCTAGGGCTGAACTAGTGACTCCCAGCGCCAATCATCGATCGAGAAGTAGTAACCGTGACTCTGGACAACGCATACAAGCGACTGCTGGACAACCAGAAGACTGGGGTTGTTGTTATGGACAAAGACCTGCGCCTCCTCTATCTAAACGTCGCAGCGGAGAACTTGCTGGAAATTAGCGTTCGCAAGGCCAACCAGCTTTTTATCAGCGATGTGCTGATCAAGGCAGCAGAAGACATAGGCGAGATGCAAACAGCCCTTAGCAATAGTAATAGCTTTACCAAGCGCCAGGTGCAACTGCAGCTGATGCATGGCAAGACCGTGGACGTGGACTATACGATTACGCCATTCGATGAAGAAGGTGAGCAACGCGCACTGCTGGAGATCACGTCGCTAGAACACTCCTACAGAATCAATCGAGAGGAATCCCTGAACAGCACGCACGCGACAACTAGAGAATTGGTAAGAGGCCTAGCCCATGAGATTAAGAATCCGCTAGGCGGCATCCGCGGCGCGGCGCAGCTTCTAGCAGCTGAACTCAATAGCGAAGACCTTAAAGACTACACCAATGTGATTATCGAAGAGGCTGATCGCCTACATAAATTGGTAGACCGGCTGGTTGGCTCCAGGCAGCCACTGAAGATGCAGCCGATCAATATCCACGAAGTTTTAGAGAGAGTTAGATCTCTAGTGCAGGCTGAGATCAGCGGAAACAGCATCGATTTAATTAGAGACTATGACCCTAGCATACCGCCAGTGCTTGCCGACTCCTCGCAACTTATTCAGGCGATGTTAAACATCGCGCGCAATGCAATGCAGGCGCTAATCAGTCCGGAGATAGAACACAATCTCGGCCGCATCTATCTGCGCACCCGCATCATTCGCAACGCGACAATAGGCGCCAAGTTCCACAGATTAGTTGCTAGCATAAAGATTATCGACAACGGACCGGGAATCAAGCCAGATATGATCGACTCCATTTTCTATCCGATGATTAGTGGACGCGCCGAGGGAACCGGCTTAGGCCTTTCGATAACACACTCTATTATCAATCAGCACAAAGGGCTTATAGAGTGTGAGAGCAGACCTGGCGCGACCTGCTTTACGGTGCTGTTGCCACTCACATCCGCAAGGTGTTAGAGAAAGGCTGTTGATGAATTTTTATTCACTCGCGATTCATGGCTAATCTAATTCAGGGCGTAAGCCTAACGCTTCAGAAGGTTGTATGATTTATGAACTCAAGTAATTCTGTCTGGATACTAGATGATGATCGCTCTATTCGCTGGGTATTAGAAAAATCCCTAGGCAAGACTGGTCTCAACACCGAATCTTTCGAGAACGGCAATGACTTACTGCACCGTCTAGAGCAGGAGTTACCCGACGCAATTATTAGCGACATCCGCATGCCGGGAATCAGCGGACTGGACCTGCTGTCTACTATCCAGAAACAGCATCCACAGCTTCCAGTCATCATTATGACAGCACACTCTGATCTCGATAGCGCCGTTTCATCCTATAGTCGCGGTGCCTTCGAATACCTGCCTAAACCCTTCGATATCGAAGACGCTATCGCGATGACCAAGCGTGCATTGGAGCACGTGCGCGAGCAGAAAGAAGAAAGTGACCAAGGCAGCACGGCTGAATTAGTTAAGAGCCAGGAAATAATCGGCGAGGCACCAGCGATGCAGGAAGTATTCCGCGCCATCGGCAGACTCTCGCAATCGAATATCTCGGTACTCATCAATGGCGAGTCGGGAACCGGCAAAGAATTGGTAGCACGCGCCCTACATCAACATAGCCCGCGCAGCGACAAGACTTTCGTACCACTTAACGTCGCCGCAATTCCTAAAGAACTAATCGAGTCGGAGCTCTTTGGACACGAGAAAGGCGCGTTCACCGGCGCAAGCTCCCAGCGCACTGGACGCTTCGAACAAGCAGATGGCGGCACCTTGTTTTTGGATGAGATAGGTGACATGCCTGCCGAGACACAGACGCGATTGTTGCGCGTGCTTTCCGATGGCGAGTTCTACCGCGTTGGCGGGCATACCTCCATTAAGGTAGATGTGAGAATCATCGCGGCTACGCATCAAAATTTAGAGAAGCTCGTAGAACAACACGTGTTTCGCGAAGATCTTTTTCATAGACTAAATGTAATTCGCATTCACATACCACGCCTAAGTGATCGACGTGAGGACATACCGAAACTCGCGAGATTCTTCCTGCATTCAGCCGCAAAGGAGCTTGATGTAGAGCCGAAGACACTGCGACCAGAAACAGAGAAATATCTTACTGGGCTGAGCTGGCCCGGTAATGTGCGACAACTGGAAAACTTCTGCCGCTGGATTACCGTCATGGCATCGAGTCGTGAGGTCTATCTAACTGATCTACCGCCGGAGTTCGCTGCACAGGAAACTGTCGTCAGCCTGAGCGGCGGCTGGACTCAAGGATTACATCAATGGGCAGACCAGCAGCTCAATCTCGGCAACGTAGGTATTCTCAATCAAGCTACGCCCATGTTCGAGCGCACGATGATCGAGATAGCCCTGAAGCATACGGCCGGACGCAGAAGAGATGCCGCGAATTTGCTTGGCTGGGGTAGGAATACCTTAACTAGAAAGATTAAAGAGCTAGGCTGCATTGCAGAGAAGCCGGAGATTTCTGCGGACTAAGTGCATCAGTTTAAGAAGCGGCACTGAAAGACAGTGCCGCTCTAAGGCGTAGGCCCTATGTAGATTTCCTGCCAATTGATCACCCTGTCGTGGCCTCTATAACTACCAAAGTTAATCTGGCCACGGGGGTTGTTGACATAGCTCCCATCTTCAATCTCGTCCAGGACATCGATCTCAACAGTTGAGCGCCAGTCATAGGACAGAAAGTCCAGAGGATACGGTAGATCCGGATCAAACAAGTTAAACTCTACTAAGACACTACCCTCGAAACCTTCACCTGGAGCGGAAGTAATCAGCGGGCGGTCATCGTCCACATTATCTAAATTCGCATCAACACCGGATGACTCGCCAGTTAGCCCACCGCTGATGCTGATAATAATATTGCTGTCGGCAATCACTGCAGCGTTCTCGATGACAGTCTCGCCGTCATCTTGACCATCTGAGTCGCCATCCAAAACACCTTCCCAAGAGTCGTCAACATAGAAAGCTGAGCGCAGTGTCGCGTCATCCTCCGAGGCGTCGTAAGTTAGAATGGTGCAGCTATCGAGTGTATTCGTTGCCCAATCACTCCCGTTCCAATATTCAATTCTAAACGGTATCGCCAAGTCCTCAGTTTCCGGACCAAAGGCATTGTCGATCATCAATCTGCCATAACGGAAAGTTTCAGTTGCTACAAGCGCCACGTCATCCGCAAGCGGCCCGATCTCATCTAGGTCTATGTCTAATTCCAGAACAGCTCCGTCGCTATCGGATGTAGTCAAGCCTATGCTGAGTGTTATGTAGGGGCCATCTTCCGATCCATCAGCCTGCCTGTTAAAGACTAAATTACCACCTAGCAATCCAATGCCTAAATTCGATTCGGCAATTGCTGCACCCGGCCATGATATATCGGGATCACTAGTACCAAAGGCCCGACGCGTTGACAGATCGTTGTCCACACCTACCAATTCTTCGAAGATGAAAAAACTACCTTCTGGCAGATTGGCGGCTTCCAGCTTCGCGAAGTCAGTAGCGCCCGCGCCTCCAACGTAATTCCTCGTGCGAACTCCCAGAGCGTTCTGTGCCTCTAGCAGCGCGCTTACTTGAAACTCTTCACCCATATAAGTGAAGGCACTAATGGGATCGATGCACATCATAGTTGGCGTGCTGGCGGCTTGTATTCTGGATAGTATTGCACCGGCAGAGAGCTCAAAGGTAGCGGGATAGAAACGGCCTACATCGCGAACATGGCCAGTTAATTGGGTATTCGACGAGAGGTAGTCTGCAGGGGCGTTTGCTAAATCCAACAAGACAGCTTCGAGATCGATAATGCCCACTTCATCAAAAGTCATGGTATGCGTCTGCGCACCATTCGTGAAGCTTGTGAAATCTGTATCAGTAAGAGTGCAAAAGCCACCTGGCGGTGCTGCCACTACTACTGGCGCGGTAGTTGTGGAGCTAATCTGAATTTTGTAGCCACCCGCTGTGGTGTCAGCTCCAAAATTTGGAGTTACCAGATTATCCCAGAGCTGGGAATCCGTGTCGGGTATGCCATCGGGCAAACCATCAATAGTAATATCCCCAGGCCCATCAATTTGATCGTCGCCTGTCTGGTACCGGATTCCTTGAACGCGCGTATTAAAGCCGACAGCTGCCACGGCAAATCCACTTCCAGTTGCATCCAAAGCGTAAGAATCATCAAGAATACCGTTTAAGCTACTAAATTCTAAAACAAAATGCTGCAATCAGTGGGATAAACTAGGGATAATATGAATAGGCTTGGGAAGAAGTGCCTGCTCAGTCACAATTCTTCGGGCAAAAGCGGGAAGGTTTCGAATAGCCAGGCTCCCCAAATAGCCTCGATTGTAATAATTGTTAAGTGAACGCTGTCTACTAAACTGGTGAATTTTTGATCAACATCGTGCTTTTTGAGCCTGAAATACCTCCAAACACCGGAAATATTATCCGTTTAGCTGCAAATACAGGTTCACACCTGCACCTAATAAAGCCCTATGGCTTCGATCTCGATGATAAGAGAATGCGTAGGGCAGGGCTGGATTATCACGAATTTGCTGGTATTTCGCAATATGAGGACTGGCAAGACTTCATGCGCCAGCAGGGTGAGAATCGACTGCTTGGAATTAGCACCAAAGCCACAATGCACTACAGCGAATACCGCTTTGAAGAGGGGGATTTCCTGATATTCGGGCCGGAGACCCGCGGTTTACCAGATAAGATCAGAGAACAGCTAGGCCCAGCGAACCTTCTGAGAATACCGATGTTGCCCAACAGTCGTAGCTTGAATCTTTCCAATGCCACAGCTGTCGTAGTATACGAAGCCTGGCGTCAGCTAGGCTTCGCTGCAGGTAACTAAGCTTCTTAGCTTGCCAGTTCGGGTGCGGAAGCTTCGCCGTTGGCGTTAGCGTTAGCCTCAGCAGCCTGTTTTTGCTGTGCATACAGCGCATCAAAATTGATTGGAGCTAGCATAAGCGCAGGAAAACTACCCTTCACCACTAGTGAATCGATAGCCTCTCGAGCATACGGGAAGAGAATATTTGGACAAACGGTAGCCAATAACTGCTCTAATTGAACATCGTCGAAGTCTTTGGCAGTGAATACGCCAGCTTGATGCACTTCCACTACGAATCCCGGCTCCTCTTCGAGTGTCGCCTCAACTGTAAGCACCAAAACCACTTCGAAAACGTTATCCTGAATCTTGGAGTTTTTCGTCTTAATATCGAAGTTGATTTTCGGCTGCCATTGCCCCTGGAATACCGCAGGACTGCGTGGAGATTCGAAAGAAGAATCTTTCAAATAGATGCGCTGCAAGGCGAATTGTGGGCCCTCGGGCTGGTCTGCAGCAGGTGCTGCAACAGTTTCTGCGTTGTTTCCTTCATTCTCTGCCATGATTAATCCTATGTATTTACAGTCTTATTTACAGTCAATTGTGTGAGCTTATCAAATCTAGACGACCAATGGCATGGACTGAGCCTTCCACTCGGTCACTCCACCGGACAGCTTGTAAACCTGCTCGTGCCCCGCCTCTTGAATCTTCTTCGCCGCCTCACCAGATTGCTGGCCTAATTTGCAGACCACGATTACTGGCTTCTCTTGATGCTTCTTCAGTTCTGTCATCCGCTGATCTATTTTTGCAAGAGGAATATTGATAGAGCCTACGATGTGCCCGGCTTCAAACTCCTTCTTGTCACGGACGTCCACAACTATGGCATCGCTACGATTGATGAGCATAACCGCCTGCTGTGGCCCTACTCCCTTGCTGCCAGTACGCTGATGGTAGAAGACGATAGCCGCAAACGAAACCAACCAGAGGCTGGATAGCAGGAGGTGATTGCCAATAAATTCTAAAAATTGCGCCATTATCTTCTCAGTATTTCTAAACTGGCTCGCGCGCCAGGGGCTCTATCTGATTCTATTGCGCACGCACCCAAGTAAAAGTGGCGCCGCAAAAAAGGGTGCAAGTATACACGTGTCCTGCAGCTTTAAGAAGGTCTCACGCAGACAACTAGGGCCCCGAAGTCCGATTGCCAGATCATGATAAGTAGATTACGCGCACGGCCCAAGCTTCTCGCTATGAATATCGCTTTCAAGGATAATGGCGTCTTCAGTTAGCGAGCTAAAGACAGGACTTAGAAGCACCCCATGAGCGATTTCGACAGCAGTAAGAAGAAGACCGCAGTACTTCTAATTTTGGATGGCTGGGGCCATCGCGAAGAAACCAGCAGCAACGCCATCCATAGCGCGAACAGCCCAATGTGGGATTCACTGTGGGATGGCAAGCCACACACCCTGATCAATACCTCAGGCAAGTCGGTCGGACTCCCAGCCGGGCAGATGGGCAATTCCGAAGTAGGCCACATGAATCTAGGCGCTGGCCGAGTTGTCTACCAGAGCCTAACTCGAATCGACAAAGACATAGAAGAAGGCACCTTCTTCTCAAATCCTGTTCTGACTGGTGCCGTGCAGAAGGCTATCGATGCTGATTCAGCGCTGCACATTTTCGGACTCATGTCCGGCGGCGGAATTCACAGCCACGAAGACCAAATTATAGCCATGATCGAACTCGCGATTCGTAATGGCGCGCCTAAGATATTTCTACACGCGTTCTTGGATGGACGCGATACACCTCCGCGCAGCGCACTTCCCTCTCTGCTGCGTGCGGAAAAGACACTACTAGGCTCTAGCAAGGGACGCGTTGCATCAATCTGCGGCCGCTTCTATGCCATGGACAGAGACAATCGCTGGGACCGCGTCCAACCAGCCTACGACCTGCTCACGCAGGCTAAAGCAGAATTTCATTCCGACGATGTTACCGCTGCGGTAGAAGCAGCTTATCAACGTGGCGAAGACGATGAATTTGTTCAAGCAAGTCTGGTAGGTTCTGAATCCGATGCACCCGCGACAGTTTCCGACGGCGACGTTGTCGTGTTCATGAATTTTCGCGCCGACCGTGCACGAGAAATTACTCGCGCATTTGTCGACGAAGATTTCGATGGATTTCAGCGCAGCGTTAAACCCAAGCTCAGCGAATTCGTAACGCTTACCGAATACGCGGCAAACATTCCTGCGAGCTGCGCCTATCCGCCAAATAAGCTCGACAACGTGCTTGGACAATATTTGGCCGATCAGAACAAAACTCAATTACGTATCGCAGAAACTGAAAAATACGCACACGTTACCTTCTTTTTTAATGGTGGCCGTGAGGAACCATTCAACAACGAAGATCGCATTCTGATTCCATCGCCAGATGTAAAAACTTACGACCTGCAACCTGAGATGTCTGCCTTCGAACTCACTGACGCACTAGTATCGGCGATACGCTCACAAAAATATGACGCGATCATCTGCAACTACGCCAATGGCGACATGGTAGGACACACGGGAGATTTCGATGCAGCGGTGAAGGCTGTAGAAGCTGTAGATAAATGCCTGGAACAGATCGTTGCTGCGGCTGAAGAATCAGGCGCCGAGTTACTGATCACAGCAGACCACGGCAACGTAGAGCAGATGCTGGATCCGAAAACCAACCAGCCGCTTACCTCGCACACCAGCGGTCCCGTTCCTCTGGTATATGTAGGGACTAGCGGCCGACAATTCATCAGTGCTGGCAGTCTTTCAGATCTTGCCCCTACACTTCTCTCCTTATTAGACATGCCAATACCAGTCGAGATGACCGGAAAAATCCTTCTAGACTAAGCTAAAGTTTCGAGTTAGCGAACCAGCGATAACATTGCCATTCGATGAAACAGTTACTGCGAAAAACTAATTTGGTAATGAAGTTGGCTCTGGGACTTTCTGCTATCTTTTTTTGTGCCTGGTCATTCATTCCAATCAATGCCGCCGAGAGCAGCGAAGAAGCACAACAAGAACTAGCCGCAGTTGGCAACGCGATTGGTGAAATTCAATCTTGGCTCAGTGAAGCCAAGTCCGCGCAGTCAATTGAGGTTCAGAACCTACAACAAGCAGATTTACAGATTTCCACACTCAGCCAATCAATTACTGCAACTCAAGCAGCCTTGGCCGAAACCGAATCTAAAATTGCATCCCTCTCACGAGAAGCAGACCAGTTGAGTAGTGAAAAAAACGCGCAAATTAAAATCCTCGAACAGGCTATTCGCACCGCGTACATGGCAGGCAATCAAAGCGCCATAGAACTCCTGTTAAACCAAGAAGACATTTCTAAGAGCGCGCGCATGCTCCACTACCATCGACTTTTTACACAGGCACAACTGGACAGCATCGCATCATTTCAGAAAACCCTAGACGAAGTTCAGACGGTTAATGAACAACTAGAATCCAATGCTGCCGATCTCGAAACCGAACAACTAACGCTGAGTGATTCCCTACAGAGCCTCAATGACTCTAAAATCGAGCGCGAACTTGCTCTCACTCAATTGCGCGCCGACATTGCATCGCGTAGCTCCCAACTGGAGCAGCTAGAAATCGATCAAGCGCAGTTGCAGGATCTGGTAGAGCAAATCAATCGCGCCGTCGCAGACATTCCAGTGGCCATGCAGCGCTCTCCATTCGATTCGCAACTCGGCAAGCTTCCAATGCCCGTTACTGGACAGATTACTGATCGCTTTGGCTCGCGCTACGGCGAGGGAAATCTGACCCGGCAAGGAATAACAATAGCTGTGAGCGAAGGCACTCCCGTTCAGGTAATACATCCTGGCCGCGTAGTGTTCTCCGACTGGCTAAGAGGCACCGGCCTACTGGTAATCGTTGACCATGGCTCCGGCTATATGTCTCTATATGGCGCAAATCAGGCACTATCGAAGAAGGCTGGCGACTGGGTAGACACCGGAGATATTGTGTCAACTTCGGGCATGGCCAATGAACTGACAGGAAATCAAAGAAACAGCCAGCCCAGCCCAGGCATGTATTTCGAGATACGCCATCATGGCGAGGCTCAAAACCCAGCCCTATGGTTCTCCGAGTGAAATATTCTCCCCGATGAGCCTTTCTCGTCCTATGTGAGGACAGTCTCATCGAATTTGCCTATTTAGGAATAAACTGAAACACTAGGATTAATCGTATATACATCTACCAAAGGCCGAAAGACCGTCACCTCAAACCGCCAAAACGGCCTTAACAGGCAAAGAATAATCAGGATTTAGCTATGAATTTTGTCCCATCTGCATTGCCACTTTTCTCAGCGAAGAATCACCTATCTGCACTGGCCGTAGCGAAGCTTTCCCTGTCGCTGCTGCTAGGCTTGGCCCTGCCAACACAGGCGAGTGCCCAGGACCGACAGGAAACACTGCCGCTTCCCTTGAATGAAGTAAGAATGTTTACTGAAGCCCTCGACCGCATTCGCATGTCCTATGTAGAAGAGGTCGACGATCAGACGCTATTGGAAAACGCGATTCGCGGGATGCTCGCAGGTCTCGACCCACACTCCTCCTATATGGCAGGCGCAGATTTCGACCTACTGGAAGAATCAACTACTGGCGAGTTCGGCGGGCTAGGCGTTGAAGTTGGTCGCGAGGATGGTTACATTCGAGTTATCAGCCCTATCGACGACTCTCCAGCTGATCGCGCAGGTATTAAGGCTGGCGATCTCATAATCCAAATAGACAGTAAACCCCTTCGAGAAATGCTGCCCGAGGAAGCGGCGCAGATGATGCGCGGCGCACCCGGTACCGATGTCACCGTTACTATTGCCAGAGAAGGGCAAGAGCCTTTCGACGTGACTATAACGCGCGAAATCATCGCCACCACTAGTGTGCGCAGCCGAATGATTGCTCCGGGCTATGCTTACTTACGCATCTCGCAGTTCCGCGTAAACACCGGCAACGAGCTCGAAGAAGAAATCGAAGAATTGATTGCAGAAAACACAGCCATCGATCAGCCCATCAAGGGCATGGTATTAGACCTACGCAACAATCCCGGCGGAATACTGCAGGCTTCTGTAGGCGTGGTTGATGCATTCATCAATGAAGGGCGAATCGTGTACACCGAGGGTCGGTTAGAACAGACCGGTCTAGATTTTTCTGCGACGCGCAAAACAGTGGCCGGCGACGTGCCATTAGTCGTTCTAATAAACAACGGCTCCGCATCAGCTTCAGAGATCGTAGCCGGCGCTCTACAGGATCATGGACGCGCGATCATCATGGGTACACGCAGCTTCGGCAAAGGGTCCGTCCAGACCGTATTGCCATTGGACGATAGACGCGCGATAAAACTAACTACTTCGTTGTACTTCACGCCAAGCGGTCGATCGATTCAGGCACAGGGCATCGAACCGGACATCATCGTTGAAGAGGCATTCGTTACGCGGCGCTCTACCAACGTAATGCAGTACAACGAATCGGATCTAGATGGTCACTTGGGAAATGGCAACGGCCCAGGTTCAGAGAACGCGAGACTCGCTCAAGCGCTGATCTCAGCCGAGGAAGTATTAGTCAATGACTACCCCTTGAACGAGGCACTAAATGTACTTAAGGGCATTAATGCATTCAAGCCAGCTCGGGCAAGCAACACAACGGGCTCTTTCGCTCAGAGCGATTTAAACTAAATCGGTTTAGGAAGGGCTAGAAATTTAGTGCAAGGAATAGAGGCCTAAAGTCGAACTTCGATTCCCTTGTCCGCCATATACTGCTTCGCTTCCTGGATGGAATATTCCTGAAAGTGAAAGATGCTAGCAGCCAACACCGCATCGGCCTCACCCTCCAACACACCATCTACCAAATGCTGAAGATTCCCCACACCACCGGACGCAATTAGCGGCACTTGCACAGCACGACTCACTTCACGATTGAGCTCCAGATCGAACCCACTCTTCGTGCCATCTCGATCCATGCTAGTTAGCAATATCTCACCTGCACCAAAACTCACCATGCGCTTAACCCACGCAATGGCGTCAATGCCTGTTGACTTGCGACCACCATGAGTGAATATTTCCCACTTCGGCGGCTCGCCATCGATAGATACCCGCTTCGCATCGACCGCAACTACAATGCATTGCGACCCGAAACGTTCTGCTGCCTCACGAACAAATTCCGGATTGACGACCGCTGCGGTATTGATCCCGACCTTATCCGCTCCGGCGTTTAACATGGTGCGAATATCTTCCAGCGTGCGTATGCCGCCGCCAACAGTTAGAGGAATAAATACCTGGCTGGCAATCGCCTCGACTGTGTGAACAGTCGTCTCTCTCCCCTCGTGGCTAGCAGTGATATCCAGAAAGGTAATCTCATCGGCACCAGCATCGCAGTAGCGCTTGGACACTTCGACAGGGTCTCCGGCGTCACGGATATCAAGAAACTTGACGCCTTTTACAACGCGTCCATTATCGCAATCGAGACAGGGGATTATTCGTTTAGCTAGGGCCATCTTAGAAATTCTTCCAATTGCTGCTAATTATTCGTCACAGAGTTGCTGAGCGAGCGCAAGGTCGAGACTACCTTCGTAGATTGCACGCCCCGTTATTACACCCATAATTCCACCGCCGGTGGAGGCTTCGGAGGCCTCGCGAATCGCAGCAATATCAGCTAATTTACTAACTCCACCGGAAGCTATGATCGGAATAGGCGAGTGATCCGCCAACTCTTTAGTCGCCTCAATGTTTACACCGCCCATCATGCCATCACAGTTAATATCGGTGTAGACGATTGCTGCCACGCCATAATCCGCGAATTTTTCCGCTAGAGTGACAGCAGAAACATCGGACACATCCGCCCAACCTTCTGTTGCCACCATGCCTTCGATAGCGTCGATACCGACGATAACTCTACCTGGATAGGCTTCACATGCCTCTTTTACGAATTCAGGCTTCTTCACCGCCTGTGTGCCAATAATCACATGACTAACACCCGCGTTAATATAGAACTCAACGTTCTCCATACTTCGAATGCCGCCACCAATCTGAATCGGTAAATCGGGATAGGTGGCAGCGATCTTGGTGATAATCTCAGCATTAACTGGAGTACCGGCGAAAGCGCCGTTAAGATCAACAATGTGCAGGCGTCGCGCACCTTTAGCCTTCCAAATACCGGCCATGCTCACAGGGTCATCAGAAAAAACCGTAGAGTCTTCCATACGCCCCTGCTTGAGGCGGACACACTGACCATCTTTCAAATCTATTGCTGGTATGACTAACATTTCATTACTCTTAAACTAGGTTCAAACTTATAAGTTGGTTTGTATCTAAAGTGCTAAACCGTGCCATCCCATAATAGAAAATTACGCAGCAGAGTTAGACCTACTGTTTGGCTCTTTTCGGGGTGAAACTGGACTGCAAAAATATTGTTGTCAGCGAGTGTGGCGACGAAGTCATTCCCGTATCTTGTGACCCCAGTGACCATGTCCTGCTGCTGCGTCTGCACATAGTAGCTATGGACAAAATAGAAACGGCTATTGTCTGGCACGTCTTTCCATAAAGGGTGATCGATAGTTTGACTTACTTGGTTCCAACCCATGTGCGGCACTTTTAAACGCAGCCCATCACTATCAATTAGATCGTCACCAAAATATCGTACCTCTCCATCAAGGAAGCCTAGACATTTGACGCCGCCATTCTCTTCACTAGTATTCATTAACGCCTGCATTCCGACGCAGATGGCAAGTACAGGTTTTGATTGGATGGCGTCTTTAACAATCTGATCGACATCTAAGCGCAAGATTTCTGCCATGCAGTCACGAATCGCACCAACCCCGGGAAAGATAACGCGATCGGCGTCAGCTATCACATTCGCGTCGGAGGTCACGACAACTTCAACTTGCTCGTCTAATTCGCGGCCGACATGTTCCAATGCCTTCGCAACCGAATGCAGATTACCCATGCCGTAATCAATTACTGCGATTTTATTCATCTTAAAACTAGTCAATGTTAGTTCGATTAGCGTGCTTTAAAAAAAGGAGTTGCCGGCCATACCAAGCAGTCTTCTTATAGCGACCCTTTAGTGGATGGTACAACACCTTCCTGTCGAGGATCGGCTTCGACCGCCATGCGCACAGCGCGACCGAAAGCCTTAAATATAGTCTCGATCTGGTGGTGTGCATTCTTACCACGGAGATTGTCGATGTGCAGCGTCACTAGAGAGTGATTCACAAAGCCCTGAAAGAATTCATGAAACAGATCAACATCGAATGCGCCTACAGTGCCTTTGACGAATTGAACATGGTAATCCAATCCCGGCCGACCAGAAAAATCGATTACCACGCGCGAGAGCGCTTCATCGAGCGGCACATAGGCGTGTCCATAGCGGCGAATCCCAGTCCTATCTAGAGCCTTATCGAAAGCCTGGCCAAGCGTGATACCGATGTCTTCAACCGTGTGATGCGCGTCGATCTCGAGATCGCCCACCGCTTTTACGGAAATATCTATCAGCCCGTGCCGCGCTATCTGATCCAACATATGGTCCAGAAACGGTAGCCCAGTATCGACTTCAAGCTTGCCGCTGCCATCGAGGTTCACAGTTACCGAAATCTGTGTTTCCTTAGTATTGCGTTCTACTGATGCTGTTCTCATTAGGTCGGTCACTGTAGTTGAGATTGCCAACATGCGGGCCTGGATTATCAAAGCCGCTGCTTGCTAGTTAAGGGGGTTTTACGTCCCGCTGGAAAGAACGCATTATAATGCCCGCTCTAGCGCAATGAAAGCAGCAACTATGGGCAATTCAAGCCTCACCCTCGCCATGTAAGCTCCATCGTGCAAGTGAGAAGTCAATCCGTTAAACTAAGCGGCCCGCAAGCCATGGAACCACTAGCATTGGTTATTTGCGAAATCAGGTAGGTTTGTGCACCTCAAACCACCATTACTGGGAATAAATGATTAAGACATTCGCCAGATTACTACTTGGCCTAATCCTGCTATCAATAGTGGCCGGAGTGATCCTGCTCATGTCCGTTAATACAGACCAGAATAAAGCAGCTATTCAAGCTGCCGTCTTGTCCAGCACTGGCTATGAGCTCACCATCGCAGGGGATATGGACATTGCGTTTTTCCCCAGCGTTGGCTTAACCCTCAACGACGTCCGGCTCAAAAATCCAGCTTCTCCCCAGGAACTTGCCTCCACAACTGCAGCCTTGCTTCAGGTAGATTTGCGCGCCCTGATCTCAGGTGAAATTTTTATCCGCGAACTGTCTACGGATGATTTTCATATCAACTACTACATTGACGCGCTTGGAAAGAGCAATTGGGATGTTGAGACTCCCAGTTTCAGTAACACTACCAATTCGGACGCACCCCTCACGCCGTCCACCGAACAGCAAAGCAACGCAGCTTCTACCGACACAAACTCCGACATCGTCTCGGTTTCCTTCGAGCGCTTACGGATCAACAATGCCAGTATCGACATTCAAGACCTCTCACAAGGCCTGCGTTACAGCGTCAAAAATCTCAACCTTGCGAGCAGCAACACCAACATCGACGGCAATCCATTCGATGTGGATGTGAACTTCACCTTTCTAAACAATGGCATGACCAAACCTATAGCGATGGGTTTCCGAGGCGACATTATTGCCGACATAAATGCAGGCAACATCGATATACAGAATATCAGCTTCAACGTCACACCAATGTTATTACAAGGTGATCTGCACATAAGCGGGCTAAACGATGACATCACGTTTGACGGCTCTCTCGCCTCGAACGATTTCGATGTCTTCGGCCTGCTGCAGACAATTGGAATTAGAGAAACGGCAAGCGAACTCGACGCGACCAGCATGCTTTTTTCAATTGCAGAAAACCCACAGGCAAGCGTTACAGCAAGCTTTAGTGGCGACGAGTTCGGCATCAAAGTCCCTGAGCTAATTGCACAATTGTCTGAAAGTAGAATAGAAGCCAATGCCGAGATTCGATTTGCTGCCAATTTATTGCCAGCGAATATTAGTTATGAAGTAGTCAGCAACCAGATCGATATTTCGCCCTTTCTAGATTCAGAAGTTGCAATAGACGCCACCGCAGTCTCCAGCAATGGGGCAGCCACAATAGAGCCAAACAATATCGTTATCGCCACGACTGCCCCTGCAACAAGCACCGCGATCCCTATCGAGCTGCTCAACTCATTTAATGTTTTCGGCTCGATCGCCATCGAATCAGTAGTAGCGAATGATCTGCTGTTTAGCGGCATCAATGTTTTTACCAATATCGAAGACGGCGTGCTCGATATTGAGCTACAACCAGTTGCAACTTTTAAAGGAAGCGTAGCAGGCAACATACGAGTAGACGGCCGCAGTGAGGAGGCCATGCTTAGCACGCAGCTAGTGTTAAGCCAATTGAACCTAGCAAACCTAGCGCCCAGCGTGTCTAGGCTCAATTCAGTAACCGGAAACCTAGACGTCGAAGTTGATCTTACTGCTACCGGGCAAACCACAAACGAGATGATGGATTCACTAAACGGATCCAGCACCTTTGCGATTACCGAGAATAGCGTCGACATCGGCGTGATAAAGCAGGTATTCACTGCTATTTCCGCCCTCAGCCCTACCGGGGGAACTATAGAGCAATGGCCGGATGTTATTCGCTTCGCTGAGCTTGGCGGTTTCATCCTTTTCAACAACGGACTCTCTGAAAACCAACAGATCAATATGCGCATGGATAATTTCGACATCTCCGGAACAGGCGGCATAGATTTGCAGCAACGAGACTTCGACTACGATCTGCAATTCAGCATTCTAGGCGAACCCTATCTGCAGACAATTCAAGTAGACGAACTCTATCACGACGTATCCTGGCCAATAGAGTGTGCTGCAGCTTTCGAGGACGAAGTTAACCAGTATTGCCGCCCCGACTTTACTCGTGTTCGAGAGATATTTACGCAGTTAGGCACTAACGCAGTTATAGACCGACTCGATGAAGTCATCACCGACCAGCTCCCACCCGAAGTCAGCGATGGTGTAAGAGGCCTGCTTCGTAATCTTCTCAATTAGCACCTCAACCGAATCGGCTTATGCCAAGCACTAACCCTCCCTTCGCAAAACGACTCCTGCAATGGTTTGATAAACACGGTCGTCACGATCTCCCGTGGCAAACCGACCGCACGTCCTACCGCGTGTGGATCTCAGAGATAATGTTACAACAGACCCAGGTCACCACCGTCATTCCCTACTTCGAGCGCTTCATGGGCCGGTTCCCGACGATTCAGGAGCTTGCGGCAGCGCAGACGGATCAGGTCCTCCATCTTTGGACAGGACTAGGCTATTACGCTCGGGCACGCAATCTGCACAAAGCGGCCAAGATTATCGTAGAAACCAACGGCAGCTCATTTCCAGATACCGTTGCAGGCTTGATGGGACTAGATGGAATTGGGCAATCCACTGCAGGGGCCATCGCAGCGATCTCCATGGGCGTCCGCGCGCCTATTCTCGACGGCAATGTAAAACGCGTCTTAGCTCGATACCACTGCATTTCCGGCTGGCCCGAACAGTCCACGGTAAAGAAACAGCTATGGGAAATCGCAGAGTCTCTAACACCCCATGAGCGCGTCGAAGACTACACACAAGCGATCATGGATCTTGGTGCAACTGTCTGCACTCGCAGCAAGCCCTCATGTCAGGACTGCCCCTTCCAACTAGATTGTGGAGCCCGTCAACAAGATCGCGTTGCTGAATTCCCAGGCAAGAAGGCAAAGAAATCTCTACCGGTGAAGTCGGTAGCGATGTTTATTCTGCAGAACGCAGCCGGGGAAGTGCTCTTGGAGAAAAGGCCTGCTACAGGAATCTGGGGATCACTCTACAGCTTTCCCGAGTCGGCCCAGCCGAACTCTGCACCTAAGTTAGTGGGCGCCTGTATTGATAGCGGGGCGGACAACGTGAGCGAAGAATTAGAGAAAATTCGCCATAGCTTTTCACACTACCACCTAGACATAACCCCAGTTCGAATCCGTGCCATTAAACTGGATAAAATAGCGGAAACCGATCGCTGGCTCTGGTACCCTTTAGACCATTCTCTAGAAGTCGGCTTGGCAGCTCCAGTAAAGAAACTCCTGAACAATCTTGCCGAGAATTCATAACACCTTTCACAGCACACTGAGAACAGCTATGTCACGCATGGTCCACTGTAAGAAGTACGACAAAGAACTCCCTGCCCTGGCAGCACCTCCCTACCCCGGACCAAAGGGACAAGAAATCTTTGAGAGCGTGTCACAACAAGCCTGGGGAGAATGGCAGACTCAGCAAACCATGCTGATCAACGAAAAGCAGCTCAATATGATGAATGCCGACGACCGCAAATACCTGCTTTCGGAGATGGATAAGTTCCTTAATAACGAGGATTTCGACAAAGCCGAGGGCTATGTGCCCGAAAGCGAGTAAATTCGACCACTCTCTTGACTAAAAAGCCGAGATTCTATTTAATACGCGGCTTGCGCAAATCGATGGTTTCTAAATCAATTTACTGATTTTAAGCATCGCGAGCGCCGTGAAGACGAGGCAAAGTCCAAATCGAGCGAGGGAGCTTACATTAGTAAGTGACTGAGAGAGATCTTGGGCTTTAACGAAGGATTCACAAGCACAGCAGCTTAAAAATGCCCAGGTAGCTCAGTCGGTAGAGCAGAGGACTGAAAATCCTCGTGTCGGCAGTTCGATTCTGCCCCTGGGCACCATATACAAACAGCCTCGCTAAAGCGGGGCTTTTTGTATATGGGGTGCAGGGATTGATGAGAACTGCTGATGCAGTTCGACCGATTGCGAAGCAATCAGCTACGAGCGCGCCAGCGCGAAGCCCGAAGGGGACAAACAGGCCTAAGCCTGTTTGGATTATTCTGCCCCTGGGCACCATATACAAACAGCCTCGCTAAAGCGGGGCTTTTTTGTATATGGGGTTGAGGGGTTGATGAGAACTGCTGATGCAGTTCGACCGATTGCGAAGCAATCAGCTACGAGCGCGTCAGCGCGAAGCCCGTAGGGGACAAACAGGCCTAAGCCTGTTTGGATTCTTCCGTCCCGAGCCGCCATCTCTTTTCTAAGAATAAATCTACCTCCTTTACTACCACTAATAATTCTCGCTAGACAAATCGATCGGAAACGCTGGCAAACGAATCTATTTTCTTTCTGCAGATTGACTACCTACCGAACGGTAGGTAGTATAGATTCAAAACTACACTTACACGGAAAATTTATGACCAATCACATCAAGCTAGCAACTCTAATCACAACGGCACTTATGGCAGCTCTTGTTTCCCTACCGAACCTTTTCGCGGCGGAAGATGAAGCTGATATCGATATCCATAATGACGAAGTAGATGTCACTCTATTTCGGGGCGCTGCGAACAACACCTATTTCGAAGTGTACTTCAATGCTTTACCGGTGGCGGGTGCCGAAAATGTGGAGATGCAGACTCACGCCATCAATCTCAGACCAGAACGTGACGTCACCCTGCACGTTGAAATATTTAATCCCAATAGCACCATTCCGCTGATCATTACACCAGGCGGTAACGGAGATACCGTTGGCTTTGGAGGCTTTGCACGAAATGTGGCAGCTTTAGCACCTGAACTTAGAGTCATCACTTATGATCGGCGCAATTTAGGTCAATCAGAAATCACGTTCGGTAGTGAACCTCAAATGGTCGAAGAGGGAGAGGACCTGCACGTTTTGATTGATCGTCTTGGCGTTGCTCCTGTAGCACTTTATGGCATGTCCTCCGGTGGCCGCTCAAACATGATAGTTTCCTCTCGCTATCCTGAAGATGTAGCAGCTCTGGTACTGGCGCCTCTGACCGGAGGCACATACGCAGCAACCCGATTGTCAGAGGACTACTTCCTCAAATATCTCCACGACGAAAAACTCATCACTAGGGAGCACGAAACCGCCTCACCGATTATGACCATGGAGGCACTAAGCGAAACACCACTATGGAGTGCTTATTTAGAACGCAATACCCCAGCAAAACGAGAACGCTTTTTCGATGCAGACATTGCCGATTTTCGAGCCGCAATGAAAACCTCCGCAGAACATCTGCAGGCCACAGGCGAGCAAACGGCGTTAGGCATGGATGACAAAGATTTAGCAGCACTAAAAATTCCCGCCACTCTCATCATCCACCACGGTTCTTACATTGATAATTTGCATCCCATCACCAATACCAGAGCGGCGACCACACTTATCCCGAATTCTTCTTTTACATTCGCTCCCTATCTTCCTGATATACTCGATGCTCTGCTACCCTTCGTAAAAGCCCATACACCCGAGTTGACACAATGACAGATACTGCGACCAAAATTCTAGATATTGGTCAGGAACTGATTCAGACACGCGGATACACGGCGATGAGTTTTCAAGACATCGCTGTTCAAGTGGGCATAAAAAAGCCAAGCGTCATACATCACTTTCCAAGTAAAGCGGACTTGGGTGTCGCTATCATCCAACGTTATCGCGACACCTTCGCCTTACAGCTCGAAGCGATCAAAAAAGATCCTGACAAAACCACCTGGGAGGCTCTGGAATTCTACTTTTCACCGTACCTACACTTTGCATCGACGCCCGATACTGTTTGTTTGTGCGGCGCACTCGCAGGCGAAGTTCCAGCATTGCCGGAGGAAATGCGTGCAGAAGTTAAGCAATTTATGGAAGATCATCAAAGGTGGCTGGAAGTCATTTTGCGCACTGGACGCAAAAACGGCGAGCTAAATTTCAAGGAAACTCCAGCTCGGCTTTCTCGCATGTTGTTCAATACACTGCAAGGCACATTGTTGGTCAAGCGTTCTACGGATGATCTGAGCCAACTCAAAGATGTAATCAATGTCATCAAGCATATGCTGAAATAGAAGCAATCTATGGTAATAAGTGGGGTCAGAGTAAAAATACAGTAGTTTGAGCCCGATCAATCGTCTTATTTATAGCACACTTCTTAGCACACTCTGATTTATAAATTCTAACTCATTGATTCAATTAGGGAATCGGTCACGCAGTCTACTGAAAATCCTCGTGTCGTTGGTTCGATTCCGACCCTGGGCACCATATACAAATAGCCTCGCTTTCAGCGGGGCTTTTTTGTATATGGCGTCCAGGGTCGGATGAGAGACATTGACCTTTCCCCTAAGTTAGTACCACTCGCAGGATGAGAAATTCATTCTAAGCTGCCCTCTCAGCAAACA
>JAQCKF010000003.1 GCA_027592275.1 Pseudomonadota bacterium
AACTCAATACAAAAATACCTAGGGCACCACACGTACCCTAGATATTCCTGCGACAGGCCTAAAAACCAAAATCAGCCTGCCGATCACCAACGCTTTTAGCGGCCGGGGGTGAAATCGATGGACACGAAGAATTGACGATAAAAGTTATTGATCAATCTAGACTCAAAGCCTCCTATCTGTCCAGTCAACGTAGGCTTGTAATCTAAGAGATTGTTCACTCCAGCAGACAGGGTAACTGCGCTGTCGAAGAGAAAGAAATCTTCCATGAAATACGAGTAGCGCACATCGATGATAGGATCCTCATCAATTTCACTGGGGGGTACATACTGTCCATCAAATTGATACATGTCAACTATCTGGGCGTCATGATCAATAGCACTGAACCAGCTTACCGACATCGACGCACTGTGATTGTTTCGGAACCAATTGTTTTGCCACGCCATTTTTATTTTCGGAATTGGGGGGGCGATATTAGTCCGCGCGTTCTGTTTTCCGAGAACATCTGTAGGATTACCTTTACTGTCTGTAAAGAGATAATCTGTATAGACCGTGGCATTGAGACGTGTGTTGAAGCTTCCCCAGTTGCCTGGAGTAAAGGAATAACTCGCTTTCAGGTCAACCAAGCTGACATCAAACTGTGCTACGTTGGCTGACTGAATCAGCACAAGTGCCACACGGCCATCAGGGTCGCGGAAGATATTCCCGCCGGCACCACCAACAGGCTGACCACCCAGCCAGGCATCGGCGGCCTTTCGAGAGGCTGAGCCGGGAGTAGAGTCATAGGACCCTTCACTCTGGCCAGTTTCCCGAAGCATAGCTGTGAACTGGTTCCGAGTTACGTCATCCTCAGTTAGAGTACGAATTCGGTCAGTATATTCAATTTCCTGATAGTCCATGGACAACTCAAAGCCTTCAAGCCTGCCCTCTGCCTGCCAAGTGAATCCGACATTAAGAATCGCTGCCTGTTCTGGGCCCAGATTTGGATTGCCCGATGCACATTTCAGTCCGCCAAGCAGCAGTTGCCCGCTGAAGTCGTCACTGCCGCTGTACATATCGCCGCAGTTTTCGTTGGTAGTGGCCGCTCGGGTCTGGAATGAGGTCGGTGCCAAGAAGCTTTCGCCCCAAGACGCTCTCAGTGCCAGTCCAGGAATTGGTTCATACCGCGCGGAAATCTTGGGTGTAGTAGTCGACAGACCTTGGTCAGTAAATTGCTCACTCCGCACCGCAGCCTTGATAGCCAGATTCTCTAAGATAGGAATTTCTATCTCAGCAAACACTGAGCGGACTGCAGAGTTAAATACCTCGTCGCCTGCTATAGGCTCGCCATTCACTCCCCAGATGAAATTTTCTCCTATAGCTTCGAATGGCTCTTGAAAAGTGCGCTCTTCCAAGTCACGCCATTGAAAGCCAAAGGCCAACTGCACAGCACCGGCCGGAACATCAAATACTTCGCCCGTGAGCATAGTTTCAAAAACATCCAGAGCGTTACGTGAAGTTACATGGTTTGGATTTTGGTACTGCATCCAGTTATTTAGTTCTGCGGTGTTTTCGAATCCTGGCTGATAATATGGAGATCGAGGGTCTCTAGAGCCGAAGGGATTAAACCACTGATCACCGGAGGGGCCACCTTCCCCGCGAAGAGCTAGCTGCAGGCGGGATGAGTAGACACCTGAGATATCCCTTCTATTTGAGTTTTCTTGCTTGGTGTAGTAGGTATAACCAGACCAAGTACTGTCGCCGAGGTCATAGTCTGCAGACAGCTTGACGCGATTGACTTGATAGATCCCCGCGAACATGCGAGACGTGTCATCAGTAATCCAATCAGCGTGGTACTCTGGCAGGGGATGAGTATAAATTCTCCACAGATCAGGGGCCACGTCAAACCCATAAGGGTTGGCAGGGTGCTCCTCTGGGACCACTAGCATTGATCGGTTATTGGCCGGATTAGGCGAAGAAAATGTGCTTCTGTCTCGGTTAAGACGCGCGTGGTTATTCATCATGAAGCCAAAACTCAACCAGTCGGCAGCTTCCCATTGAAGGTTGTTATAAACGTTATATTCTTGTTGGTGCTGAACCACTTCATTCTGTGCGCTGTACTCAAAAGTACAGAAGTTGCCACTGTTTATGGTTCCAGATGGCAGGGGAGAGGGGCCGTAGCCATGGGTTGGCGAGCCTTCGTTAAACGTTCCGCATGAAGGGTCTAGCAAGCGGGGACCCACAATGCTAGCTCCGCTCTTTCCTGCTGGTGGAATGGTGCTTAGGTCGTCAGGGACCCCCTCAAGCCGCTTAAATGATCCAGGGTTTCCGGAACTGGAGGTGCCTCGGGATACATGGTGTTCGCGTCCGCGCTCGTACCACATAAGGGGTGTGCGCTGATAGGTTTCGGCGGATCCGACATAACTGAGACCGTTGTCCCATGACTTACCCCATAACGCGGAGACACGCATTTCTTCAAACTTTCCATCTTCAGGCCTCTGATAGAAAGTACGGAATTTGACTCCGTCGTATTCCTTGATGGGAATCAGGTTGACCACGCCGGCCACCGCATCGGACCCATACAGCGCGGAACCACCGTCCAGCACCATTTCCATCCGTTCCATCGCGATGTCTGGGAAGGCGGTATTCAAGCGCGAAGCGATTGTACGTACGCCATCCACGAGAGTCAGAGTGGAGTTTTCACCCAGGCCACGTAGGTTGAAACTGGCCCCAGTAGCGGTTTGGCTGCCGTCCTGGCTGCCAAGTACAACGTTGATAATATCAACGTTCTGAACATAGCTCAGATCGCGTATGTATTCCGACATATTCGGCGAGCCTGATGCTAGAACGTCGGCACCAGTGACTGTATCTGCCGCTGTATCCTGCGCGAACGCACTATTCCTAATGTAGGAGCCTGTGACGATAATTTCTTCAACCTCATCGTCTTGGGCTATTGCCGGCGCTACAAGTGAAGACATGAGGGCCGTGTGAATCAGATATGAAAGCTTCTTACGTCGAAATCTATTGGGCATTTACTCTCTCCTTGGCTGCATGTTTGAGGCTTATAAACCGGCCTCAAGTGCTGCTCGTAGTATTGGTAAGTACTGTGTGATTAAGTTTCCTTGCTTCTCCTTGTGGGGTACATGCATTCAGTCGGCTAAACTACCATATTGTTACATAACATCAAAGAGTTTTTAAAGGTATATAACCTTACAGTGTTTAGATGCTTACGGCATATCCAAGTATCGAAAGTAGCGCGTATGGCAAGGAATGGGTAATGCCCGCAGGTAAGGATTCTCACGGTGCATGCAGAAATTCAAATCGACGAAAAGGGGACCCGGCACAATGCTTCATAAGCGCACATCCCACCGGTTACCAGTTATTCAATCTAGAGCGATACCCAGTATCAACTGACAACTATCTATATTTTCGCCGCGTATCTTTGCGACCGGAGAAATATAATGTCGATGTAAAACTGATTTGATACAGCTTTACATCGATTGGAGGGCTGACTTATCAATGCCGTTTAATGCATCTATTATTTTCATTGTGTAACAACTACACGCTGGTAAGCGTTGCTCCAACAGCACTGATCTAGACCATCGCTATCAGAGGAATTCCAGTTGTCCAGCCGCGCTCGAATCATATACTCACCAGGTTCCGAGAAAGTAGCCATAACCCTAGCCGGCCCCTTTCCGGCGGGTATCGCCACTCTGGAAGAAGCTACAGGTATCATTCCTCGGGTTGTTTGAGCCGAAGCGGTGATGAAAGGCGTAGAAGCATGTTCAGTAAAGCTCACCTGGCCAGGACCCTGGTGCTTGTACCATATAACCCGAGTATCGAGTGGCTTGGCAAACAGAGGGTTTGAAGGGTCACGAATAGATGGGTCTTCGGTCTCAACTTCCAATGTAAGCGGAGTGCCGACGTCTATCGTTCTAGTATTAATCGCTACGACGCCTTCCGGACCAGATCCACTGCTACCGTTTTCAAACCAGATAAGTGGCTGCACGCTCCCCTGTGGCCGTGGATTTCTATCAAGCTCATAAGCATTCGAACCGCGCTCCCCAGGCACTTTAAGCTCTTCCAGATTGCCGGTTTTAATGTGCCACCAAACAGATTCATCTCCCATTGAGGCGGGGATAGTGACGGCAAAGACTCCGGGGTGTCGGCCTGGGAAATAAATTTCCGGCTGCATCCCGTCCAGCTGGGCGGGCTCAATTCGATTATTGCCACCCAGTGGGACGATTACATCTTCAGTATTTCTATTGTGGTATCCAAACGAGACAGTGACAGTCCCGTCCTCATTATCATACCAGCCTTCCATGAAAGGAATTATAGCAAGACCTCCCGGGGAAGGCGGGCGCAGAGGTCTTGCTGCTTGTTGTGCGTGAGTAGTAGCTACCATTACAATATTTGTGACTACTACCAACACTACGCTGGCCACAACTGTTTTAATACGTCTCATTAATATCAATTTCCAATCTTATTTTTCGATTTTTAGCAGGAGTTGTATAGTGTAATCCACTAATCTCCGGATGGTATTAGGGGTTGTTTATCACTTTCCCGCTTCTGTGCAAGCTCCTGATAAGTCTCATCATCAAGATGGCTTATGGCAATCCAGGAATGCGACATCTCATCAGCTGTGCGCTGGCCCCAGCCTACCCATTGCCTGGGGTCAGGGTTGTTCGGATTGCTGGCCGTATTGTCATACCACTGCTTGGTTACTAAGACCGCTCCGGTCGGTACGAGTGGCGCAGAATCTTGCTCATAGAGATGGCTGTGATGCCACGTGGCACTCCAGTTGGATATCATACTTACCAATTCGGTTTTGCCAGTCTCTGGATAGAAAATTTCCAATGAGGCAGCATTCATGCGCAGGTGCCCGTGGGGTTGAAAGCTGTCGATCCGAACCGGGTGATCAAAGGAGTGGAACCCCTGAGTCATAGCGGTGCCATGAGGTGGGATGAACAGATCACCTTGGTCTAACTGATATGTAGCTAGGTCCTGAGTGATTTTGGCCTGATACCCTTCCGGATGAAGCCATATACCCAGTTCCACTACATTGTCCTCAACCACTGCGTTTGGTGCAGTCCCGCCCAAGCCACCGGGATACATGTGAATATCCCACTGGACCATACTGTCTTTAAAGGCTGTACGACAAACACCCTCTGGCACGATTTCGCCCCACTTGCCCATGGCATATTCGGTAACCGGCTTTCGATCAACACTGCCGTCTTCGTTTACTTCAGCAAAATAGGTGTTGGCATGATGGACCACTGTCTTTGCGTCGCCACGAGGCTTAACTTGAAGAGCCTTGATACAACGGTCTTGGGTGATGCCGCTAGAAATAAAGTGCTTATCCCATAAGTCGTTGCCATTGGCAGGCACATCGATCGGGTTGGATGCGAGTACGATATCCGGCTGGCCTAATTGCTCAGCAAAATTCCAATCGTCGACATCTCGCAATGCCGGTGGGGGGGGTAGTTCTTCAAGATTTCCTAGGGGAGATCCTTGATTAACCCAAGCTACTACGGTATCGATGTCTTGCTCGGAAAGGCGCCAATCTCCCTGAAGGTTTTGGTTGCCGATATCATGGTCATAGGCATAAGGAGGCATTTCCCGATTTGCCACCTTCAATTGAATCAATGGAGCCCAAGGGCGTACTTGTTCATAGCTGCTCAACTCCATGGGTCCAATGCCGCCTTCACGGTGGCAGACCACACAATTCTCGTTAATAATACGGGCTACGTGGCCAGCATAAGTCACGGGATCTGCGTCATTCGCCGTGTCTGCAGCAATCGTTGTCTGTGCCTGAAGCCCCAATAAAGTGACAACGGCAATGCTTGCTCCAAGATGTGGTAATTCGTTCCATTTCTTCAAAATATTCATTAGCCTCTCCTAATTATTTGGGTAATTTAGAAAACTACAAAACTGAGTGACGACAATTCACAGTTGGTCAGTTGCATCGAGGCGATACCGGTTTCACGGTGGCTGACCACGTATTTTCCTTCTAGAATCGCTACGGCGCAGCCATTTCAAGCGACATCGAGCTGCTCAGCAGCCAACATGGCCCTGCTGAAAATCAATGAGCCAGCGTCAGGCCGATAATCATTGGTGAGCGATGCGGCGCCATAGTTTGTCCATACATATTTAGACAGGGGGGCAATCCAAGGTGCTATAACATGTAAAACGTTTGAATTTTAATGCTTCTGAAGAAATTTGTCCAATGGCTTTTCTCGGAAATAGAGCGATCTTTCAAGCACCCAGATGAGGCGCAGTCAGCCACTTTTGGGGCTTTTCTGATCAGGTGACCTTGCTGGTCGCTTTCGCTAGATCTGCCGCATGCTGCAGATGGGTCAGCCGGCCGAGCTGTTGTAGTGACGTCAAGTGTGAATAAATCAGGGGCAGCAACCCCCGTTCGCGCAGTTCCTGAAATTCATCATTACTGAGTTTTTCAAGCGCATCCTCATCTATCATATACATTCCCTCCACTTCATATTTTGGAGAGCTCTCTGTATGTTGCAGTTTAAGTGGGCGCGAGGTGAGCAGTCGCTTTTCGGCCAGGTAGCGGCACAGTGCAGTAGACTGCACGGATTGCTGAGTTACTCTGACCACGTGATCAATACGCTTATTTAAGTAGTCTGTCGGCAGACCATCGCTCCGGTACAGGGGTTCGCCGACGGTTTCACTCAGCAGCGGACTCTGTTCATCAATGGCTATATCTGCCTCGTTGCTGTCAGGATCCAGTCGACTCACGGATAGCGGCGCAAGGGTGAAACTTGCTGGTATGAAAACCGGCTGCCATTCGAGTGTCTGACAATAGAGATTAACGCCCTTGTTCAAGCCCATCATAGCGCCCGGCACAAAATCTCCGGTCTTCTTGTTTCTGATAAAAACCAGCGGGAACTCCGTAGCCAACTTATAGAATTCTTGAAACACCACTGGAACAAAATTCTCTGCTTTATGGCTTGTGAAATCTTTTGGCTCGCTCAAGCAAAGCTTGCCGTGTTTCTCGAAATTAAGAAGAACCGGTTCAGACATGTTAGTAATCAGCCTTTTGTGTTTGATCTATGGTCCACTTGAAACTTCTTCACGCGCTCATTAACCGATAGGGTTTTTATTCAAGCCTGAAAAAAGATGCAACTGAAAGCCTACCTTTAGAGGTGTCACTATCGAGGCTGTCTGGCCACGAGAGCATGGCGCAATGTAGCAAATTTGAAGGGTATAGTACCAGTCGATTCAATCTGGCCTTGACCACCAGCTCCTGCTTGAACAGGGTTGTGTCGCCGGTCAGGTAGCCTGAGTGCTCGGCTGGGTGACTCCGTACGTTTTTAATCATCTCACCCATAACACCGCGATCATCAGGCCTTATCTTGACTAAGTTACGTGGACGATAACGATAAATTGCCGTGCCCCCATGTGGCTCACCACAGAGATAATGCACGGCAGCATATTGATCATCACTGAACGCATCGACGTGTGGCATCTTTTGGGCTGCACTCAGTTGTATCGGCTGGAGAGTAGTCAATGAAAGCATGCTGCGATGTACTACAGGGTTGCGGAAACCGTATACCAGTTCTATGACCTTACCCATGGCCTCATCATAAGAGCTTGGCATACGATCACGAATACCCGGATAGGCTGTGCCATCATCGCCAACATTACCGAAGTAGGCTTTTCCCCGCGCATACTCGAGTAATACCTCTGGATTCGCTAAAAAATTATCGATGACATACACCGAAATCTCAGAATCCGTATGCTGAATTTTCTCGACGTTCATTGCTTGATTAAGTATAAACTCTAGCATGGTTAGCGTTACTTACTTATTGCCTGCACTTAGAATGAGGTTCTCTGGTTTGAGCGAGCCGCCCAAATATTCCATAAAACATATTAAACATATTAAACATATAAGATTGAATAATGTAAGCTCCCGAATGTCAACCCTGAAGTATCATTGCGGACTTGGGCGGTGACGGCAGCATGAAGGCAAGTCTTTATTAAACCTGGTGAATTCACCGACCGAATCCAGTATTGCATCGCCAATATACCAATTGGCAGCTGACAGAAAAGAAAAGGATTTCCGTGGACAATAACAATATCAAACACATAGTAATCGTTGGGGGCGGCACGTCGGGTTGGATGTCAGCAGCCGCCCTGAGCCGAATCGTCGGTACGCAAGATTGCAAAATCACCTTGGTCGAATCCGAACAGGTAGGTACGGTAGGCGTCGGTGAAGCGACGATTCCACCCATTGTAGAGTTCAATAACCTGCTTGGTATCAATGCCGACGAAATGCTAAGTGCGACACAAGGCACGTTCAAGCTCGGTATTGAATTCACAAACTGGGGCAGAATAGGTGACGCCTACATGCACCCTTTCGGAGTCTTTGGGCGCACCATTATGAATGTCAGTTTCTGGCACTATTGGAAAAAGGCCTATGATCTCGGCCTTTCGCCTCCACTGGAGGCTTACTCGCTGAATTGGCTTGCGGCAAAGCAGAACCGATTTTTACGTAGTGGTAATGTCCCCAACTCGCCACTATCCAAGGTGCACCACGCCTATCACTTTGACGCCAGTCTTTATGCGCGTTTTCTCCGCGAGTTCAGCACTGGCCTTGGTGTAAATCGAATTGAAGGGCTCGTAGAACAAGTAATTCAGGATCCGCAGTCAGGCTTCATCAAAGGCATCAAGCTTCAGGATGGTACTATTGTTAATGGGGACTTCTTCATAGACTGCACAGGGTTTCGGGGTTTACTGATAGAGCAGTGCCTAGAAACTGGCTATGAGGATTGGAGTCACTACTTGCCCTGCAACAGTGCCCAGGCCGTGCCAACGACAGCGCTAAGCCAGAAGCAGCCTTATACCAAGTCTATTGCGCACTCCATCGGCTGGCAATGGCAAATTCCTCTACAGCACAGAACAGGCAACGGCATTATCTACAGCACCGAATTTGCCAGTGACGAACAGGCGCAGGAGATGCTGTTGGCGAACTTGCCCAGTACAGCGCTCGCGGAGCCTAGGCAGCTTCGTTTTGTGACAGGAAAGCGCAAGAAGAGTTGGAATAAAAACTGCCTCGCTGTTGGTCTTTCCAGTGGCTTTATGGAGCCGCTTGAATCGACTAGTATTCATCTCATCCAATCAACAATCATGAGATTCCTTTCACTGTTTCCACGCTGCGAGAATTTTGATATTGAAATGAATCGCTTCAATAATGAGGTCGATCGAGAATTCCGGGCGGTTCGCGACTTTCTCATTCTGCATTACAAGGCGACGGAGCGTGATGACTCTGAGCTCTGGAACTATTGTCGCAACATGGAGATTCCAGATTCCTTGCAGGAAAAACTGGAACTTTATCAATCAAGTTCTTGGCTTGAGAGAGAAAAACAAGAGTTATTTGGTGTCGACAGTTGGTTGGCAGTACTAAATGGTCAGCATGTTAGAGCCGAGAGCTATAGTCCCCTGGTTGATAGCTTGCCTAAGGACAAGCTTGAAAGCATACTGCGAGAAACTCGCGAAGTTATCGCGCAATGCGCGACAGCCATGCCTTCTCATGAAGATTTTATCCGCAAAAATTGTGCCGGCCCGATCCTGCATCAGTGATGCATAACTGAGTAAATCAGGGCCCTCTAGCTCTTTGTTTCGATTGACTTCACCAAAGGGGGACAGAATAGGCTTTCTGCTTAACACAAGGTAACAGTTTGCTTAGTCACAAAAAACCAGGACAACTTCCATTTTTTTATGCAAGGGTTTCAATCTATTTATTGTTGGCTAATTGCGAGGCAATGTACCGAGACTATTGTCGAGCTATCCGAGGAATTCGAAGCCACGTTCTGGCCAGGAACGAATTAATTTTGAACGCTTCTTCCAGGCACTTATAGCTTTATCCTCGTCTTTGCTCAGGATGGCTTTAGCAAAGCTGATCCTGCTGGCCTGGTTGCTTACCATAATTTCTCTGTTCCCCTCGAAAGTGCCGGTGAAGCGACTCAGATTGACTTGGTTCCAGAGGATTCCGAGAAATAGCTCCAGCAGGACATTGTCCGACATCCGGGCAATTAAAACCATTAAATCCGTTGACACTTTGAACCCATATTCATGAGGCAGATGGTTATTATCGCCACTCTCATGCTTCCCCAAACTAAACAATCTAAGTTCATTTATCAGCCGCTCGTCTTTGCATTTTACCGCGGCTTTTAGAGCGTTGATCACCAACGGATCGGCCACATCCATGAATGCGGCATTAGTGTACGAACCGCTGGAAGACAAAAACTGGCTAGCGGACTTCGTGACAGTATCTATAGCAGGCCGACTCGTGAAATAGCCTCCTCCTTTGCCTGGCTTGATCGTAAGCAGCCCCTCGTACTCCAGCATGCGAGAGGCCTGCCGTAATGTAGGCAGGCTGACACCGACTTCTGCAGCGATGCTTGCTTCCGGACCCATATGCGTTCCTTCTTTTAATGACAGGATTCGTGCACGCAAGACAATTGCGACACGCTCAGCTGTCGACCGTGCTTTTACTAACATGGGTTTTTGATTCCTATTGTGATTTGTCTAGTCATGTGGGGCAATACTTTCGCTTGTCTAAAGCATTGTACCGTCCGTGGCTTGAATATTAGCTGTATTGTATCATTTTTTTAAAAATTCAAAGAGTCAATTTTTTGACTACTGAATCGCAATCATTTCCTTAGACACTATTTGTTGTTTATATTTAGAGCGTTGCCTAGATTTTTTTGTAACATGCGAGAGTAAAACTTTACCAAGTTTAGGGTGTTTTCAGTTTGCATACCTCTGTACCCCATCGTATTAGAACACGCAGGCGCAAGTTTATCTCAACCGCTATTCTCTTTTCTACAATAACTTGCAAGCCGTATACCTACTTATTAGGCCCTCGAGCTCATAGGCCAGAGTAGAAACTATATTCATCTAAAACCATACGGTCAATATTACAATACGCCAATTAAGCACATGAAGCACTCATTGCTAGTGCACTATAACCCTGTTCAGAATAGACTTTCCCCCACACCTCGAGAGGATAACGATAGCCACTTTACTAATTGATCTCTCCGTCTGGCCAAGGTGCCCCAGTGTTGTGATCGCTCAGAGCACGCAAACCTTGGAAGACGAATTTCTGTACGCGTTTACCTTCATAAGTTTCCGTCGTATAGATATTGCCTTTAGAGTCACTGACGATACTGTGGGTGCCGTAGAACAGGCCTGGCTGACGTCCTCCATCGCCGAATTCAGCGAGCTTCTCAAGTGAATCTCGATCCAGGATGTGAACCTTAAAATTACTGCCATCGGCCACAAAGATGAATTCTTGGTCAGCATCTCGTGAAAATGCTATGTCCCAGACTGCACCTGCGCCACGAGTATTGCGCGCAACCTGCGCTTCTTTTACAAAAGTGCCGTCGGGACGAAAAACCTGAATTCGATCAGCACCACGGTCGCACACATAGATCAGGCCGTCATTGGAAGGCTCAGCGCAATGCACAGGGCCAACAAATTGCTGCGGCAATGGCTCATCCGGATCGTAGAAAATCCCGGCATCGTCCGGTCGGTTACCATAGGCTCCCCAGTAGCGCTTGAACGCGCCAGTGGCGACATCAAGAACAGCGACTCGCTTATTGCCATAGCCGTCTGCAATGTATGCCTCGTTGGCTGCTGGGTCGATGGCAATTTCGGCAACCTTATTGAAGTGTGTGGTGCTGTTGCTGTCGACGGGCTCTCCTGGCAGCCCAATCTCACGCACGAAGTCACCTTCCGCAGAAAACACTAGTATGTGCGAATCAGCGCCGCCGTTGCCACCGATCCAAATATTGCCGTTTGGGGCTATTTCGAGGCCGTGATTAGAGTCCGGCCAAGTATAACCCTGACCAGGACCACCCCACGCGTTAACAACATTGCCTGCTGGGTCAAATTCGATGATTGGCGGAGCAGCTGTGCAACACTCTGCTACTGCGTTGTCGAGACCAATTTCCTGGGTGGCAAAATTATTGTCCTGGTTCCGATGAACGATGTAGACGTGATCCCGAGAATCCACGGCGATGCCGATTGTGGCTCCCAGTATCCACTTGTTGGGCAGGGGTTGTGGCCAGAATGGATCAACCACCATTTGCGGCGCTAAGCGTTCACTGCTAGCCGCGGAGGCCGGCTCACTAAAGTGCTTCTGGCCCTGTTGAAACGTAGCGAGAAGCACAGCGGCAGCGCCCAAAATTGCGCATATTCTTATTGTTTTCGTCATAATTGGTTCCTTTTAAAGTGACGTTTAGGAAGCATAAAAAAATACCTATCAAGCACGAGGATGAAGCCGATTGGGATCAAGCCTTTCTTTATGCGTTAAAGCGCGAAGAGAGGCCTGAAGCTGTTCTTTATTGCTGACCAGACTGCCCCATTGTTTCCAGGCGGCGCCAGCCAGCGAGGATTCCCGCCATCGAATAGTTGCCTTCGTGGCAGGCATATTCATAGATAGGAAGCTCGGCGCGGCGCATTGGGAACATTGCAGTCCACGATGTTGTCCATGTAGCTGGATCAGAGACAGTAAACTCATATCCCAAGGAGTCAGCGGCGATCAGCCAAAATTTCTCAATGAGATGCATGTTGGCACTGGAATTACCAAACGCGGTGTCACGAGCGAAGTGATCTGTTACTACGACTAGAGTATCGCCTTCCCAATAACCAACAGAGTCGCCTTCCCATTTGCGCGGCGCTTCACGATGCTCCATGGTGAGCATCTTTACCGGCCGCACGTTGTGCACCATCTCGTTGTGGATAAGCACGTAGTCCTCTGTTTGAACTAACTGCACATTATTATTGTAAGCACTCGGAATCATTGGGGGGCCAGAGTTGAAGCCCATGATGCAGCGCTCTGACAATGGCCTTACTTCGACACCAGCGGCGTCGCGAGCAAGCTCTCTTCTAACCTCGTTGCGCTCCTGTGCGGCTTCGGTTAACGCTGGAATACGGCCAGTGGGTGGATCAGTAATTAGAGACGTTCGGCCATCATCGAGAATCTCTTGCCCACGGTCGTACCAGAACTCGTTATAGTCACCGGTGGTGGTAGTGTCGGTGAAATTGTCGCGATCAGTTCGCTCCAGTTCTTCCAAGCGGAAGGCTTCTTGTTCTTCAGCGGTTAGCAATTCCTTACCTGCAAGACTGGAGGGCCTTTCAAACGGGGTGATGGTGCGGAAATCCCAGGTGCCCTGAAGGTCAGGCCTGCCATTGGACAGGCGAGGGATATCTTCATTCGTTGCCGATTGAGCCAAGATGGCATAGGGGGCACAAATAATGCCCAGTAATGCTACTAATCCAGCTACTTTGTTGTGATTATTTTGAATCTTCATCTATACCTCTAATCTTTTTGTGAGTCTAGGAAGCGAGAATAAATTTAGCGAAAAGATCATAGTTATGGCACTATAACATTTATAACGTTTTCTACAGAGTACTTTTGTGATCGTATGTCCAACAACTTATTCCCCCAAACCGAATGATCGCTCTAGAGGGTATTTACAAGTTAACTACCCAAGCCGAGAAAGGCTGTAGAATTAGCTTTCTATATTACCGCTGACTTTTCCCTGACAGCACAGGAACGCAGCCAAAATCACCTGCAAGGTTTGCGGAAACCAAATGACGTCAATGGTTGAATAAATTCCTAAAACTCCCTGCATTTCGGGAATCTCTATACTTCGCCATCATTTTGGATTGCGACCCTTGTGCACTCGGAGGGACACATCTTAATTGTCACTCAACTCTGCCTAGAAGAGGGAATAACCGTCTAGCAGGCAATATTAAAAAGGCTAGAGACCTAAATTGAGGAAAGCCGAAGCCAAAAATGGAATTACCCTAACCATTGGGTTTTTGATGAGCATAGAATAAGAATGAAAAGCTGAAGCCAAAAAGACAAATGAATATTAGAAGTGACAATAATTACTCATGAAAAATCACCACTATCGCGTAGTGACCTCCTACAATGGAAGCAATTACTACGGTTGGCAAGATTTGGGTGATGAAGAAAAAAAGCTACAGTTCAGGGAACTATCACTCAAGCGCTCAGAAAAATCTGTAAATATGCTGGTTGCAGCGTGTCAGGGGCGAGCAGGACAGATGCCGGCGTTCATGCGCAGGGGCAAGTTGCCAAGCTCTCTATTCCGCTGGAAATCACAGCAGGAAAACTTCTGCTTGGCCTAAACTTTACTGCCTAAGGACATTCGAATTTGGCAATGCGTTGAATGCACGGCTGATTTCAATTCAAACAGACAAAGTATCATTAAAAAATACCGATATTATTTTCCCACCGACAGGATTAGCTCGCCAATACTGCATGGGATTGTTGCTCATGTTCCATCAGAAATAGAAGGCGCCAAAGGCAATTCCCAATTGGACCTAGGAAAAATGAGGTAGGTCTGTCGGCTTTTTGTAGAGGAGCATGATTTTTATAGCTTTCCCAGTAAGGACAAAAATATTGATTCAACTGTTCGAACAATCTGTCAACTCCAAATAAAAAGCACAGATGCAATTGGGTTGGATGTCGATGTCTATTACTTCTAGATTGAAGGAAATGGATTTCTGAGACATATGGTTCGTTATATTGTTAGCGCGATCTTTAAGGTGGGAAGACATGTCATAGATTCTAAAGATATTCGTCAAGCTCTATATAATCGAAATGAACAAAAGTTCAACCCAAAAGCCAAAGCCCGAGGACTTCACTTGATTGAAATTACTTACTAAAATATTGACGGCAATACCGTTCATAAATCAAGCCTAAAACTACCGATAGCATAACTGCTAAAACGCACAAGTCTCTAAATCAAGTTTATCGCTTCAAGAAGCGGTTGCATCGTCCCTTAATAATTGACGACAAGCCGACGAAGATCCACCCGAGTGTAAAGTCGCGCTATTTAGCCGATGACAAGTATCGCCCGCCCCAGCTAAAGAAGCTCGTTAACGAACTAGGCTGGTCTGAACTGGACGTGGGTACTTAAGGTCTACGTTAGACTTGTTCTTCGATTGTCTCTATCCTTCACACAAAGCCTAGGGATTATTGTCCGATAATGAGCGAAAACGAGTCAGATTCACAACTGCCGCCAAAGAAAAAAAGCGTATCGCGATTGATTGCTGCCACGGTATTTTCCCTGGCTGGCCTCAAGGCAGCGTTACAGCATGAGGAAGCATTTCGACTCGAGGTTGCCATCTTCTGTATCCTTGCACCCGTTGGACTCTGGCTAGGCCAATCCCGAGTTGAACAAGTGCTATTGGTTGGCTCCCTATTTGTCGTCTTGCTGATGGAGTTGATCAATTCAGCCCTAGAGGCAACCATCGATCGCAGTGGTAGCGAATATCATATTCTCGCTGGCAGAGCGAAGGATATAGGCTCGGCCTCGGTCTTCGTAGCGCTTCTATTGGTCGTGTTCACATGGGGCATACTGCTCCTCTAGTCGTCTTGTATTTAGTTATGCCCAGACAATAAAGGAAAATTTGAAAATATGGCGAATGGGAATCAGCAATGAGCTCGATGCAGAGAATACAGCTACTGCTTTTTTTCATGCCAGTCGCCCTCGCCCACTATTACAGTCTTGATCGAAGTCTTCTCTCCGTTTTTTCTGCGTTGGTTTCCGTAAGCCTGATAGTTCTTACCAGCACTGCATTAATCAGTCAATTCGAACACGGCACTGTCAGAACCAGTATTGGTTTGGTAGTAATTTATTTACTATCTTTTTACTATGCCTCGCAGTTTATTAGTTACTACTTGCAGGGGAGTTATTTTAATCAGCAATACTTATTCCATTTTAATCTAACAACACTGCGCGAAAGTCTTGCCGCCTACTATTCCTTAATGTTTCTAATAGCTGGCTGGACAGCCTGCGTGCTGTTTGGCTTCTACTATCTTAGGGCGCAGCTACCACGCTCTAGCCATTCATTACCCGCTCTGGCAGGTCTTTTTGTTCTAGCCCTAATGTTGGACCCTGGGCTGCGACCGTCAGTTTTCGCCATGGCGAACTCTGCACTGTCGCCGCGGATAGATTCACTGGAGGCCATAGCCTGGGAAGAATTGAGCCTCGAGCAGGATGCATTGACCAACACACAGTTCACGTCGACCCCCGGAAAGAATCTATTATTCATCTTTCTCGAAGGCTTTGAAGCGATCTATACCGATAAGGATCTCTTCCCCGGCTTGACTCCGAACCTACAGGCATTGAACGAGGAAGGATGGCAGCTTGATAATATGCAGCAGGTGGAGGGCTCGGGCTGGACAATAGCCGGAATGGTATCCAGCTTATGTGGTACGCCGCTGTTGTATGAATCGAGTTTTGGCGGCAATGAAGTTCTTTTCTCGCGCATGCTCGACAAAGCTACTTGCTTGCCCGATGTGTTAAGTAGCGCGGGATACCAACAGATATTCATGGGTGGTGCCGCGCTAGGCTTCGCAAACAAAGGTAACTTCCTACTAGAGCATGGCTTTGATACAACCCTAGGTCGCCATGCTTTAGTTAACGAGCTTGCAGATCCCAACTATGTAAGCGGTTGGGGGCTTTATGATGATTCATTGTTTTCCCAAGCTTTAGAGCAATTTACTAGTCTAGCCGCATCAGAACAGCCCTTTAATCTCACACTACTTACTGTAGATACCCATCACCCAATTGACGAGCCCTCCGCAAGCTGCAGCGAATATGATCAGATCGACAATTCGATCTTGCACGCTGTTCACTGCACCGACTATCTCTTGGGAGAATTTCTCGACCAAGTTAAAGCACATCCCGCCTATGAAGACACAGTAGTGGTTCTTGTCTCCGATCACCTCGCAATGCGTAATAATGCATTCCCACTATTTCCTGAGAACTATCAACGACGACTGTATTTCAATGTGTTGAATTCAAGCGCTGCTGTTGAGCAAGAAATATTTGCTACACCGCTGGACATTTCACCTACCGTATTGCAGCTGTTAGGAGTGCAACACGATGTTACGTTTCTTGCTGGCCTGGATTTGCTGAACACACCATTGAAAGATGCCGTGAGAGATACCTACGATCCGAATCGGCTTGATGCCATACGCTATATCAACAGCAATCACCTCTCTACGGTCGAGGAGAATATTGCTTTCTCGCTAAGTCGACAAACTCTAGGCGAAATGGATTTTTCTGAAAGCATATCGAACGTAAGGTACAACGGTGGGCAATTACAGTTTGATGCGGCGACAGGAGACCCTTACTTCATGTTACCTGCCTTAGGTGATGTACAGTTCAGCGATGCAATGCTTTATCTAACAATTGAAACCGATGAACAACTCAATGTGGCAATCTACTTCGAAGCTGAACCCGGGCAAGGTTATTCTGAAGAAAACACATTGCAGCGCTACATTCCAGTCGGTCTCAATCGGGTAGTTTTCGAATTGAAGGGAGTTGCTACTGGGAGCCGAATCCGTATCGACCCTGGGCAACTACCTGGTCGCTATAGCATTCGAGAATTGGAGATCAGAGCACAATAGCAGATAACTATCCCCAAGCTGGATTCACGAGTTGCCGAATATATGGCATGAGATCTGTCGCCGCCATACCACGCTGACCCTCTGCCTGCATGGAGAGATCTGCCGCTTCACCGTGAATGCACACGCCGGCACAGAGGCTGCTCTCTAGCGAGTTGCCTTGCGCTATAAGACTGCCGACGATTCCACTCAACACATCACCCATTCCTCCAGTTGCCATACCTGCATTGCCTTCGCTACACAGAAAGAGCTTTTGCTGCGATTTTTCGGCGGAACAGATCAGACTGCCGCTTCCCTTGAGTAGACAGAAACCGCCCCAGATGTCATGCAGTTGACGAACGGCGGCGTAGCGATCGTCCTGTATCTCATCGATCGAGTAATTTAGCAGCGCTGCTGCCTCGCCAGGGTGCGGGGTGAGTATCCAGTTGTCCCTTTTTATTCCTGTGCCTTTCTCTGCTGTACCCTGCTCTCTCTTCTCGGCGAGCAGATGCAAGGCGTCGGCATCAATAACTAAAGGCTTGTCAGTTGATATCTGTGCGGACAGTGCCTTCTGCATTAGGCTTCGCGCCCAACTGCCGCGTCCCAAGCCAGGGCCAATCACGATCGTGGTTGCCCTGGAAATGAGCTCGTCAATATTGGTGTTGTCATCTTCGGTGCCTAGCACCATGACCTCAGGTCGTCTCGCTAGCAAAGCTGGACGATGAGTGGAGCGAGTGATGACACTCACAAGGCCTGCCCCGCTTCGCAGAGCCGCCTCGGCTGCCATTATTACGGCACCGCCGAAACTCGAATCGCCGCCGATGACTAGCACATGACCATGGCTACCCTTGTGCGAAGCGCTTGCGCGAGGCGCAAGCATCGCTCTTGTCGAATTGATATCTATACGCTGCGCAATCGGCTTCGGTGAAGACTCGCTAGTAAATACTTGATCGGGCACATCTAGATGGTGATAAATCAGCTCGCCAACATAGTCGCCAGCCTGATTCGTGAGTAGGCCCTGCTTTAAGCCGATAAATGTAACCGTTACATCCGCAGTGACCGCGACGCCGAGACACGCGCCTGTGTCAGCACTGAGGCCGGACGGGATATCGATCGCAAGCACCGGTCGATCTGCGCTGTTGATGAATTCGATAGCCTCTGCGTAGTCGCCAGTCACTTCTCTGTCTAATCCAATACCTAGCAGCGCATCAACGACAACGGGATGGGCGTGGTGTTTCTCATGCTCAACATCGAAATCAGCGAAGGGCGTTATCAATACTTGCTGCTTGTCCGCCCACTGCGCAGCGAGCCTCGCATCACCCTGCAATTTTTCTGGATCGCAAAGAGTTATAACCTCAGTGCTCAGTCCCTGCTCTTTCGCCAAACTGGCGAGGAGATAGCCATCGCCTGCATTGTTGCCCGAACCTGCAAACACTTGCACGTGACGCGTCTGCGGCCACTTCTCCATTAGCTTATTGAAGGCGATCGATGCCGCCGTTTGCATTAGAGTGAAGCCCGGAATGCCGAACTGTTCAATCGCTATCTTATCGAGTAGACGGACCTGCGCTGCGGTATAGAGATCCCTGGGTAGCCTGGTCAGATAGTCTGTCATGGTTATTTATCGAATTTCTGAATGAGGCGACGCACTAAGCGCAGGCCTGCATCCAATTCTTCAATGGGAATGTCTTCAGTGTTCTCTATCGCCCATGGATCCTGCACGTCGCGCAAATCTTTATAGGCAGTCTTCCCCTCTTCGGTGAGTACCACCAGCACCGAACGCTTATGTTTAGGATTGGACTGATAGGAGAGTAGGCCGTCGGTGACCATAACATCGGTGATGCGCTGCACTGCCTGCCGCGACTGGCCTAAGACTCTAGCGATGCCCGGCACTGTCAGCCCCGAATTGGAAAGGGCGATGACTCCAATGACCTTCCATCTAGCACTGGTTAGGCCCAGCGCCTCGGTCATATCGTCTCCTTCCGCTATTAAGAGTCCATTCAGCCTGAATAAGGACAATACAAGGTCAAGAAACAGCATGCGTTTGGGGGAATGCATTAGTTTTCCTCTAAATCCCTCCCTAATACGCCGTAAACCTGCGTTTGGATGCCTACTACACCTAGAATGGAACGACCTATGTCAGCATGTTGTCATTTGACACCGAATCTCCGGTACAGTCAATTGTTGTTTGAGCCTGTAGAATCGTGTCCACGCTCTCCGCCTGCCTGCTAGAACTATAGTGACAGAAATTGCGACTTGAATAGCAGAGCACACAATTCAACAAGTTATAAAGGGCCATACCGGTTCGGCGGTTCGAGTCGCCACTTCTCACAAGGACAACATCATGAACAAATTACTATCACTCTCTCTGGCGGCTGCAGCGGCTGCTTCACTCGCAGGCTACAGTCATTCCAGCTTAGCGCGGGCACAACTCAGCGGCACACCAGATGAGTTGCGAGAATTTTTGCACCCCAGACCTAACACAGTGAACATCAATGGCGAAGGCGAGTTAACGGCTTACAAGGACACTGCCAAGGTCAGCCTCATGGTCACCTCCGACGAGCGTAGTCTGAGCCAAGCTATGGAGGCTAATCAGGCACTGCGACTGGAACTGATCCAAGAATTCGTCGCAGCAGGTATCCCTACGGACGCCATCAACAACTCAAAGTTTTCCAGCTCACCGCAGTTCGGCCTGTTCGGTCGCAACCCAAACAGCTTTGAAGTGTCCGCACGTATGGAAATCCAGGTGACCAGTGAGGAGCACTTGCAACTATTGGCCGCTGCAGCAGACGAACACGACGAGGTGGACTTCGAGAGCACTGCCTTCGAGCACAGTGAGGAGGACGACTTCGAGGATCAAGTGAGAGAGATAGCCCTGCAGGATGTCATGGCTCAGAAGGCCTACTATGAAAGCAGCCTTGGCCTAGAGTTGAAGGCGATAAATTTCTTTTACGGGGGCATTCGTCAGATGGCTAGAGCGATGCCTAGAGCAATGATGTCGCAGGAGATGGCGATGGACTCGAACGACAGAGCCACAGCCTCCTCAATCGCTTTATCGTCAGCCCCAGCTGTCACACCGACATTTGATGAAGTAGAATACCAGACGAACATTAACGTGGTATTCGAAATCATCAATGAGAATTAGCTGTTTTAGCCTACTTAGCTTTTTAATTTTTACATCCACTGCTGGCGCCGCTGAAATACGCGACGCCAACAGGCTACTGCGTGTCAGCAATGTAGCCAGTCAATTCGAATCGATGACACTGCTGCAAACACGAAATATCATCCGGACTTACACCAGCATCGTGGCGATGTCAGCCGATGTCGAGTTGCCTCAGTGGATAAAGATGGAGATAGCAGCTTGCTACGAACAGACGTTCGCCTGGGAAAAATTCGAAGATGGGATTGCCCAAATTCTATTGGAAAATTTCAGTAACCACGAGATGATCCTGCTGACAGATTTCTATCGCAGCGAAGGGCTGTCACCTACGGAAATCCCAAACTTTAAAGCAGCGATTGCCAAAGGTGAGATGATTCAGCAACTCACTGCCGACTATATTTTTGCCAACAGTGACGGCTGCGCCGAGCACGATATAGATCTCATACTCGGCTTCCTTGCCGACCCTCAGTTAAAGTCAAACAAAACTCTCGCGGCCGAATAGTCTAAGAAACCCTGTAGACTCTCTTTTTTACTATCTGTTTCCTTCCTATTAACTATCTGTTCCCTACCTATTAACTACGGCTCCACCAATTCAATCCGTACGCCGTCCGGTCCTGCGGCAAACGCGATTCGTATGGTACGAAACTCGCGAGGGTCCATCGTAAACTCTACGCCGTTACCCTTCAGTTCGGTCTCTGTTGCCGTGAGGTCGGTAAACTTCCAGCCAAGATGATCGAAGCTTCGGCCCTGAGTCGGCGCAACTTCGCCACTAGCCTGGCTCACTAGCAACAAGACATCGCCGTAGTTCAAAGCGGGCAATGCACCCTTCCATAACTCACGCTCTCCACCAAAATTTTCGCCATACCAATCCAGCGTACCCTCAGGATCCGGCGAAGTTAGATGAAGATGATGCATACCGCGCAAATCCGGATCGTCGATGATTTCAATCTTCGTACCCCAAGGGTCTTCAACGAAGCCAATCTGCATTTCGCCAAATGCGACAAGATCACCCAGTTGCTTGCCACCATCGGCAACAACCCCGGCGACTACATCGGCCACATTGCTCATGGAGAATCCGAAATGATCGACACCGGAACCAACCGAGCCTTCACCTGGATCGCGCTCGAAGAAAATCACTGCGATGTCGCCGTACATGACACGGTCGATCGGATAGTCGGTATTATTCGAGCGAAGAAACCGCGCCGCCTCTCCTCCAAAATGTTTCACATACCAGTTAACCGCTTCTTGCGAGCTAGTAGCAGCGAGGTGAATATGATCGTAGGGGGCCGCAAAACTTTTTACGGAAACGAATAGGAATAATATAGCGAGCAATGAGTACTTTTTCATGTGGCAGCCTCTTTTATTGTTCTGATACTTGTGACTTTTTAGTTTTTGCTAATTTTTTGCGACACGCTAGTGCGTCATGGAGTAAACCAAATAGTTAATTCCCAATCGATAGGCAGCATTTGCGTAACGTGTTGGATAGGAAGGATGGTAAGTATGTTCCCAGCCATCACCCATGTCAGAATTCCAATTGATCAGAACCATGACTCGACCATCGTCGTCGAGGATCGCGTGATTTGACGCGAAGTTAATACCTTGCTCACCGAAATCATCATTTCGAAACAGCGCTGGGATCATCTGTGGACCATCGATGTCGTAGTAAACATGGAAGATTTCGTGATCCGATTTTAACTCGACGACCTCGCGATCGGGAAACACCTGGCTAAAGGCTGAATAGAAATTATCCCACTGTCGCTGGCCCCAAAAATCGTCGATAAGCAAGAAGCCACCGCGCAGCAAATATTCACGCACATTATCTATTTCGTTTGTGCTCAAGCTGAGCCCACCACCCTGACCAACTTCCAACATATACAGAAACGGGTAATTGAATATCCCCTCATCGTCGAAACGCAGAACGATGGGCTCGCTCATCACACGGATATTGGTCAGTCGAGAAACGCCACGTAGAAAATTGATATCGGCATCAGGGAAATCGATAGACCAAGGTCCGTAACCGTAACCACCGCCGTAATAGGTATCGAACTGAACGCGGACAAAATTGAACTCGCCTGCGTCGTCGTACGCTAGTTCGCTGAAATCATTCTCCGCCGCGCCAGACAAACTGCATTGAATACCGATGAGAAGGAAGAGTAACGCCGCGATTGTTTTGTGTGGTCTGACGAACGTCTGCATCGTTTTAGGCATAGATTCAGGCATGGATTCGAGTACTTCTACGGCTAGGCAGGAGGGAACAGGCGAACGCTTAGTGTGTCTGGATTCCGGGCATTATTCAAGCGTAGGCGGCTATTGCTGGCGCATTGAGGCACAGTAGTCTTCATCGCTAACAGCAGGTGTGAACCAGATGTAGTCATAGGCCTTTACGCTGCCGAATTGCTGAAGATAATCGCCTGGGTTATTGCTGGCCTCATCAACCTCCATGAAAGCCAGTGAGACAATCTGACTCTCCTCTAAGCTCGACTGTCTGTTCAACAGGTAGTTAGGCACGCCGAGGTCGCGACGGATATGGTAGTTGCCGGCGACAAGAACCTGTAATTGCTGATCTGTATTTGAAGCTAGACTGGACGCCATGGCAAAGTCTCGCGCCTGTTGCACTCTTACCATCGCGGGAAATTGCGATTCAGGCAACATGCCGCAGTGGCTGTCATCGATGTCTTTCTTTAGGGCCACCATCGTCTGCTCGTCCAACACGCCTTCGATCTCCGCTGCTGTTGGCGCTGAGTAGACCTGCATCATTTCTTCGTTGCTAATGTTCGCTGCATTAATCAATACATCGGCCTGTATGGCGCTGCGTAACAGCGGACCGTAATAATCCCAATTCCAACCTTCATTGTCCCATTGTAGATACTCGTTAATCTGCTCAAGACTACTCTGTGGGCTTAATGACAACTCTTGCAGTAGCGGCTGCTGTTCACTACTCATCATCTCGAAGGATACTACTGACACATCGCCAGTCTGAAGAACATGATCGAGAGCGCGGAGCTGCAATGCGTGATGATCTGGATTGTCGTGTTTCTCGCCCAAAAGAAGATAATTAACCCCTTCTATGCGAGTTAGTAACTCGTCCGCCGCGATATATTTGTCAGCCTCACTATCCCAGATCATGCCGACGAGCGCATGCTCAGTGAGCAGTTGCGACTGCCACTGCTGAACCTGCTCCTGTTGCGTCGATGCGCAGCCGGCCAAGAGCAATAAGGCTAGCGAGAATGAATTTCTAATTCGTGCCACCCATTTGCATCCATTGTTGATAGATATCATCGGTCCAGAAACTTTGAAAATAGGCCACCGCCGCCAGCTTCTCATCGTTTTCTAGCACATCGATGAATGCGGGCATTTTCCCGCCCATAGCCTCTCCACCGTAGTCTATTACTCGAAGTAGTATTTCTTGAGGGTGATGCCAGGCGTGCGCCGAGCCATTAAGAGGTGGTGGAGGGAACGAACCGTCATCCAGTTTTTCGCGCCAATCCTCAACAGTACCTTGCGCCTGGGCTCCGTGGCACACGGCACAATTCTGCGCGAATACTTCGCGTCCAAGCACAACTTGTTCAGCGCTATTCCAACGTTCAACTTCCATTGGTCCCGATGTTTCTTCACTGCTTGCGGTTGCGGGCGATACAGCCGAGCCGTCTGCTTGTGAAACTGCCGCCTGATCGGTGCAACTCGCCAATGAGATAACACCAAATAGGGTAAAGATAATTTTCATGGCTTTTAGGCTCATTGCTCTCTCGATATTTTTTTGGGGTAATCGAAATCAACGAGTTCGGCCGTGGAAAACTCTATCTCTGCCCATGTGTCGATTGACAGACTCAGCTGCACTAAACCGCAGGTAGGAATATTGTCGATATCAGCGTTCGCCATCTCATTCGCGAATTCGGTAATTGCAGGGTTGTGGCCCACCAGCATCGCAGCATCGTACTCATCGTCTAACAGACTAGCTGCTTTTAAAAACATATTCGATCCGGCGAAATACAGTTCTGGATTACTGCCTATCTCATCACCTGGAAAACCAATCTCCTGCGCAAACATCTTAGCGGTGGTTTTGGTTCGCACCGCAGGACTGCAAATAATGCAGTCCACACGACCATTTTTCGCCTTGAAGCGCTCGGCCATAACAGGCAAATCACCAATGCCCCGTTCAGCCAGCGGCCGCTCGAAGTCTTTCAGATCGGGATTGTCCTTGCTGGATTTGGCGTGACGAAGCAGATAAAGGGTTTTCATCGATAGATTCTGACACTGGAATTTTAGGAGCCCTGACCAAGCAACGAATGGATAAAGACTAAAAGGCTCAGCATAGTGGAGCCTTATACCCCATATGGTCGGCCAACTCCAGAAAAGTCGGGAGCTAGAGCGCTTGCAGTACCCTCTGGATTTTGCCCGCTTTGGCCCTACTCGGTGAGCCAGCAAATAGCTTTTTTCAAACGCTGTCTGTAAAATCTTGCGCCTTCACTACTTAGGGATAGTCGACATGAGAAATTTATTTACCTACGGCCTTTGCAGTCTACTGGCGATTTTCAGCTTGAATGCTTCAGCGCAGAAAGAATCTAAGGTTGCTACGCAATTGGAATTGGGCGCTATTTTTACCTCCGGTAACACGGAAAACGAAAATATAAAGTATAAGGTCACCGTAGATTGGGATCAGTCTGAGAACTCGGACTATCAATTCACCAGCGATGGCTTTCGCTCCGCCTAGGATGGCATATCGAATGCACAGCGTCTCTATCACACCGGCAGCGGCAACTACACGATCAATCCGGAGAGCTATGTACAGGGTCGACTCGCTTATGAGAATGACAAATTTAGCGGCTTCGAGAGCCAGTCTGACATCACTGTCAGTTATGGTCGAAATGTACTGCAGAGCAGAACCAATATGACTCTAGGCCTAACCTCTGGTATCGGTGTTCGTCGATCAGAGACTGAATTCGACAGCGAAAGCGTAGCCATCGTGCGTTTAGCCGCCAACTACAATTGGAATGTGTCCGAATCTGCCGATTTTATCCAAGACTTCAGCGTAGAGACAGGTAGCGACAGCAGTATCTACCGCTCTGAGACTGGTATCCAGACAACCATCCTCGAAAACCTCTCATTGAAATTTTCGGTTAAGGTTAAGCACCAAACTGACGTACCACTAAATAGAGAAAAAACAGACACTGAAACTGCTATAACACTGGTCTTAAACTTTTAGAGCCTTGCTTCTAAAGCAATGACATAGCCCGGGCTTCGACCTGAAGCCCGGATTAGCCGCCATCACTGATTTCGAAAGCGGGAAATACCTTCAAATCTTTCGAGCATTTATTATGACTTTAGTTGCAAGGATCTATTAGTCGCTCTGCTGCTGCTTCCTTTCAGCTTGTTTGTCCCTGCAGATCTTATCGCAGCTACTGTTGCACTCGGATGCGTTCAGGCGAAAGCATTCAATACCAACAAATGCCCTACAGGCATAGTGACACAAAACCCTTCGCGAGCTAGAGCCATTGTCGTAGGCGAAAAGTATGAACGAGTGAATAGTTACCACAGCTCAACTTTGCAGGTTTTTCTCGAGCTTTGCGGTGCAATGGGCTGCAGTAATCCAGATGACCTGTCCCCATCAGATCTACTTAGTCGGTCCGAAGGTCGAGGAAAAAACTTCGATGAGATATACGAACCGTTGCTCGAAAATCAATTGCACACAGACAGCATCCCCAACAGCTATCGCGACGACTGGCACAAGGCATCGGCCGACCATTTCTAGCCATTGACTCATAGGCAGGGCTATACTGACTATCTCGCTGCACGGCCAACATCTGTGTTGCTCGCGGATAGCACTATGGAGGGTCAGTCATGAGTTCACGCCTACTCTTGTTTCTAGCGATCTCTTCGGCAAGCAATTTATTGCTTGCCGATCAAACCGATGACCGCCTAGTCGATCTATTCGCCGTTCTGCAAGAAACGGAAAATGTTCGCACCATTCAAGTCACTGAGAGTCAGATATGGGATATCTGGTTGCAGCACGCCAACGCCGATGTAGCACAGCTTATGCTCGTAGGCACACAGAGAATGAACACACAACGCTACGCGGAAGCGATGGTTGTTTTCAATCGTCTCACTGAAAGCTTTCCTGAATATGCAGAAGGTTGGAACAAGCGTGCCACCTTGCACTATGTGCTAGGAAATCTCGACGCGTCGGTAAGTGATATTGAGAAGACACTCGAACTTGAGCCAAGACATTTCGGCGCTCTGTCAGGGCTCGGGATGGTATTCATTCAGAGAAAGGAATTGAGCAAAGCTAAGAGGGCATTCGAGGACCTGATCGAAGTGCATCCGAACAGCCCAAACGCGAAACAGAATCTAGAACTCGTCGAAGAGCAGTTACGCTTCAGCGTTATCTAGAAAACTCTTCGAACATAAAAAAAGGGTCGCTAAGCGACCCTTTTTTTAATCTATAAACCTTACTGACGTGTAGCAGTAACGGCCATCGCTCCGAAGTCACTGCCAAATTCACCAGTTAGTACATCGCCTTCAGCAGATCCAGTGAAATCCAAAACGATTTCCTGACCTTGCACTGAAATCTCAGCAGTAAACATTGCAGTGTTGTCTGCATACACGATGCCAGAAAGAGGCGCGTTCAATACGTCTGATGCCATCTCGCCGCTACCATCTGCATTCATTGTTAGAACAACAGGAAGCGCACCCAATGGTGAGTTAATTTCTGCTTCCCAGACACCAGCTGCAGGAGGTGGGCCACCGGCCGCACATCCAACTAATACTGAAAAAGATAAGACTAGCAATCCGCTTAATAATTTTTTCATGTTAAATCCACCTAGTTAGATAATGTCATTCTTAAAATTTGATTTACAACGGAAGCCTGAGTTACCTTCCGGCGCTGCTCGCTGCAGCTCTTGCCCCCCCATCATCTCAAGCACTAACTATTGAGAGGACGCCCCGATTGCGAAACGGTGAGCCCATTGTCCGGTTAATACGCCCTTAGTCAACCGAAAAACCCTAGGGTGCCTCTGATTACTAGCTAAACGGGGTAAAGCGAGCAATTTCAATCGTTTAAGGGAGTACCTAGGCCCTGCCTAAGGCACTATCCAGGCAGATTGCCAGCTTAGTCCGGTGCGGGCGAAGCCCATTGTAGCGCTGATTTCACGCTCGATTCCTGGCATGTGGGCAGCCCCGTAGAATATGCTGACCCGCCTAAAATCTGAATTCTGTAATGCGTCGCCCAATACACGCAAGGCCGCCTTGTTGCGCTCGCCTAGCAGTGTGAGCTGCTGCTCCAACTCCTCACCAACTATCACACCCCCGCTACGACCGAGTTCCTGGGCAAATAGAAACTTGAGCGCCGCGTTCTGATTCTCGGAGTTCATTGCACTCAGCAGAGACAGCATATTGAACGAAGACAGCCTATCGTCAGGCGCGGCGTTTTGTTCTGCCATCTGCGCCATAGCCAGATTTAGGAACATCGTAAAGAAGTTCTCATTCTTGCTAGCCATCAACGCGTTGAGTTGCGAAGGCGTCAGATCGGCATGGAGAAAATTCGACTGCGTATAGTCGATCTCATCCAGTTGAAAGCCTATATTCAGAAACTTTGCCATTGCCTGTTGAATGAAGCCGACCAGAGAGGTGCTTGATTCTCTGCTGCCTCTTACCGGCACCTGGTTTGGCTCGGCTACGAGTTCATAGAGAACTACGTCTTGCGTCCTGAAATAGTCATTTAGTCTTGCGTAATATTCTTCCTCACCTAGATGCACAGCCGCTACAAGATTTAACTGTACCCCTGCAGCGTTTTCGAAACTCACGATGGCCGTTTGTAGCTCGCCTTCCCACTCCATATTTCCTGGGACGAATCTAACGTACTCAGATTCCTCTTGCGCGTGTAGAGGATGCATCGCCATACAAAGCAGTAACACGAATAGTCGAGCACTGAATCGTAAAAAGGCAAATGGTAATTGTAAATTTTTCATAGCAATCTTTCTATGATCACCAGGCAAGTTTTAATATTTCCATCACATCACTCTCATCATTTATCTTGCGAGGGTTGTTTCTTACCACTGGATGTTTCGCCGCCCTGAGTGCAATACTTGGGAGCTGCTCCATGCTCACATCGACATCACGCAGCGATGTCGGCAATCCCAAACTCTCCACTAGCGCCTTTACGGAGGCCGACGCGTCCTGCTCTTTGTTGCCTAGCGCATCATTGATGGCCACCTGCTTGCTAGCCTGTTGCTTGGCATTCCATGCTAGGACCGCCGGCAACATGACACAAGATGTATAGCCATGAGGTACTCCACAGAGACTGCCTAATATATAGCCGATGCCGTGACTCGCTCCGTGGGACACGGTGCCCAGGCCAACACATGCCAACCAGACTGCCTGTTGGTTCAAGCTTCTCGCCGCTAGGTTTGTAGGATCGCGTTTACACTCGGGCAGCGAACTCGCGAAGAGACGCATGGCATGAAGAAAATGGCCGTCGACGAACGCATGTGAGTCGGCAGAGCAAAAGCCCTCAACGGCATGATCGAGTGAGCGAATCGCGGTGGAGAACCACAACCATTCGGGAGTATGCAGACTTAGCTGCGGATCATAGATAATGGACTGTGGGCAGATATCGATGCCGCGATAGCCCTCCTTCGCTGATATCTGAGTGTTCAGTACGCCCGCATTGTTGCTGAATTCGGCACCGGAAAGCGTTGTTGGAATAGCGATCTGGCGAATTTTCGGATCGCCCTTAAAGAGACCAAAATCTGCATACTTTGAACCGCGCGTGCCGTCTGAATATTGTGCGTATTCGATAAGCTGAGCCTCGGACTCAATACCCTGATCGATTGCAAGTTGTACAACCTTACAGGCATCTATGATTGAGCCTCCGCCCAAAGAGACGAGCAAATCAGCATCCGTCTCACGCGCCACCTCTAAAGTGCGCATCACATCCGAGCGCGGAGTGTGCGCTGCGATATCGTGAAACAGGCCCGCAAAGTTACTTCCAAGCGCGGCCTGAATCTCAGTGAAATTATCAGTAGCCTGACTCAAGCTATTCGATGCCACTAGCAGCACGCGCTGAGCTCCTAGCCTTTCAACGAGGCTCGCAAGAGCGGCCGGGGCAGAAGCGCCAGCGAATACATTTTTGAGCTCGCTGTAATTGAATTCGATGCTAGTGCCAGCTGAGCTAGTAAGGTTTGTTGCCATGGGCCGGTCGGTGTCTGCTCTGCTGGTTTTTGATGCTCTGACTATAACCCAAATAACCCTCAATCTCTCGGTAGCTCTCCGGCAAATTCGTGTCTTAGCCTCCCCGGCACTGCTATACTCGGGACAAGAACGTCTTTCACAAAAACAGTAGAAAATTCCCCGGGGATTGGACATGGCAACTTTCAAAGTTAACGGTGTAGAAAAAAATCTTGATATAGAGCCCGAGATGCCCCTGCTTTGGGCTCTGCGTGACGAGCTGGGCATGACAGGAACGAAGTTTGGCTGCGGCATCGCCTCTTGCGGCGCCTGTACCGTGCATGTAAACGGTAGCGCGGTTAGAAGCTGCGTGACGCCGGTGAGCGCAATCCAGGGACAGGAAATAACTACAATTGAAGGTCTAGCGATGGTTGCTGCGGGTGCGAATCCATCCGCGCCCGACCTGAGCGCTGTGCAACAGGCATGGATCGACCACCAAGTGCCGCAGTGCGGTTACTGTCAGTCCGGGATGATCATGGCCGTGTCTTCATTGCTCGCCACGAACCCGAACCCTAGCGATGCTGATATTGATAGCAGCATTACCAACGTCTGTCGCTGCGGTTCTTATCCGCGCGTGCGCAAGGCAATTCATTCACTGGCTAGTGCGTAAGGGAGACTGAATATGAAAATTAGCAGAAGACGTTTCCTACTTAGTACAGCCGTCGTCGGTGGCGGTGTCCTCATCGGCTACTCAGCGCTGAAGCCAAGCAAACATCGCAGAGCGAATGCGGAGTTGGTGACGGGGGAAGAACGCTACGTTACTTCCTTCATTAAGATCGAGCCCAACAACAAAATCACAATCTATGTTCCTCACTCAGAAATGGGTCAGGGCGTGCATACTTCACTGCCAATGATGGCAGCGGACGAACTGGATGCAGCCTGGGAAGACATCAGCGTCGAACAGGCGCCTGCCATCGATATGTTCGCCAATGGCGAATTGGTAAAAGGTTTTGCCGGCGAAGTAGGCATACCTGGAATCCTGACCGGCCTCGTTAACTTCAGTGCGGCAAGCATTGCCGAGCTGATGAATTTGCAAATCACTGGGGGTAGCTCGTCGGTTCGCTTTACCGGTGAATCGTCAATGCGCACAGCAGGTGCAGCCGCACGACAGATGCTGGTGGAATGTGCAGCGAATCGTTGGGGCGTAGCAACAGATGAATGCAGCACTGCGCTGACCCATGTGCAGCACAATGCCAGCGGCCGTTCACTTAGCTACGGTGAGCTAGCAGCCGATGCAGCGCTGTTAGAGCCACCCGGGAACGTGACTCTGAAGGATCCTTCGCAGTTTACAATTATGGGCAAGGCGATATCGCGCGTAGATATTCCAGCAAAGGTCGACGGTAGCGCCGAATACGGTATCGATGCTCAAAGCGAAGGCATGCTCTACGCAGCCATTCGCCTCGCACCGGTGTTTGGAACGAAACTAGTCTCGGTTGATGCCGGTGATGTACTTAGTCGACGCGGTGTAAAACGCATCATCGAGTTAGAAGATTCTGTCGCGGTTGTGGCTGATAGCTACTGGCGTGCAAAGGAAGCACTGAAGCTAGTTAAGTCGGAGTTTGACTCTTCGGATGCGGACACAACATCCAGCGCCGATCTGTTTGACGGTTTCCAGCGCAGCCTTAACGAAGACGATAACAGCGAAGTCTTAGAAATCGGTGATGCTGGCGCGGCGATGGAGGCCGCAGCCGATATTATCGAAGGCAATTACACAGTTCCCTATCTTGCGCACGCCGCTATGGAGCCTATGAATTGCACCGTGCATATTCATGACGACATCGCGGAAGTTTGGACCAGCACGCAGGATGCATTGGGCATAAAGGCCCGGGTCGCAAAAATCGCAGGATTGTCGGAAGACGATGCGGTTTTTCACCACAGCTATCTCGGTGGAGGCTTCGGAAGAAGACTACCTTTTAACTGGAACGTTATCGATCACGCGACACTAATCGCCAAGCAGTTCGATGTTCCGGTGAAGACTGTTTTGAGCCGCGAAGACGATATGCAGCAAGACTACTATCGCCCTGCTGTCGCAAGTAATTTCAAGGCCGCCTTCGATGCTAACGGCATGGTACAAGCCTGGCATAATCGCTTTACTGGCCCAATACAGACACCTGGCGCCTCGCATATTCCTTATGCAATTCCAAATCAGTCTATCGCCGTTGTCGATGGCGACACGCACGTGCCTATTGCAGCATGGCGTAGTGTCGATCATTCACAGCAGACTTTCTTCACAGAGTCTTTTGTCGATGAGATAGCGCATCGCGCTGGCAAGAACCCTTATCAGTTCCGTATGGAAATGCTTGCAGACCATCCCCGTCATCGAAAGGTGCTCGAAGTTGCAGCTGAGGCAGCGGGCTACGGTCAGAACTTGCCCGAGGGTCATGCTCTGGGCATTGCCGTACAGGAAAGCTTCGGCAGCATCGTAGCCGAAGTGGCTGAAGTGTCCTTGGATGAGAATAACCGACCGGTAGTGCACAAAGTTACCTGTGCGATAGATTGCGGCTGGGCAGTAAATCCAGATACTGTCGAGGCGCAGGTTGAGAGTGGCATCATCTACGGCCTAACCGCCGCATTGTATGGTGAGATCACTATCGAGAATGGCCGCGTCGCACAGAACAACTTCCCTGACTATGAGATGGTACGCATGAATGATGCGCCTGAGATCGATGTGCATATCGTCGAGTCTGGTGAAGCGTTGGGCGGATTGGGCGAGCCTTCAACGCCACCACTGGCCGCGGCAGTAGCCAACGGTCTGTATATCCTGACGGGCCAGAGAGTCAGATCACTGCCACTGAAGAATCACGACTTCTCGCGCTCTACACCGATCGCACAGGTTTAGATTCATTGTAAAGAGCGGGCGCAGCGATGAGCGATGCGCCCGTTTTTTTCTGCTCCGAATTTGGTAAATTTAGATAGAGCTTAGAGTAAGGACTCTTGTGTCTAAAACATTCTCACAGCAATTATTCGCTTCCCTTTTCTTTTCGTTAGTCTTAACGGCCTGCCAGGGAACGAACAACCGCGCGAGCACTGCGCAGATTAATCCTTCTTCTGAACAACTCCTCACTAACTGCTCTGCAGACATTGCGACCTTTCGCAAGCTAGTCGACCAAGCCGGTGTAACAAACGCTAGTACGCCAGCGCTACCTTTTTATCCACTCCTACACAGCAACAGGTTCTTACACAGCTTGTCTCACTCCACGAAGTCGAGCATTGAGATTAGACAGTGGACGATGCTGTTGGCTGAACTGGCCATCAAGACACGCGCAGCGGAGAACAAAAACCTCACCGCCCCCTTGAGTGAATCTTCCCTGGAAGAGTTAGCTGAATGCGCACGAAGCTTTGCAAGTGAATCGCAATACGAACAAGAGCGCATCGCGGTTCTCGGGGCTATGCAGCAGTCCGACTTTCCCGCTCACTATCTGAATGGCCGGCAGACTCTTGGCGCGCTGGCTCTGCTGCGCCCGTTTCTCAAACAGCGCATTCTCGCCTTGCATGTCGATGAACGAAGATGGTTTGAAGAAGAAGAGTCTTTCGTGCGTAGCAATACCTACGAGATTGACGCTGCTCTTAAAATCTCTACAACGAGTAGCGTTGCCGATTGGATGCGAACGGCCTATGGGAGCAACGAATTAGCCCTACCGCTTTTTCAAGAGTCACAACTCGATTCACTATTTACTGAACACGCGCCCAGCCTTCAGATCGAATTTAGGGAGGACAACGACAGGATTGGCGCACCACAATGGGAGGGCGATCATGTCAGGATAGACAGCGACAACCCTACAGCCTATACGCTGCCATCGATGACGCTATTCGAAGGTAGGAAGCTTCTACAACTCAACTATGTGTTCTGGTTTTCCCAACGAAAGCCAAACGCATTGATTGATCTCTATTCTGGGAATGTGGACAGCATCATCTGGCGCGTGACTCTGGACGAGGATGGGCAGGTTCTGCTCTACGACAGCATTCATAGTTGTGGCTGCTACCACAAATTTTTTATCGCGTCGGATAGTCTCAATGTCAAGATTCAGCCTAGCTCGAAGGAGCCTGCCAACATCTTCAAGCTAGATACCGCTGCTACTCACGACGCACTAACCCTTGCGATAACTGCCAATGAGCATTACATCGTTGGAGTGGATTCGAGAGCGCCGAATGCGGGACAAGAGTCGATTCTCTACGATGTTCAATCCTATGATTTACTAAACAACTTAGAGAGTGATGGCGGTAGTAGAAGTCTGTTCAACGATAAGGGACTTATAGCTGGCAGCGAGCGACTCGAACGATTCACACTCTGGCCCACTGGCATTCTTTCCGTTGGTGCGATGCGCCAGTGGGGTACCCATGCGACAGGTTTCATTGAAGAGCAGCAGTTCGACGACGCCGACTTGCTAGACAAGTATTTTGAAGCAGCTCCCTAAAAACCGCAGGGCAAATTTCTAGTCCAACCGTTTACTGAACCGCAAGATTGCCAGGGTAAGTGCCACCGCTGTGAAGATCGCCAGCGCGAGTAGTTCATCCAGCATCGAAGTAATGTCGGCGCCCCGCAGAACGATGCCACGGATCATTCGATTAAAATGGGTGAGCGGCAAAATCTCTGCGATGTTCTGAGCGGCAACTGGCATACCATCGAAGGGAAACATGAAGCCCGAGATCAGAATAGATGGTAGAAAAAAAAAGAAGGCCATCTGCATCGCCTGAAACTGGGTGGCTGCGACAGTTGAGACTAAGAGCCCCAGCGATAGATTCGCCGCGATGAAAACCAACGCCGCTGCCAGCACATGAATCAGGCTGCCGCGAATTGGCACCTGAAAAAAGTACCAGCCCAACCCCAGCACTAGTACCAACTGAATCAAGCCGATCAGAATGTAGGGGAAGATCTTACCCAGCATCAGCTCTGGCGTCTTGATTGGCGTATTAATCAATAGCTCTAGATTACCGCGCTCCTTCTCGCGCACGATCGCGACCGATGTAAACAGCACCATAGTCATGGTGAGTATGACGCCAACTAAACCTGGCACGATGTTGACGGCCGAACGTCGTTCCGGATTGTAGTAATTTCGAACTTCCAACAGTGTCGCCTGCTTTGGCACTCGCGCCTGTGAATCGAATCGAAGTGGCAGGGCCGCAAGCTGCTGCGCCACGCCGGCGATTATCGGATCCGCTCCATCCACTAGCAATTGGGCCGCCTGGCGGTCCCGCTCTAACACTCGCCGATCGAAATCGCCGGGTATCGCGATGCCTATCGAGATCGAGCCAGCGTCCAACAACTGTTCCAGTTCATAGACGCTAGCAACTCGCTGCTTCATGACGATGACTTGCGAGGCCGTAATGTCGGCGATGAACTCCCGCGAGATGTGCGTATCTGATTCGTCGACATAGGCGGCGGACAGATTGCGTACATCGGTATTGATCGCGTAACCGAACATAAGCAATTGGCCAAGCGGGATACCTACAATCATGCCGAAGGTGAGTCGGTCGCGGCTCAACTGCAGGAACTCTTTTCGCATAATGGCGAATACTCGGATGAGTGATTTCATGAGCCTTGCTCCCGGCGTCGCTGCTGCGTGACAGATACGAAAATATCTTCCAGATCAGGAAATACTTGCTCGGTCTTTGCCTGAATATTCGCTGCAACTAGGCTGTTGTTCACGAGCTGCACAGGGTCACTAATGGTCTTAGGAATCATTACACGCAACTTGATACCAAGTTGGGTAATGCTACTAATCTCTTCGCTTCCCAGCAGGCATAGGCGTGCGTTGTTCGGATCATCCGCCTCTATCTCGACGACATGTGAGGATATCGTTTCCCCCAACTGCCTAGGCGAACCGTCAGCGACCTTTACTCCTTCATCAAGAATGGCGAGCCTATGGCAGCGCGCGGCCTCGTCCATGTAATGAGTAGAAACCAGAATCGTCGTACCCTGTTCCGCCAGCTCAAATAGTGTCTCCCAGAAATCACGCCGGTTCTGTGGATCCACTGCGCTAGTGGGCTCATCCAGAAATAGTATCTCCGGCTTATGTAGCGTAGCAGCGGCTAGGGCTAGTCGCTGCTTCTGCCCCCCACTTAGCGTACCAGAACGCTGTTTAGCTCTGTCTGCCAGCTTGAATGAATCCAACAGCTCAACCACTCGATGCTTACGCTCTTTTCCGGGCACAGCATAAATCTCGCTGATGAACTGCAGGTTTTCTTTAACGCTCAAATCTTCATATAGGGAGAAGCGCTGTGTCATATAGCCAATTTTCTGCTTCAGAGATTCCGATTCTTTTTTAGTATCCATTCCCATAACAGTCGCCGAACCTGAACTCGGCGTAAGCAGTCCGCATAACATTCTTATTGTGGTCGAATTTCCCGAGCCGTTTGGCCCAAGGAATCCATAAATGGATCCCTTCTCGATTTCCAGATCCACGTTGTTGACTGCCACTAGGGAACCGAACCGCATGGTCAAGCCGCTAGCCGTAATTGCTATCTGCTTTTTATTCATCATTGTAGCGTTCGCCTAGAATACCGCCTGAACAGGGACGCCATCTGGTAGTCTTTCGGCTAATATGGGCAGGCTCACCTGAGCTACATAAGACAGTCGAGTACGATCTCTCTCATTCAGCGCGAAATAGGGAGTGAATGTCGCTTCAGACGCTATGCGCCTTACCGTGCCGGTTAGCGTGCCCGCCAGGCCATCTACCGCTATCTGCAATTGTGAGCCCGGCCTAAGCTGCACGCGCATTGGCTCTGGAATATAGAGGCGCGCATAGGGCTGATCGCCACTGAGCAAAACAGCAACCACGTCACCAATTCTTGGTCGCTCGCCCAACTCAAACAGCAACGAATCTACAATGCCTTCAGTTGTAGATGTGACAAGCAATCGCCGCTTATCTAATTCCAGCCCAGCCAATTGCGCGCGTACCTGTGCCAATTGCCCATTGGTTTGCTCTATCTGTTCCGGTCGTGTTCCTGCCTCTAGTTCGGCTAGCTGCGCACTAACCAATTCGATTCTAGCCCCTGCTGCGTTTAAAAAATTCTGCGCCGAGTCCACTGTTTCGACCGATGTCAGGTTTCTAGCCCGCAATCCCGCCAGGCGCTCCAATTCATTTTCGCGATAGTCCCGTTCTATCTGCGCCGCATTCAAATTGGCCTTTGCCGCATCGATCGTCTCCGTCCGCGGGCCACTCATCTGTTCGGCGAGAACCGCCTCTATACGTCGTATATTCGCCAGTGATTCTTCGATCCTCAGATCAATTCGCGCCGTGTCTTGCTCAAGCACAATAGCGCCGGCCTGAATGCTGTCGCCTTCGATCACATTAATGGAGGTGATTACTTCCGAAAACTCGGCAACTAGTTCGATACGATCTGACTCCAATTGACCTACTGCCTGCAGGGGCTGCTCCTCGCAACTTGCCAGTAAGAAGAACACGGGTAGGACCAGGAGCCTGAATCTGATCATGATGCAGTTTCTCCTGTATTGCGTTGCTGGTGATTCACGACCCCGTTCATAAAGAGTTCCACGTTATGTGCTGCAAGCTTATTGGCCATGGATTCATCGATTGTCGTACCGAAGACCCGCTCAATCACCGGCGCAGCAAGAAAAGGAAAAATAGCCATCCCCAACAGAGACATAATTGTTAATTCAGGGCTTAAGTCTTTACGGTAGTTTCCACTTTCAACTTCTTGGTTAATCGCCTGGCGTAGCTTCGGCGCGATCATCTTGCTAAATCTCTGCAGGACTTCTTCCTTGGTTTCTCCCTCGCCGAACAGAATTTCTCGCGCCACGAAATTTGGCCACCATGGGTTTTCCGCCAACAACAGACAATAACTGTGGCTAAAGTCGGCTATCGAGAATTCCGCGTTGTTGCTCAAGCCCGCCATCTTCGACTCAAGAGACTCGAACAGCTCATCCACCATCGCCAGATATAGACCCTGCTTACCGCCGAAATAGTAGTTCACCATAGCGCCATTCACGCCCGCGCTGCTGGCTATCTGCCGTAGTGATACTGCTTTGAAATCTCTCTTCAGAAAGTGGTCGCGGGCAGCTTGCAGTAAATCCCGGCGGACCTTGTCCGAGTCTCTTCCCGATGGCCTGCCCAGCGCTGCGCTCTTGGTTGTCGATCGTTTCATTTTTCATCTCCTGCTCGCGTCATATTTAATTAAATGATTAATTAATTAATTTGTCAACCCACTTTCCCTCATCATAGGCAGCTAGGGCTGGGTGCTAAGCAGCCTCATGCGCGGTCATACATACTGGGCCTTCTCCCGGCTACACTATCCTTTTAGCAATAGCAGCCATGCTACACTTCCCCGATCTAGCTGAGGTAAAACATGACCGTATTAGTTCTCGGATTAATCTTATTCTTTGCTCCCCATGTCTTGCGGGAGTTTGGCCTGCGCCAACCACTGAAGGATGCACTGCCCTCCGAGGGCGCCTACATGGGCCTGTATAGCCTAGTTTCTCTGGCAGGTCTCGGGTTGATCATTTGGGGTAGATCACTCGCGCCTTTTCAGATGATCTGGCAGCCAGTCTACGAATGGCGCTCACTAAGCCTAATGCTGATGATTCCCGCCTTGATCTGCATAGTAGCTGGCAACGCGCCCCTATCTTATCTGCGCAAAATACTACGCAATCCTATGCTAGTCGGTATTCTGCTATGGAGTCTTTCGCATCTTTGGTCTAACGGCGATCTAGCATCGATGCTCTTATTTGGCAGCTTCGCGTTCTGGGCTAGCGTAAAAATATACACTATGCGCAAAGTAGTAGACGTAGGATCCAAATCGCCCGAGTTCATCTGGGACATTGTTTCTCTTCTGGTCGGTCTTGGTTTATATGCTGTGATAGGTCTGTATCACGGAGAACTTTTTGGAGTTGGAGTCAGCCTTGCTTAAACACACTTTTCTCAGTCCTATTTATTTTCTCAAAGTGATCGCGCCAGTCTTTTTTTCCTTTTTATTGGCGAGCGCAAACGCTAACGCCCAGGAAGATCTATCGGCGCACTGGGATGGCACCTGGATCGTTGAAGGCACGCTATTCAGCATCGCTGTCACAGTCGAGAATGAAGAATTTAGGGTGCGGCAGGTAGAATCACTAGGCTTCGAATGGACCAGCAAGAACGGAAGGATCGACGGTAATGTCGTGACTGTAGAAATCGAATACGCGGGTGTCGCAGGTACGATTCAGGCCGAACTTGTAGACCCGAATACCGCAGTCGCCTTTGCGGCGACCTGCCTGCCTGACTTCATGGTGGTATGTATGCTTTCTAAAGACCGGCAAGCGGTCTTTAGAAAAGTCGCAGAGAAATAGGCTCTATATTTCAGCTACAGATTTTACGATCTTACTTACGATACCGTAGTCGATCGCTTCGGCTGCACTCATCCAAAAATCCCGATCAGTGTCTTGTGCTACACGCTCCAGTGGCTGGCCTGTCTCGTCTGCAATTAGCTGGTTAATACGCCCACGCATCTTGACGATCTCCTGAGCCTGAATTGCGATATCAGTCGCATCTCCGCGCGAGCCACCGGATGGCTGATGCACTAAGAAACGTGTATTCGGCAGGGAAAAACGATTTTCCTTAGCCGCTGCTAGATAGATAGTCGTCGCTGCGCTTGCAACCCAACCCGTACCGATAACTTTCACAGTCGGATTGATGAACTTGATCATGTCATAGACTACGTCGCCAGATTCAACGTGCCCGCCAGGCGAGCTGATATAGATGGAGATCGGCTCGTCACTGTCCGCCGCTAAAGCCAGCAGTCTCTCTGTGACGCTTTTAGCGAGCATGTCATTGATCTCTCCAAAGATTGTGATAGCACGTGATTTGAATAGCTTCTCGTCAATAAATCCCGACTTTGAGGATGATTTATCTTGTTTCTTGTCTGCTTCGGGAGAATTCACTTCCATTAAAAACCTCGTTTGCTATTGGATAGCACAAAAAATACGTCAATTTAGTTAATTAGGGTGTTACGAAGAATAGATTCTAACAGGCTTGTTGGTTACTGCGTAGATAAGCGATCACTTTCCATAGATCGTCATCACCCTCGGGGAAGTTTGATCCGAAGCCCACCATGCGCGTATCGGCCACGCCGCTAGTGATGGTGTTGAAAATGTCCTGATCGCTGGAGCCGTGATTCCATTGGCAATCGAAGAGAAACGAAGCCTCGAGCGCAGCCGTAAGCTCCACGGCATGACAGAAGCTGGCACAGGAGCCTTCAAATATTGCCTGCCCTCTAGCTACAGCTGCCGCATCGGCCATGAATGCTTGAACTACTGCAGTATCCGCCAATTCGGGTACGACCGACTGTTCGCTACAGGCGATCAGGGACAAGCTAGCTGCCAAGTAAATCAGTACGCGAACCACTAACAGTCCTCAATTTTCCGGGAGTTGACTTACTCTACTTAGAGCTGCCAATCAGTCTGTAGCAATGCTCACACTTTAGCCACAAATTAGCTACAAATTAGCAAAACTAGGACTGCGGGGTTCCTTCTTTCACGGGTGTTGTTTCAGGGCCTAAGGGCTTGAAGGTTGAGAGCAACTGCGGCAGTAAGGTGAGCGAGCCGACTAGTGCTACCAACATGGCGAGGCTGGTCAACAGGCCGAACACAATGGTTGGAATGAAATTGGACAGCGCGAGAATCGAGAACCCTGCCACGATGGTCATGGAGGTGAAGTACATCGCACGACCGATGCTGTTATGGCAGAAGTACATCGTGTCGCGGTAATTTCCAATGCGAGGAAACTCACGCTTGAAGCGGTGCATGTAATGGATAGTATTGTCGACACCGATGCCAACTGATATCGATGCAATCGTAATCGTCATGATATCTAGAGGTATACCAACCCAACCCATTATGCCCAACACGAAGGCCGCGGCGATCGCGTTAGGGATAATGCAGATAAGCGCGATCATGAAAGATCTAAACAAGACTAGAAACATCAGCATAATCGCCAGCATTACCACGCCTAGCGTTAGTATCTGCGATTGAAAAAGACTCTGCAGCACATTGTTGTACATGACAAGTATGCCAGTCAGTCGAACGTCTTCATCGGCAAAACCAAAATCTGACTCTATGCCCGCTTCGATGCGCTGCAATAGTTCATTACGATTTAGGTTTTCCGCGGATTCAATTACTCGTACATTAAATCGGATCTGGTTATCGTCGATCGATATGAACGGATTCAGCACAGTGTTCTTTAACGTTTCTGGAATACGGTTATAGAGCACCGCCCATAGCAATCCATCTATGAGTTGGTCGTCGTTCAGTTGTTCGGCGAGCTCTATAACTGCCCCGAATGAAAGCACCTTACCGGTCTGCGGATCGTTATCCAGGTATTGATGAATGGCCTTAACTTGCTCCATCTTCGGCGCAGTAAACCAGTAAGCGTCTTCATTGCTGTCGTCGCTATCTCCAAATCCGAAGCCGTCGTCAAAGCCTCCATCGAAATCATCTTCTGCCGCGGGCAGATTAACGACGACATCGAAGGACAAGGTGCCACCCAGCTTCTCATCGAACAGCGACATGCCTTGATAAATTTCAGTGCTCTCCCGGAAATAGTCGATGAAACTATTTTCAACCCGAATTTGTGAGAGCCCGATTCCACTAATGAGTGCTACGCCGAGATAGATGTATAAAATCTTGTTATCTAACTTCGCCGTTACGTCGGCTAACGCTGATGTCAGATTAAGGCGCAAGTTCGACGATTGCTTAGACTCGTCTTTCTTGATAATACTAAGAATCGCCGGAAACAGTGTGAACGCAACGAGCAGCGCCGTTGCCACTCCCATCATCATCATCCAGCCAAAAGTAATAATAGGAAGAATGCCACTGACTATCAGCGAGCCAAACGCTACTGCTGTAGTGAGTGCCGTGTACAGGCAGGGCCTGAACATACTCAGCACCGAATGACGCAGCAGCTTGTCGTGGTCGGAATAGTGCCGAGTTGCTCTCAATTCACGATAGCGAACTGTAAGATGCACAGTAAGCGAGATAGTGATGATCAGCAGCAGTGAAATAAAGTTGGAAGACACGACCGTTACGCGCCAGTCCATTAGGCCCAACACTCCAACCATGATGACACCAGCCACGGCACAGCAAGCTAGAGGCAAAGCCACCCAGCGCACTTTTCGGAATATGAGACCTAGCGCAAAAATTATGAGAAGTACTACTGCGAAGCTGAAGCTACTTAAGTCTCCCTGCACGAAGGTAACGAGGTCGTCGGCAATCATCGGCGCTCCGCCGAGATATATCTGCGCATCTTCACGATAGCGCTCTAGTGTTGCACGCACCACGCTTATAATTTCGTGCTGACGATCTGCCGCGAGTACACTGTGTATCGCGTAATCCGATTCTATCTGCGCTAATTCATTGACTTCATCAACAGAGAGCTCTGCGCCTCGTGCCTTGTTACGTAGTTCGGTTCGTCGACCTATCAAATCACGCGCTGTCTCATCGATGGCAAAGCTAACCAACATGCCCGCCGTTTTTCCGTCAGGGCTGATGACCGCATTTCTGAAAACTGGGCTGCTAGTAACTTCTTCACGCGCGGAGACCAGGTCAATATCTTGATCCGATAGTGTCAGATAGTCTTCCGAGATTCCGGTGAGAGGCGTGTCTTCAAAAATCGGCACATTGAGAATGCTGTCCACCGATTCAACGCGGTTAATGGCGAGCAATTCGTCTCGTAGTTCACCGAGTTTGTTTAGCTCGCCCCGACTAAACAAGTCGCCTGTAGGCGTATAGGCAATCGTGACCGCTTCTCGAATGCCGTAGCGAACATTTATCTCGCGAGAGAATTCGAGATCTGGATCGTCTTCTAATAACAGTGAATCAGCGGAGGCATCGAGTCGAAAATTCTGTGTCTGCCAGCCGAAGAAACCGACCAGCAACAACAGAATAGCGATTACCAGATAGGGTTTAGTGAATACCAATGAGCTATAGAATCGAGTTACAGGTGAAGACATACGGGGATTGGACTACCTTAGAATTGATCAAGAACTGACTCTAACTATACGCGGTTCGACCAATTTTTGCGATTTGATTACCTCTAACCAAGAGGACCTTTGATAGAGAATGGAGTGCGGTCTCACACTCCGTTGTATTGAGATGTCGCTGAGAGTCTACAGTTCCGCCTGATCCAGTTCTTGGCGTCTGGCTCCGGCCATAATGCCATGGAAGGCGTAGTTTCCCTCGTGACAGGCATACTCGTACATATGCTCCCCAGGAAGCTTGCGGTTCATTGCGATCTCCCCAGTCCAGGGTTGTCGATAGCTGAGCGGGTCTTCCAGAGTGAATGCATATTTTATCTTGCCTTCATTCTGCAGGCTAAAACGCTCAGTGATCACCAACTGATCGGAGCTGCCTCTAAAGGACTGCTGCGAGTGAAAGTTCTGCGTCTTCACGACGAGAGTGTCGCCCTCCCAGTAACCTACCGAGTCACCCATCCATTTCTCGAAGTTGGTTGAGTGATGATTCTTGTCTATTGGAATGATTCGCGCATCGTGGACCATTTCGACAAGGATCATTACGTGGTCTTGGGTCTGCACAATCTGATAGTTGCTGTTGTAGAGAATCGGCAACATTGGCGGGCCTGATCCGGATCCGAAGGTAAGCAGGCAACGCTCACCCAGAGGGCGAAGTTCATGTGCATCAAAGGGCTCAACCCCGGGTCGAGCTTGCCACTGAGCACGCAGCCCGTTCTGCGGACGATCACCTTCCAGATAGGGTATTTGCCCATTGGGTGGGTCTACAATAATTGACGTGCGGTACTGCCCATCCAACTGAATCGCATCTGAGCGAGGATCCCACCAGAAACTATTGTAACCAAGGTCTGCGTTGCCATCGGTGGGAGGTGCACGTTCTGGGTCAGCCGCTTGCGAGGAAATATCATAGCGATCGCGCCAGCCTTGCTCTACATCGGACGCCTCTGCTTCGGTTAGAAAGCCCTTCTCGCCTAATTCTTCTGGGCGAGTCAGAGGGGTTTGCGAGGAATTAGTCCAATAGCCTTGGAGGTCGGGTCTTCCATCGTTGGTTCGCGGCATCTCCCAGTCTTGGGCTGCGAGTGGCCCCATGGTCAGGACAACCAGTGATAGGCCAATTAGAGAACGGCAATGAATCTTCATTCTGTTGCACCTCATTGTAATATTTCTGGGTCTTTCTTCGAGCATAGCGCCAATGCACAATTGCTACAATAATGGGTAGATAAACTGCGCTGAGATCACGATAATTGACTATTCACGCTGTATTAATCCACGGGCGGCTATGGTTTATCAGTTACTAGATTCTAAAATTCACACCAAATTCTATAACACATTGTTTTATAAAGATTATTTATCGTGAGAAAGCCCTAACCTAGCTGCAACTTTCTGTGACATGGTGTCGCACCCCCGTAGGATTGGAAATGGAATGTTGTTACCATTATTACCAGCTTGAGTAAGGGCTAGAGGCGTTGATAAAGATCAATGCTCCACGTAATCCGCCCGATACAATGACTCAACACAGGATTTAAGCGATAACCAGTCTAGTCGACTAGTTACTATTAAGGAGTTGTCATGCTACGTAAACTTTTCATAATTAGCGGCCTGCTAATCGCCTCTTCCGCGGCTCTAGCCGATGAATGGTTGCGCTCTATTCCAGATTTCGAACTCACTGATCATCTTGGTGCGATACACACGCTAGACACCTATGCAGACAATGAATTTGTTGTGCTCTACGTACAAGGCGTAGGCTGCCCAATCGCTAGAATCGCGCTGCCAAATTATCGTGAAGTACGTGACGAGTATGCTGACAAAGGCATCGAGTTCGTCATGTTCAACGCGAACATTCAGGACAACCTGCCGCGCATCGCCAAGGAAGCTGGTGAGTTCGGTATAGACTTTCCGATCATTAAAGATGAAGGCCAGGTCCTCGCGAAGGCACTAGGCGTTGAGCGTACTGCTGAAGTATTCATCGTCAACCCACGAACAAAAGAAGTTCTGTATCGCGGCCCAATCAACGATCAACTGGGTTATGAAACACAACGCAACAACGCCGACGAGCATTTCCTCAAGGACGCGTTGAACACTGTTCTTGCTGGCGGCACTGTGAATATGGATGACATACCAGACTCGAAGGGTTGCCTGGTTGCTATCTTCGACACCTAGTTAAAAAGTCTTAGAAAGCGAAACACAAAAAGGGACACAACGTGTCCCTTTTTTTCGCCTGCGATTTATCACAGACCGCGCGGTTTCATGTACTTCTTTAGTTAAAAACCACGTTGCGAATAATCGCGATCATGTCAGTTATTCCCTGACGAAAGTCTGCTTCGGGAACACTCTCGTCATTACCATGCACACCGGTAGGCTCCCCAGCACGAGTAATAATCGGATTAAAGCCATAGCTCACGATACCCAGATCGCGGGTGAAATGGCTGTCGGTAAAACCAGTACTTACCGAAGGCAAGACTCTAGAGCCTGGATACAATTCGCGAGTTACATTTTCAATCGCCGTAAATAACCTTGAACTCGTTGAAGAGACTGCCGGCGTGAACGCCATGATCACCTCAACTTCGACGCCAGATGGCGCGACCAACTCGGTAAGATCGGCAATGAATTCTTCTGCAGGTCTATCTGGAAGCATGCGGCAGTCCAACTCGGCCCAAGCCTCTGGTGGCACCACGTTAATCTTGTTAGATCCACTCATGCGCGTTATCGAGCAGGTGTCTCTAGTCAATGCATGATGGCCAGGTCGGTATGCCTGAAATGCGGGGAGAAACTCCGGGTCCTGAATAGCAGCCCTCATGTTCGCATAAGCTGCAGCCCACTCATCATCCAGCGACAGAGCTATGCCTGCGAAATAGGTATCTACGGGGTCTATGATACGAGCAGGAAACGGGTTTGCGCGAAGCGCCGTTAACGCATCAACGATACGCGTTACCGAACTGGTAGTTCTGGGCGAGGAGCCATGACCGGGCACATCCACTGCCTTTAATCGCAGCCACACTGGAACTTTCTGCGTCACTTCGACACCGAAAATTATCTCATCCATATTGCGACTACCGGATCCGCCTTCGTTGATCAATAGGCCTACCCCATCGAAAATTTCTCTGCGATTCTCAATTAGCCAGCCTACGCCGAATGCACCGCCTGCTTCTTCGTCGGCACTCGCTAGGAAGACCACGTCTCTATTCAATGCGCGACCGCTTCGGTGCAGCGTTAGAAATGCGGCTAGTTGTGAGATGCCAGTGCCCTTCATATCTCTCGCGCCGCGACCTAAGATATAGCCATCGCGTATTTCGCCGGAGAGAGGATCAATAGTCCAGTATTCTGGATCTGCCGGTACCACATCGGTGTGCTGCAACATCATCAAGCCAGGCTGATCGCCGCCCTCGAGTCTTGCCCAAATATTTCCACGTCCGGGCGCACTTTCCGCCGTCTCATATTCGATACCTTCCGCCTCGAATATCGCGGCATAGAAATCGACAGCACGAGATTCGTTGCCGGGAGGATTGATAGTATCGATCTGAATCAATTCCTGAAGCCAGACGACGGATTCATCTTCGATGGTTTGCGCAAGTGAATGGCTAGTAATTAGGAAACAAATGATCAGCAGTAAACTATTTTTCGTTTTCAAGCGAAGACTCCCTGAGTAGTAGTGCTCTAAAAATACAGCATCTCCCTCACAGTGGATAGTGCCGCAGTCATAGTACTTAAGGGAAAGGATGGAAAATCCAGCGCGGGGCTGTTATGCACTAATTTGGTTCTAGGAAGGCACAGGACTAGCGCACGCAGAAAGACGGAGTCCTATTATATTGCCAGTTTTAAGTGCAGGAGTTATTCAACAAACGCACGCTCGATAACATAATGCGCCTTGATTCCCTGGCGCGACTCATCAAAACCCCAGTCTTCCAATATCTGACAACTGTCCTTTAACATGCTTGGGCTACCGCAGATCATGAACCTGTCGTGCTCGGGGTCTGCTTGAGGCAGACCGATGTCGGTGAACAATTTCCCAGTAGACATAGCATCAGTCAGGCGGCCCTGCGTTGCATAGTCTTCACGTGTGACGCTGGGATAGTAGATGAGTTTTTCTCTTACTTCTTCGCCGAAGAATTCATTGTTCGGCAAGTCGTGTTGGATGAATTTCTGATAGGCCAATTCCGATGCGTAGCGCACGCCGTGAGTCACGATCACGTTGTCGAACTTTTCGTAGGTTTCTGGATCTTGAATGATGCTGATAAAAGGCGCTAGACCGGTGCCGGTGCTAATCAAATATAGGTTTCTACCTTCGAGTAGGTGATCAACGACCAGCGTGCCAGTAGGTTTGCTGCTCACGAATACTTCATCGCCCACCTGAATGTTTTGCAGGCGAGACGTCAGTGCTCCGTCGGCAACTTTGATGCTTAGAAATTCCAACTCCTCATCGTAGTTCGGGCTGGCGATGCTATAGGCACGCATCAATGGCTTTCCTTCGACCGCGATACCTAGCATCAAGAAGTGGCCGTTCTCAAATTTCAGCGAGCGATCTCGCGTTGTCTTGAAGCTAAACAGAGAATCGTTCCAATGATGAACACCCGTAACGCTTTGGGTAGATAGGTTTGCCACTGCTCACTCCTGATACTTAGATGACCCCTATTGATATTAAAGGGCCAATAATATATTGCGCGCAGTGTACGACTTCTCTACTATATCTGCAAAATTGAATATATTAATATTCTTTATCTGTTTTATAGATATAGCGTGAAAACCCATGCGATTTACACTAAAACAGCTCCAGGTATTCCTCGCCGTAGCCAGCCATGAGAACGTCAGCATAGCTGCCGACCAGCTGGCTATGTCGCAATCTGCGGCCAGTACCGCCCTTAAGCAGTTAGAGCACCGTTTTGGCTTACGCCTGTTTGATAGAATAGGCAAACGTCTACAGCTGAACGAACAAGGCATAGCTCTGCGCTCAAAGGCTGCAGCGCTGATAGCGGGAGCCGAAGAGCTTGAGAACTCTTTAATCGGCGCCAGCGACATCGGCGAGCTAAAGGTAGGAGCAACGCTGACCATTGGAAACTACCTAGCGATAGGAATCATGGCCGCGTTCATGAAAGAGCACCCAGCTGCCAAGGTAAATCTGAATGTGGAGAACACAGCCTCCATTGCTGCCAAGGTCAGAAATTTCGAATTGGACATCGGCTTGATTGAAGGTGAGCTACAAGAAGCCGACCTAGATGTAAGCTATTGGCGCGAAGATGAACTCGCTCTGTTCTGTGCTCCTACTCATCCGCTAGCCTCGCACCGCGAGCTTCAGGACGAGGACCTGCTGTCGGCAGACTGGATAATACGTGAGCAGGGATCGGGAACCCGTCAGGCATTTGACCGAGCCATGACTGGCATTCTCTCCAATCTGAAATTGAGGTTGGAGTTACAGCACACAGAAGGTATAAAGCGTGCAGTCGAAGCAGGGCTAGGCATAGGATGCCTGTCGAAGATAACCCTAAAAGAAGCATTCAAACGCGGCTCACTAGTACCACTTGCCTGTCCTCATAGAAACTGGACCAGGAAGTTTTATTTTATTCTGCACCGGCAGAAGTTTCTCAGTCCCGGCGTGAAAAGCTGGATGGAACACTGCAAGAACACTTAGGATTCATTACAAGCATGTCAATCGTGGTAAGCAATAAAAACATGAAGTCGTTCTCCAAACGCGTTGCTGATTTTACAATTAACAACCGCAAGCTGTTGACAGTACTGTCCGTTGTTATAAGTTTATTGTTAGCCACGGGTATTATTCGCACCAGCTTCGACACCTCGTTAGAGGCGCTGCTCACCAAAAGCGATCCGTATCTAGACGAACTATTTTTGATGGATGAGGCATTTCCTTCGCCATTGGAAGTGCGGTTCGCGTTCGTAACAGACGGATCAAGCACGGTTTTCAATAGAGAACTACTCGCAGCGATCGATGATCTTAGAGACAGCTACTCTGCTATCCCCTTTGCCGATCGGCTTACAACAATTCTGGACTATGTTTCGCCCGAGACGCGGAGCAGACTCTTCATAAAAACCCTGCGCTCCTATTCCGAAGAAGAACTAAGCGAGGTTGCCGATGCAGCATTGGCTGACAGACTTCTCACAGCTAATCTTCTCTCCGATGATGCCGCACTTACCTTTGCGATAATCACAATAGATTCGACAGGTATCTCTGCCGATGACCGTCTGAACATTGCCACTGCCGCGCTAGTACTTCGCGACGAGATTCGCAGCCGTCACCCTGACGTACAAATTCTCGCAAACAGCGAAGTGATGCTAGAGCAGTCGAGCCAACAGGCCATGGTAGACGATCTAACTAACCTCATGCCCTTCGTGGTCCTAGCCTGCGTCCTCGCCATCTGCTACTGCTTTAGATCGGCAACTCTTGGCATCTGCATCTTGACCCATGTGTTATTCACGTTGCTGTGCACCATAGGTACCCTCGGCTACCTGGGATTCGCGTTTAATAGCATCTCAATCATCGCGCCACTGGTTCTGGTTATTGTTGCCGTAGCTAATAGTGTGCATATTATTTCTATCTATAAGCAGGCTATGCACAGAGGCAGTGCGAAAATCGATGCCATGCATGAAAGCATTGCGCACAATTTTCAGCCAGTCACGCTTGCCGCTCTCACAACTGCGATTGGTTTCTCGTCCTTGAATATGTGTTCCTCCCCCGCGATTCAAGAATTCGGACAGATCGTTGCATTGGGAATTGTATTCGCCTACCTGCTTACACTGTTATTACTGCCGGCAGTTCTGATCTGGATGACATCGCAAAGAGAAGTTATCGCAAGTACCGGCGTTTCCTTCATGGAAGGCACGCTTGCCAAAATCAGCGAAATAACGCGAAGCAAAGATGTACCAATATTTTGGGGCTGCACGTTCTTAGCGATTGGGACATTTGCTCTACTGCCTTTGAACGAGACGGATTTTAACCGCCTTGACTTTATCGCCGCTGATAGTGATATAAAACAGTACTACGACGAAGTGAGCAGCCACTACAATCGCGGCTCGGCTCTCAACTACGGCATCGACATTCAGACGGAATGGACTGCGATCGAGCCGGACTTTCTGCGCAGAGTTGAACAGTTCGGTTTTTGGTTGAACGAGCAGAATCAAGTGCAATCTTCCGCAAGTGTTGTGGACGTTGTAAAAACGATTCATCGCGTGCAGAACGATAACGATGAAGCATTCGATCTAATCCCAGATGACTTCGACACCGTAGCGAACTACTTACTCGCCTATGCACTTATTCAGAGCGATGACTTTCCACTATTCGGTTTCGTGAACACCGATTTCTCTATGATCAACTTGTTCATCAACGCCGTTCCCATGTCGAATCAGGAACTAATCGATTTCGACGCTAGGGTAACCGAGAAATTTCACCAAGACTTCCCCGAGGCAGATCTTTTACATGGCAGCGGCATACTACTTTTCTCCCGCATGGATGAACTAGTGACCATCGAATTACTGCAGGGTTATTCCATTAGTCTGCTGTTGATTACCATCAGCCTCATGATTGGAATGCGCAGTTTCTATTTCGGCATACTGAGCATCATTCCCAATCTACTGCCGGCCACTATGGTGTTCGGATTCTGGGCCTTGTTCGTGGGGCAGCTGGACCCATTCGTGATGATGCTATTTAGTATCAGCATCGGATTGGTAGTGGACGATACCGTCCACCTGCTGAGCCACTATCTGGAGAAACGACGCGCCGGAATAGACAAGACCGACGCTATCGACTACGCGATCAAGACCGCTGGCCCGGCGCTGTCCATTACCACCATCGTCTTGGCTCTGGGCACGACCATCCTTATCTCCGCCAACACCATTTACTTTCAACAGGCAGCGAAACTCTTGGTTCCTATCGTAGTGCTCGCCCTGCTGCTGGACCTGTTCTATCTGCCCACGATCCTGCGCCGGTTCGACAACCAGTTCAAAACTAAAAAACTTGTGACAAGCTGATTTCCCGACTTACACTGTGGACAAGCCTCAAGGAGAGCTCACATGAAGAATGACCAGAAATCACTCAGCAGAAGACAATTCACCAAGCTAGGCGCTACCGCAATAGCGGGCGCCGCCTTAGGAGCAAATCAGATGGCCGCAGCACAGGTAGCCGCAAGCGAATTAGAATCCGCGTTCCTCATGGAACTATCATTGAATGTTGCCGATCAACTAGACACGGGGCACACCAGCATCGCGCCAGTAACCGGCGGCACATTCGGCGGACCAAGGCTACAGGGAACAGTAAGAGACGGCGGCGCCGACTGGATCACCCAGGTATCCGGACACTCCAGCCTGGACGTAAGAATCACCCTAGACACTGACGACGGCGAGATCATCTACATGACCTACACCGGTGTTGTTCACAGAGCAGATAGTGGTCTCTACTGGCGTGTACGCCCCATCTTCCAAACCGCCTCAGAGAAATACGACTGGCTCAACCATATCGTCTGTATAGGCAAGAGCAAGCAGATCGCAGGCAAAGTAGCCTACGACGTTTTCGAGATTTTGTAAGACGTGGTGGTAGGATGACGACCTAAGACGCACTGTCAGAGTAATTCTAAAAACACTCCACTCACTAATCTTCGAACGTCTACATAACGCAGAAATTTCTACTACCTGCGGCTCCAGCAGGTAGGCTGAGGCCGTCTACTCTTTATATCTATTATCTTCTATAGCAATAGACAAGAAAAACCGGGACACAATATAATTTTAGAGGCAGAATCAACACTTCCTCATATCGAGATACCGGTGCGCATTAATGCCTAAACTCAGGAAACCATCAGTTTCACAAAGTCTACTAGCTCTGATATTTGCGGGTATGACGACTCTCTCTTATCCGCTCACAGCGGCTGAAACGGGCGATGGCAGATGGCGCATTGTGAATTACTGGTCTGAATGGTGCGCGCCCTGCAGAGTAGAGATCCCCATGTTCAATGAGCTGAGTGTGCGCTTAGCCAATAGCAATGTGATGATTGTGGGCGTGAATTTTGATGAAGACCCTAGGGCGTTAACGCTTCAGATTGCCGATGAGATGGGCATCGAGTTTACTGTGTTAAGCCAGGAAACGGTCGATCTGTTAGGGATGAAACCCCCTGACGTTCTGCCTACCACCTATCTGTTATCACCTTCGAATGAAGTCATGGCTAAATTAATAGGCATGCAAAGCGAGCAGGATATACTTGAAGCATTAGCACTTCAGGGGCTTGCTCAGCTTACCGATTAAAAAGTAATTAGAAGCCAGCTGGAATATAGTGACATGAGTAAACCGATCAATTCCCCGAACGCCGCCCTGCTTGCCTTCCTCTTTGCATGGAGCGTGAGTCTTTCCTCGGGCGCGGCCGGACAAGGGCGTATAGAGCACTTGCCATCACCCGCTCCCAGCAATAGCAGCCTGTCCCGTGTAGTCGCCAATGAATCTGGAGATATCTATCTCTCTTGGGTAAGTCAGGATGCTGAGCAGGCAACGCTAGCGTTCTCTCAACTAACTAGCGCGGGCTGGGATACTCCTAAAGTGATTAGCCGGGGTAACAATTGGTTTGTAAACTGGGCGGATTTTCCGGCGTTGTCGGTTGATGCTAGCGGCATGGTTGCACACTGGTTACAAATAAGTGCGCAGGGTACTTATGACTACGACATTCGCGCACGGTTTTATCCGCAGGACAAAGCAACCTGGACAGAAGCGCAGACTATCCATACAGACGATGTTAGTGCCGAACACGGTTTCGTTTCGATGCTGCCAACTAACAACGGTAATACACTAATCACTTGGTTGGACGGTCGGGAAACTAAGCACGGAGATCCGCTTGGAGCGATGACTCTACGTGCCGGAATTTTCGACAAGTCTGGCGCCAATATTAAAGAGTGGGAACTAGATCATCGTGTCTGTGATTGCTGTCAGACCAGTTCAGCGATGACGGAGAAAGGCCCAATCGTTGTGTACCGCGATCGATCTGCCGAAGAAGTACGAGATATCTATGCCACCCGTTTAGTAGACGGCGTCTGGACGGCACCGCTGCCCATACACAATGATAATTGGGAGATTGCCGGCTGTCCTGTCAATGGCCCTTCGGTTGCGGCTATGAAAGAGAGAGTTGCCGTTGCCTGGTTTAGTGCTAAAGACGACACGCCGAAAATTCAACTTGTGATGTCGACTGATAGCGGCCTGAGCTTCTCTGACCCAATAGTTGTCGAGAGTCCGAATACGAATGGTCGTGTTGGCGCGGTTATTTTGGAGTCCACCGAGATCGTCGTAAGCTGGATGGACACTACAGACGAGGCGAAGATTATGCTCTCGCGCTACGACATAAAGGGTGAGTTTTTAGATAGTACCGAAGTTGCCAGTAGCAGTGCATCGCGGCGCAGCGGGTTTCCGATCATCGAAGCGGTAGGGAATTCAGTGTATGTGACTTGGACTGACATTAGCACTACTCCACAGGTTAAAGTCGCACGAATCGACTTTTAACGGAGCAAAGCATGAGCGCCAACCCGCAATATTAGGGTATTTTTACGCTACCCTCTTTATTCCCTCTATCCTCACCTCTCATTCTCGATATTTACGTTTTCCATACTTCCTCGAACAGCCGAAGAAAGTTATCGCCAAGTATTTTTTCGATAAGCCTTGTTGAGTGCCCTCTTGCAGCAAGTTTTTCAGCAATTATTTGCATACGTAAGGGACTATTCAATTCCGGTAAATAAGGAGGTATATCCTCTCGCGGAGCGGCAATCCCCGCTGCCTGTCGGCTTGCAGAGACTCTTTCAAAGTCCGTCATAAAATCACCAGCAATATCAAGAGGAACAATCCCTTGGTCGCTGCCGATACCAACATGGTCTTCACCACATAAATTTACTGCATATTCAAGATGAGAGAACATGTCATCTATGTCGGGAGGGCCTACTGGGTTCAAGAATGGCATGAGATAGATGCCAAGCACACCGCCTCGATCAGCCATTTCCCTGAGTGTTGCGTCATCTTTGTTGCGTGGGTGCTTAAAAATCGTGTTACAGCCAGAATGTGTAATTGCAACCCGCTTTCGTGATGCACGAATCCCGTCAATAGTTGTTTGTGGGCCGCAATGAGAAAGGTCTACTAACATACCTAAATCATCCATGCGCTCTACCACTTGCCGTCCAAACTCAGTTAAACCACTATCTGTAGGCACGAGGCTGCCAGATCCAACTGTATTCTCAATATTGTAGGTTAGCTGAGCAATACGCACGCCTAACCCATGGAAGGTATCTATTCGCTGCAGATCCTCACCAAAGGGTAGGGTATCTTGAAAACCATGTATAAGGCCAAGGGTAGCGTTTTGTTTTGCTGCGCGAATATCTGCAACACTGCGTACTCTAGAAAAAACTTCAGGATGCGCATCTATTTCTCGTTCCCATTGTGCAATTCGCGATAGGGTAGCTTCAAATGAGTTTGATTCTGAATTACCTCTTCGATTAACGGTAAGGTTTACTGCAGTGATTCCAGAGGATTTCACTGATTCAAGGTCAGAGCGTGTAAGCGGGAAAGATCTCTGCGGAATATTAAACTGGATCGGGCTTGCTAGAGCATCGATTACAACTGCATCTCGATATTGTTTCTGGGAAAATGTACCGGCGATCATGCTGCTAGCTCTAGAGTTAGACTCGGAGCCAGCGGATTGGACGCAACCCAGACTCATTAGAATGCCCGAGGCGGTTGTCATACTCACGAGGCCTCGAACAAAGTCTCTGCGCTTCATCACTGTATTCTCCTTTCAACAATAGAGAACTAAGGCTGGAATCTAATTCCCTTACCTAGTTTCTGCTTTTACGATTTACGGTATTGATTTTTTGAGTCTGGTTTATTCAAAACTGATTTGCTTTGGAAAACCAATCAAGCTTTAACTAAGACACCTGCTCAAGATTCCACTTATGTCGATTGGCATAATTGCTCACCAAGATTTACTGCAGCCGACTTCCATCACCGGCTGACTCAAGCATCAATTATCCGGCTCAAAAGTAAATAGATACTGCGCTCCTTCGGCTTCTACGGGATTGCCATCCACGATTCTGGGATCAAAACGAAATCGTTCAGCTGCATTGATTGCTGACGCGTTAAAAATGTTACTAGGTGAACGGTCGAGAATTACAACACCTCTAGGGAGGCCTTCCTTGGTAACGGTAAATTCAACCAAAACATAGCCTTCGACTTTTTCTTCCATAGCCACTGACGGATATCGAGGAGTGATGTAATTAAGAGGCAGGTAGTCGCGATTTCGTGCATCTCTCGGTAGGGCTACCGATACTCTTTCATCCATTAGATACGAAAAAACATACTGCAGCCCGTTAACTCCGACCGCAGTTCCGTCCACTATCCTTGGCCGAAATTCAAACTGCGAAGCAGATCTGATTGATTCCCTCTCAAAGATACCCGACGGCTCTGAATCAACAACTACAATAGACTCTGCATCTACCTTACCGTCTTCATTCACAGAAAAACTGACAAGAACCCAACCATCAACTCTGCGTTGTCGCGCTCTCACTGGATACAACGGGGCGACGATTCCTAGTAGCTCATTCTCATTTCGACCCAGATTGGAACTAACGGTACCTCTAGCAGATATTGTGATAATACCCGAATCGCCTTGGGCGGATTGATTCACACTAGCTGATTGCGCCCAAACTGATTGTACGTAAACAAAAAGCCCAGCGAAAATCATGAGATTAGCTACTAACTGAATTCCGACCTTGTTTGCAACAGAAGCAATATTCACGAAGTCCCTCAATATTTGCTTGATGGATTTAGGCGGCTCACACTTCTAGACCAACAACTGAAACGATGTATCCCTAACGACTTCATTTGCAGTATGCCACTATAGCGACACTTATCAATGATGATTATCCTTTCACCGCCCCAGCAGTCGTGCACGCCCGCACGATCTCGAGCAGCTCAGTCTCTGCTGAGCTGCGTCCACTCACAAAAAAGCCCGGTCACCTAAGTGACCGGGCTTTGATCTAGAACCAAGTTAAGCAGCGTGTACTTAATTGCCGCCTTGATCGATGTTTTTCCATTGAACCGCTCCGAAAAACATTTCGTCCCAGCTCTGCTGTCCCCAAGGAACCGTTCTCTCTGGATCAGGGTTCGCAGGATTTTGTGCGGAATTATCAAACGCACCTACCGCGGTAATCTTCGTGCCCGCTGGCACAAACTTCGGTTCGGCATAGGTGTAGCTCATCTGCCAAGCATAGTTGAACTGAGCGATATTGATTAACTCTTCACTTGAGCCATCCGGATAGTCTGCGTAGAAACGCATGTACTTCCCGCGGAAATGCATGTGCGGCAGGTAGCTATGAATGTTGGCATCTTTATCAATGGTTATCGTAGCCGTCTGCTCGAAAGCGGGGTCATTTGATGGAATATTCGTCCAGGTGTCAGGAAAAATACAGGCACATCGACCTGACATTCTCTCTGTCGGTATCTCACCCTCTGGGTAGAACCACAGTCCTATTTCACTCTCATCGACAGTCTCGCGACCATTGGTTGTGTAGTGAAGATTAAGATTTAGCACTGAGCCGTCTTTCAATAGACCGCCAGTATTAGGAGGATTGAATGCCGCCGTGCCGCCCGGGATATAGGCAGTAATACTAGCCTTATCAGGATTTCTGCTGCCTAACGCTCCTAGCCGCTGACCGATCTCTTCAGGGAAATTCAGCGCGTTGATCGTATGATGCAACACTGTACGATCACCAGGAATGTACTCGCTGCCACGTAGCCAACGGTCTTTACCACCAAGATCAATCGGCACCGCGACATCTCTGTATTCCAAGACGCCGGTAGCCGCAACCTGCTGAGATGGCACTTTGAGAATCATGTCGGGAGTATCACTCAGGCTCCACTTAGACGTGGACCAAGTTAATTCTGTAAGAGGATCGGATTCGCCGTCTTTAGGTGCGCCTGCGTCGGCCCATGCGATAACATTTCTAACCTCTTCATCAGTGATCAATCGATCGTTGATGAACTCACCGATATGACCATCGATCTGACCCGGTGGCATGCGCTTAGTCATCAAGACTTCGCGAATCATTGGAGACCAACCCTGAACCATTGTATGGCTGTCCATCGCGAATGGAGCGATGCCGCCCTCGCGGTGACAAGTCGCACAGTTCTCGGCGAGTATCGGTGCAATATCTGCAGTGTAAGAAGGCACTGCAGTAGCAGCATAGCTAATTACCGGGCCGCTTGTTGCGACCAAGGCTGCGCTTACGTCCTCACCTGCAAGAATCTCTTGAATGGCTTTCTCTGAAGCAGCGACGCTACCTCGGTACTCAACCATGAAGGAGCGTGGATTATAAAGAAGTACCTCACCGGCTCGTTCGATGCCGAGCGCTTCGGAGATTACACGGGCATCATCCATCAGGATGGGGATTTGTACGCCGTATTCTAACCATTGGGCTTGTACAATGCTGCGATTATTTTCTCCCATAGGGTTGATCATCATGAACTCAACGCCTTGGCCGTCGTACTTTGCCTTCAAGGCATCGAACGCCGGCAATGCATCTGCTGCTGCCTGGCTGTCGTTAGCCTGCACCAGCAAGGCAATCATTTTATGATCGTCGTACCAGCTCATGCTGTGGTGATAGCCATCTTGGTCAAGGAGTGAAAAATCTCCCACTCTGTCTGCCGCATTGCTGCTGGCGGGAATCAACAGAAGTGCTGCAATTGCCACCTTTACTAGATTGACGTTCTTCACTTGTTTTTCTCCTCAACTTTCACTTATCAGCTATCCCTGAAGGCTGCGTGGTATAAGGGATTCGGGCTTAGAGACAGTGCAACGAGAACAGACTCGTCGAACATAAGCCCTACTCTACGAATTTAGCTGATTTCAGTCAACGAAAACCCATTCGCTTCATCGAGTAAATTGCATGGCTTATCAAGGACTTTATACGCTATTCAGCAGCTATTTCAGGCGTTATCAGCCTCTTGCAGAAGCGCCCGAAGCAGTGGATAGATAGTGGGATTGGCGATAAGGATGTCGCGGTCATAGAACTGTGGATCGATGCCGGGAGGCACCTCGCTGAAATGCCCGCATTCGGCACCAGCCTCGATAGCGATCAAACGGGCGGCGGCGAAGTCCCAAATGCTGAGGCTTTCGTAGTAGCCCTCTAGCCTGCCCATCGCCAAGAAACAGATATCCAATGCCGCTGACCCGATGCGGCGGATGTCCGCACAGTTAGCCAACACCGCGTGCAAACGCGGGATCATTGGAGCTAGAGTTGATTTGTCGTAGGGGAACCCAGTAGCGATCAAAGAACGCCTAAGATCAGCCTCACTCGATACAGAAATCGGTTTGCCATTAAGAAAGGCTCCCTTGCCTGATTCCCCATAGAACAGCTCTTCGCTGAATGGGTTATACACCACACCCACCTTAGTCTGGGCACCTTCCACATAAGCTATGGAGATTGCCGAATGATTGTGCCCGTGCGCATAATTTACTGTGCCGTCGATAGGATCGATGATCCACAGGGGGGTCGTGATTTTCTGAACCGCCCCCAGATCTGGTGACGATTCTTCCGAAAGGATTTGATGGTCTGGAAACTGCCGCGCAATAGCCTCACAAATGAATTGATCAGCTTTGATATCCGCGCTGGTAACTAGCTCGTCACCGTTTTTATACTCGTGAGTCAGCGCAGCAGCGGCGCGCTCATCGACGATCAACTTGCCGGCATCTCGGGCGAGAGCCTGCGTAAAAACTAGAATATCTGCCATAGAACCTTCTGGACGAGTTTAGTAAAACAAGAATTATAAGTGTAGCGTGCACTTCGAGCATAACAGTCTTTCCATTCGGGCCGATAACCTCTGTAGATAGCTACAAAGATACTTAGTGCAACTCCAACCAATGACAATTGCGTTCAAATATAGCCTGTTCGCCGTTCTTGCCACACTGCTCAATCTGTCAGCACAGGAAGTAGTGGTTCGAACCTACGATGGCAGTTTCGCCATCTATCTAGCAATGGCGCTTGGTACTCTCGCGGGGCTAGTGAGTAAGTATCTGCTCGATAAGAAATATATCTTTGTGTTCATCACCACATCCCATCGCGAAGACTTGGGAAAGTTTACTTTGTACGGACTTACTGGCGTTGCCACTACAGCGATATTCTGGGGCTTCGAGATTGGCTTCGACTCGCTCATAGGCGGCAAGATTGCTCGCTATATGGGAGCCATCATCGGATTGTCCATCGGATATGGTGTAAAGTATCAGCTGATAAGCGCTATGTATTTGCGCGGCAGGCCTGAGGGCGACAGGATAAGTTTAATGGAAGCCATGGGCTGGGGGCGTTACCCCAAGACGACAGCAGAATTGATTCAGCCCGCGGACTCGCAGGCCCTGCAAAAATTTATCTCGTCGCAAAAGAAATCGGCTTCGTGCATTAGCCGTGGTTCCGGTCGCAGCTACGGCGACAGTGCCCTCGCTGAGCAGTTAGTCAGTAGCCGATTCTTAGATAACTTCCTCGAACTCGATCAACAGCAGAATCTCCTTCGCTGTGGCGCCGGCGTAAAACTAGGCGACATACTCAAAATCTGTATCCCCCGTGGCCTTTTTCTTCCCGTACTGCCCGGAACAAAGGAAGTAAGCGTAGGTGGTGCCATTGCTGCCGACATCCATGGGAAGAACCATCACCTAGACGGCAGCTTTTGCGCGCACGTGCAGAGCATCAGCCTCGTGCTGGCGTCGGGCGAATTGGTGACTTGTAGTGAGCAGGAGAACCTAGAGCTATTTCGCGCGACTTGCTCAGGCATGGGGCTCACCGGTGTAATCAGTGATGCGACCCTCTCTCTGGATTCCATCCCCAGTAGCTACATCAACCAGCGAAGCCTTGTCGCCAACAACCTGGCCGAATGCTTCGAACACATTGAAGGTAATGCAGACAGCAAATACTCTGTCGCCTGGCTGGACTGTCTAGCCACTGGTAAGAATTTGGGCCGGTCCGTTTTGCATTTAGGCGAGCACGCCGCATCGAAGAATAGAAAAACCGACACCATGTATCGCGCGAGGTCCGGCCTAGGCATTCCGTTCTCTACTCCATCGTTTCTGCTCAACAAGACGACTATGTCTGCCTTTAACGCTAGTTACTTTGGCGCGCAAAAAAGGAAGAAGAGCAGCACTACTCTAGATTGCGATAACTATTTCTTCCCGCTAGACAGCATCTCAAATTGGAATCGGCTGTATGGGTCGAAGGGTTTCTTGCAATACCAATTTGTTATTCCCAGCGATGCCGCGCTTGAAGGTATAACATCTGTTCTAGAAAAAATATCTGAGAAAGGCAAAGGCTCCTTCCTTACTGTATTGAAAAAATTTGGTGAAGAAAATGAAAATCTACTGTCATTTGCCAGATCCGGCTATACGCTTACCCTAGACTTCAAGAATGAACCTGATTTGTTTCCACTACTAGAAGAATTGGATCGGATCGTATTGGCTCACGGTGGTAGACTCTATCTCGCGAAAGATGCCCGCATGAGTGAGGAAGTGTTTAAAACAAGCTACCCGAACTGGGAAAGGTTTATGACGATCAAGAGCAAATATGACCCGGACAATCGTTTCGCGTCGTTACAATCAAACAGACTGGGATTGACCCAATGAAGGTTCTTATCATCGGTGCGACGTCGGCGATCGCGAAAGCCTCCGCCAGGATTTACGCGGAACTGGGTTGCTCGCTGCATCTAATTGCGCGCCGAGAAGATCAGTTGCAGTTATTGACCAGCGACTTGCTCGTGCGCGGCGCATCAAAGGTAAGTCACAGCGTGCTTGATCTCAATAAATTTGCGGAGCACGAGAAAACGCTGGACGCCGCATTTACTGAATTAGGCGGCGTTGATATAGCGCTCATCTGCCATGGCTCCCTGCCTGATCAACAAAAGGTTGAGCAGAACTTCAAACAGGCACAGAAGGAGATAAACACAAACGGAATTAGTGTTATTTCATTGCTAACCGAACTCGCTACTAAATTTGTCGAACAGCAGCAGGGCACGATCGCTGTCATTACCTCTGTTGCGGGTGACAGAGGCCGACAGCCCAACTTCGTCTATGGCGCCGCGAAATCCCTAGTTTCAACCTACCTGCAGGGCTTACGCGGTAAGCTGCTGGCACACAATGTAAACATAGTAGACATAAGACCGGGTCTTGTGGATTCGCCTATGACGGCGCAATTCCCGAAAGGCCCACTGTGGTCTAGCCCGGAACGCATCGCCCAGAAAATTGTGAAAAGCATCCACCGCGGCAGTCACACCGTGTACGCTCCCGGCTACTGGCGAGTTATCATGTTCGTAGTCAGCGCGATCCCGGAATTTATTTTCAAACGACTAAAATTCTAAACAGAGAAATCTCTCAGACTCAACGTGCCAAACTCACTCAACCAACCAACTCTCTACGTCGACCTCGACGGCACCGTAATCAAAACGGACCTTCTGTACGAGTCGATTTTGTTATTGCTCAAGAAGAGTATTTTCCAAGCACTATTGATCCCAATTTGGCTAATTAAAGGAAAAGCGAACCTAAAGCATCAATTATCCAAACGGGTTCACATCCCCGTAGAGTTACTGCCATTGAATACCGAATTCAACGACTACCTGAAAAAGGAAGTAGAGCGCGGACGCAACATCGTACTTATTTCGGCATCAAGTCAATTACCGGTAAGACAGGTGAGCGATCATCTGGGATTTTTCATCGACGCCATGGGTAGCGACGAAGATCACAACTTGAAATCGATGAACAAGGTGACACGGATCCTGCAACTAGACCCGGGAGGCGAGTTCATCTATGCAGGAAACTCGAAAGACGATATCGCCGTGTGGTCTGAAGCCAGCGAAGTTATTCTCGTCAACTGTAAAAAGTCGCTCGCTACAAATCTGCAGCATGGGAGCGAGAAAATTCAGCACTTCGACGCACCCCAATCGACATTGAAGAAATTTTGGCAGGCGATGCGACCGCATCAATGGTTGAAGAACGCACTGATATTTCTGCCACTGATTCTTTCTCACCAACTGAATCATCCGAATCTACTGCTGCAGGCTTGTGTAGCATTTTTGAGCTTTAACTTCGTTGCGTCCAGCGTGTACCTGCTGAACGATATGCTCGATGTAAATAGCGATCGACAGCATCAGTCGAAATCGCGGCGACCCTTCGCCTCTGGCGACCTGTCTTTACTCTATGGCTATCTAGGCGCGCCGTTGTTGCTGATTCTCGGTTTCCTAATCGCGTTGTGGCTACCCACTGAATTTGTTTTCGTATTGCTCACCTATTGGTTGATGACAACTGCGTATAGCTTACTGTTGAAAACCCTGTTTCTAATTGACGTGCTAATCCTCGCTTCTTTGTATACCTGGAGAATCCTCGCAGGCTCAGCCGCTATCTCGGTAGTCACCACCTATTACCTGCTGGCCTTCTCGTTCTTCCTGTTTCTGGGGCTCGCAATGGTGAAGCGCTACACGGAATTTCTGAACCTACAGAATCAAGGCAAGTCTTCTATCGAAGGCAGAGGCTATGGCGTGAAGAACCTGCAGACTCTAGCCACCATCGGCAGCGGCTCTGGCCTAATAGCTGTGGCTGTACTCGCGCTCTACATCAACGCACCCGCGACAACCGAGCTCTACGGCAATCCCCTACTGTTGTGGGCCGTCTGTTCCTTACTTCTGTACTGGCTATGGCATATCTGGGCGCTCGCGCGGCGCGGAGAACTAGATGAAGACCCGGTGTTGTTCGCACTAACAGACCGTCGCAGCCAGATCACCGCCGCTGTGTGTGGCCTGGTTATCTTGCTCGCAATGTAAACCTACCATGTGCTCAGTACTATTTGCTCAGTACTAAGCCCTTAGAATCTTCTCGTGAAAGCGTAGATGCTCTTCTATGAAACTCGCGATGAAGAAGTAGCTGTGGTCGTAGCCTTCTCGTTCAATGAACTGTAACGGGTAGCCTGCTTTCTCGGCTGCCTCTAGCAGAAGCTCGGGCTTGAGTTGATTGTCTAGGAATTCATCTGCCGTGCCTTGATCTACTAACATAGGTAGATGGGTTGTGGCCTTGGCGATTAAAGCGGCGGAATCATATTCTTGTCATGTAGAAACGTCCTCGCCTAGGTAACTCTTAAAAGCTTTGCATCCCCAAGGACAATTGATAGGAGATACTATCGGTGCGAAGGCAGAGACCGATTTGTATTTGTCTGGATTCTTTAGCGCTATGCTCAATGCACCATGGCCGCCCATGGAGTGGCCGAATATTGACTGCCGCGATGAATCTACTGGAAAGTTATCATTGATCAGGGCCGGTAACTCCTGAGTGACGTAGTCATACATTTTGTAGTGTTTGTTCCACGGGGCCTGAGTAGCATTGAGATAGAAACCTGCGCCAAGACCAAAGTCATACGCCTGCTCTGGGTCGTCGGGCACATCTTCGCCTCTTGGGCTGGTGTCTCCCATAACGATGGCGAGCCCAAGCTGAGATGCGACGCGCTGGGCGCCAGCCTTTATCACGAAATTCTCGTCAGTCCCTGTTAACCCCGACAACCAATACAGAACCGGTACCGGCCCATCGCTCACCTGCGGCGGCAGGTAGATCGAAAAATGCATGTCGCAGGACAGCGTATCTGACTTGTGCTTATAACGGCGTTGCTCACCGCCGAACATTTTGTTGCTTGCAATGTTTTCCATAAATTCAACTCGGTAACTTTATTCAGACTGGGGTTTGTGACTACTTCAGAATCATGAAGCTTTCTTCGATTAGGTTCCAGCGGCTAGGCTTGTCGATTTTCGTTACCTTCATCGGCTTTAGAACTCTCGGCTCTAACAAGGCCTCGAACTGCTCTACATTCTGATTGCTAGGGTCTAACCATCTTGAGACTAGATCTTCGTCTTCGAAATCTATCATCAACGGCAGTGACTTGGGATGAATCTCGTCCCACTGCGGGCTCAATGGGGGCAGTGTAATGATTGAGGCGGAATAAACTACTTCGCCGCTTTCCTTGTTTAGATACTCTTTAAACAAACCACCGAACGCGATGGCTGAATCTTCTAACTCGATCTTATGATAGGTCTTTTTATCGCCCAAGCCTTCTACGAAGGCACTGGCAGGAATCAGGCACCTCGACTCTCGAAAGGGCTTGTAAGCTAGGGCGCGTTTGCTTGAGAGCTTGTCTGAGCGCGAGTTGAAGCTGGCGTATTTGTAGTTGGGTTTTAGCGTCTCATTGTCCAAAAACAGCCACCACGTGGCTGTAGAAACCACGCGCTCTCCAGCGCGCTCATGAACTATCGCGATGTTGCCACCCGGTACGATATCGCCACTGGCATGTGCATCATAGAGTTCTATGCCCAGAGTCTTGCAGAGCCACTGAACTTCGGGACTATCGATTAGATTAAATCTTCCACACACGGCTTTTACTCATTAGTACTTAAAATGGTAGAGTCGAATCATTGCCCGAAACCAACCTACTAATATCTAGTTAAAAATAAGAAAGGTACTACCATGACTAAGATCGAGACTTGCGCTTTCACTTACCGCTGCCTTTTAACCGGGTTAAAGCACAGCCATCTATCTGCACTGTGCCTGGTTGCTAGCTTAACGGCCTTGCCCAGCAGTAGCTTGGCCCAGACAGCTTCTTTAGAGCAAACCCAGGCTTGTGAGGCGCTGCAACAAGTCCGTAATCTTACCATCACTGAGGCAACCGTGAGAGAAAACGATCAATCGAGTTCTCCCTATTGCTATGTGCGCGGCATCATCTCTCCAGCCATTCACTTTCATGCACAGCTACCTTTGATCGGCAATTGGAACGGCCGCTTTCTCCAATGGGGAGATGGCGGCAAGGACGGCGATCTAGACTTCGCCAACCACAGAGTAGCCGAAGGCTACGCAGTAACGAACAGCAACACCGGTCACGACAGTGGCACCGAACCCGGTTCGGCTTTCGGCTATAACAACCGTCAGGCGGAGATCGACTTCGGCTACCGCGCAGTGCACCTAACGGTCATGGCCGGTAAAACGTTGGTAAACAGCTACTACAATAGAGCCCCTGACTATTCCTACTTCGAAGGCTGCTCCACCGGTGGACGCCAGGGCCTTATGGAGGCGCAGAGATACCCGAACGATTTCGATGGCATCGTCGCTGGAGCGCCGGTTAATTACTATCAGGCGATGAATGCGGCGGGTACCTGGAATCTGCAGCGCATGTTCAAGGACAATTTCGCTGGAAATCTCGCGATCGATAGCAACGGCGACGGACAACGCGACAGCGTAGAGCTAGTTCGAATACTCAATGATGCAGTTCTGCAGAAGTGCGATGCCAACGATGGTATACGTGACGGCGTGTTGAATAATCCACTAGCCTGCGACTTCAATCCAAGCTCAGACCTATCCGACTTCATGTGCCCCTCATCATCCACCGGCAGCGCATGTTTTAACCAAGCACAAATCCAGACAATCGCAGACTTCTATAGCGGCCCCTACGACAGCAACGGCACCATCATTTACCCTGGCAAGACCAAGGGATCTGAACTCGACTGGATCGGTTTATTCGTTCCTAGTGAAAGCAACGGCATGGCACCCGGGATGCTACGAGGCCCCGCCGGCGACCACGTTAACTATCTCTTCTATGAACAAGACCCCGGCGTAACGATACCGAATCTAAACGATCCTAATTACTCAGCGAGACGCGATGGCATGAATCCGGAATTTCACTGGCTGGATTTCAGCGTAGATGACTTCACCAACGGTGATGCTGAATTAATGAGTTCGATCATGGACGCGACTGACCCCGATCTTTCCAGCTTCCTAAAGAGCCGCGGCGGCAAACTCATCGTCTATCACGGACTCAGCGACGCTCTCTCTGTCGCTACTGCAACAGTTAATTACTTCAACGATATGGTAGACGCTACCTTCGCGGGCAGCTTCAACGACGCCAATGATTCCTCGCGCCTTTTCCTAGCCCCCGGCATGGGCCACTGCGGTGGTGGCCCCGGCCCAAACAACTGGGACAAGCTCGCTCCACTAGTAGACTGGGTAGAGAATGGCGTAGCACCAGAATCACTGACTGCGACGCATAGCACCGACGGCAACATCGACGATGAGCGACTGCTCTGCACATTCCCGCAGCAAGCTAGATTCAGCGGCCCAGCGGGCGCAGAGAACAATCCAGACAATTGGATTGCAGCAAATTTCAGCTGCCAGTAAACAGCGAAATTCTCGCTTTCTCAGAACCAATTCTCGCTTTGCTTTTTTATGAGGGATTAATAATTACCAATCAGTAACTTACAAAAACAACACAGCGTAAACGAGCAACGGTAATAACTAAACGAGAACAGCCGTATCAGATCTGGCAAAGCGAGAAACCTTCTGGAATACCTGTTTTATTTCAGGCAGTTAGAAGCCAGAATCAGAGGTATGAAAAGACAAAACAAGAATGCTTCATATACAAATGTTATGTGCCTAGGTGAATTAAGTGGCCTCTGAGAACAAAAGAGATCTTGTCGAAAAACTGGTAGACCTTACTGTTAGGGATCCAATAGGCAGCATTTCTGGCAATCCATCACAGCTCGATCTAGAGATGTATGAAAAGATGAGGCAAAGATTTCGAGAAGAGCAGATCAACATTCGGTTCAAGCATTTTTCGACAGACCAACTGATTGCTTTGCTGAATTTCTATGAGACTGATATGGGCGAGTCTATTCTAATAACCCAGAACGACATATCAGAAGAAATCATTTCTGGGTTTCAACTTGTCTCAGAAGAGGTAAGCAAAGAATACAGCGAAAAGCGGCACGAAGAAGATATGGCGCACGCCCAGGCACATAAGGACCAATTTAGTGATGACGGCACATAACAAACAAATCAAAAAGGAAGCAGTGCTTCGCGACTGCTCCTATTATTAAGGGCGTTATGTGTCTCGCCGCGTCGAGATCGCTATGCCCTGAGTCAGCTTGGTAATTGAGCGCACTATGAAAACTAGATACAAACTCATTGCAATAATATTTTCATTCTCGCTAGCCATAGCGGTCGGATACTACTTTGTTTCTCCAAAAGCCATAATCAACAATCTCTCCAACAACGAATACGATGAGTTTGTAATATTGTTACCGACTAGCCGAATTTCGTTTAGCCCGATTGGGGCTCAAAGCTCAAATACGATTTTCTATTCTCGTCAGAATGAAACAGGCACTGGTTCCTATTCACTGATAAGCAAAGATTCAGAAATTGCCCGCAATGATTTCCCCTATACCGAAGGTACTGAATTGGGCAGGGTGTTACGATTCACCATAGAAGCTAATGGGCAAATATCTGTTGGCGAGTAGCCTAGAGCAGCATTGCTACTAAGACCGACACATAACAATCAAATCAAAAAGGAGGGGAACCTAAGGCCTGCTTTAAACGGTTTTCATATCCGGCTGGTATCTTTTTGACCAGGCGAGCCAGCCAAAGAAGATAATGACTATGTACACCGCAAACAGCATTGCGGTGAAATAGAGTTCACGGTCGATATAGAGATAGATTGAAATGGAATCGATCACCAGCCAATAGATCCAGTTTTCCAATATCTTCCGTGTCACCATGTAGGTAGTAACAACGCTTCCCCATGTCGTAAATGAATCTAGATACGGCAGTTGGGCATCGGTTCCAGAATGCAGCAAATACCCTGATAGTAAGGTAAGCAGCGCGATAAGAGACAGGGCTATTAAATGCTGCTGCATGCTCCACATCGAAATCTGCAAGCTCGTCGAGCCGTCTTTGGCGCGTCGCCACTGATACCAGCCGAAGACTGCCATAGCAAGATAGTAGACTTGCAGGCCAGACTCCATGTAGAGCTTCACATCCCAGAAGATGTATAGAAAAATGAATGTAGAAACGCCGGCTGCGAACCAGCAAAGGATATTTTCTCTGACCGCAAGAACTAGGTAGGCGATCGCAAACACTACTGCTGTTAATTCCAGCAATGAATTTAGCAGGAATTGCTCGCCGACAGTGTTAAGAAATTCAATCACTAGAGAGACCCCGTAGATCGTCTCTCAATAGCTTAATAACAAAAATACTCTTCCCGTATTTCTCCCAGCTTAGCCTAACCTCGACCTTCAAAAGATCCATTATCTGTTCATAGTCACCATACAGCTGCGTCGAGAGATCATTGCGTACTACCGCGACCTCGGGGTATTGCCGCACTCTCTCGATAAACTCCTTAATGGCGGGAATATATTCATCTGCCAATGGATAGAGGCTAATATCAACTGAAGCTTTCATAACTGAACCTCATAGCTAACTCCAACCATTCGGGGTTCGCCGTATTGAACATAGGGTTCGGGCGCGTAGCCTTTTCTAGGATCATTGCCGAACTCCCCAAAGAAGAACCCCCTAACAGCATAATCTTGGTTGGTAAGATTACGCCCCCAAAAACTCAGGCTCCATCGTTCTCCAGAATAGCTGAGGTTCATATTCAACAGCTCATAAGGATCGCTTTGCACGTTATGACTGTCGGAAAAATAGAAATCGTCTTTCGCGTCCAGAGAAACGGAAAGGGACCAAGCACCTAGATTATAATCAGCTGCCAAATGCGCCATATATCCTGGCGCATGGGCCTGGTCACGCCCTGATATATCCTGATTTTCAGAATTTACAAAAGAATCAAAGGTCGCATCCAATAGCCCTAAACTGGCTGTTAGACCCAGTTGCTCTGAGGGAGTCCAAACCGCTTCAAATTCCACACCGTTGTTCGTTCCTTCGGCCGCGTTACCTATGAAATCGACGAATTCTGTACTCCCGTTGGCTCGAATTCTACCCTCGGAACTCTTGACCTGCTGGTCTTGCCTGTCATCGTGAAACACAGCAGCTTTTAAGTGCAATTTGTTTTCGAGTAAGCTCGATTTAATTCCCAGCTCATATTCAATAAGAAATTCTTCGCCGAATTCTCGTAAATCTGCATCCAATGTACCATCGGTGTTAAAGCCGCCCGCCTTATAGCCCCGGGCAATGCTGGCGTAGGCCATGGTATTCGAATTCAGAAGGTACTTGGCAGCGACTCTGCCGCCCCAAAGAGTTTCCGTGGGCGAGAAGCCAAGAAGTTCTGAGTCTCTATAAATCGTATCGCGCCTCTCAACTCTTAAACCTGTTTCCAGGGTCAGTTTTTCACTAAGCGATGAATCCAATTGGAAGAAGACCGCAGCAGTATCAAAATCGTAATCGCTGCTGAAGTCAGAAGCTAGGAAGGTGTACTCTCGCTTCAATGACTCACTGCTGTTGAGTGTGTACACACCGAACAGCCAGTCGGTTGAATTGGAAAACAGCCGGCTACTATCGTTCGATAAAAATCTCAACTCTAGACTCTGGGTTTCTCGATTACGGATATAATTGTCTCGTGACATATAGCCATCTGGGTGTATTCCTGCAAAGGTCCAGTCCTCGTCGTAGCCATATTCCATATCAGAATCGGCCAGACCCACGATGAGTTTTACATCAAAATTATCGAGTTGCCAGCTACTGTCGATTGACAATGCGAGAGATTCTTGTTGGTCCCGCCCCGGCTCGTCAGAAAGCGTGGTGCGTGAATTGTCCAGAGTAAATGCATCGTAACCGTTGTCGATATCTACGTGGGACAGAGAAAGGTCCAATTGCCAGTTGGCGGACATTTCTGCGCTTAATTTCCCACGAATGGATTGTTCATCTTGTGAATTATTTCTCTTTGTTCGCAGAAATGAGTTTTCATAGTATCCATCGGATCGATGGCTCCCCACAGCCAATCGCGCACTAACGCTTTCGGTCACCGGTCCGGTTACCACTGCCGTAATCGCTTGTGTATTGTAATCTGCCGCGCCGAGTTTCAAACTCGCTGCAAACTGATCCTCTGGATCGTGAGTCTTGACATTGATCAGCCCAGCTAGCGCATTGGCGCCGTATCTCGTTCCCTGAGGACCGCGTAGTACTTCAACCTGCTCCACATCCAGCATGGTAGCAATGGTGGCCGCCCCGCTAAAATCTACATTGTCCACGAGAAAACCAACCGAGGGATTGATGGGCGCGACAAATTGACTGCGCTCGCCGATGCCCCGAATCTGGAAAAAACGCGCGCGATTGGAACCAGAGGCATAGTTAACATTGGGAATGGCGTTCGCCAACTCCTCAAAATGCTGGGCTGACCTGGATTTTATGACTGCTTCCGTCATCACCGTGACGCTAGTCGCCATATCCAACTCGCTTCTGGCTCTAAAATCTGCGGTAACGATGATTTCTTCGATGGTATTTTCGGCGGCCGCAGCAAGACCCGGCGTGAAGCTTAGGAGGGCGGGTAACAGTAAGGCGATAGTAGGTTTGTAACAAACATTAGACATGAGTCTCTCCAAACTAAATTTAAGAGACCCGGTATTATTTGGACGTGTGATGAGATGTGGTATGCATCCTTTTCCTACGCCGGTATTAACCGGATCAGGTTCTAGGGTTGACTGGCTCTCACCAGAATCTCAGATCAATTGACCACCCCTAAGGAACTGGAGTCAGTATAACATTGACTTAAGCAATAGTTAGAAAGATTTTCCCGGAAATACTAGACGGCATCGTTGAGCGGCTGGTGACTCTATGGCCATAGTCGTTATCACACGGGGAAAATAGGAAGTGGGCTCTTGCAGTTACCAATCGACTTACTTGTGGCTGGCTGTTATTTCTATGAAGAGATATTTTTTACAGTTTTTTAGTTATCATCACTTCAGCAATGGCCTGCATGGAAACTATAGCGGTACAAAAGAGTTATTGTAATGAGCACTGAAATATTAGTTATAACGGGCCCTGAATCTTCAGGGAAAACTACTCTCGCAACCCAGCTTGCTGATTACTGGAAAACGCCTCTTGTTGCGGAAGCTTCCAGAGATTATCTCAAAGGAAGAGATTCTTATCAGCAACACGACTTATTGGAAATTGCCAAGCAGCAACACAAGCAGGAACAAACAGTTCTTTCTCCCTTGCCAGGAAGAATGGTTTGCGACACGGATTTGCTGGTTATTATGATCTGGAGCGAAGTGAAGTATCAGCACTGCGATCCGTGGATTACTAGTACTTTTGAAAACAGCATCAATCAGCAAACTTCTAGCAGGTATTATTTTTTATGTGATTCAAATATTCCTTGGCAAGCTGATCCACTTCGAGAAAACCCACACAACCGCGATGAATTATTCGATCTATATCTTCAAAAGCTTAAAGAGTACGAATTAGATTATAGAATAGTGAAAGGCGAGCCACAGGAACGTTTACAGCAAGTTCTGGATAGTTCAGTTTCGTAATAATGATTGGTGATAAAACCAGTTTCTACTAGATCTTCATTTCCTGAACTTTAGTTTTCAGTGCGTTTTTATACTGCTGCAGTTTACTGGCAACTGACTCATCAAATGTCCCAATGATTTCAGCCGCTAAGATTCCTGCATTCTTTGCACCATCCAAGGCAACTGTTGCCACTGGAACTCCAGCAGGCATTTGCAATATAGACAAAACAGAATCCCAGCCATCGATTGAATTTATAGATTTAATGGGAACACCAATCACCGGTAGAGTGCTTACAGCGGCCACCATACCAGGCAAGTGAGCAGCACCGCCGGCACCTGCAATAATCACAGTAAAGCCCGAAGCTCGTGCATTTTTTGCATATTCCATCATCGCCTCTGGAGTCCGATGAGCAGATACCACTGACATTTCATACTCAATATCAAATTCCTTGAGGATTTTAGCTGCAGCTTCCATGACCTTAAGATCAGAATTGCTGCCCATGATAATGCCAACTTTCGAATTGTGTAAATTTGTCATGCTAGTACTTTGATCGCCTTTTTAACCAATTGAACTTTCTCTTTCAGTGCGTCCATATCATCATCAAGAATAGTAATATGGCCCATCTTCCGATGAGGTTTAGTGATTTTCTTACCGTATAAAATTAAATTTGAACCTTCGATTTCCAGTAGCTTTTCCAACCCTTCATATATTGCTGGCCCAGTATAACCTTCTTCACCTAAAAGATTCACCATCACTGAAGGCTTAATAATCGAAGTTGCACCTAAGGGCAAACCGAGAATAGCGCGAAGATGTTGTTCATACTGAGAAGTGTCATTAGCATTAATTGTTTGATGGCCGCTGTTGTGAGGCCTTGGCGCTACTTCATTTACCAGGACTTCACCGGTCTTAGTGACGAACATTTCTACCGCTAAGAGCCCTACAATTTCAAGATTTGTGATGACCTTTCTAGCTAGCTCTTCGGCAGTTTGCTGAATCTCTTTCGACAACGAACTCGGAGCAATCAAATAGTCTACCAAATTATACTCAGGATGAAATATACACTCAACTGCAGGGAAAACAGCAATTTCCCCCAGTGAGTTTCGCGCAGCGATTACGGAAATCTCAGTTTCAAAATCAATAGTTTTTTCTAGCAGTCCATAATCATCAAAAGCCCTATCTATATCTGCTACGCACTCCAAACTTAATACACCGCCGCCATCATAGCCGCCCTTCCCCAGCTTGTTAAAAGCCGGCAGAAATTCAGCATTGGCTCTAATATCTTCGCGATTATTCACCAAGATAAATTCAGCAGTAGGTATATCGTGATCAAGGTAAAATTGTTTCTGAACCCGCTTATCCTGAATAATTTCTATGACTCTCGGCTGAGGATAAACAGCAATGCCTTCACGCTCCAGTTGGTAGAGCGCCTCAATATTAACGTTTTCAATCTCGATGGTAAGCAAATCAACCTGCTTTCCAAAAGCATAGACAGTCTCATAGTCTAGTAGAGACCCCTGTGTGTATTCGTTCGCCAAACCACTGCAAGGACCATCTTCGCTGGGGTCAAGCACACAGGTATGCACATTGAAATTAGGGCAGGCCTGCAGCAGCATTCGACCAAGCTGTCCGCCACCAATAATGCCTAGTTTGAAGTCTTGATAGAACGCTTTCATGCTTAATAAAAGACCTATTTAAGGGGGAAAGCAGCGCATCATAGCAAAAACATCGCTGCAGACCCATCTGCGATAGATATTAATCTGGAGCACCTGATTTCTAGAGGACAGGGTCAGAATCAACTTTTATCTGCTCGTTCAATGGCCAACAAGCCGCATTTTGCTAATGGCATCACCGTCTTAGCAAATACTCGACCTAAGATACTCACAATTCACCCTATATTGGCTGGAAAAGCGGCTACTAATCACATCGCCAATGCATGGCTGGTGAGGGTGCTGGCTCCAATTTACTTCGCTTTTATTCTTCTAATATTCACGTTCTATGCTACCTTTTCTTCCTGCTCATTTTTAGAGCACCCGATTTATGGGAACAGATTTACTTACTTGAGATGGAAGCATTTGAAAATGGATATGCCTCCATAAAATTTAGCAGCGCCCCGGAAAACACATGAAAAGGCAGGATCTATGAAATACGTTTATTGGTTTATAGGGCTTTTAGTTGGAATACCAGTCCTACTCATTGGAATTCCTATTGCCGCTTCTGAGCTAGGAGGAGAAGTAGTGACTTTGGAGAGGGCCGAAGAAGATGGCGGGTCTAGCCGGATTCGAATTTGGATTGTTGATGACGGTGGTGAATCCTGGGTCGAGCATGGAGATTCAGAATCCTATTGGATGGGTCACCTGAAGACCTCAAACGCAGTGGTTCTAGATCGCGCGGGTCAATCCCAAAGTTATGAAGGCACTCTAGATCCAGATTCACATGACCTCTACCATGACCTACGTAGACAAAAGTATAGCTGGGCCGATCAGTTGATAGAGCTGTTTAGTGGTGGACGGGAAAGCTGTGACGGGATCCCGGTTCGACTTCACTTGTCCAATGACGCTTAGCATTCAGTTGGATTGATGGGGGCGCGTGCTCGTTGAGCACTGACTAATATGGGTGTCATACCCGGTAAAGAAAATAATTATGAATTTAGAAAAATCTAAGAAGAGAATTTCTAAGAAGGCGAAAATGGGGTTTCAGGGATATCCAACGATTGAAATCACCTATTTGGGGTCAAATGCTAGCTCGGCAAACGGAGTTCTCCTTGAACTTATCGTTGAAGAGGGGGCGCCGCCCCAAACCGAAAGATTTACCACTGCAAGTGATATACGCGAGGATGAGACTATTCAATCTGCAATAGTAAAAATGATAGAAAGATCGGGCGCGCAATCAGTTATTTTGAACGAGGGCGTGAAATTAGGCGATGCTGATTAGGGATCTAAAGCAACAGAGAGACTTGATCCAAATTCAACGTACACTGCCCCCTTTTGGTCATGGGTTTTCATTGCTCAGACTCTCTATATCTTGGGATGCAAACTTGTCTAGGGTCTTGATCTATGAGATTTGAGCTTCTACTGAAAGCACTTTTTATAGGCATGATTTCTGCAGCCGCGGCTACTGATTCAACGGCAATGCTCGCATTTTATGAAATCAGCGCTGAGGTCAACGGGAGTTCGAGCCAAATTCGGACTTCAAAACCCATAGAATTCGGGAAACCAATAACTCATGAATTTGGGGAATACCAGCTCTCTATGCTATTCGAGCCTACAGAAGCGGACGAATTCACGCTAGCGGCCTCTCTTAACGCGATCGCACTTTCTACCAATGCAATCGTGTATACGATGCTAAGTGAGTCTTTAGTCGGAAAAATCAGTACCCCTAGATCGTTCGGTCAGTCGGAGTTTACGATTGAGGAAGGTGAAATCAGTATTTCTATAGTACTTAGATTGTCGGTAATTGAGTAGAATACAACACCTAATCAACACACAAGCGCTGCGTGCGCATAACGAGAATAGAAATGGCTGAGTGTATTAGTTGTAGTATTGAAGTTGAGAGCAAAGAAATGGATGCAGGAAACCGACTGCTTCTGAGCTGCAAGAAATGCGGAACTTACGACATTTCTCGACCTGCCATTAGCCGGGTGAAAAGAAACCGAGCCGATATGCGAAGATTTGTTACCGCTCTGAGCCGGGCACGTAAAAACAGCAAAATTCTATCGGTAGTGGTGGTGCCCCGACTTGGGATAAAGTTTGACGTTGTTGGCGAAGCGCCATAACAATCAGGCCTGTTTCGGATGCGCAAAGACGCGACTTATTCTTAGGGGAGCTATCTCCCCCTTATTAATCTAGGAGAATTCCATGGGAAAGCTGATCACCTCTATCGCATCATGTATAACGCTATGCTGTTCACTATTAGCTGCCACTACAGCGTTCTCTCAGAGCGCGGAACTTGCACAGGGTGCCAAATATGTCGCGCTTGGCAGTTCGTTCGCAGCAGGACCAGGCGTTGCTACTCAATTAGGCACCTGTGGACGCTCGGATCACAATTACTCGCACCTCGTCGCAGCCGAACTGGGTCTCACGCTCACTGATGTGAGCTGCAACGGTGCGACTATTCCAAATATTGTTAACTCTACTCAAGGTGATGCCGCCCCACAGATCGACGCCGTTAGCCGCGACACGGCGCTGGTGACTGTCACTATTGGCGGTAATGACATACGCTTCACTTCATCGACTTTCGCCTGCGCTGGAAAAGCGCCAGCAGATAACTGTACTGCCAATCTCGACCAGGCAGCGATCAGCGAAGCTTTAACCCAACTTCCTGCCCAGCTTACTGCGATGCTCGATGCCATTCACGCTAAGGCGCCACAGGCCATCGTGGTGCTCGTAGCCTATCCACGAGTCTTCCCAGCAGATGCGATAAGCTGCCGCGAGCTTGAACTGAGTTCCAACGACACTGTTTATCTGGCCGCTCTTGGTCAAAAACTCGAAAATGCCTTTGTGAGTGTCACAGCAGACCGACGTAGCCTTATTGCTGATGCGTATGTCCTCGCCAACGGCCATGGGCCCTGTGCTACGTCTGAACGTTGGATCAATGGCGCCCAAGCTGCGAACACCGGCATTCGATTCCACCCTACGGCTGAGGGACATAAAGAGATGGCGCGAACTGTACTGGCCGCATTGGAAAATAACTCCCTGTGAAAAGGGAGGTAGCTTGATTGCTTCCTAATAAAAAAACGTTATAAGTCTCGAGATTTTGGAACTAAATTACTAAGAGGATTTTCAATACTATGGATCAAATCATGTCCTCCTATGAGATCGCCGAGCTTATTATTAACGTGACCGGTCAGATGGACTCGCTGTTCAATTATTGGATGTCAGCGTCTTTCGCCGTGCTAGTAAGCTCCTATATTGGCAGAGAACATTTCAATTTTTCAATAACACTTTCAATATCAGTTCTCTACTTTCTCGCCTCTATAATGTTTCTTGCACGCTACTATGCCATGTCCACGCTGATTGTTTATTACACAGAATTAGCTGGAGACGCGATTCCGCCACAATTTTTAACCGCCTCACCCATTATAGGAATCACGCGATTACCAACATTCCTCTTAGGCTTTATTACTACTGAAGTATATTTGTGGCATTCAACTATTGGGAATAAGAGACAAGAGCGTAATTCTTGAAATACCTCCAGCGCCTCAAAAAATAGATCAATAAGCACGCACTAAAGCCCTATCCCTTATTAGTAGCCTCACAAGTCTGCTCCAAACAGACCTAGAATATTATTCTGTGCAACCTGCATAGATTGGTATGGATTGCCCGAACCATACCAATAGTCACTAGCCTCTAATAGGCTTGTGTCCATGAAGAATCAATTAGAAGAAAGAAAGCCTGCGAGGCAAGTCGCGAAGTTTCTGATCTTGATGATCATACTTGGAACTTACATCGCTACTCACTAGTGAACAAAAGGCAAGAATATGACGCTGCCAATTAGGAAAATTTTGCACATTAGGGGGCACTCATAAAATGACAACTTAGCGGCCGGGGTTGTCTTGATCGATCTTGTATTTCGTTGCTTATGGCAGATGGCATCATTTTCTGCGATTCATCTTTTATCTAGCTTTAAACAGAGTCGCTGTGTAAGTGCGAAGCCCCAAAACAGCGCTCATACGTTCCTATTTCCCTCAGTTAATGGTAATTTCTCTTCCTACTTTTAGTTAATCTAATTGCTAGCACTAACCCTATAAGAATAAACGCGCCAAGAGGTAGCTATGAAACTCGGTCACAAGAGAATTTCCAAACTTGTAACATCCATCGCCTGCACGCTTGCATTGATTTTTTCTGTAAGTGCAGTGGCACAGTCGGGAACCTTTAGAGCTAGGTTGTCACCAATGCCCACCACCCCACAGACAGTTACTACGATAACTGGCGAGGGTGAGGTAATTCTGACTCTTAACGGAAATACCCTCACTGTCACTGGCGATTTCGCTGGCATGAACTCCGCCGCTACCATGGCCCATGTGCACAATGGCCCGCCAGCTCAACCCGGCCCTGTCGTACATCAGCTCGAGGTGACAAAGATGACTGGAGGCGAGATCAGCGCGGTATTGGAGCTCAGCGATGAGCAGGTCACGGCACTGCGTAATAACGAGCTGTATATCCAAGTGCACAGCGAAACAAACCCTCCCGGCGAATTGCGCGGTTGGGTTTTTGCCAGAAATTAATCGAGGTCTAGCATGAAAATAATCAATAAGAATACGACTCGCGCACTTTTCGCTTCTGCCCTAGCTTTGCTACTCGCTGCCTGCGGTGGAGAGAGTACCGCGCCTGCAGAAAACTCTGTCGCCTCGGTGACGTTTAACTCGCAGGCGGCAGAGGGAGCGGCCTCATTCGCCAGCAATTGCGCTGCCTGCCATGGCGCGAGCCTAGAAGGCACGACTCTGGGCCCGATACTTTCCGGTGACTCTTTTCTACAGCGCTGGGGCACACAAACTCCAGCCCTGCTGTTAAACAATATTCAAGCGAATATGCCTCCAGGCGGGAACGACGGTATCAGCGATGAGGATTACACCAATATCGTCGCGCATATATTGTCCTCCAACGGCGTAGACACGATTACCGAAGAGCTCACTGCAAGTACAGATTTTGAGATAGCGGACAATATCTCTCAGGTTGTAGAGCGACGCTCGCGCCCTGAGCCTGAGCCTCCGCAGGGCATAACAGTCGCAGGTACTGTAGAGAACTTCATTCCGGTTACCGATGCGATGCTGGAGAATCCAGATCCAGCCGACTGGCCCATGCACCGCCGCAACTACTACGGCCATAGCTACAGCCCACTGGATCAGATCAACACCGACAACGTCGGCGGCATGACCCTAGCATGGGTTTGGAACATGTATGAGGGTGATTCAGAGCCCGCCCCACTGGTCTATGGCGGCATCATGTATCTGATTAACCCGGGCAATGTCATCCAGGCTTTGGATGCGGCTACAGGCGAGTTGATCTGGGAGAACTGGGCAGGTCCGGCGAATCGTCAGGACATGCGCAATATAGCTATCTATAACGACAAGATCATTCAGGCTACTACCGATGCACGCTTGATAGCACTCGATGCGCGCACTGGCGAGCAGGTCTGGGAGACAGAGGTTGCCGATGCTAGCAAGGGCTTCTCTAATTCCAGCGGACCCATCATTGCCGACGGCAAGGTCATTCTCGGCCTCGCGGGTTGTGCACGCTACATACCCGAAGATTGTTATATAAGCGCACACGACGCCAACACTGGCGAGCTAGAGTGGCGCTTCAATACTATCGCCAAGGCGAATGAACCCGGCGGCGATACCTGGGGTGAGCTACCTAATTTGTTTCGTGCTGGTGGCGAGACATGGATTACCGGCAGCTACGATCCCGATCTCAAGCTTACCTATTGGGGCACTGCGCAGCAGAAGCCTTGGGTACCTGTTAGTCGTCACCTGACAATCGATGACGTGGGTCTGTTCACAAATTCGACGGTTGCGGTGAGCACCGACACTGGCGAGCTTGATTGGTTCTTCCAACACGTGCCAGCTGAGGCGCTAGATCTCGATGAAGTATTCGAGCGAATTCTGGTGAATCGTGGTGACGAGAAATTGGTTTTCTCGCTAGGCAAGTACGGTATTCTGTGGAAGAACGACAGAGTCTCGGGTGAATTTCAGGACTACAAGGAAACTGTTTTTCAAAATGCCTTCACGGACATCGACGATGAGACTGGTCTGGTTACCTATCGCGAAGATATTCAGAATGCGAAGCTAAACGAGTGGACATCAGCCTGCCCAAGCAGCGCCGGTGGTAAGGACTGGCATTCAATGACCTACCATCCGCCTACTGGAACCATGATCGCACCGCTTAGCCAGACTTGTCTGGAGAACGCGGCAAGAGAAGTGGCGTTAGTACAGGGTGGTGGTGGACTCGCTGCTAGCCGCAAATTCTTCGAGATGCCCGGGACGGATGGCAACCTCGGCAAGATCGGCGCTTATAACGTAGATACCATGGAAGAAGTGTGGAGCCATCAGCAACGCGCCTCTTTTCATACTGGCACGATGTCCACCGGCGGCAATTTGGTGTTTGTTGGCGATCTGGATCGACGCTTCAAGGCCTTCGATGTAACTACCGGCGAGATCGTTTGGGAAACTAGACTAGGCACGTCTGTGCAAGGCCATCCAGTTTCCTTCGCAGTAGATGGCAAGCAATATATCGCAGTGACGGCAGCGCTTGGCGGAACTAGCCCCCGCGCAGTGCCGGGTGTAATTCTTACTGAGATCAAATACCCCCGTTCGGGAAATGCAGTCTACGTATTTGCTCTTCCTGACTAAGAGTTTTTTAGGACAGCTTAAAGTAGCAAAGCTTTCACCCGAAGCCTGATCTGTCATCGACAGATCAGGCTTCGATCGTTTTGTTCTCTGGTGTTTTTAAGACACAGCGGTCTCCACTACCAAATTAGGGGAAAAGTAGTATGGCTCAGCGTTACGATGAAATGAGGCCAGATCATATCGCCTTTATCGAACAGCAGAAGCTATTCTTCGTCGGCACGGCGGCGAACGATGGCACAATCAATGTCTCACCCAAGGGCTGGGATAGCTTACGGATTCTCGGCCCGAGTCATATCGCCTGGCTAAACATAACGGGAAGCGGCAATGAAACAGCTGCGCATCTGGCACAGAACGAGCGCATGACCATGATGTTTTGCGCGTTCGATGGCAATCCCAAGATCCTGCGTCTCTACGGCAAGGCGGTGGCAGCCCATCCCAGGGATGAGAAATGGGATGAGCTGGCCAAGCTCTTTAAACCGCATAAAAGTGCCAGACAGTATGTAGAGTTCAAGATCGACCTGGTGCAGACCTCCTGCGGCTTTGGCGTGCCCTTCTATGACTTTGTCGGTGAGCGCGATAATATGGATAGGTGGTTGGCCTCGAAGGGCGAGGAAGACATAGAAGACTACTGGCGCGAAAAGAATCTGGTTAGCGTTGATGGACTACCCAGCCACATCTTTGAAGAAGAATAACTATCACCACCTTTTAAGGAACGAATAGCCCATGGTTGATGAAACAGAAAGCACAGCAGAAGAATCCGAAGTCCTTGTCGAAGAAAAGCCTTCCAATATCGGTCGCATCGAGTGGATGGACCTGACAGTTGACGATGCATCGCACATACGTAATTTTTATACCTCGGTAGTGGGTTGGTCCAGCAGCGAAGTGGATATGGGCAGCTATAGCGATTTCAATATAAACCTACCTGGCACTCAAGATACGATTGCCGGCGTGTGTCACGCGCGTGGTAGCAATCAGAATATTCCCAGCCAGTGGCTAATCTATGTTCGGGTAGAGAGCGTTGCGGACAGTGCAGAGAAATGCAAGAAACTCGGCGGCGAAGTCTTGGACGGGCCGCGAAGAATGGGCAGCAGCAATTTTTGCGTGATCAAAGACCCAGCCGGCGCCGTCATGGCCCTACTCTCGAACTAGCTAGGAATAGATGGTGCAAACTCTGAAAGGCAAATGCCATTGCGGCACGGTCGAATTCGAAGTACGCAGCGAGGCGGGCCCCGAAGCACTCAAGCGCTGCGATTGCTCACTCTGCGCCCGCAAGGGTGCGATCATGGCAACCGCGCTGCTTGCCGATCTTACAGTTACCAAGGGAACTGATAAGCTGAGTCTCTATCAGTGGAACACCCGCGTCGCGCGTCACTACTTCTGTTCCATCTGTGGCATCTATACTCATCATCAACGGCGCAAGAATCCAAACGAATATGGTTACAACATCGCCTGCATCGAAGGCATCGATCTGGCCAGTCTTGATGACGTTCCGATGACCGATGGCATCAGCATGAGTGTAGAGTCCAACAACTAGTATTTTTTAGTTACGCCAAAGTGAAAGAATGAATATGAGCGCAACAGTAGAAAACATCTTCATAACAAAAACTCGGCGCGAACAGCCACACCAAATAGAGGCTGCGAAACTCGAGGCAGGGAAAGGCATAGTCGGCGATCGCTATCACGAGCGTGCCTTGGAATTTCTAGCTGTGGGAGACTCCGTGCCAGCGAATCACATCAGCTTGATCTCCAAGGAAGAGCTCGCTGGTTTTCTAGAGCACAACAATGCCGAGATAGACTACGCGGATTTTCGACGCAATGTATTAATCAGCGGTATCGATCTCCGCGGACTGATTGGTAAACACTTTACGCTAGGCAGCGCGTTATGTCAGGGCATTGAAGACTGCGATCCCTGCGCCTTTCTTGCTGCCACCGTCCATCGTTCGGTTCTACCAGAACTGAAAGAGAAGGCCGGCCTGCGAGCGATTATTCTAGAAGACGGCGATCTGAAAATCGGCGACACAATCACATTGATTGGTGACTAACATGCAACTCGTAAACTCCTTACTAGCCAACCTGAAGACTCGCCCTCACTGGATGAACGCACTGATGCTGTTCTGTGCGTATATGACGTTCATCTATTTACCCTGGGATGTACTCTTAAAGCCTCTGTCTGAGGATCAAGAGGTGTGGTTCGGTGTACTCTTTACCGGATGGGCTGCGAAGGCCGGTGGCATACTACACTGGTACGTGTACGGCGCAGGCTTCTGGGGATTCTGGAAAATGCGCACATGGATGTTCCCATGGGCCGCTCTGTACACCGCGCAGATTGCGGCAGGCATGGCCGTTTGGAGCTTTCTGGACGCGCGAGGCGGCGGTGTAACAACCGGCCTATTGGTTGCCATCCCCTTTCTTGCCATAGCCGCTGCACTGTGGAGAACGAGCTATTTCAAGCCGGCAGAAAAAGCAGCTGAAGCCCTCGAGTCCCAATGAAAACTTTTTCTGGAATTATCAGTGTCTTCATCTCAATACTGTATTGCTGTGTTGCCACAGCGCAGACTGACGAGCCTTACATCTACATACTCGGTGTTGCACAGGATGCTGGCTACCCACAGATAGGCTGTTATGAAGAACATTGCCTGCCTGGCTGGATTGATCCTAACTTACGTAGAGGAGCAACGTCGATTGCTGTTATCAACCCAAACTCGGGGCAGAAATTTCTCTTCGAGGCCACACCCAATCTTCCGCCGCAATTGTACGCGTTAGACCAAGAAGCACCCAATGAGCGTTTTCAACTTGCCGGCGTTTTTCTCACTCATGCTCATATCGGACACTATGCCGGCTTGATGTTCTTCGGGCACGAGGCGATGTCCGCTTCCAACCAGCCGGTCTACGCCATGCCGCGCATGCTTAGCTTTCTAGAGAACAATGGCCCGTGGAGCCAGTTAGTCAAGTTCGAGAATATTCGACTCGAGGCGCTGCAAGAGGCGCAGACACAGAGCTTTACCGGAATCGACGTTACGCCGTTTCTCGTTCCCCATAGAGACGAGTTTTCCGAGACGGTGGGCTATAAGATAGCAGGACCGAATAAGACCGCTGTATTCATTCCGGATATTAATAAGTGGTCGGTGTGGGATACAGACCTCGCCGAGCTGGTGAGATCTGTGGACTATGCACTGATCGATGCGACTTTCTATGACGATGGTGAGTTGCCCGGTCGCGACATGTCTCAGGTTCCGCATCCCTTCGTTGCGGAAAGCATGAGCGCGCTCAGCGAATTATCGAGTGAAGAACGCTCGAAGGTTTGGTTCATACATTTTAACCATACGAACCCCCTACTGAATGCTGAGAGTGACGAGAGTCGGTTTGTTCGATCGCAGGGATTTAATGTTGCAGCCGAAGGCGTGCGACTCCCACTGTGACAGAAAATCTGCGCTGCACTGCTTAAGAATTTCGCAGTTTCTCCAGATCTTCCCAGCGTTCATAGGCTTTCTCGAGCTGGCTCTGCACATCCGCCACTTGCTTCAGCGTTTGCTCGACAGATTTTCCGCCGTCAACCTGATTGTCGTAGAACTCAGGTTTCGACATGTGCTGCTCTAACTCAGACTGACTTATTTCAAGCGCTTCTATCTTTGCAGGCAACGCCTCGAGTTCGCGTTGGTCCTTGTAGGAGAGTTTCTTGCTTGGCGCTTTTTTCGGCTCAGGCTTTTCTTCCAATTGCTTGGTCGATGAACCACGGCTGGATTTTTCACTGTCCTCGAAGCTAAATAACTTGCCGCCTTTGCGCGCCCAATCACTGTAGCCACCGACATACTCACCGATCTTACCATCACCTTCAAACACCATGAGGCTAGTAACCACATTGTCCATGAACTGCCTGTCGTGACTAACCAGTAGTACAGTTCCATCGAACTTCAAAAGTATGTCTTCGAGAAGCTCCAAGGTCTCTATATCTAGATCGTTGGTCGGTTCGTCTAGTACCAGGATGTTTGCTGGTCGGCTAAACACCTTTGCGAGTATCGCCCGGTTCTGCTCACCACCGGAGAGCGCTTTGGCCGGTGTACGAATTCTATCTGGCGCGAAGAGGAAGTCGCCGAGATAGCTGATCACATGCTTGCTCTGGCCATTTATCTCAATGTAGTCCGAACCGCCGCTTACGTTATCGATCAGATTCTTTTCCATGTCGAGGTGTTCGCGTAACTGATCGAAGTAAGCAACCTCTAATTTTGATCCGAGTTTTACTGTGCCTTCCTGAGCAGTCAGTTTGCCCAGCAAGATCTTCAGCAGCGTCGACTTACCCGCGCCATTCGCACCGACGATACCTATACGGTCGCCACGCATGACTGTAGTAGAAAAATCCTTGATGACAGGTCGCTCACCAAAACTGTGGCTGATGTTTTCCAGCGCCGCCACAATTTTTCCCGAACTCACAGTGGTGTTCAGCTTGAACTTCGCACTTCCCTCAAGTTCTCTGCGTGCGCCCCTCTCAAGTCGCAATGCCTCTAACGCACGAACCCTACCCTCGTTACGCGTGCGTCTTGCCTTGATTCCTTGTCGGATCCAGACTTCTTCTTCAGCCAGTTTCTTATCGAATAATTTGTTCGCTCTCTCTTCGCTAGCAAGCTGCTGTTCGCGAAAATCCAGGAATTTCTGAAACGTTCCTTCGAATTCGTATAAGTGTCCTCGATCGATCTCTACGATCTTGTTAACTACATTCTGCAGGAAGGTTCTGTCGTGAGTAACGAGCAAGACCGCGCCGTTATATTCCTGCAGCTGCTTCTCTAGCCATTCTATCGCCGGTACGTCGAGGTGATTGGTCGGCTCATCGAGAAGCAAAAGTTCTGGCTCTCTTACCAATGCGCGCGCCAAGGCTACGCGCTTGCGCCAGCCACCGGATAACTGGGACATGAGTTTGTCTGCCGGCAATTGAAGTTGTGTAATGACTGTGTCTACTTTTTGTCCCAGGCTCCAACCCTGTTTGGCTTCCAGCGCACCCTGTACGCGCTCGAGTTTTGCCATGTCGGCATTCTCGTAGTCGGCGATCATGTGATGGTATTGCTTCAGGAGCTCGCCCACTTCCGCCAGGCCGCCCGCAACCATGTCATAGACAGATTGCTCGTCGGCGACCGGTAGTGACTGTTCTAGCCACGCGACCTCTACTCCAGGCCTAAGCCAGCGTTCGCCACTGTCGGGCTGCATCGAACCGGCGATGACTTTCATGAATGTGGTTTTGCCAGCACCATTACGGCCTAACAATCCAATTTTACTACCCTTCTTCAGTGTGAAGTCGACATCATCGAGAAGGATATGAGTACCAAAATTGAGAGCAACTTTATCGAGGCGAACTAGAGGCATGGAATAATTACTTAGGTGAAATACTGGTGACTGCTGGGCCGCCATTCTACCCTAAGATTCGCCGAAAAAGTGACCAATTATTACTCCTTCTACACCATTCAGAGAAACACGAAATAGTGTAAGTAATTAGCCAATTTCACCATTGGGTTAAAGGATATCATTGAACGGGGAACATTTAATTAATTCATTTCAATGACTTAACTATTGGTACGGATGCTGCATTGAATACAGGACAGTTGATAAAGAGTGATCGAAGAAATTTAGTTGCACAGGTAAAGACTATGAGTAAGAAGAATTCAGAAAACGGTTTAATGCCAATGGTGTACAAGGGGGCCTGTTTGGTCTTGGTTGGCCTACTTACCCTGCTCGGAATAGTGGGTTTGATCTTGCCCATCATCCCAGGATTATTGTTTCTGTTTCTCGCGGCATTGCTGCTGGCAAAGGTATCTAGCCGCTTCGATGCACTACTGCATAAAAACGAGAACATGAGGACATGGCGCCGCCGCTGGGATACTAGCAATGCACTGCCATTGCCCCAGCGCGTAAAATTGTCATTGCTGTTAGTAGCAAGGGCAGTTGTGAACGGCGTTGAAACTGCTATCAATTCACTTAACAAAACTCGAGCGGATAGCAAGTCGACTTAGACGTAGTCCAGCACTAGTAAAGCAGTTCTATTCGATCGTGAGTATCTCTGCATTCGAGAAAACGTCGATAACACCTTCTGCGTTATACGGTTACACAGCAACAGAGAGAGATGTTCCCACTTCGAGCTCCCCAGATAGAGTATTCAGGGGCCCTACATCCAGATTACTTACTGGCGTCTGGGAAGGAAATGGTGCGCAGTACAACATATAACCTGTTGTACCCGGCACCTCAGAACAACTGATCGTAATCGTTAATCCATCTACCGTTGTTGTCAATACTGGAGAGGAGGTTTCTGTTATTAACGATTCTTGTTAGTTAGTGGGTGCAGAGCATTCGCTGCTGCCCTAACTCAGCTTCTGCCAGATATTGCCACCAACATTCGAGCCAACTGCTTTCTCGATGAACTCCATGCCACGTAAGCCATCGGCTATGCCGGGGACTAGCATAGCATCCGGGTCACACTCTCTATAGCTCTTGCGTGCATTCAATTGCTCGGCGATATCTCGATAGAGTGTAGCGAAGGCTTCTAGAAAACCCTCTGGGTGCCCAGCAGGCAGACGCGTCGAATATCCAGTAGCCCCGGGAATACTAGCGTTAGCTCTAGAGAGTATTTCTTTGCTTCCGCCGAGAGTCGAAACGCTCAGGTAATTAGGATTCTCCTGCGACCAGTCGATGCCGGCTTTGTCACCGTAGAGTCGAATACGTAACGCGTTCTCATTGCCGGTGGCAATTTGGCTGGACCAGAGGCTGCCTTTGGCACCATTGTCGAAACGTAGGAGAATATTGGCGTTGTCATCCAACTTACGCTGGCCTACGAATGGAGTCAGATCGGCGAGCAGTTCAGTTGTCTTCAAGCCGCTAACGAATTCCGCGAGATGAAACGCATGCGTTCCGATATCTCCTATGCTGCCGCCCGCGCCAGCTTTTTCAGGATCGGTTCGCCAGGCTGCCTGTTTCTGATCATCATCTTCAATGTTAGTAGCCAGCCAATCTTGCGGATACTCAATTTGGACAACACGAATGTCGCCAAGCCTGCCTTGTGCTACTAACTGTCTTGCCAATCGAACCATAGGATAGGCGCTATAGTTATAAGTGACCGCGAACATGAGTCCGCTAGCATTTGCCAGCTCGGCTAACTCTTCGGCTTGAGCGAGAGTCGCCGTAAGAGGCTTATCGCAGATGACGTGAATTCCCGCACGTAGCATCGCGCTAGCGGCGGCGTAATGCAGATGATTAGGGGTGACGATGGTGGCGACTTCTATACCGTCTTCTCGATCGGACTCCGCCACTGCCATGTCTTCGAAACTTGCGTAACTTCGATCGGCAGCTATGCCTAATTCTACCGCCGATGCAGCCGCTCTTGTCGAATCGCTGCTAAGCGCACCTGCTAGCAATTCGTATCTATCATCCAGCCTCGCGGCTAGTCGATGTACCTCGCCAATGAAGGCGCCCTGTCCGCCGCCTACCATACCGAGTCTAAGCTTAGGCTGAACTGTAGTGTTGTCCGTCATGGTGTAATCCGTATCAAAGGCTAGTCGATTCCTAGAATTCTTTTATTAGCCGCATAATCGCTGCCGCCATCTGCGAAGTCATCGAAGGCCTTGTCGGTAACATGAATAATGTGGTCACGAATGAACTCGGCGCCCTCTCTAGCTCCGTCTTCAGGATGCTTGAGGCAGCACTCCCATTCCAATACAGCCCAACCTTCGAAGTCCATAGCAGCTAGTTTCGAGAACATGGCTTTGAAATCTACCTGACCATCACCGAGCGAGCGAAATCTTCCTGCGCGATCTACCCAACTCTGATATCCCCCATAGACTCCTTGTTTGGCAGTAGGATTGAATTCGGCATCCTTAATATGCACCATCTTTATACGGTCCTGATAAGCATCCATGAATCCTAGATAGTCCAGCTGCTGCAAAACCATGTGGCTTGGATCGTAGAGAATATTACAGCGCGAATGATTATTCACTCTCTCGAGAAACATCTCGAAAGTGATGCCGTCGTGCAGATCTTCGCCGGGGTGAATCTCGTAACATACGTTTACGCCGGCATCGTCGAATGCATTAAGTATGGGAAGCCAGCGTTTGGCGAGTTCATCGAATGCAGTCTCGACCAAGCCAGCGGGCCGCTGTGGCCAGGGATAGAAGTAAGGCCAGGCGAGCGCGCCAGAAAATGTAGCATGATCGGTAAGACCGAGATTCTTGGAAGCCTTTGCCGCCAGTAGCATCTGCTCAGCGGCCCATTGCTGTCGGGCTTTCGGATTGCCTCTGACATGCTCGGCAGCAAAGCCGTCGAACATCTCGTCGTAGGCTGGGTGCACTGCTACCAACTGTCCTTGAAGGTGGGTAGAAAGCTCTGTGATCTCAACGTTGTGCGCGGCGAGAGCACCCTTAACCTCGTCACAGTAATCTACACTCTGGGCCGCTGTCGCTAAGTCGAATAGGCGCTCGTCCCAACTGGGAATCTGAACACCCTTGAATCCGCACTCTGCTACCCACGAGCCAATTGCATCGAGTGAGTTGAAAGGGGATTCATCGTCGGCGAATTGCGCCAGAAAAACGGCTGGACCTTTTATCGTTTTCATAGATTTCTTTCACTATCTCTTCGCTAATATTACAAAATTAAATCTGTAGGCCGTCTATCTTTAAAACGGCGAATCAGGAAAGTAGTAGTCGGCAGCATTCTCTTGAGTGATAAGGGGAGAGCCGAGAATGTACTCGCCGCTGACTGGAATCTGTGAGGTGAACTTCAATACTGTTAACTCCATTGCAGTCTCAATCATGGCTGGCGGGTACAGCACATCGACTGGAGTTAGTTCATCACCATCCATAACTCGCTTCACCATATCTTTCATGCCGCCACCGCCGACGATAAAGAGATCGTCTTGGCGCCTTGCCTGACGTACTGCCTGAATCACACCGATAGCGATATCGTCATCCTGCGCCCAGACCGCATCGATCTTCGGGAAGCGCGCAAGGAAGTCCTGCATTACGCTGAAGCCATCGTCTCGGTTCCAGTTTGCGAATTTGTGGTCCAGCACGTTGATGTTGCTGCCTTCTAGCTCCGTCATGAATCCGTCGAAGCGCTGAGTATCGATTACAGTAGGAATGCCACGCAGCACGACGATGTCGCCAGTGTTGTCTAGTGCTTCCTTTATATACTCGGCAGACACGCGACCCATTTCTGCATTATTACCCGCCACATAGACGTCGGCGATACCCTCTTCGCTCAATCCTCTGTCGACTACAGTCACGAAAACACCGCGACGCTTAACATTGCGGACCGGGCCGGTGAGAGGCGCCGATTCGAAAGGTAGAATTACCAGGGCATCGATATTATGGATCGCTACCAAGTCTTCCAAATCGTTTGCCTGCTCGGAAGCGCTGTTTGCCGTTACGAGGACAATCTTCAAGTCGGGATTTTCAGCTTCCAGGCGCGCCTTGGATTGCTCTGCATGGAAATTCAGCCCTCCAGCCCAGCCATGAGTCGCCGAAGGTATCGAGACGCCGATAGTGACAGATTGAGCAATTGAGCCCGATGCAATACTCAATAGAAAGATTGCAAGCAAGATGCGGGTTTTCGATAACAGTATGAATGACAGCTTGGTTGACATGGATGCTTCCTTCTAATTCTTTGTAGAGTGCGAGTCTCAGCCTGTGCCGAGGCGCGGAGGTCAGTATAGCGAATCATAGGATTTCTGCTACTCGGTTGAAATGCGGAAATCTTTCAACAAAGATATTAGTGATTTTGTGTCGTTATTCTCACCCGAAGCGCACGCCTGCCCTCGGTTTGGTGATACCCTTAGCGCCGCTTCCGAAATGACTAACCTTATTGTTCAAGAGCCGCCTAACGAGCCTGTTCGTGAGTGCAGATTCCAGGTTGCCATTTCTCCTCGACTACACCCTCTGAGAATCATGTCCTATGAAAGATCTCACCCTCGGCTCCCCAACCAAAGCAATTCTAGCTATGGCTATTCCGGTAGCTGCGGGAATGATTTTTCAGACGCTGTATTTACTCGTAGACCTCTACTTCGTCGCAGCACTGGGAGAGGACTCGGTTGCCGGGGTTGGTACAGCGGGCACACTATTATTCATGATCATGGCATTGACTCAGGTTTTAGGTGTTAGCGCGGTTGCCCTAATTTCTCAGGCGGTAGGCCGTAAAGATCAGGAACATGCGAATCTGGTTTTCAATCAATCCTTAGTTTTATCTGCAGTGTGCGCCGTGATTACTCTGCTGGGCGGCTATTTACTAGCCGAGTCTTATCTGGGCAGCATTACCGCAGACGATGCAGCACTGCGTGAAGGCCTGACATTCCTTTACTGGTTTCTACCTGGCATGGCTTTGCAATTCGCGATGATGGCGATGGCTTCCTCGCTACGCGCAACTGGCATCGTCAAACCAGCGATGATCGTGCAGGTTTTAACAGTGGTGCTAAACACGATTCTTGCGCCCATACTGATCGCCGGCTGGGACCCAGGGCCGGCGCTAGGCGTTCTCGGTGCAGGTCTTGCTAGCACTATTTCTATCACTGTCGGCGTTGGCCTGCTCACCTTGTATTTCTTCAAGGTAGAGAAGTACGTGTCCTTCAGTCCAGCGCTATGGCGGCCTCGATTCGATATCTGGAGGAAGATGATGGACATTGGCCTTCCAGCAGGCGGCGAGATGCTTTTGCTCTTCGTCTATTTCTCTGCGGTGTATTGGCTGATTCAAGACTTCGGCGCGCCTGCGCAGGCGGGGTTTAGTATTGGTGGGCGCATTATGCAATCCATATTCATGCCGACTATGGCCATAGCGTTCGCCGTGGGCCCCATCATCGGCCAGAATTTCGGCGCCGGTAAAGCCGACAGGGTAAGAGAGACCTTCAACAGCGGCATCATTCTTAGCAGTATAGTCATGTTTGTCACTACGGTTATCATGCAGTGGCGACCCGAAGTACTAGTGATGTTTTTCACCGAAGATGCCGAAGTGATTGAAGTGGGCGCCGTCTTCCTGCAACTGATCTCTCTCAACTTCGTCGCGCAGGGCATAGTCTTTACCTGCTCTGGCGTCTTTCAGGGCTTGGGCAATACGCGTCCAGCGCTGCTTAGCTCAGGTGTGCGCGTACTTATCTTCGTCCCAATCGCAGTCTATCTTCGCTATCAGCCAGACTTCGGTATCAATATGGTCTGGTATGTTTCGATAGTGTCCGTGACAGTGCAGGCGATTGTGAGCTTTCTTTTAGTCTGTAGAGAGTTTGTGCGCAAGCTAGACACTAGCGAAAACGAGCTGCCTGTAGAAACCGAACGAGCGCTCTAGGGAATCCCAACTATTGAAAGATTTTCGTTACACGCATCCTACATCTATGTGGGCACTCCTCAGTTGACAACCACCGGGGGCAGGAATAGTCAGTTGCAACATCAAAAAACATCAAGGACTGGATCCATGAGAAAACTACACTTTGCTGCACTCTCCACAGCCACTTTAATGCTTAGCTCTACTGCCTTAGCAGGCGACGGCTTCTCACCTGACGAAGCTTTTCAGACTATGCTAACGCTCGAGGGCAAATGGGCTGGCGAAGCTCAAGTAGTTCCTGTGGGCCAAGATAGAGCTGATGCCGCTGTTGCAGCGACTTCGGTCTCTTTCAAGAATATCGGCAATTCCTCAGTGATGCGGACATTTGCTGCCGGCACTCCTGCTGAGATGGTCAGCATGTACCATCAAAATGGCAAAGAAGAGCTTATTCATACTCACTACTGCGCTATTGGCAATCAGCCATCAATGACTTTCAGAGATTCTGGCGAAGAAGGAGTCATCGACTTCCAATTCACTAAGGGTACAAACATGGACGTCGCTTCGAGTCCACATGCTCACCATAGCTTCCTTCGCATGATAGATGCAGATACTTACGAAACTCGTACTGAAAACTGGGGCGGCGGCAAAGTGACTTCGGTTCGCTACACTACAATGAAGCGAGTTGCAGAATAGCTCTAACTAACCTCAATCAGTAAGAATCAAGGCGCAACTTTTGTTGCGCTTTTTTTTGAATTCATTTCCTTACTTCTAGAACAGATACATTCCCAATGCCCAACAGAATAACACTATTAACATTAAACAGTGTTGACGCCATCCAGTATCGTTTCGAAGCAACTCAACGAAGGCGCTGGTAATCTGCTAATTTCGACATGCTTGAATGCACCCCTTTTTGGCCAAAATAAGCACACTATGCTTAGCAACTCGCGCTTTTCCCAGAGGGTAGCTCACATGTGCATTCCAAAACTTAGAAAATAACCAATTATCAATAATTTAAGAAAGCGCACAAAAAGAAAACGAGACACAAAAAAACCTAAACGAGAAACGCCATATCAGTATTGGCAAACCGAGAAACCTTCTGGAATACCTGTTTTATTTCAGGCAGTTAGAAGCTAGAATCAGAGGCATGAAAAGACAAACCGAGAATGCTTCATATACAAATGTTATGTGTTTCAGTGCCATATTGAGGATAAATGCAGATCATCAAACGGATTGACTGGCGGACTGTAACAGAGCTTATTGCAGCTGTTTCAATTGTCACATCACTCATTTTTGTAGGAATAGAACTCCGCGAAAATTCTGCGATTGCTCGCTCTAACGCTTATAGCGTATATGCGGTAAGTGTTTCAGAGTCTCAATCGGCTTTGGCTGCGGACCCAATATTGTTACCGATAATGCGACGAGCCTTTACAGGCGAGTTACCTAGCGAGTTCGACGAAGATGAATATTTCCGTGCTTATCTAGAATTTCAAAGTATTGTACGTCTCCATGAAGGATTGTTTCGATCGGTTCAGGAAGGAATACTTGAAGAGAACCAATTATTCTTACTGGGTGCTACAGATTCTTTCGACAACCCGTTTTTCCGATCAATTTGGCCTGGACGTATACGTAATTCATATACAAATGATTTTGTCGAGCATTTTGAAACTCTCGCCTGGAATTCAGCAGAATAAATTGTGGATCAACACATAACAATCAAATCAAAAAGGAGGCGCTACGCACCCCTATTATTCAGGGCGTTATCTGCGCTAAGGATTTCCGGTGACAGCTTCTAGAAAAGAAATTGGAATGTACCAAGCATACTCTGTTCTCAGTGCTAGTCTATTAGTCGCTTGGTTTGTATATTTCATTCAATATTTTAATGCAGACTTTCCAGTGCTTGTGCATTGGCCGTTCATCATTCAAATTTCAATTGTATTTTTCGCGCTACTGGCCTCGATATTTCAAAAACCGTTAGTTTTACTCACTTTTTCAATTTTTGTCTTATTTCCACTAGGTCTTTATACCTTCTCTGGAGAGGGACTTCCAAAATTCATTGGTGCATTGAGTGTTTTTTGTTTTGTAATATCCATCGCTATTACTATAGTGACTCGAAAAAGCAACGCGAAGTTAGTGCATGGCGGCAGATAACAATAAAATCAAAAAGGAGGCGCTACGCGCCCCTACTAATAAGGGCGTTATGTGTTAGTCCTTTTCTCGAGCGGGTATAGATTCAGGATCTATGAAATTGTTTGACAGTTCCTCCTTGCCGTCTCTTTTCGCTTTCCTTTCAATTTTCGTATCAGGATTTTTATGCTCATCCAGATTAACCAGACCCATTGTGACCCCCTCGAATATGGATGACCATAGGGGAACGTTATTTTTTTGCTTCTTCAAAAATGAAATTAGTATCGTTGCAAGAAATATGAACAATACTAAGCTTCCAATTATAAAATACTGCATTATTAAGGAATCATTCAAAATTCGATCTCCGTGCCTACTTATTATTTAATCGGGGCACATATTTTGAATTCAAGTCTAAAACTTAGTATGGCAGCTTCAATTGATTGTGGGGCACATAACAATCAAATCAAAAAGGAGGGTGAAGTTCCCCCGATATAGTTGACACCTCTTCATAACTAGAGGAAGTGTCATGCCAAAACATACCAAGCCAAGAAAGAAAGGTCGATATAGACCATAGAACAACCATACAAGGCCGTTATTTTTCTAAATTAACATTAGTGAAAATACACGTTCAACTACAATCTTTTTGGCGGCGTTCATCGCACCCCCGGTTCTCTTTGGGTTACCCATCACTCGAAAGCTCTGTGCATAAAGTGTCCACGAAAGTGCTAAAAGATCAGTCGGTTAGTAATGGGCGGATCTCAGTTATAGTTGAAAAAAAGCAATAAAAATCATATGGTAATTCTACTAATTTGACTACAAACAGGAAGCAGCGATGCACAGACGAGATTTCTTAACCAAGCTACCCGGCCTTGCGACTATGCCATTGATGCTGCCGCAGGCTGCGAATGCTGCACAGGGGGCGAACCTAAAGGTCACTGATGTCCGTTTGATCAGGATCAAGCTGATCGAAGACAAGGGCATCCTTGCCCGACGCGTCGATACTCCCCGTGGGGGGCTACACGTTCAGATTGGCAATTTCACCGTGACTGAAGTGCACACGAATCATAGCATAGTGGGCATAGGCCCCGGGATCCCTCCGCAGAACATCGAGGAAGTGAAACAACTGCTCGTCGGCAAAGATCCTTTCGATATCAATCTGCATGCCAAGGCGCTATACCGCCCGCAGCGCAGATGGGGCGCCTCGGTAGAGATCGCGCTTTGGGATCTGCTGGGCAAAGCTACGGATTTACCGCTGTACAAGCTCTGGGGCGGCGGGCGCGACAGAGTCTTGCCATACGCGGCCATGTGGGGCATCGGCACCGTGGAAGACCGGGTCGAAATCGCCATTGGACTCAAAGAGGACGGCTGGCGCGCCATCAAACTGCGTTCGGGGTTCAGGACGATGGAAGAGGATATCCGCGTCGTGGAGTTGGTTCGGGAAGCGGTGGGCGATGACTTCCACATCCTTTGCGACGGCAACAAGGCACCAGGCGATGCAGACGCCAATGGGGAGGATCCGACGCTTTGGAACTTTAAGCGTGCCTATGACACGGCGATGGAATACCAGCGACTCAATGTATATTGGTTCGAGGAGCCACTGCCCCGCTATGACTACGAGCGGTTGGCGGAGCTCAACCGACTACTCTCTATGCCGATGGCCGGCGCCGAGGCAAACTGGGGCATCCATGAGTTCAGGTGGCTTCTTGAGCAGGGGTGCTTCGACGTCCTCATGCCGGAGATAGGCGATATAGGGCCACTAATGTCCCGCACTGTCGGCACTCTCGCGGCGTCGTACAACAGACAAGTCTCGCCGCACTCGGCGCCGTTTGAACGGAGATTAGTCAATATCTGCGGAATCCACCTTATCGCGTCCATGCCAAACGCCCCGATAACAGAGTTTATTCACGAACCGCCGCACGCGGATATCTTCGAGGGCTGGCAGGTCTTCGAGAACCCGCCCGTACTGGAAGCCGACGGCCAAATTAAAGTGCCTCAGGGCCCGGGCCTCGGGGTTACGTTCAGGGCGGATCTGATCGAAGAATTCTGAACGAACGACAGGACACCGCACGACCGGAACAGCACGGTGTCCTGTTGGTACTGTTCGGTACTGTTCTTACTGGGACTCACAGTTAGCAGGGAAACAGAAAATTAATATGCAAACGCCATGGATTTTCTCCTAAGAAAAAGTAGGGCCAGTCAATTCGGAACATAACAATCAAATAAACAAAGAAGGCGTGCTTCGCGACCGCTCCTATTGTCAAGGGCGTAATGTGTTTTGAAACTTTCTATTACGCGAACATATGACTAGCTTGATGCGAATCACTATATCAAGGTATCTCTAATTGACTAGACTAAAGCTATCTCACTTAGCCAGTATTTCAGAAATCGGTGCAGCAATCGTCGTCGTCCTTTCACTACTCTTCATTTATCAAGAACTACAACAAAACACGAAGTCCACTCAAGATGCATCCTATCGCCAGTTTCTAAGCAATCTTACTGATTTGGAGCTTGCCGAGGCAAGCGATCCAGAGCTTACTAGAATTTCAATATTGGCTAAGTCAAATCCTGACGAACTATCTGATCTAGATTGGGCAAGGTTCACGCGGATAGCCTCCGCTCGAATCGCCCAAATGGAATATGCATTTATATCTAAGACGAATGGAACAATGAGTGAGTTGCATTGGGAAGCAGTGCATCCCCACATGCAGCTATTGCTTTGTCAGCTTGGGTATAGAATGTTCCTAGATGAGGGTGGCAGTGTAATCTACGCTACAGCTTATTTGGAGTTCATCAATGAAACGATGTACCAAAATTGGGTCAGCACATAACCGAAAAATCAAGAGCCACACCCCAAGCGGCGCTCCTTAGTCAAGGCATTAAGTGTAATAATCACAATATCCTAAGAATAGGCTTCGTAGGAATAATACTTTGAAATTAAGTGAGAACTTTTCGCTTTTTCCTATAACTTCAGCAATCTTACTGTGCGGCATTGTCATCGCATTAGTACTGTTGGCGCCTGTTTCCTCCGCCGAATCCATGAATTACGAAATTAACCGCTTGATTAGCTCCGTTGGTAGAAATGGTTGTAACTTCATTCGCAATGGGGAAAAGTATCGAGGAAAAGCAGCACGTGATCACCTGCGATCTAAAAGAAAGTTGAATGAGCAACTGATCAGTACCACTGAAGAATTCATTGAAAAAATTGCGAGCACAAGCGCAGCAACTGGCGAGCCATACTTAATCAGATGCCTATCTCAGGAAGAAAGAACTGTGAGTGAGTGGTTTACTACCCAGCTTGAAAAAACCGTATTGCTAGCAAACAAAATGAAGACGACACATAACGAATCTATAGAACTTACGTGAACTGACTGACCGCGCGTCCTTTTCCGAAGTTTAGCGACAAAATTTCAGAATATGTCCTTTGAATTCCTCGTTCAGATAATCTGTGTGGATTGGCTTTTCCTCACTAGAGCTATATCCGAATTCGATCATCCTAGCGCTTAGTTTATTTTTCCTGCCACGGCCAGGGTCGACAATAACCACTTCACAGGTTTGATTAGAGTGGGTTTCAATAAAATTGGCAAGCAGCGCTATGTGTTGCTCTTCATATAATTGATCGCTTCCAATTATCAAATCGAAGAGACCGAGGTCGTCCTCTGTGTCAGCCCAATCTACCTGCTTAAAGGGAATAGGCTGGTCTTCGTTGAGAATAGCATTTCTTGCGAGAAACACCCTTGACTCAGGATGATAGTCAGTTGCTGTAATGTCCGCGTGCCGTTTATTTAGGAGCAGGCTTGATAGCGCCATGCCACAGCCAATCTCCAATATTCGTTTTGATCCCGTGTCGTAGTCGCTAATATAGTGAGCAAGTACTTTACTTGAAGGCCACACAACACCGAAAATCGGCCACTGAGCAGAGGATATTCCTAAATTCTCCGCAACTCCTTCAGGGTCATGGAATTCTTGCCGATTACGCAGGGTGCACAGATGGATATCTACCTTACCAAACTCGACGGTCTGGTAGGATAAGCGAAGTTTTGTCATTGGCTGCCTGTAGATTGGCGCTAAGTCAGCTATCAAAGATAAATGACAAAACGGAGTAACACTCTAAGCTATAGTATTGGGCTAGAAAGGCAATGTATTTCGCGGGTGCATCGAAGACTGTAGAAGATTCATTCGATACAAATTTCGCGCTTTCACCACATAGAATAGGCCGAGGCGAGATAGATGAATGGCTTTCTGGCGACCCTCCAGAAATCTATTCAATTGCACGGCAATGGTTCGAGGTTTTCCGAATTTACGGCAATGATGTCAATGAGCTTCTTCATGACGGTTACCCGACCGCCGGCTTAAGCGGTGCCGCGTTTGGCTACATCAATGTGTTCAAGTCTCACGTAAAGATTGGTTTCTTTATGGGTGCATTTATTGATGACCCCCATTCTCTTCTCGAAGGATCAGGTAAACGAATGTGCCACGTTAAGCTTAGGCCGGAGAGCGACATTGATACTGAGGTAATAAGTGAATTGATTCGCCGCGCCTATATTGACATGAAAATCAGGCTGTCCCTGTGACCACGTCGGATCCTGGATTTCCAACCTTTCCCATTTTTGCTGTTTCTCTGTAACAAAATTACTGTTTAACCGTCATATACTTCAGTGGTGCGAAATTGCTTCGCCAATGTCTAGTTAGATAAGCTGGGAGAGCTGTATGGTAAGGGCCGTAGATTTTTGGGACGCCAGAGCGGAGAAATATGCGAAATCGCCAGTGGGAGACCAGGAAGTCTACAAAGAGAAACTAGAAACCACGCAGCGTTATTTCGATACGGATTCACAGGTGTTTGAGTTCGGCTGCGGTACGGGCACAACCGCCATTCACCATGCACCCTTTGTACAGAAGATTGTAGCGACCGATATTTCATCAAAGATGATCGAGATCGCCAGAAAAAAGGCGAAAGGCGCCAATATCACTAATGTCGAATTTCAGTGTTCTACATTAGAAGACTTCGAGGTGGCAGATGCTTCTTTCGATGTTGTTATGGCTCATAATATTTTGCACTTGCTCGAAGATCCTGAACAAGCCATTCGAATCTCTTACAGATTGTTGAAGCCCGGCGGCGTATTCGTTACCTCTACTGGCTGCCTCGGTGACTCATTTTCCCATTGGAGAGTCATGCTGATCATTATGAAAATATTACGCAAAGCTCCTTACGTGAATGTGCTGAAACGTGTGACATTAGAACGCTATTTTAGCAACGCCGGCTTTGAGGTTGACTTGGAGTGGAATCGAAAGAAGCAGGCCGCGTTTATCATTCTCAAGAAACCGGCAGACTAGTTCAAATCCACACTACTCTATTGCTCCCACTACGGAAAATTAACTTAAGCGGATGTAAACGCTAAAACAACCTTATCTATCGCCTGCAGCCTAGGATTCACCTTGAAAGTACGACAATACTCGCAACCTTCCTGAGTAATGAGCTAGAATCCCTACTAATCGGTCGACTATTAAGCAATCGGCTTAGTCGCTGCTTTAAACGATACCGAGACAGGACACAATCTAACTAATTTCAGGAAACTCTATGAACATGCTCAAGCCTAGCCTAGTAGTAGCGGCACTTTCGCTACTTTCACCCGTGCTCGTTAGTGCGCAAAATCTAACTCCCCTGCAGCAGAAGGTGCAGGATGTAATGGGAATGGACCATCGAACCGAAGCAGAGCTTGCTAGAGACTCGGACCGTGATCCAGTTTCAGCATTAGACTTTATCGGTCTAGAAGACGATATGACAGTTATCGAATTCTTACCAGCAGGACAAGCCTACTACACGAAGATTCTAGGCCCGGTACTGAGAGACAACGGACATTTGTATACCGTAGACAATGCCAACACTTTCAGCAATTGGGGCGACTGGACCGAGATGGATATGTTTGCAATGACCCATCAGGTGGAGTTCGAGAATAATTTCAGCCGAACAGCAGGCCGTTATGAGCCAGGCGAGATTAACTTCGGTGTGGCTAGTGCAGATATTTTTCTTCACTTTCGCGAATACCATAACTTTGATGAAGAAGACAACGGCCGCATCAATGCCGAAGTTTTCGACACGCTAAAGTCAGGTGGCAGCTACGTTATTGTGGACCATACAAGACGCCACATGAAAGATGAGACGCGCGCACTTGGTCGCCGTGAAGATCCAGTAAGCGTCATCCTGCAAGTTCAGGCTGCAGGCTTTGTATTGGATAGAGTATCGGATATGTTCTTCGAAGAAAGCGACGACTTGACTCAGGAAGTTGGACAGATTCCAAACATGACAGACCGTTTCTTCCTCGTGTTTAAGAAGCCTTAAATTCTACGCAGTACGCAGTGTCAAAGCCTTCGAGGCTGGATCCTCAGTGATGCAGCCTCGAAGGTTTTTTTTCGCCAGCACATTTATGTCCCACGCTCTGTTACTCCGACGAATACCGCGTTGCTGTAAGGCTGTGATATAAAGGTTGGGTAGCGACTTCACCTAAAAACATAACAATGGAGTTAACCATGAAACGCGTATTACTAATGGCATGTATTCTTTCTGGACTCGGCTTCACGGCCCTAGCTCAAGATTCCGGAGCTCCGCCCGCCATATTCAAACCCGGCGCAGAAATTGAAGCAGAATTGGATAACGCAGCTGCATCATCGGCATCCGCCGCCGGCTCATCAGTCACTATTTCACCTGGCGTATCAGTGCGTCGCCGCAGCAGTGCGGTGGAGCAGTATGCGATCATCCACCCATGGAGCATGGAGATTTATCGTATATTGGAAGGAAGCGGAACCTTCGTGACAGGCGGCAAACTTGTGCTGCCTCTTGCAGAATCCAGCGACCCGAACATCGTGCGTACGCAGCACGGCATAGTAGGCGGGCTTGCTAGGCAAGTTACTGCGGGAGATGTGCTGGTACTGCAGCCCGGCACGCCTCATTGGTTTCGAAGCATAGACGGCGAAACTATTACCTACATGGAAAGCCGAATCATGATTACAACCCACCCCGTTCAGTATCAGTAAATCCTATAGAGCTGGATGCTGCACATAGGCGCGGCATCCAGATTACTGGCCCAAGTAGAGACTTAGGCTAGACCAAGGTCCCGTCGCTGTAATCACGTATCGCCTGATGAATCTCGTCCATTGTATTCATTACAAATGGTCCGCGATGCGCAATTGGCTCACCAATAGGCCTACCAGTAATTACTAGTAACTTAGTCTCACTACCCCCGCTGAGCAGCAGCCTACCATCGCGCGATAGTCGCGCTAGCTTCCCCTGGGATAGTTGGTAATTACTATCGCCGATAACTGCAAAGCCTGCGTAAACATAAACTAAGGCGGTGTAACCATCGGGTACATTGATATCCACCTGCTGGTCACTACTAAAACTAACATCCAAGTAAGATGGGTCAGTGCTTAGTCCTATTACTACACCGGATACCTTCTCGCCGTTAACCTCCAGCTCACCTGCTATCGACTTAATAGCGACCCCATTTAGTTGATAGCTCGGAATTGAATTTGCATCGATATCATTGTAGGAGGCAGGTGTCATTTTTTCTCTAGCTGGCAAGTTTACCCACAGCTGAAAGCCATGCATTTTGCCCTCCTCCTGCTTAGGCATTTCTGAATGAATTACACCAGAGCCTGCTTTCATCCATTGCACATCGCCCGGTCCAAGACTGCCGACATTACCCATATGATCGCGATGTTCCATCTGGCCCGCTAGCATATAAGTAACTGTTTCAAAACCTCGATGGGGATGCGATGGAAAGCCACCAATATAGTCTGCCGCCTTATCCGAACCAAATTCATCCAGCATGAGAAAAGGATCGAAACGAGCGAGATCGCTTCCTCCGAAGACACGCTTCAACTGCACACCATCGCCGTCGCTGGTAGATTGTGCAATTAACACTTCTTCTAATTCGCGTAACTTATGTTGCTTGTTCATGCTGCTATCTCCTGTTCCCTATTGCTTGCAACGTTTATTATCTGATTCCTCGCGTCAGCCAGCCCCTTCTCTCTGAGTTCTGGTCCCATGTTGAGGCCATTCGCCGTAATAAACTCCACATCAATTAGCCCGACAAACCCAAGGATGTGCTTCATATACGGACGAAGAAAATCCGTTGTGAGTGTTTCATGTATTCCCCCCATCGCCGTAACCAGAAACACCTTCTTGCCTTTTAACAATCCAACAGTACCATTCTCGGTATATTTAAATGTAAGCCCTGCTCTAGCTATATGATCCAGCCATGCCTTTAACATGGAAGGTAGGGAGAAGTTATACATCGGCAAACCAATCACCAGAATATCTGCACCTTGCAGCTCGGCAATGAGCTGATCTGAAAAGGCCGCTTTCTCCTGTTGCTGCAAATTGCGATCAGCCTCACCAGCGGATAGTGCGGCTAACCAGGGCCCATCTAAGTGTGGAATCGATTGTTTTGCAAAATCCCGCTCTATTATCTCGAGCGTCTTTTGCGCAGCCAAATTGGCTAACAATTCGTCCATCAGCATAGAACTCACGCTATCTTCACCCATGATGCTAGTCGTAATGCGTAATACGGTATTCATATTCGGCCTCCCGTTTTTAAACGTGTATTTCTTGAATGCAGGTATGATAGGGCATATTATTCGATGTATTGGCGCAATTTTTGGCGCCTATACATCAAATTTATTGAACTATGAGAAATCCCCGTGTTTCGCTAGATCAGTGGCTAACATTCAAGACGGTCGTCGATAGCGGTTCTTATGCCATGGCCGCGCAAGCCTTGAATAAGAGTCAGTCCTCTATCAGTTATGCGATTGGTCGTCTGAATATGCAGCTACCGCAGCCTGTACTTATCTTGGAAGGTCGCAAGGCTGTAATGACCGATGCGGGTCAGGTTCTGTATCGCCATGCAGAACAGCTGTTGAATCAGGCAATTCAGGCGGAAGCCGTTGCAAACTCACTGGCTCTGCGCTTCGAGTCTGAAGTCGCCATTGCTGTAGATGTATTAGTAGAAGTTGGATCTCTGGTCTGTGCGTTCGAAGAATTCTCCCAACAGTTCCCACACACGCGTATTCGCGTTCTTGAGACGAGCCTTTCTGGAACCACAGAGGCGCTCATCGAGAAAACTGCCGATTTGGTAATTGGCTCGAAGGTACCTCCGGGTTTTCGAGGCGCGCCACTGCTACAAGTTGATATGATTCCCGTCGCTGCCCCTAGCCATCCCCTGATTAGAAACAGAGAGAGTGTTTCCGAGGTGGAGCTGCGCAACATGCGTCAGGTCGTATTAAGAGATACAGGCACTCATCAGAAGCAGGATGCAGGATGGTTGCAAGCGGAGCAGCGTTGGACCGTAAGTCATTTTTCTACCAGCATCAAACTACTTAAATCCGGCCTCGTTTTTGCATTTATTCCGCGCAATTGGATCATCGAAGAACTCGCACAAGGCACTCTACAGAGAATTCCGGTAGATGCGAGCATGGACCGAGTTATTCCGATGCAGTTAATGCTGTCCAATCACCAGGCTTGCGGCCCCGCTACCAAAGCGTTACACGACACTATCATCGACAAAATCTCCCTCTCTTCATCGTAACCCTTGCTGACTTTCCCCGTTCAGCTTGGATTCATTCTCCACGTGTATGCTCAACAGTGACACTAGTATTCTTCTCGTTAGCTGTTCGTTTTTGAAAGTAGGTGAATGTTATGGTTTTGAAAAAAGTCTTGTTAAGCCTTTCAATTATTGGCGCCCTCGTAATCAGCCAAGCGTCATGGGCTGATAATCGCAATAACCGCCGCGGCTATGGCGCTTATAGCTCGGGTCAGCACAATTATGGCAACAGCTACCGCGGAAATCGTGGCGCCAATTCCTATCACTATGGCTCGAGTGGCAGGAACTACAATAGAAACTACAATAGAAACTACAATAGAAACTACGGAAGAGGCTACGGCAGTGGCTTTAATCTCTCTTACGGGAATTATTATTCGCGGCATAGAGGCTATGATTCGGGTAGTTTTTTCGGCGGTCTGGTTTTGGGTTCCTTGTTCAATTCTTCCATGCACTCCTCACGAAATGTTGAAACTGTTATCTATAGAAACGCGCCAACAACTAGTACCCGCGAGATTGTCTATGTAGACCAAGCACAGACTCGTAGTCCTGCCGCTCCTGTCGCTAGCGGCCGTCGCCTCCTGCGTGACCTTGAAGGCAATTGCTTCGAGCGAATCGTGGATGAGCAAGGTGATGAGATTCGCGTTCAACTCGAAGCTCAGGAATGCAATTTTTAGGTAGATCGACCTGTGTCTGCGCTATACTTCTCATACAAAATATTGGCCATACATCCCTTTTGGTCTGCTGTAGATTTGTAGTCGGATGAGAGTTGTTTACCAGTCATGAGAAAACTTAGCGCTGTCATTACACTCCTTTTGTCACTCACCGCTTGCACGAGCTCCCCCTTAGATAGACGTCAAGTCGTACTCTACTCTGATGCCGACATGGCAGAACAAGGCATTCGCAGCTACCGCGAGATGCAGGCGGAAATACCCACGACTACAGACGCTAAAGAACTGCAGTATGTGCAGTGCGTCGCCAACTATGTTGTGGCAGCGCTAGATAGCGAAGACCAATCCCGTTTCGATTGGGAAGTCACCGTATTCGACAACGAACAAGCTAACGCTTTCGCGCTACCCGGCGGCAAGATTGGTGTTTACAACGGCTTGTTCTCCGTGGCCGTCAATCAACATCAATTGGCCGCTGTGATGGCGCATGAAGTCGGACACGTATTGGCCAACCACAGCAATGAGCGGGCCAGTCAATCGACATTGCGCAATGTAGGGGTGGCGGCGGCACAGATCTTGGGCGCATCGGATACCGCGCTGCAGGTCTTTGATGTGGGCTCTCGCTATGGCATCTTCCTCCCGTTTAACAGAACTCAGGAGAGCGAGGCGGACGCCATAGGCGTAATCCTCATGGCTGAAGCAGGTTTTAATCCTGAAGAAAGCATCAATCTCTGGGTCAATATGAGCGCTGACGGCGGCCCTAGGCCTCCCGAGCTATTGTCCACCCATCCTTCGCCTTCATCGAGAATGGCCGAACTTCGACGTCTCATGCCCCCTGCCAATGCCCTCAGAGACTCAGCCAACAGCCGTGGATTGAACCCGGATTGCATTCTATCCTAGACCCACGCCTGCTCCGTTAAGGTCCGTTTATATCCGGGCAAGGCACTTTCAGGTTAGCGAACCAATAAACTCTGCATATAGTAAAGTATATACTTTAGTAAATATGTCGCATTTGAAAAATCTTCCCCGGAGCTGCGCCTGCCACGAAGCTGAATACCTCCAAGCGAGTCATTTAGTTCCTATTCTCCCAGACGATAGAAAGAGAAGATCACCTCTTTGTGACATAAGGCATAATGTTTAGCCATGGACAATCCACCCGTACTTAGCGAACCCACACAGCCCTGCCTTAACTGCGACGAGCCGCTAATGGTTAACTATTGCGGGAATTGTGGCCAGGAAGTGAAAAATTTCCGCAGGCCATTCTTCAAGCTGAGCAGTGAAGCTATTAAATCATTGTTTGAATTGGATGGTCGCGCCTTCAGAACCCTGTTTTTCCTGCTGACCAAGCCTGCGCATCCGAGCAAAGAATATTTCAGCGGTCGACGCGTGCAATATACGCCACCGCTGCGCCTGTTCTTGGTAATCAGCGTTTCATTCTTCCTGCTAGTCAGCCTCTACACTTCGATCATGTCGATTGAGGAGGCTCTTAACCCGGATGTAAGCGGATTCTCCGAAGAGACAAGTGACGAGGTTGGTATCATTCTTCGCAGCGATGAGGATGGGGAGGCCGACAATGGCCTGGAGGAGATCCTGTCTTTTGTCGAGGGCATCAATCTACCCTTTCTCGATGAGCAGACGAACAACAACCTGCGCAAGATGATGAGCTCCCAGGCTGAGGCCAACCTGAATACCCTTGCCGAAAACCCCATTGATTTTGCGCGGGGTTATTTGGAATATATCACCGTCTTTATGCTGCTGATGATTCCTCTATTGGCTCTCATCCAAAAACTAATCTACATACGCACTGGACACTACTATGTAGAACATCTTGTGCTGACACTGCACAATCACGCGTTCATAATATTCGTAGTATTTGTTGCCAGTCTCACTGGCGCGGTGGAAGAAAGTCAGGTTCCGATACTAAACATTCTGTTCGGCTTTTTGGGAACTGCCATCTACATTTGGATGTGGGTCTATCTTTTCCTAAGTCTGAAAAATTATTTCCAGCAGGGTTATGGCAAAACCCTGTTGAAATATATTACCGCTACTGTTCTTTACGGTTTTACTCTGAGCTTCGGCATTCTGTTGTTCTCAGGAATTCTCTTCTTCCTGTTCTAGAGTATACCGTCTAGCTCAAGACTCTTTGCTTACGTGCACATCCATCTGTGGGAATGGGAATGACAGACCTGCATCGCCAAATGTCTTGTAGACATCTTCATTCATCTTGAAGAACACGCCCCAATAATCAGGAGCCTTAACCCAGGCCCTAACCACGATAACCACCGCGCTATCACCGAGACTCTTCAATGCCATGAATGGCTCTGGATCTTTCAGGATACGCTCGTCAGCAGCGATCAACTTATTCAAGGCTGCATAGGCCTTATCAACGTCGTCACCGTAAGCGATTCCGAATTCCCAATCGACGCGACGTGTAGGCTGTGTAGAAAAGTTGATTATCGAGCTCGTGGCGAGTGGTCCATTTGGAATCAGAATAGTCTTATTATCTGGCGTAGTTAGGATCGTAACGAAAATCTGAATCTCCTTTACAGCACCAACATAGCCCTGGGCTTCGATCACATCGCCTATCTTATAAGGCTTGAAGAGCAGGATCATCACGCCACCTGCAAAGTTCTGCAGAGTGCCGGATAGAGCAAGACCAACGGCCAAACCTGCAGCACCGAGAATCGCCACAAAGGAAGTCATCTCTACGCCCAGCACGCTAAGGGCGGTGATATAGACCAGCACCTTTAATATCATGCCAACCATGCTTCCTAGGAAGCTAATAAGCGATGGATCGACCTGACCCTTGGTCATTACTTTCCTCGTGAGCGAGACGAGCATGTTGGCGATCATCAGTCCAACGACAAGTGTGACTATGGCAGAAACCAGCTTTATGCCGTAAGGGATCGCCATTGCAGTTAGTTCGGCGGCATCAAATTCCATAATATTGCCTTTATGTTTTAGAAAAAATAACCAGGGAAGATCAATTGATCACCCCCAGTAGTTAAGCAAATACTAGTCCGCACTTCATAGGCTACTACGCTTTGTTCTTCGATTTTACAGCTTACCCAATTTCAATTTCAGAGCAGGTGACGCACCCTATATTTTGAACTTTATAACGACCTCAAAAAGGCAAGTACCTGTTGCTGCTCATTCGCACCAAGGTTGGCGAAAGTATCAGGCATAACGGACTCATCTGAATCCCTAACCGCTGTTACTCGCTCCTTAAAATAAGTTACCCAGCGCCGTCCATCTTCGCTCTGTATTTGCACGGCCAACTCTGAGTCGTTTCGAAAGCGACCGCGAATTATAGTGCCGTCCTCTTGCTCGACTTCTTTCGTGCCAAAACCGCTAACTATGGAAGCCGATGGGTTCATCAGTGCCTGCAGCAATGCATCGTCAGCTAGTCGACTGCCGACCCCATCCAGTGATGGTCCGACACTGCCGCCTTTATCATCATAAGAATGACAAGTGGCACAATCAGCTGAGCCGTTGAATAACATCTCGCCAGCAATAACATTTGGATCGTCACTTGGACCGGAGTCGTCGTCACCTAGAACCAGAGCAGGCTTGCCTTGCAAGTTGCGAATGTAGCTAGCGATATCGAAGATCTCGACTTCGCTTAGCGAACCTTCCCAAGCGGCCATGCCCGTACCCGCACGCCCGTCAGTGATGACGTCGATTAGCTCCTGATCCCCCAATCGGTTCGCCGGAGCATCGGTCAAGGGCTTGCCCATGGTTTGGCCTTCGCCCAGAACCCCGTGGCATATCTGACAATACGCATTATAGAGTTCCTGCCCCTCACCAACGCCGGCCAACGAGCCAGCCGAAAGAACACTGAGGAATAACACAGCCGTCACGCTCTTAACGCTGCGCGAAAGTAATACTGCAAATGATGATTTCAAGTTTTCGCCTATCTGTTTAGTCATAGTACTCACTGGATTGAGTACGCAATTTTGCGTTTGTCTCGCCTACAGGCTGAACAGAATATAGTTGCCCGTAGAGATACCAGTAGCGACGCCCGCTCGCGTTACGGGGTTTCGTGTGCCCGAAGCTACGCCGATGTATTGCTTACCATCGATGGTGAAGCTCGTGGGCGGTGCATAGATGCCACTGCCTGTCTGGAATTTCCAGAGCACTTCACCGGTTTCATCGTTCATGGCGTAGACGTGGCCGTCTGGCGCACCTGAGAATACCAATCCACCGCCTGTCGATAGCGTTCCAGCCCAGTTGAAGTTACCCGGCATTTCTTTCTGCCAGGCGATTTCGCCACTGAGCATATCAAAGGCTACGACCCAGCCTGTGCCGATTACATCGAACTGCGGGATACCGCCTAGATCCATTGTGCCCGCACGAGCGTCTCCTTCGCGACGGATGAAACGAGTTCCCCACTCTGTCGTTGGGATGTAGAGCATATGCGTATCAGGGCTGTAGGAGGCAGGAGGCCAGTTCTTGCCGCCGTAGAGACCTGGAAAAACCATAGTATCGGCAGGCTCATACAGTGATTCTTTCAATACCGGCTTGCCGCGCTCGTCTCTCTCCGCCCAATTCACTCTCGTGTATTCGCCGGCATAGAGGAAACTGCCATCCATGCGATCTAGAGCATAGACGTGTCCGTTTCGGGAAACCTGCACGATCATCTTGCGCATCTCGCCTTCAAACATCTCTTCGATGATCATCGGCTCCGACGTGGAGTCGTGATCGAATTCATCTCTAGGTGAGGTTTGGAAATACCAGCGCAGATCGCCGCTATCGGCGTCCAGCGCAACTACGGAGTTGGAATACAGGTTGTCACCTGCACGCACCGCATTGTTGATGTCGGGCCAAGGATTACCCGTGCCCCAGAACACCATGTCAGTCTCAGGATCGTAGGTACCAGTCACCCAAGTAGGGGCGCCACCGGTCTTCCAGGAGTCCCCTAGCCAAGTTTCGTTGCCCGGCTCGCCTTCGGCAGGCGTGGTATAGAAGCGCCAGCGACGCTCGCCTGTGTTGACGTCATAGGCATCGATGTAGCCACGAATACCGTATTCGCCGCCGCCCACGCCAATCAAGACCATGTCTTTAACGACTAGAGGCGCGCCGGTAACCGAGAATGACTCACGGTGATCGCCTACCTCGGCATCCCATAATTGAATGCCGGTAGCGGCGTCGAAAGCCAGTAGATGGGCATCTAGTGTTCCATAGAACACCTTGTCTTCATGCAGCCCTACACCCCGATTGTGAGGTCCACAGCACAGGTCTACATTTTCGAAGTCATGGTCGTAGCGCCACAGCTCATCGCCAGTTAAAGGATCGACCACTATCAGGTGGCTATTCGCCGTAGTTAGGTACATGCGGCCATCATTCACTAGGGCTGTAACCTCAAAAGCACCCCCTGTCACGCCAGTCTGTTTGATCCAAACAGGGCGTAAGTTGGCCACGGTATCGCGGTTAACCTGAGCATCGGGCATATAGCGCCATGCGCCGTAGTTCTTGCCATAAGTGACCCAGCGATCGGAGTAGTCCTGGGCGTTCTCCAGAATGTCAGAGGTCACGTCCTGTGCGGTGCTGGCCGATGCAAACAGACCCAGACTGAGTAGCACCAACAATGACTTTGAAAATTTACTCATTTGAATACCTTTTTTAGCGATAAATAGCTGAATTCTTTACTATTACAACGATGAAACGGCCTGTGATTGCCGCTCAGAAACCGGATGACAATTAAGCTATAAACCCCCTGCTTCTGTCAATTCAGATGCCTTGAATTAGGGTCTAATTCGGGTCAAATCGGCCCTATTACAATCAAATCACGCAAATTGCACAAAAAGCAGCTGCGTCATATCATCAAGCCCATGTGATGCGCTTCCCGCGACATCATCAATAAGAATAAGGATAAAAAATGATTGTCTACGGCGTAGCACTACTTTCTGCTTGTTTGATACTGGGAATGCTCATTGGAGAGTTGCTGGGAGTAGCGCTCGGCGTTCAGGCCAACGTGGGTGGCGTAGGCATAGCCATGCTGTTTCTCGTGCTCGCCAGCAATTCTGACAGGTTCAAGGCATTGGTTGATGGGGCATCAGGAACTGGCATCCAGTTCTGGTCAGCCATGTATATCCCGATAGTCGTCGCCATGGCAGCCAGACAGAATGTCGTAGCGGCGTTCGAGGGCGGCATGCTGGCCGTTGTAGCGGGGGTCGCTGCGGTAATAGTCAGCTTTGCTCTGGTTCCCGTCATCAGCAAGATTGGCAACTCCGATACTTCTAGCCAGGAGAGCCAATAATGGAAATCCTCGAAACTGTTTTTGTTCGTAACTCGCTGGTAGTCGCCTTTGCGGTTGTAGGCTTAACTATCTGGATATCTTATTTTCTCGCGGATAAGTTGACCAAGGGTCGGATCCACGGCTCGGCCATAGCTATTGCTCTTGGTTTATTGGCTGCCTATTTTGGTGGCAAAGCAACCGGTGGCAGCACCGGCGTCGCCGATATCACCTTGCTTGGCGGCATCGGCTTAATGGGTGGCGGCATGATGCGCGATTTCGCAATCGTCGCTACTGCCTTTGGCGTCAAACTCAGTGAGTTAAAAAAGGCCGGACTGGCCGGGGTTGTTTCCATTTTCGCCGGCGTCATCGTTTCCTTCGTTGTCGGCGCCGTCGTCGCGGTGCTGTATGGTTACACTGACCCTGTTGCGGTCACCACCATCGGAGCGGGCGCGGTAACCTATATCGTTGGCCCGGTCACTGGCTCGGCCTTGGGCGCGGACTCAGATATTATCGCACTGAGTGTCGCTGCTGGGCTCATCAAATCCATTCTAGTAATGATCGGTACGCCGCTGGTTGCCAAGACAATTGGCTTGAATAATCCGCAATCTGCTATGGTATTCGGCGGGCTCATGGGAACTACTTCAGGCGTGGCTGCAGGGCTTGCCGCTACAGACCCCAAGCTTGTACCGTACGGCGCGATGACTGCGACGTTCTATACAGGCGTAGGATGTTTGTTAGGGCCATCGATTTTGTTTTTCATCGTTAATGCGATCTTATAGTTTTTAACTACACACAAAGTAACCTCTGCGCCGGTCACGGCTGCCCAGACTCATAGGAAAGGTACGCGAATGTCAGAACAAGTTTATCCACACTTAAATAATTCCAACACTAAAATCGCACTGACCGAGGGTGATGATTCCTTTAGCTACGCGGATGTGAATCAGCGTATCAATAAATTCGCAACGGGACTGTTGAATGGCAGCGACGATCTGAATGAGGAACGCATCGCTTTCTTTATCCCTGCCAGCGTCGACTACGTAACAACCATGCACGGAATTTGGAGAGCTGGCGGAATAGCTATTCCTTTAAACGTTGCCTCTGCAGTCGCCGAACTGGAGCACTACTTAAGCTGCGCAAGCGTTACGCGCATGATCGCGAACGGAAAATACCAAGAATCCCTTACAGACCTCTGCGCCCAGATGAATATCGAACTACTCTCTGTTGCCGATGTGATGGCAGAAGAGGTTAGCCAGTTGCCAGTAATTCTTCCCGAACGTCGAGCTATGATGTTGTTCACGAGTGGTACAACGAATAAACCCAAGGGAGTAGTTAGCACGCACAAGACAATTCATGCACAAATAACCACGCTTATCGAAGCATGGAGCTGGACTGATCAAGATTCTATTCCACTGTTTCTGCCCGTGCATCATATTCACGGCATCATCAATATTCTCAGCTGCGGCCTATGGGCTGGCGCGACGGTGCACCTATTTGCCAAGTTCGATATCCCGAAGATTACTGCAGAGATCGTTACAGGCACTTACAACGTCTTCATGGCAGTGCCCACAATCTATGTAAAGCTCATGCAGTATTTCGACACCATCGATGAGAGTGAAGTAAAGAAAATCTGCGATGGATTCAGGCCAATGCGCCTTAATATTTCGGGCTCCGCCGCGTGCCCGGTTAAGTTATTCAACCAATGGAAAGATTTGACTGGTCAGGTCTTGTTAGAACGCTACGGCATGACAGAGATCGGCATGGGCATCTCTAATCCCTACGATGGCGAGCGCCGGGCTGGACATGTTGGCCAACCTCTTCCAGGTGTCCAGGCGCAGCTCTTCGATGAAGACAATAATCCTGTCACGCAGGAAAACGTACCCGGCGAGATTCGCGTCAAGGGCGACAACGTTTTCCTCGAGTACTGGGCCAATGAAAAAGCCACCAAGGAAAGTTTCCATGACGGCTGGTTCTGTACCGGCGACGTGGCTGTTCTCGACGACGGCTACTATCGCATTATGGGTCGCTCTTCGATCGATATCATAAAGTCCGGCGGCTATAAATTATCGGCACTGGAGATTGAGGGCACGCTGCTCACCCATGACGACATAGCTGAATGCGCGGTTATCGGTGTTGAAGATGAAACTTGGGGAGAATCGGTTATGGCTTTTATAGGTCTTAAGGCCGGAAAATCAATGGAATATGATGACTTGAAGGCATGGTGTGATGGCAAGATGTCTTCCTACAAGATTCCAAAGGCCATACAGATAATCGATGCCCTTCCTCGAAACGCGATGGGAAAAGTAACCAAACCTGACTTGAAAAAATTGCTGTAGCCAAGTCAACTCAACAAGGAGCTGTAGCAATGTTTAAATTCTTAGCCTCGATGGTTTTCCTTATAATGCTACCAATACAATCTCAGGCGGCAGATACGTTGCAAGATATAGAACAGAAGTTTCAAGGGGATTTCGAATTAGTTAGCTATTTTCAGTTCCCAGAACAAGGTGATCCGATAGACATGAACTATGTGGGCCGGTTGAGCTACGATGCATTCGGCAATATGTCAGGCCTAGGCATGCCTCGCGACCTTCCCGAAAGAAATCAAGCCGCTGAAGAACGTGTAACTGGCGGATTCGGCTATTGGGGCAAGGTGTCATTCGATCTAGAGAATAGTCTCGTGATTCACCACGTCGAAGGTTCGCCCATGGTGCCGGAATGGGTGGGCGGCGATAATATACGTCATTTCGAATTCAGCGATGGCCTGCTAAAACTTTCACTGAAAAACAGCGTGGGCAGAACGACTGGCACGCTAAGCTGGAGAAAGCTGGACTAAGCATAGACATTTAGAATCTCGACCTTTGGATTCATTCTGCGCAGTACTTACTACGGGGCGTAGCTTTTACAATTTCAACTGAAAGTATTACGCCGCACACAGGTCTTATTCGAGCAGTTGACTGCACAGTGTAGTGAGAAATAACCGGGCAAGGAAAATACATGGAATCCATCTACTACGTGATCTGCTGGCATTGCCATCGGCGCTGCAAGCATTGCTATGAGTCTCGTTTTCGACCTTACATCAGGGACGAGCTCGAGGCAGTCGTCGCTGAGGCTGAGACAAATTACCCGAACATAATCGCCAACCTGCCAGAACGCATGACCTTTCTAGAGGCAAATCCCGATTCTTCAAAGCCTGATGACTATGTCGAGAAGACAGGGAAGATAATTCTATCCGGTGGCGACGTACTGACCGAGCCCGTTCGCGAAAGAATCCTCTATCCGGTGTTAGAAGCGCTGCAAGAAAAATACCGAGACAATGGTGGAATAAAAGTGGTGGTACAGACCACGGGCGACTTGCTGACGCCAAAGATTATTGATGAGTTATTGAGCCGCAACGTCTGGTCAATCTCTGTATCTGGCATGGATGATTTTCATGTGGGCATGGAAGGCGACAAGAAGGACGCCCTCGCGGCAAAAGTTACGGCGATGCTAGAAGATGCAGGCATCAAACACGCCGATGGGGAAAGAGAGGAGCGCACGTTAGAGGACGGACCTATCTTCAACATGTTTGGTGCGAGCGAAGATTCCTGGATCGGCAAACTTTGGCCTCGCGGTCGAGCCTGGGAGAACGGTCTATCTAAAGCAACGATCGAAGACAATTTCTGCGATGCTTGGTCCGGCGGGCTTAATTTCTTGCAGCATGGCTACGCCGGTTCAGAAGTTTCGATCGACCCTACTGGCGATGTTTACCCGTGCTGCATAAAGACCGCTCACCCACTGGGCAACCTTACCGAAGAGCCTCTTATCGAGATTCTCGACGACTTAGCCGGCATACCAGCTATTGAAGCTATCAATGCCGGGAGACCCGAACGCATGGGGTTAACACATGGATGGGATAAGGAAAAATTCATAGCTGAATCTACAACCAAGACGCCTACAGGTGACGACTACAGTAACCTGTGCATCGGTTGCGATAAATTTCATGTAGAGGTGTTGGGCGCAGCACTTGATGAGAAGCGACGTGATCGTCGAGCTCAACGTATGGGCGTACTGGCTACTAATGGATAAATCAATTTCGCTACCAGCTTTCTTGAGATATCAATGGCGCAGTTGAAACCATCATTTACACTTATTCGAATATTTTTTTTATTCGTTGTATTGCCTCACTCTTCGCTAACAACAGCTCAAGCTATTGATGTCGCGGACTGGTCAGCGCTGGAACAGCAGGCGCGCGGACAAACTGTCTACTTCAATGCCTGGGGCGGCGAGCCCAGAATAAATAGTTACCTCAACTGGGTTGCCCAGACGCTAGAGCAACGCTTTGACATCACTCTTCAACATGTGAAAGTCGCTGACACTGGCGAAACTGTCTCGAAGATAGTTGCTGAACGGCAGGCTGGCAATGATACAAACGGCAGCATCGATCTGTTGTGGATCAATGGAGAAAACTTCGCAGCACTTAAGGAGAACAATCTACTGTTCGGCCCTTGGGCGGAGCAGCAGCCCAACTTCGGTTTAGTTAATGCGAATCGATTCCCCGAGATGCGCGAAGATTTCACGGTGCCCACAGATGGCTTAGAGTCGCCGTGGACCCGATCACAACTCGTTTTCTATCACGACAGCCAATGGCTGGTAGAGCCGCCTCAAACGATAGCTGCAATACTGGATTGGTCGACGTCGAATCCTGGTGAATTCACCTATCCTCGTCCGCCTGCATTCCTAGGAAGCACCTTTCTCAAGCAGGCAGTTCTCGAAATCTCCGACAACGATCCAGCACTGTTTGCTCCGGTCACTGATGATGAATTCCAGCGCGTCACAACCGGATTGTGGGACTACCTCGATGCGCTTCACCCTACTCTATTGCGAGCGGGCAGATACTTCCCTAACTCCGCCGCGCAGCTGAGAAGACTCATGGGCGACGGCGAAATTTCTCTGGCGCTAGCATTCAATCCAAACGAGGCCTTGCTCTCGGTTCGCACGGGAGAGCTACCAGACAGCGTGCGAACCTATGTACTGCAAGGCGGCACGATCGGCAATGTCAGTTTCCTCGCGATTCCCTACAACGCGCAGCATAAAGCCGCAGCGATGATCACTGCTAACTTCCTTCTCTCCATCGAAGCACAAGCCAGAGCCAGTGATCCAGATCATATGGGAAGCACAACCGTGATTTCCATAGAGGATTTAGATGTGGGTGCCCGCGGGCAGTTTGATTCATTAAGCTCCGATTTAGCAGCTGCTAGTCCAGATGAGCTAAGCCGCAAGTTGCAGGAGCCACACCCCTCCTGGACCCCCGCCCTTGAGCGCGCCTGGATCCAGCGCTACAGCGCAAGATAGCCGGTGCTACGCTGGGCAAGCCATAGTCTCATCTTCCTGCTAGCAGCACCGATTCTACTGGGCACGCTCATTGCTAGTTTGCCAGCCTTTGGCTATTTTCCACCCTTGGGAAGTTCGGAGTTTTCCCTAGAGGCATGGCGCGAGCTATTCGAAGTGCCAGGACTAACTCGAAGCGTATTGATCAGCCTAATTTTGGGAGTCTTAACGCCGCTGATTTCCCTGACACTAGTATTTCTCTATCTGGCTAGTGCAACGGAGAGTAAATTGGATCTGTGGATTCGCCGACTCGTTTCCCCCTTGCTCTCATTTCCACATGCTGCTGCCGCATTCGGGCTCGCCTTCTTGATCGCACCCTCCGGACTACTGAGCCGAATTATATCCCCAGGACTGACAGGCTGGGAGCGGCCACCGGATATTCTTATTGTAAATGACACATGGGGTCTCTCTTTGTTGTTCGGGCTTGTTGTCAAAGAAGTGCCTTTCCTTCTACTTATGTCCTTAGCAGCTCTACCACAACTCCAGCCCAGGCATCGTGTAGAGGTTGCCCGAACTCTCGGTTACCGGCCCACAATAGCCTGGCTCAAAGTAATTGCGCCCAGCCTGTATCCCTTGGTGCGCCTGCCCGTGATTGCAGTCATAGTCTTCGCCTCCGCCACAGTCGATGTAGCGCTTATTCTCGGGCCCACTCTTCCGCCTACATTAAGTGTTAGGGTTTTGTCGTGGTTCAATGATCCCGATCTTAATCTTCGCTTTCTAGCGGCCGCCGGATCACTATTACAACTGGGCGTGAGTCTGATAACTGTAGCAATCTGGCTAGTGCTGGAGAAATTCGCCGGCCTGCTTTGGCGGTTTTGGCTGGCAGCAGGAAACCGCAATACTGGAGAGGGTCTGGCATTTGCAATAGGCCGAAGTGCGATGCCACTTGTGTTAATAGTAATTGCAGGAAGCCTACTCGCTCTTTTAACCAATGCTTTTGCTGGCCCTTGGCGCTATCCCTCTGCCCTGCCATCGTCTTGGACGATGCAACACTGGGCAAACAGTCTTGCAGATCTTTCATCACCACTATTTAACACAGTGCTAATCAGCATTAGCTCCACACTGCTTGCTCTGATATTAGTAGTGGCAACACTTGAGTCAGAGCGACAATCTGCTAAGGGTAGAACTACCGCGTTATGGTTACTGTATCTGCCCTTACTGATTCCGCAACTTGTCTTTCTGTTTGGCATCATCGTGCTGACCGAATTTGCAGGGTGGCAAGCGAACTTGGGCCTTGTGATATTCGGTCACCTGTTGTTTGTGCTGCCTTATGTTTTCTTGTCACTCTCTGAGGCGTATCGTCAATTGGATCCACGTTGGACGCAGGTGGCATCCACGCTAGGGGCGAGTCAGTTAAAGTCATTCTGGCGGATCCGGATTCCTTTACTGCTCGCACCGTGTCTTACCGCTGTAGCAATCGGCATGGCGATTAGCATAAGCTTGTTTTTGCCCACTCAATTGTTAGGAGCGGGACGAATTACGACTATTACAACTGAAGCTGTCGGGTTGACGTCTGGAGCGAGTAGGAATTTGATTGCGGTTTGGGCGGTAGTGCAACTTTCGTTACCAATAGCAGGCTTTATGATGGCTCTATTTATTCCAAAATTTGTTTGGCGTAATCGTAGCGGGATGATCAATACACGATGACTAATTCTGTTCTTGAACTAAAAGATATAAGTATTGCGCTAGGCGGCAAACAGTTGCTCGAGATTGATTGCCGCGTAGGTCCGGGAGAGATTCTCACCGTCATGGGTCCTTCCGGTTCGGGCAAGTCATCCTTACTTGCGTATATAGCAGGGTTCTTGGCGCCCGCGTTTGAGTCTAGCGGTGCGGTGCTGGTCAATGGAACGGACATCTGTTCACTAGCTGCTGAGCGTCGCCGCATAGGCCTATTGTTTCAGGACCCGCTGCTATTTCCTCACCTTAGTGTCGCTGGAAATTTACGCTTTGCCATGCAAAGCAATGCACAGCAGAAAAGCCAAGCTATCTGTGATGGGCTTAATGATATTGGGCTCGCGGGGTTTGATGATCGCGACCCAGGCACTCTCTCGGGTGGACAGGCATCACGTGTCGCATTGCTACGGCTTTTACTCTCCGCCCCAAACGCGGTTCTCCTGGATGAGCCTTTTTCCAAGCTGGATACCCAACTACGCGAAGAAACCAGAACACTGGTTTTCGATAAATTGCGGGCCAGCGGCTTACCAACTATCCTCGTAACTCACGATCAGGCCGACGCTGAACAAGCCGGCGGTCAAATTCGCACTCTACTTTAAGAGACTCTGATCCTTGCTGTGCAGAACACACTAACGGCCACTCGCGTCGCGGCCGCGGTTGAGCGCATCCTGGACACCAGTCGATAGGCCTCCATCTAGTCCGACGGTAACAAATCGAAAACCTTCTGCTAGCCGCGCCTCGACGGTGGTTGAGTTTGTAGTTATAGCGCAAGGGACGTCGTGAGCTAGGCAGCTGCTAAGCACAGTCTGAATTGCGGCCTCGACCTGAGGTGCCGCTGCGCTGGCATAACCCATCGCCGCGCTCAGATCGGATGGCCCGATAAAGATGACGCCTGTGCCGGGTACGGAAATGATTTCCTCGATGTTTTCAACTCCCTCCGGCGTTTCAATCTGAATAATGGCAAGCAACTCACCACTAGGGTCTAAGGGCCACAGATCTGCCTTCGCAATGTAGTCCCTTGTTCCCCAATACCAAACTGCATTCGACGGGTTGCGTCCACGCAGCCCCGCTGGCTCATAGTCGTCTGCGCCATTGAGTTGTGGATACCGGCTCGCCCGAATCGCCATCTCGGCCTCGGCCGCATTGTTTACAGAAGGGAACATCACACCAAACGCGCCCACATCCAATGCCTGCTTCACTTGAGACAGTACATCCTCGCCACCGCTTGCCGGGATACGTACGAATGGCACGACGTTCGGTTGCAAGCTGCCCTTCTCCAGGATTGCGCGCTTATCGGTCATACCAAGCAGGAACTCTCGAATCCGCTCAACATCGAAAGGCGCGTGCTCCATATCGATGATAATGAAATCCAAGCCCGATCTGGAGAGAGATCGAGCATTGTTGAGTGAATAATCGAAAGATAAGAGGCCAAACGCAGGCTCATCGTTTTCCAGCAAGGCTATCGCTTTATTCAAGCGCGTATCTGCCTGCTGCGCTGCTGCCCCAGTCCAGCTTATTAGTAGGGCAAGTGCGAGGCTAACCCCTGCAATTGGCTTCATTCGTTTTTGCATCGATTTTTCCTTGTTAAAAGGCCCAGTCAAGCGCCTCAATCTAGAGCAAATCATCCAACAAAGCGACTGACTCACGATCTGACGGATTGGTAAATAGTGCCAGAATCCCCTGACTTTTCAATTGCCTAATTCTCCTTCGGGCCATAAATTGCGATACCCTCTACCCAAACCAACTGTTATATTGAGTCGGCTACCAACTATTGGTGGCCATTTCAGTCGTTCAGGGGCTCATTCTGCCCTGATTAAGGAGAACACCATGAAGACTATAAAAAGCATAGCCGGCCTCACTGCCGTCATGCTTATAAGCGGCGCGCTCAACGCCCAGAGCGCAACTGTGCTCTACAACGAGCGGGTCGTAGAGCTGGAGCAAACGCTGCCAGACGCTACCGACCTTTGGGTTAAACCCGAAGACCTTACCCGAGTAAACGATTTCGTTCTTAAGCCTGAAGGGGCTTGCCTGGACGAATTGTGCGTTCCGGTTCTGCAAGATCGAGACAGCGCCATGTTTATTACCCGGCAGGGACAACCATGGTTCAACGTTACCGAGCTAGCGGACAAACTGCAGCAAGCCTACGTCACGGATTACAATGACGGCATCTGGAGTTTTGGCACTGTGCCAGTAACGCGTCAGTCTTTCCTACGCGGTGGCGAAGCACCCGATTTCGAACTGATGGGTCGCGATGGCGAACTCGTTCGTCTTTCAGATTTTCGAGGCAAAAAGGTATTACTCCTTACTTGGGCCTCGTGGTGAGGATGTCGTCTAGACGTGCCCGTGTGGCAGTCCATATACGAAGAACTCAAGTCTGAAAATTTTGAAATTATCTCCGTCGCGCAAGACACTGGCGGCGAAGAAGCTGCTGGACACATCTTTGACGATGCGAATGTTAGCTATACAGCGATTATCGATGTGAACCATCAGATAAGCTCGCTCTACAATTTGGTCAATGTCCCCTCAGGTGTTTGGATCGATGAACAAGGATCGATAATGCGCATCAATGAAGGCACCTATGCGAAGGAACATATGAATGGCGCATGGGGTACCAATGATTACGTGCCCATCGTCCGCGACTGGGTAGCAAAGGGAGCCGACAGCGAACACGTCTGGGATAGAAGTAAGGTGCGGGAAAGTATCATTCAACGCACACCTGAAGCCGAGCGCGCCCAGCCTGCGTTCCGTCTAGGTGGATATTACTTTACCAATGACAACGATGAGAAAGCGGAACAATACTGGACCATGGCACAGGAGTTAGATCCTACTAGTTGGAACTACCTGCGGCAGGATCTACAGTATGAAGAAGGTGGCTCTGCTGGACCCGAGTGGCGTGCTAGGCGCGAACAGATAGAAGGTGCAGGTGGCGCTTACTACGCACCGCTGGAAATCAAAAACAACTAACGAAGCTTCTGTAGCTTAGTAGTTACCCATCAAAAAAGCCGACCAAGTTTCCTTGGTCGGCTTTTTTGATTCTAAAAATATCTACTGCTGTGCGCTCAAAGCGCATTCCAAGCAGGACTTATTAACAAGTCAGGATCAGCACCAGGCTTGGGAACAAACTTCTGTGTACGACCATATTGGTTGTCGCCACCGTACAAATTTCCAGCAGGATCTACACTGAAAGAATGCACTTCGATATAACCATCAGGCAATGCCAACGGCACTAGCCAGGTATATTTTAAGTTGCCTTCGAAATCGAAATTTACAAAGCGAAGTGGACCTAAGTCTGTAATCCAGAAATCATCTTCATTGACGATGATGTCCAAAGGTAACGTAAGCTGGCCAATCGATCTTATGAATTCGAATTCTACTGGGTCGTCCGTCGCTTGCCAAAGATTGACTCGGTTTCCAGTACGATCGAGAACAAACACGCGTCCATCAGGCCCAATTGCAACCGAGTGGATCGTCTTAGTCTGACCCGGACCTTCTCCTTCGCTGCCGAATTCGCCGAGATAGTTCATATCACTATCCATAATCATGATGCGATTATTATCTAATCCATCTGCGATTAAGATACGACCATCTTCCATGAAAGCGATATCCTGTGGCCGGCCAAAATGAGTGCCGTCGGATCCAGACACGTTTTTCTCGCCGTAGGTCGCAAGCACTTCACTTCCGTCGTTCGCTATCACGTAAATTTGGTGAAACGTTTCATTTACCAACCAAATGCGCTTCTCGGGATCGTAAGGATTGATTCGAATCCGGTGAGGGCCGGGGCCCGCCGAGCCTTCACACAGATAATCCAGATGATCCCAAACTTCGATAGGCTCACCGTCTGAATTGACTATGAATAGGCAGTTATTCCAAGTACGGCGCGCCGTGTCTCTTAGTACATTAAGGCCTGCATGACCCGCAAATCCCAGAAAGTCATCGGGTAGTGGGTAAGGTAAAACGGTTTCACCGCGCTGGGCAATGATGATGCGATCAGCCGATTCGGCCAAGACACCCGAATTGCCGCCGAAGGCATAACCTGCTTCAGCAAAGGGGTCGGCCCATAAGGAGACAACGTTATAAGGACTCTCACCAATAGGCCCACGGGCATTGCCTTGCTGGGAAAATGCGGAGCTAGATGCGAAGAATGCTAGCGCGAATAGGGCTAGCCGGTTCAGTTTAAACATGATGGTAGAGCCTCTCTTATGATCTTTGTGGTCACTTGTTGTTTTAATTATTGCTTTCAAGCTTATCATGACAAATAACGCCATAGAAATTCAATAAACTACGAAAAAAGCACAAATTGTTGCAAATAAGGGTTTTTCAGCCCTTTGCTAGTCACTTTCGTTGAATTTTAGCAGTCCGTCTCGGATTGACTTAGACCTCTAAGCTGATAGTGTGATATTCCAATAATGCGCAGATTGCAGAATTTCACTATCAGGCTCATCTTGCTACTATCCAGAGCAGTCTAGCTAGCCAATGTTCAGTGCATCTGTGTGAATAAGAAGAAGGGGCCACACCATGATTAAAAAGATATCCCTCATATCCCTAACGCTCGTTCTTGGCAACGTAGCAGCCGCTCAAGAATACCAGATTCCAAAAACTGAATGGGGCGTACCCGATTTTCAGGGAGTCTGGAAACACGCGACGGTCATGCCGCTTGAACGTCCAATAGAACTGGGTGAGAAACGTGCCTACACCGAGGCAGAGGCTATTGCACTCGAGTCTGTGGTGCAGCAAAAATTTGAGGACAACAATGAGCCACTCGATCCGAACAGACCACCTCCTGTGGTGGCCGAGTCACTACCCCCGATAGGAAACTACGATCTGTTCTGGCGTGACGATGCGAAATTCATCCCCACTATAGATGGTGAATTCAGAACGTCCGCGATCATCGACCCCGCTAATGGGCGCATGCCTGAACGGACAGCACAATTCGATGCGCGTATGGATCAGTTTCGTGGAGGCAGACCCGGACGGACTAGCGACGGCCCCGAAGGTCGCGGACTTGGTGAGCGCTGCCTCGTCGGTTTCGGAAACTCCGCTGGCCCGGTAATGAGCCCTGTTATCTACAACAGCCACCTGCAGTTCACGCAATCACCTGGCTACGTGACGATTACAGCAGAGATGGTTCACGATACACGCATTGTTAAGATTACCAGTGAGCGATCCGCAGCAGCCGAGACACACCGCAAGTGGATGGGAGACGCGATTGGTCGTTGGGAAGGTGACACCCTCGTTGTCGAGACCAAGTACTTCAACAACTGGCACACATTGCGAGGCATGCCGGTTAACAACATGACCATCACTGAGACCTTTAGGCGTGAGTCAGGCAATAAATTGATCTACGGATTTACCGTAGACGACCCAACGCTTTTTACTTCGACGTTCAGCGGCGAATATCCCTTGTCGAGAATCAACGAACCAATCTACGAATACGCCTGCCACGAAGGCAACTACGGCATGATAGGCATTCTGGCTGGCGCCAGAAAATTGGAAGAGTTGGATAGCGACGACTAGTTTGCAGTCCAAAAAAAAGGTCGGGGCTTAGCCGACCTTTTTAGTATGGGGATTTTCCTTAGGGAGAGCCAGCATCCTTGGGCGTTCCATCACCATTCATACCCTCCGCTTCATAGCGGCGCCAACCTGCAAGTATTCCCGCGAGCCCATGATTTCCCTCATGACAGGCATACTCGTAAATCGGCATGTCGGTTCTACGCATTGGCACCTTAGCTGACCAAGATACATCCCATGTCTGAGAGTCTTCGACGGTAAAGTCATAGTCGAGTGTATTCTCATCGACACGTGTGAACCGCTCGGTTACGCTCATGTTTGAAGATGCGCCGCGGGCAGTTTGGTTGTAATAGAAATCTTGCGTGTGGACAACGAGCGTATCGCCTTCCCAATGAGCAATCGAATCCCCATCCCATTTAATCTGCCGCGTATGGTGCTCACTGTCTAGGCGAATTATCCGTGCCCGGTGAATCATCTCATTTAGGATCATGATGTGATCTTCGGTCTGCACCAGCTGCATATTATTGTTATAGGCACCCGGTACCATCGGTGGTCCTGCACCATTGCTCATCAGGCAACGGTCGGCTAATGTGCGAGCCTCCGGCCCAAGGCTTAACCTTCTATTTTCTGCGACCACCGCACGCCTGCTCTGTCCTGCTGCGTTTGCCTGCGGAAGACGACCGTTGGGCGGATCGTAGATAAGCGAGGTACGACGGTCGGCAATCGTCTCGACACCGCGTTCATACCAGAATTCGTTGTAGGAGATGACGCCTGGCGGATAGCCAGCCCCTCCTACTGAATCTATGATGAGGTCGCGATTCTGACGTCGATTCTCGAAAGCTGCCCATTCCTGCGCCTCTTCTGCTGTAAGCGTAGCTTTGTCGGCAAGCTCGGATGGGCGGTTGAGAGGGGTGAGTGTGCGAAAGGTGTAAGTGCCCTGTAAATCAGGATGGCCATATTCCGTGCGTGGAATTACGGATTCCTGCGCTTGTAGTACTGGGGCCAACAACAAGCTGGTAACTGCTAAAGTCAGGATAGATGTGATCTTGTGCTTCATTGTGTCTCCTCAATCTTATTCGTTGTATTAAGAGGTAGCCGCTAAAAGCTACTCTTGTTAGCAAGCATTTCCAAGGTAAATTTGCTCTTTCTCTGCATCGACGCTCTACATAGCAATAGCGCCGATCTAGAATAAACGACTAAGGAATTGAATAGTCGCTGCTGCTCTTCTAGAATCATTCGATGCTATTTTTTCTCAAACAAACTAAAACACTCTGGTTGCTGTTCCTAGCCAGTATTGCACTGGCCATCGGGTTTCAACTGGCAACGCCACTCGCTGGCGGGGCCCTGCTTGATGTCAGTACCACCTTGGCCGCATCCGAAGACCTGCTGCAGTCTATGTCTGCCCAGCAGAAGCGGGCACATCTGTGGATTACCCTGTTGCTGGATGTCCCTTTCCCATTCGCCTATGGTGGATTGTTCCTAGGGCTGTGCCTACGGCACGGGGGCAGGTTTGCTCTTTACTTAGCAGCTCCTGCTTTCCTCGTTATTCCAGTTGATCTGATCGAGAATGCTGTGCAGGTCATAGCGCTATTGGGGAACGAAACACTGTTGCCCGCGAAAGCCTATCTAACACCCGCCAAGTTTCTGCTGTTTTATGCAGCCGCAATAGCCGCAATCGGTAATCTGAGCATCAGCTTAGGCTTGAGAGTTTTGAGAAAGTTTACTCAGTAGCTGTCTCGGGCGATAAACAATGTCTTACGTCCACCGCAATTGAATGACTGCCTATTGCGCCGCCATACCCTCTCAGATCATTCACGATCTCGTATTTCTTTACAGTGTGTGCACAAGGAGAATATCGCCGTTTGCTTTTAGTTAATGTTATTCGAAAACACTCGAACATAAACTAACTAATAGAAGAACCCTGCATCGCTTTGAGTTCGCGGCGCCTCGCATGCAATCTAGGCTCTGTATAGCCGTTAGGTTGATTCACGCCATCAAAAATTAAATCGCAAGCTGCCTGGAAGGCTATCGAGTTTTCAAAATCGGGGGCCATCTTGTGATAGAGAGAGTCACTCGCATTCTGTTGATCTACGATCTGCGCCATGCGTTCTAGCGATTCTCGAACCTGCTGCGATGTACAAATATTGTGAAGCAACCAGTTTGCGATATGTTGACTCGATATACGTAGCGTAGCTCTATCTTCCATCAACTCAATGTTATGAATGTCAGGCACTTTAGAACAGCCTATTCCTTGATCCACCCAGCGCACGACATAGCCGAGAATACTCTGGCAGTTATTGTCCAAATCCAATTGCACAGATTCAGCGCTCATTGCGCTAGGGTCTTTGATAATAGGCAGGGTAAGAATGTCATCGAGTTTCGCGACAGGACGCTGTGCGAGCTCCAACTGGCGATCAAAAACGTTTACGTAATGATAGTGCATCGCATGCAGTACTGCTGCGGTCGGCGATGGCACCCATGCGGTGTTTGCGCCTGCCATCGGATGAGCGATTTTCTCATCCAACATCCTCGCCATAAGATCAGGCATCGCCCACATGCCTTTGCCGATTTGAGCTTTGCCCGACAATCCACAGGCGAGGCCTATATCTACATTGCGATCCTCGTAGGCGGAAATCCAGGGTGTGGATTTCATCTCTGCCTTTGGCACCATCACGCCAGCTTGCATGCTGGTGTGTATTTCATCGCCGGTACGATCTAGGAATCCAGTATTAATAAATGCAACACGGCTCTTCGCGGCGCGTATACATTCCTTGAGATTTACACTGGTACGTCGCTCCTCGTCCATGATGCCAATCTTCAGGGTATCACTCTGAAGACCTAGAAATTCTTCTACGGCTGTGAACATGTCGCAGGTAAATTGAACCTCCGCCGGCCCGTGCATCTTTGGTTTGACGATGTAAATGCTGCCCGTTCGCGAATTGCGGGTATTGTTACTCTTTCTTATATCGATTGATGCAATTGAACTGGTAATAACGGCATCTAATATCCCTTCATAGATCTCTTCACCGTGCTTATCGAAGATGGCGCTATTGCGCATCAGGTGACCGACGTTCCTTATTAGCAGCAGGCTCCTACCGGGCAGAGTAATCGTACCCCCTGACACATCCTGGAATTCTCTATCGGGATTGAGAGTCCGAGTAAATTGAGAGCCTTTCTTTGAGAATGATTCCGCTAGATCTCCGCGCATGAGTCCTAGCCAATTTCTGTAGACCTCAACCTTGTCTTCGGCATCTACAGCGGCAACGGAATCTTCACAGTCCTGAATTGCGGTGAGTGCCGCTTCCAGATTGATGTCTTTAACGCCAGCGGGATCGGTGCTGCCAATTTCAGAGTCACGATCTATTAGAATCTCAATATGCAGGCCGTTATTCACAATCAATAACGATTCTGGTGCGCTAGCTTCACCGAGATAGCCACGCAGTTGGTCTGAATCTACCAGAGTGGTAACGCCCTCATCCATTTCAACCAAGAGCTGGCCGCTGATAACTCGATAGGTTCTGGCTGCATCATGGCTGGCATTTATGAGTGGGCAGGCCCGATCGAGAAAGCTCTTTGCGAAGGCGATGACCTTTTGTCCACGTAACGGGTTATAGCCCTGTGTGCGCTCACAGCCATCAACCTCTCCGATTACATCTGAACCATAGATGGCATCAAACAGACTTCCCCAACGTGCGTTCGCCGCGTTCAAGGCGAAGCGCGCATTCTTGACGGGCACCACCAGCTGTGGGCCAGCCATGGTTGCGATTTCAGGATCGACATTCCCCGTACAGATAGAAAAGTCATCGCCCTCTTCTACTAAGTAGCCACTATCACGTAGAAATTGCACATAGGCGATAGAGTCGAAGGGGGTCTCGCCATGGCTCGTATGCCACTCGTCAATTTGCGCCTGAAGCTTATCGCGCACAGCCAACAGGGCAGTATTGCGTGAAGTAAACTGGTCAATTATCGACTCGAAGCCTTGCCAGAAATCTGCCTCGGTCAGCCCGAGCTCAGGCAACAGCTGTGTGTTAATGAAGTCCGCCAAAAGCGGATCAACCTGAAGTGTACCTTGTTGGATTTTTTGATTCATAGGTGTTGAGTGTACTAACTACAGGCCGAATGTTCACCCTCAGCAATGACAGCGGTAGGGCAATTGAATAGGAGTGGATCAGTTGAAAAGCTACACGTGGGCAGCGCTAAAAAATTTACTACGCGTTGCTAACCTACAGTTGCGCGTGGACCTTTTTAACTAGACGCTAGTTCGCCCATACGCTTTACCGAGTCATGCATCTCATCAAGTGTAGCCTGAAAGCGATCCTCCACATCTTCGCCTTGATCACGCGCCACGGCGGCAGCATTGAGTTGGCGAATAAGCTGAATGATGGAGTCTCCCTCTTGTCTAAGTTCGATATAGCGTCTTTCGTTAGGAAATACCATGCTGGACAAACCCCAGACGCCGGCCTCCATTAACAAAACACCTACGAGAGCTATAGGGAGTTGCATCTGAACTGTTAGCGATGGGCTAAGTATCACCGCTGTAAATATTATTCCAATGCCAAGCCCGGTGAGCCCCACATCTATGCTGCGTCGAATATTTCTTCCCAAAGCAAGCTCCTATTTTCCTGTCGTCGACTTTTGTGCGATTCGCCCTCAATCCCTAGCCCTACAGATTATGGATTGACGCGCAAACTGAGAGCCGCAGTATAGAGCAATGACTTGTCACGATCTCTAACTACCCAATCCAATAGCGTGTTCATATCTTGTTCTACTTTACCTATAAACAGAGAGCGTCCGTTAACAACCACTTGTATCTGTTCCGAAAAATCCACTTGTTCGGGACTTAACAAGAGAGTGAACGCGTCGACCGACTCCGCGGTGACGGTAAAACTATTGCCCTGCCTGCTGACAGTCATGATCCCTGGCTGCCCTTCGACTGCCAACTCTTCGATTCGCATCCAAAGATTACGGTTGTAGCGATCGCTACGGTCAGTAACCCAACGCAGCTGGTTTGGAAATGGATCACGGGGATTGTCGAGTTTGAATTGCTCGATCATGGGTTGCTCGTCGGGAAGCCAATTCGTATTGTGCCCACCGTCTTCTATCGCTCTGAACACATGATCTATGTTTGCTTCTTGCAGAATATTGATGAACGGCTCAACAGACGATACTGGGTAAAGTGGGTCATTCTCGCCATTTACAATATACAGCGGCCTGCTCATCAAATTCTCGAAGAAGAGCTTATAGCCAGGCCCGCTCTGCGGGTTTCTGAGCACACCGGGATGCCCGATGTAAGGTAAGAATGCGGCCCATTGTGTCGATTGCTTGAAGGCAAAAAAATAGGCCCCGGTGCCACCATCAGACACTCCGCTCAAGGTGACCCGATTGTCATCTATGTTATAGGTTTGCTTTAACTCTCTTAATATTGAAGGCAGATTGTCCGCTTGATTCTCAAACCACCAGAACGCTGCATTCCATGCAGCTGGCACGACTACGATTCGATCTTCCTTCTTTAGTGATTCGTATCCACGCCGCCACCACTCGCCGCCCGGCTCCCATTCTGGCCGACTAACTCCCCCATGCAGCATGAATTCAACAGGATAACTTCGTGTGGCGTCGTAGGTTTCGGGGATCAGATAAACGAAGGGATAGCGGGTTCCATCGATGTCGATTCTAGCGCTTTCCTGCTGCCCAAGAGCAACGTCTTGCGCAAATGCCGGTCCTGCATCTAGCCACTTATATAGCGTTTCGATATCCGCTGCTCGCGCTATGAGTTCGCGCTTGCTGCTTTCTATCTCCGCCTCGGTACTCGCAGCCCAGAAGGCAGTTACTAATTCAGAGCCATGTAATTCTTCAGCCGCACAAATCTGCCCGAATGCAAACATCGGGAAAATCATCAGCGCGGTTAAAATCTGTTTCACATGAGTTTTCAATTCAGAGTTCTCCACCCAGTTCTGTATACAGTGCACGCAGGAATCTGTCTGGATCGCCGTATTGTGCATTGTAGGCTGCAGTAGGATCAGCCGCGGCGACTTGCTCGTAAGACATGTTCCTCGCCAGCAGATCTTCAACCTGATCCGATACATCCAACACCATATCGCGAAATCCCATAACATCTTCGCGATTGGAAACTACTCCGTGGCCCGGCAGGATTTTCGTATTCGGACCCGCAACCCCGATTAGTCTGCCCAGCGCCTCTAGCGTCCCTTTTAAGGTGCCTCCATTGTTGGTGTCAATAACCGGGAATGCCGTAGTTCGAAATACATCACCGGTATGTACCACATCGGAGTTTTTAAAATGGATAAAAGTGTCGCCATCTGTGTGCGCTGGCGGTACCGGAAATGCATAAACTTCCTCGCCATTAAGGTGAATAGTGATCGCATCACTGTAGGTGAGTACCGGCAGCGCTGCTGCAGGTGCTTGCTGCGCTAACCTAACGCGTATTTCGTCGCGCGCGAGAATCAGCACACCCATATTGCCGAGGTTTTCGTTACCACCGGTGTGATCACCGTGAACATGGGTATTGATCAGGAACCGAATTTCTCCGTCGGATAGGCTGCGAATGGCGGCGACAATTTTCTCGGTAAGGGGTGCGAACTGATCATCGATCATGACGATACCGTCTTCACCGATGGACAGGCCGATATTGCCTCCGCGGCCCTCAAGATAGTAGACACTACCTGCAACATGGTGGGGAATAATTTCCACACTACTGAAGTCTTGCTGAGCAAATACGGAGCTGGCCAGTGTCAGGCTGGAGAGAAATAGCACGAGTGATTTCAGGCATTGATGTCGGCGCATGAGGAAACTCCTAGCGGGAAAGGCGTTGATTGACTGGGTTGGATCGAATCGAGCAACTCATCTGATAGAAATAGGAGAATAAGAGCCTGAAGCCAGAATGTCCAATGACGCCCGTTCGATTCGACCTTATTTCGATTCGAGCCCAACTAGTTTAAAGTAAACGCTTCTTTTGGTTGTCTGGGACCGCAGACGCAACAATTATTGAGTGGTTTTGCTCCATACAGCGTATAAGACGTAGCTAAGAGATAAAGAGTTAAGAGACAAAATTCAAACAGCGGGCGAACTGGAAGCTAATGTTGATCAAAGTTGAGAATCTAGCGCAGAAACTGGGCCGAGGACGCAGCTCTCTCGCCGCCATTATCGCTATGCTTTACCTGACCCTAAGCGTCTCGGCATTCAGCCAGGATAGCCTGCCGCAACTTGATCTCGACCTACCTCTACGTTTGGATTTTTCCGGATCCTGGGAGAAGGATTTCAGGCGCAGCGACAATTGGGAAGATGAGCTAAACCGGACTCTACGTGTTCGCCAAGAGTCTGCGATCCGGCAGCAGTCCTCACCCGGTTCATCGCGAAGCCGATCGACTCCTCCAATTTCCATCGGCAATCTGAACCTGCCGCGTAGTCGTGGCCGTGGGGCGAGCATCGTCGATTTAGCTCGATTGGCAGAATACATCAGTCGACAGAGCGTCATAGATATAGTGCAGACTAGAGATGAAATAAGAATCGAGCGTCACGGCGAGGCAGCATTAATCTGTGGTGTTGAGTATGAACGACAGCAAACATTCTCCAGTGAACATGGAGTTGAGGTTTGTGCCTGGGATGGGCAACAGCTAGTCTTTCAGATCATGCTGCCCGATGACCTGACCATTATGCATCGCTTCACGGTGTCTTCGAATCAGCAGGTGCTCAACCTACTTACCAGCATCTACAGCAAGCGCAGCGAGCCATTCAACCTCATTCAGGCGTTCAATAAATATGAGGCACCGCGTGATGAATTTAGCTGTATTCAAACCCTGAGTCGCGGTCAGGTTTGCAGTCAAGCCGGCACCGATCTATCGACGGTGTTGGAAGACTTTTGAACTATTTGAGAAACACAACGAGTATTCGTGTTCTTACAGCGTTGTTAATATTGCCGTTCACTACGTGCTCACTGAGGCCCCCTGAAGCAGAACCGGTCGCGGTGGTGGAGCGCGCCCTAGATCTTGTTGGCGATGTGCCTCTAATTCAGGCAATACAAGTTCCATCGGCGAGCGCATTGCTAGAAGTCGGTGTGCAAGTTTTCGGTACTGCGCAGAAAGAAGCCGGAGAGTACGAGATAGGCGATTGGGTATTCGACGAAATCATTCAGAAGGAGACACAATTCCTTCCTCACCTGCTGAAGAACACTCTGGTCGATTCCAGACAATGGGGGGCCATCAGAGTAATTCCCCAGAGCGACCCCTCTCTCGACTTATTCGTTGAAGGACAAATTATTCAATCAGATGGCGAGACTCTTGAACTGCAGATTCGCGCATTCGACAGCAGCGGTCGAGAATGGTTGAACAAAACCTATGCAGATCAAAGTATTCAGGAGGAGTATCCAGAATCCACTAGGTTTACTTTGGACAATACTTTCGATTCCATAAATTTCATCGATCCCTTTCAGGATATTTATAACCGCATTGCTAACGACCTCGTTGTCGTGAGAACGAATCTAGGCGAGCAGACACTTGACGATCTGAATCTCGTAACCGACATGCTCTACGCTAGCGATCTATCCCCCAATACTTTTTCAGGCGCACTAAAAGAGAATGAAGATGGCCTGTTGATAGTCGACAGTCTCCCATCACTCGACGATCCCATGATGGCTAGAGTTGCCGACATGAAATACCGTCATCATCTTTTTATCGATACCGTGGATGAGTACTATCAAACACTCTATGAAGACATTCAGCCCGCTTATGTTCTATGGCGTCGATATTCGATTGATCAGATCACTGAGATAGAAACGTCGCAGCAAGAAGCAAATCGAAGCGACTATGGCGGCTCGAGTGGTTTCTTATCCCTTAGCCAGCGCTATGATCGCTTTAAGTGGAGTAAGATATTTGAGCGAGAATTTAATGACCTGGCTGCCGGCTTCAATAACGAGCTTGCGCCTGCCTTTCTAGAGCTGAATTCTCAAGTTCATGGACTAACAGGGACAATGGAGCAACAGTACCGAGAATGGCGTGGCATACTACGAAAGTTATTTGAGTTGGAGAACGGCGACTTAACACCAGACGCTACCGAATAGAATTCGCTTGCTGTAGGTGCTCGCTTGGTTTGTAGCTCCAGCTAAACAGAGACTATAACTGCCCAGCAGACTAGAGCTACTACAACGGGTGCGATCATCAGAAATACTAGGTGTCTTGTGTGGATCATTGTCTCGCCCTCTTCTTTTCTGTGTATATCAGAAATCAAATATAACACTAACAACGTTGGAATCTGTGTCGCTGCGACACTATGACGCGGCCAGTAACTTTCGCCTATTTTTCGCACTAAGCTCTATTTAACTGAACGTTCTGTAGGCGTATACTCGACTAAAAATAGAAAAGGCGTTGACCATGACTGATGCAGAGACTCTTCCTGAGACGGGCAAAAAATCACGCAATATCCTCATCGCCGCTGGCGGCACTTTGTTAGTTGCCCTCGTTGCCGGCTTTCTAATCTACTCATCAATTTGTCCTTGCGAGCGTACTCCCGGCGGCTTTCTATTTGGAGAACGTGCGAGCGAGCCAGTGAATGATTGGTCGTTCGCAAACGACGTACCACTTTGTCAGCTGCAAATTTGGGCGGGCATAAGGCCCCATGCGATAAATCTCAACTGCATGTCGACTCCCGAGGGTGAACTCTATCTCAGTTGTTCAGTGTGCACGTCGAAATACTGGGCAGCTAAAGTGGGAGAGGATGAAACGGGTGTTATGCGCTTAAACGGCGTCGTCTATCCCGTGGTAGTTAATCGCGAGACCGATTCCGCTGCGATGGACCGCGCTTGGGCCGCTCGAATAACGAAGCTACAAATCCATGGCGGCGGGCCGTCCAATCCGAAACCACCATCCGATGCTGAGCGGCCCGATCACTGGTGGACCTTTAGGATTGTCTCCTCCAGTTAAGATTTGGTTTTGACGTCTTAAAAAAAAAACGATGCCTCTCGGCGTCGCCTTTTTTTACTGCCAGAATTTCTCCTTAGACTAACAAAGTCCTAAGCCAGATTGTTCTCAAACAGATTCAATAATCGGCTCCAGGCGCGCTCGGCTTGAGCCTCGTTATAAACTTGGGAGTCTGGTGGGCACCAGCCATGCAGTGTGCCCCCATAGACTTCAATTTCAGCTGATAGGTCTGCCGCGGCGTAGGCTTCCCCTAAAGTAACTTTAGCCTCAGGAGTGCTTTCGTCATCATTTGCTGCAACGCAGTGCAGCATCGCCGATTGCGTTTGAGGAATTAATAGATGCGGGCTGTTGTCAGCATCCGTAGCTAGGCCGCCGCCATGGAACGTGCCGCCGGCGCCGAGGCGCTCAGGTACTGCTGCAACTGTGCGCATTACCATCGGCCCACCCATGCAATAACCTGTTGTGCCAATGCGGCGGCTAGTATCTGTAGCCGACTGTTGATCCAACCAGCTCACCATAGCCCTAGCGTCAGTGAAATGAGTTTCGGCATTTAGGTTGCGCGCCATTGGCAACACGATCTCACGAATTTCAGGTTGACCGAAGCTTGCACCTTCGCCAACTACAGGCGAGATGGCATCACGATAGAAAGGATTCACAACCAAGACCGTATAGCCGGACTCTGCGAGGCGCTTGCCCATCATGCGAAAGGCGGGTCTTAGTCCAAGAATATCAGGCCATACAATGACAGCGGCGTGACTGCCGCTAGAGGGATGAACGAAATAACAATCGGCCACGCCATCAGGAGTCGTAATGTTTACGTCTGACTCTGTTACAGACTGCGCATTCGCTACTGGGGGAAGCAACATAGCCGCGCTCGCTGTGGCCGTCAGCATATTGAATTTTCGTCGACTGAGTTTACCGTCACTATTAATAAATTCCTCAGCGTCTTTCTGGGTATCTAGATCACACATCTTGTTCTCCTCGAGAGCTCAGAGTTTGAGCCAATATTGTTTTATTCTATTATCAATGATATGAGAGTATTTGGGACGGGAAGAAAACTCAATACAATTCTCCACAATCCCACTTATGATTACTATGACTGCCTTGTGAACCCTATGCAAAAAAGCCTCAGCAGACGACAACTACTCCAATATAGCCTAGCGGGCCTAGTCCCGTTTGGCGCGCACAGCTTCAGCTATGCCCAGCAGAGTACTGTTCGAACCATTGCCGGTACTGGTGTCGCAGGTTTTGAGTCCGAGGGAGCCATTGGCAATCTTGCGCAGACGACACGAGTTAACAACCCCTACGGCATCGTACTCGGGCCCGATTCAGCGCTGTATTTCTGCGAAGTAGACAGTGGTCGAGTCCGCCGCCTGGATCTGAATACCAGACTCTTAACTACTGTGGCTGGCAATGGTGAGAAAGCTTATCGCGGAGATGGAGGTCTTGCCTTAGATGCCTCTTTCTCTGCGCCTCATGAGATCCGTTTCGATACCCAGGGCAATCTCTACATTGTAAGCAGGGACTCGCATACAGTCCGCCGTGTAGATAAAAGCAGCGGCCTAGTTAGCACAGTGGCTGGAACTGGAGAAGCGGGATTCTCTGGCGATGACGGATTGGCAAATGCAGCGCAATTGCGCCAGCCTCACAGCATTGCATTCGATGCGCGCGGAAACCTACTCATCTGCGATATTGGCAATAGCCGTCTACGGCGAATCGATATGAATAGCGGCATCATTAGTACTCTATCGGGAACAGGTGAAAGAATTGCAACGCCTGATTCCGGACCGATCACAGGAACACCGCTACTTGGGCCGCGCTCTATAGATACCGACGCAGAAGGAAATACGTATTTAGTTCTGCGCGAAGGAAATGCCGTATATCGACTAGACGTCGCGGGCAATCGCCTGCAGCGAATCGCGGGCACTGGAAATCGTGGATATACGGGCGATTCAGGTGCTGCTATCAATGCTACTTTCAACGGCCCTAAAGGAATCGCCTATTCAGAGCAAGATCATAGTCTCTACATAGTGGATACCGAGAATCATGTGATTAGACGCATGTCTTTGAACACAGGAATTGTGGATACGGTGTTAGGTAGCGGCGAGAAAGGTGACGGCCCCGATGGCGATCCTGGGCAATGTAAGTTGAATCGACCTCACGGCGTTTGCGTTCACGCTGGCTTGTTGTATGTGACCGATAGCGAAAGTCATCGAGTAAGGGAAGTATCGGGCTTACTCGGCTAGAGAAGCCTAGGAAGTTCGAACTAGTCCATTGAAGAGACGCGTTGACCTGTAGCAGATCAAAGAACGAAAATTCACATAAGCTAGAATACTTTAGTACATAGACAAACGGAGACGATATGAATGAAGAAAAGGTAAAGCAGCTCCTTAAGGAACTCTTGGAGGAAATTGGCCAGGGCGAGAACCCAGACGAGGAACTACTAGGCTCTGCACAGCGGCTGCAGTCAGACATCGATTCGCTCCTGAACCCTGAGGTCGATACTGCAGACAATACTGTCATGGATGACTTGATCGCCTTGGAGGCACAATTCGCAACCAGCTACCCAGTGGCCGAGAAGATTGTGCGCGAGCTTGTGAATAGTCTAAGCCGTATTGGTATTTAGCTCTGCGGCTTAGAACACTCTGTACCTAGTTGTTAATTTACGCGATGCAACTCGAGTGGAATAGAGCCATCGCGACTGCCCAGCATAGTTGCGAAGAAGGTATCTCCCCAGGTGTACTTTTCCTGCATCATGTCGTTGATTCTGTCCGACTTATCGAGACGTTGAACCACGGTATAGGTTGCGGTGATCCCATTGCGAGCCACTTCTATTTCTGAGTTTTGTAAGATCCTGCTGAACCACGCGGATCCGTCAGCGCCTACCCTTAGATATTGGAAACCCTCATCATCCATAACCCACAACCTAGTTGACTGCACCTCCCCCAAATCATCGGTAGTGTAAAGGTCAACCACTTCAACTCGCTCCGCAGCAAGTGTCTGCACCACTAGCAATACAAGCACTAAGCCGGTGGGCACTCCGATAGCCCAAAGTAGGTATTTCATTTAATTTCTCCCTTATTCAATTTCCTATCATTCCCACATCAGCGTCCTGTGACATTGATGATTTCCAAACACTTTAACATTAAACTATTTAATACTAAAGTGTTTGATGTTCAATCAATTCGAATTACAATTGCAGGACTAAGCTAATAGGAATTAACGTGACCAAGAAGAAATCTAATGAGCCAAACGAAGCAACTCTCTTCACCTATTTCAATGAGATAAGCATCATCGCGCAGCTGAGTATCGCGCTATTTGATCGGAATCTGCCCCTAGGGCTGAATAATTCGCAGTTTGGCGTACTGAATTGGTTCAGCAGAGTGGATACCCAGGCAAGCCCCGGTCGTCTAGCAACTGCATTCCAAGTTACTCCCGGCGCCATGACAAACACCCTGAAGAAGCTCGAATCCAAAGGCCTAATAAAAGTAGCGCCCGACGAGCTGAGCGGCCGCAAGAAGAAGGTAACCATTACCTCAAAAGGTGAAAAAGCTCGAAAACAAGCCATTGCAGCCTCCGCGGGGCTATTTCAGGAATTCGCCGAGAACTGCCCGCAGGAAAATATCGAATTACAGATCGAGCAGCTACAAAAAGTGAGAGAATACTTGGATCAGCGCCGCTACAACTAAGTCGGGCTCTGGGTAATAAATTAGGCAAAAAAAAAGGCTACCTTGATCATTTGATCGTCGGTAGCCCGAAATACGTCAACTTTTGGGAGATTGACGCTGGATAGCATGAAGTCACGCGCTTTGAGAGCCTTTAAGCTGTAAAAAGCACTGATTCTAGTTATTGCTACGACTGTTATTTGTAATTGGATTAACTATCTAAAAACTTTTAGCCCGAAACATCAAATTCAATCCTTTCACCACACACAACATTGAGACTATTTTGGGGCCCAAATTGAAGAAAATATTGAAATGGATAGGTATTGGCATCGCCGTACTGGTGATCAGTATCGCTGTGCTTCTCGGCAGCATGCGCTTTCACGACGGGCCGCTCGAGATTCTAAGCGGTGGCCCTTTCACGACTGGTGAGCTCAACAGCGCGCCAAGTGATTGGGACTTTCTCAAAGATCGCGCCACAATTGAATTCCAGACCATGGACCCTGCACAGTCGCGCACCGTGTGGCTAGCGGCCTTTGATCAACGTTTGTTCGTAGTAAGTGGATATATGACAACTAACTACGGTGCTATCTGGAAAAAATGGCCGTACTACCTTGAAGCAGACGATTCGGTGATACTGCGCATTGACGGCAATCTTTATGAGCAAAGGCTGCAACGCATCATGAGTGGGCCAGAGGTCATACCGGTGCTAAACGAATTCAGTCGCAAGTACGGTGATGGAGAGGCTGCGAGCGCCGACGCTGTTGCCAGTGGATATACGTGGATGTTTGAGGTCGTAGACCGCTAATACTGGCGGTTTTGGCTATCAACTAAATAACATTGAGAGATGAATGGTTTGATGAGTTTGATAAGAATTTTTACGGTAGGCGGCACCATAGATAAGATCTACTTCGATGCGAAGAGCAGCTACGAGGTGGCCCCCCCGAATATCACCGAAGTTCTTTCTGGCCTTAGCCTAAATTTGGACTACGATGTTGTATCACTGATGCAGAAGGACAGCCTTGAGATGACTGACGCAGACAGAGAGGCCGTTCGTCAGGCTGTGAGCGAGACAATCGAGGACATGATCATAATTACCCACGGCACAGATACGATGACTAACACAGCTAAGGGACTGAGTGATATTCCAGACAAGACAATCGTTCTCACCGGTGCCCTCAGCCCCGCTCTGTTTAAAAACTCCGACGCTATGTTCAATATCGGCGCGGCGTTTACGGCAGTTCAGACTAAGCCAGCTGGTGTTTACATCGCTATGAACGGCGTGATTTTCGACCACGACAAGGTCAGAAAAGATGTTGAGAACAATAAATTCGTGGCATTATAAAATCAGTCTGATCCACACTACACGTGTTACTGGAGTTACAGATGATCGCAATAAAACCAATAAGCAAACTACTCACACTCTGCACACTTTCGATAGCTCTCGCTGCCTGTGACGATGCCAACAGCCCTGAGCCCATGCAAAGCTTAAGCTTCGCGGATTCTTTTCAGACTCAGTTGATTCAGGCACAGCCCGGCGACGTGATCGAGGTTCCTGCTGGCATCCACGAATTCACACGCAGCCTGTCGCTGACTGTTCCCGGAGTGACGATCAAAGGCGCCGGCATGGACTCTTCGATTCTTTCTTTCAAGAATCAGGCGCAGGGTGCTGAGGGTTTGCTAGTAAGCGCAGACGACTTCGTCATTCAGGATCTGGCAATTGAGGACACTGTGGGTGATGCCCTCAAGATCAATCAGAGCACGAATGTCACCATACGTCGCGTTCGCACAGAATGGACGCGAGGCGCCCACACAGAGAACGGTGCCTACGGAATCTACCCAGTCCAGACGAAGAATGTGCTCATTGAAGGCTCAGTCGCTATCGGCGCATCCGATGCCGGCATCTACGTCGGTCAATCTAGCCAGATCATCGTTAGAAACTCCCGCGCCGAATTCAATGTTGCTGGCATCGAGATAGAGAACTCTACCTTTGCCGACGTGTATGACAACGTGGCAACTAACAATACCGGAGGTATTCTTGTCTTCGACCTACCGAATCTACCGGTACAGGGTGGGCAGGCGACTCGCGTGTTCGACAATGAGATCTATGAGAACAACACAGAGAATTTTGCGCCGGAAGGAAATATTGTTGGCAATGTACCTCCGGGAACCGGCTTGCTAATTTTGGCCAACGACAACATAGAAGTTTTCGAGAATAATTTTCGCGACAATAAAAGCGTAAACATCATGGTCTATAGTTTCGCCCTGGGTGGGCGCACAATTAAGGACCCTGAATACGATCCCTACCCGGAACAGATCTACATCCACGACAACAATTACGAGGGTGGTGGAACGGTGCCCGGGCACACTGCGCTAAAGGCGTGGCATGCTATCAGCGGACTGAATTCTCCAGATATTGTATGGGGCGGTCTTGTTAAACCTGGCAGCGATGGTGAGAATATTATTTGCTTAGGCGAGGCGAGCAATGAAAGCTTCATGGACCTTAAGGGCGGATTGGATCCGAATGACATCTCTTATGACATTACGCCACACAAATGCAACTTACCGCGCCTTCAGAGTATTTCTTTCGATTTTCCAAGAGACGACTAACTCTAAGTTACAAGCGAGATTTTTTAACTAGCTTATCATTCAAAAAACCCCGACAACTTTACAGTTAGCGGGGTTTTTTATTGCTGGAAAAAAAAGAGATGTAGGATCACAGATGTTCATCTTGTAGCAAAGCCTACATGGTGATGAGAACTCAATCGAATATGAAATCATTGCTGTGAGCAATGTCCATATACGTTTGTTTGAACCCTTGCAGCAAGTAGCCCTCACTGATAAGCGTGTCGGTTGCCGCTTCGTACAGACTCAGATAGCCGCTGAATGATGAATACATTGACGCAATAGGAGTACGCTGATCACTAGCCTGATCAGCTTCCGCCTGGTTTGTTGGCAAAGGTATGTAGCCACCTGATAATCGTGCCAGCGATTTCTCCGCGCCTGTGCTGACGGCACGAAGGTTCCAAGGCACGAAAGTCGCTAGGGGAACCTGAGTCGTTGGCGGCAAAACGGTTGATCTCTCCGAATCATTATTGTTGCTATTTACAGCGGGCACTAGAGCCTGGTAATACATATCAGTTGTTACAGGGTGCCTATCTATAATTCGTTCTTCCGCCCAACGATCGCCATAGCTGGCAAAGCCAGGTGTATAAGCTGCGTCGGGATGATTTACTCCCCTAAGCTGATTCCAAGCACGGCTATTAATACGGCCTTCAATGTGAGAAGGCACTAGAGAGCCATCCGCTATTTGCGGATAGCGAGATGGGGGCGGAGCTTCGTCATTTGCTACCCAGTCATACATTGCTACGAGCAGTGACTCGGAAATGGGCGCCCACATATTCGGATTAGGCGGCAGCTGCCCCGAGGTTGCGGCACGTGGTAGTCCGCTTCCAGAGCCATGCTGCGAACCCCCTATGGAATAGAAACGCACCTCTTCGGGTAGCACGGCGTCCGTAGTTCCCTGAGGGTTTGTGTGCGGAAGCGAACCGCCTCTCACCCAGTATTCATTTGATGTCTGGATGTGCATTACCTTCGGTACCGTGCCGCTCGCGCGAGCCTTGCCGAGAATACTATCGGTGCGCCCGGTAAACGGATCCGTGCTTTCACCATAAGTAAAAGGAAACAGGTCATTTGGAAAGAGGTGGTTCGAGTGTTGACCGTTGGTTCGAGTGGGCATAGCGAAGCGATTGTTGAACATGCCATAGCCACTGCCTGCTATAACAGGGATCACGCCATCGAAAACCTTGCGTCCATTTAGGTCTTCGTTGAACCCATCGAACATAAATTGACGTAACAGTCGCCCACTCTGTGAGTTGCCCCAAGCAACCGTGCTGTGGATATCTGGCAGCCCCAATTGCGTGAGTTCATCGGCAGCATCGTCACCGAAACGTATCGCCGAGACCATGTCGCGGATAGCGGCCATACCTGCACCCGCCAGAACCGGATTGTGTGCCTCGTAGACGAGTTCATACAGCATTCCCGGCTGAAACCCACCAGCAACACTCAAGTTAACTATTGGCTGATTGCTGTCGTTCTCTGCAACAACCTCAAGCTGAAATTGAGAACGTTCGACAGGCAATCGCGGGTCATCTTGATAGAGACGTCGGGTCAAACTTGCACTTGCTAACCCAGCAGCAGTTGGTTCATAAGCTAGATGTCCGTCACCTGCTATGTTCACTTTCTCAGCTGTCGCTCCTACACTAACCTCGTATCTGACGCTGCCGGTTATGCGTTGCTCTGCGGAACCCACGATCGGCGCATGCAGACGGAGTCGCCCGTCTTGTGGTGACAACTCATTGATCCATCCAGTAGCCAGATAGGTAAATCCCATTCCGCTCAGGGGGTGTAATAGCGATCGCTCCGGTGGAAACGAGCTGCCTCCACGGTTGTTCACGTTATATAGCAAGCCGCCGTTAGCGACCGAGACGGAGGGGACCAGTATTCTAAAATCAGCCGCATACTCGATCAGGCCATCGCCGTTCAAGGGTGCATACGCTATATCGGTGACCGCCCCATTCAGGTCCTCGTTAGGATCGAGTGTGAAGTAGGCAACCCCGGAGATCGATTCATAGCTGAAGTCGACATTCGAATCAGAGAGGGTATCTCGGCTGGTGATCTCGATACGCTCGATATCTGCAAGCGTAGTGACAGAGGTCAGTAATGAGAGCGCTACGATGAATAGGCTTTTGAATAGTTTCATGATGGTATCCGTTTGCTCTTCTTATTAACTTATAGGCGCGGAAACACTGGAACAGTGAGTTTTTAACATTTAGCAAGAAGAGTCAATGACTTCGAGCCCGACCTAAGCCGACTCTGTCAACGCGGCCCTTTTATTGGCTCGATACTGTTGAAATACCGGCATTAGAGCCGTAAGCGCGGACCCCACGACTAGCAGAAAAGCCCCAAGCAAGGACAGCATACTTAAGCGATCTGAGAAGGCGTAGTCGGGCTGGAAGAAGACAACAAGCTTCAGCGAGCCTATTGTGAATAGCGGCGCTAGCGCGAGGACGGCGCTGACTTTGGATGCATCCCAACAGTTCAACGCCTCAGCAAAACAACCATAGGCGATAATAGTGTTTAAACAGCAGAACAACAGAAGATAGAGCTGAATCTCACTAAGTTGGAAAAGACTTAGTGGCGAAATAAGGGGGAGCAGCACCACACTAGAAAAAGCATAGATTAAAAATAAAATCTGTACCGATGAAAAACTATTCAGCAATTGCTTTTGCAACAGGGCATAGACAGTCCAGGTTATAGCGGCGAAGACTACGATGATTACACCGATAGTTCCTCTATTCTCAAGACTGAGCAATTCACTTAAGCGATCGTTAAAGAAAAGCAAAAGACCGCATATTATTAACGCTGTTCCAACTTTTTGTACTGCGAAGAACGGCTCCTTATACAGGAAGACTCCACCTAAGATTAGGAACAAAGTGGTAAGTTGAATTACTGCTTCACTTGTTTCACCGTTGACAAAATTTAAGCTATAGGAGAAGAGGAAATAGTTAATACAAAGCCCGACGGCCGCAAATAGGAGAAACCATTTTATCTGGACTGCCTGCCGTAATACCTGCGGTAACTTTCTTTGAATGACTAGCCATGCAAAGAGCACTACACCTGCTGCAAAGAATCGGTACCATACGATAGTGATAGCATCCATCCCTGCCAGCAACTCCTTCAATGCAACAGGCAACATACCCCATAGCATCGCTGAAACGAGGGACAGGAAGAATCCGGTTGTATGTTTTATTGTTGGGCTATGCATGAACGAATCCGCAACCGCGGCCTCAATTGCGCATGACGCGAGGCCAATCAAAATTTTATTCAGGGAAGTTACTACAGGATTACAATCTGATTATCTAAAAGCCTACTACCAACGCTAGGACAAACTAGTTTCCTTAGTGTCGAGTGTAAACCATATCTCGCGCGCTACCTATTCGATTCGGACCTAGGAAATTGGGCTGATCCGCTTACTCTAGAGAGAAATCAGGATAGCTGTATGTGACGAGAGAAACGCGCGCTCAGAAATTCCATCTGATCGGCGAGTACATTGTGATTTGATAGATAGAGGAACTCGTATTGATTCGGCACGAAGGGTATCGCCAACAGTTCCATATTAGCCTGTTCGGGAGAACGATCGGCTTTTCGATTATTACAGCGTCTGCAGGAAGTTACGACATTGGTCCAAACGTCTATGCCCCCCCGAGAGAGAGGCTGTACATGATCTCGAGAGAGGTCATTCTGGGCAAACTGACCGCCACAGTAGAGACAGATGTTCTGGTCGCGTCTAAATAGAAATCTATTTTCGAGCGGTGGGTTGAATCTATTTTCATGGACCTTGCCGTCGCATGCAACAATGCTGGGCAGTCGCAGCACGGATTGCTTACCGCTGCGATTAATACCTCCGCGCATCTCGAAGACAGTGCTGCCAAGAGACCAGACGACTAGGTCTTTAACCAGCAACGTTGCTGTCTCTTCTTGGGTAAGCCAGCTTACCGGGATACCCGCTTTGTTCAACCTTAAAATCTTAGCATTCACGTAGAATCACCCTACGACAATCGCCCAAAATCAGGAAACACTTATGGAGTTTACTCCTTCTTATTATCGGCGCAATCTCGTCTCGCTAAAACGATAAGAGAAGTGTGGATAACTGAAGTATTTTGAAAACGAGGCGGTACGATGTCGTCGGGTAGTGAACCCTAGCTATTCTGGTTTTTCACAGCAAGACGCGCTTTGTGTTTAGCCCATCCACCGTTGCTCAACCAGTAAGCTGTTTGCAGGACCAAGAGCAGTGCAAGGAATAGAGGTAAGCTACCATAATCGGGACCACCAACCTGGAAATAGAACACCGCTGTATAATATCTATCTTCAGTCGGATGCTCCGCAGTGACCACGCCGATATAAGTGCCCTTACTATCGAACTCATAGCTCGCCGTATAGAAGCCTCCAGGCTCGATACGCTGAGGCTCGTAATAAACCGTTGCCGCCTCGAGATCCTCTATGGCGAGCACATCCTCCATAGCCGCATACTGCCCTACTTCATTTATGTCGCGGATGATGCGAAAGTCGATAAGCATCTCCGGCATCAAGTTATGCAAATATTCCATGACGAAAACTGAACGCGAGACGTCAGGAATGTCTTCACAGAATTCATCTGAACCTCTAGTCTCCGGCTGGAATACCGTGAAGTGCGCCTGCAGAAAATTGATGTTAATTACACAGAGGTCTTCTTGGAAGGCAACGCCACCATGGGCGCTCGCATACTGACCCGACAGTGTCGAGGCAAGTAAAAGTAGAGCGAGAAGAATCCGGCGCGGGAGGCGAGGAGTGAGGTGAGTAGTGAGGTGAGTAGTGAGGTGAGTAGTGAGGTGAAGAATCAAGTGAAGGCTCATGTCAAACAGGGTTGTGGCTACTATGTGTGGCGACTAAAAGAGGTGCCTACCTTAACATATTTGCAAGATAGGCGCTAAGCGCAATGCTCGAGATGGTCATTGCGTGGCTGCGTTTATCTACCAAGCAATGATGCTACCGTCATAGTTAAAGAAGCTGCCTGAAGTTTGTGGATCTAGATCATCGATAACCTTCAACATGCCCCTCACGCTGGTTTTTGTATCTATCAGTGCATTCGGTCCGCCCATGTCAGTCAGTACCCAGCCCGGATGCAGGACAGCGGCGCTAAAGCCCTCTCCCGCCAAATCTATAGCCAGGCTCTTAACCACGCTATTCAGTGCCGTTTTGGAGCTACGATAGATATAGGATCCACCCCCGCTATTATCATCGATGGAACCCATCTTGGATGTCAGGTACACCATCTTCTTGTCTTTACCCTGCCGAAGATTCGGCATAAGCAATTGACTGAGAATCAGTGGCGCAACTGAATTTATCTGTAATACCGAAGCCCAGAGCTGGCCATCTACTTCACCAAAATTGGCGTTGCGCGGCCCATAAACCCCTGCGTTATTGATGAAAATATCGACCGGCGTATCAGCCAATAACTGCACAAATTCCAGCATAGATTCGGTGGAGGAGACATCCATCTGGTGAACTTCCAATTCATCATGACTACTGCGTAGTTTCATCAAGTCGTCAGCTGCTTCGATATCTCTGCACGTAGCGATAACTCGGTCACCGCGCGAGAGACACTGTTTCGTGAATTCCAAGCCAATACCGCGGTTCGTTCCCGTTATTAAAATAGTAGCCATCTTCTCTATTCCTAGCTGTTTTTAATCAGCTTGGAGTCTATCAAATCTAGCGCAGCTGGTAAGTAGCAAGTCCAAGATATGCTCCGCCTTTAGGGCCGCTGGAGAGTCTTATCCTCGATTAGACTGAAGTGCGCGGTAAACTTCTGCTATAATCCTGCGTCTGATTCACCAAGCGAGTTAAATCGTTCCTGGTTAAGCCCTCTAGCGAGAGACCTATGCGCAGCAAACCCCTACCGGCGGCCTCAATACTACTATTCGCAGTTCTGCAGGGTGTAGGCTCACTGACTCTCGCACAGGATGTAGAAGAAGTACTGGTCATCGGTGTAATCCCAGCCGGTGCTGGCATAGATAAAAACAAGATTCCCTTTCCCGTTCAGAACCGCAACGCATCCGATATAGAGAACGCCAACCCGCTGAATATCTCAGACTTTCTCAGGCAGAGTTTCAGCAGCGTGTCGCTCAACGATGCGCAGAACAACCCCATGCAACCTGATCTACAATATCGTGGCTTCACTGCCTCGCCCCTACTCGGCTTGGCGCAGGGATTGGCGGTCTACCAAAACGGCGCGCGTATCAATGAGCCTTTGGGCGATGCCGTGAATTGGGATCTTTTGCCGCAATCAGCAGTACAGTCAATAACTCTCTCTGGTGGTGCCAATCCATTGTTCGGACTTAACAGCTTGGGTGGCTCACTTATCATTGATATGAAAGATGGTTTTAGCTCACCCGGCAGCAGTGTCGAGATTAGCTCGGGCTCGTTCGGTCGTACCACAGCAAACATCGAGTTCGGCGGAAACAACGGCTCACTCGGCTACTACGCAAACTTAGAAAGTTTCCAAGAAGACGGCTGGCGCGATCAATCTAATTCAGACGCATTAAATTTCTATGGCAGTGTTGGCTGGCGATCGGATTCGACACGACTCAACTTCAACTATCAATACGGCGTATCAGAACTAATTGGCAACGGCGCATCACCAACAGAATTGCTTGCACTGGATAGGGAAGCAATTTTCACAGGTCCGGACATAACCGAGAATAATATGCAGATGGCCAGCTTCGACTATGCGCATGACGTGAGTGCGAACATCAGCTTTGGCGGCAATATTTTCTACAGAAAAAATAAGACCGATTCCTTCAACGGTGATGGCTCTGAATTTGCAGTCTGCAGCCTCGGCGGCATGCCACAACTTCTCGATGAGATAGAGGAAGATGATCTCGAAGAACTTGGTCTTATGGATAGCGATATCTGCAACAATCAGTTTGCTAATAGTGATGCTCTTGAAGTATTCCTAAACCAGACTGCATCCATGCTAGATCTTGAAGCCGAATTTAATCTGGAGAGTTTCACAGATGACATATCGGGCTCGGGAATTCTTTCCGACGAGGGAATTAATAATCTTAGCGATCGGGTTCAGGAAAGCGTAGGTGCCGATTTCCAATGGACGATTCGCGGAAATTTTCTTGGTTACAGCTCGCAGGTCATTGCCGGCGGCGCGTATTATCGAGGCGAGTCAGATTTCAATTCGATCTTAGAGCTGGCAGAGCTCGATCCTATTAGCAGACTGACGCGGGGCCTAGGTACTGGCACGTTCGTTGACAGCGAAGCGACTTCAATAAATACCGAGACAGAATCCAGCAGTGTGTATATCTCTACTACTATGGACCTGAGTTCGAATGTGGCGCTAACACTATCTGCACGCGGAAATTACACTGACGTTACGCTTCTCGACAGGTCCGGTGTACGGCCAGAACTCAACGGCAGCCATAATTTTTCTAGAGTTAACCCTTCGCTAGGACTTACTTGGCAGGCTAGCGACAGCCATACCTTATATACCTCTTATAGTGAATCTTCTCGGGCGCCTACTCCAATCGAACTTGCCTGCAATGAAGGCGTCTTCGATCTAGCCGTAGCCTTTGCAATAGAAGCAGGCGAAGACCCAGGTGACGTGGATCTGGAATGCCGCCTACCGAATGCCTTCTTGGCCGATCCGCCGCTGGATGATGTGATCGCTAAGAGTTTCGAGTTAGGATCACGCGGCTTTATCAAAGACATCGCATACTCACTGGGAGTGTTTCACACACTGAACAAGGACGACATCTTGTTTCAGACCACCGGCCGTTCCACCGGCCTTTTCGCCAACGTTGACGAGACGAGACGAGCTGGAATAGAGTCTAGTTTGCAGGGGAAGTGGCGCGCGTTCAGCTGGCTAGCAGCTTACAGTTATATCGATGCGACCTTCGAAGACAACTTTAAAGCACTGAGCCCAAACCACGAATTTGCAGACGATGAAGATGAAATAACAGTACGTGCGGGTGATCGCATTCCTGGCATACCGCAACACCAATTCAAGGTTTCCAGCGATTACCGTTTCACCAACGGCCTAAGCATCGGACTAGACGTGCTCAGCAATGGCGGCCAGGTTTTGCGCGGCGATGAGTCCAACCAATTAGACGAAATCTCCGGCTATACTACTGTCGGTATGCGCGCTCGTTACAGCATCAATGAAAAACTGGAAGTATTCATGAAGGTAGATAATCTTCTGGATAGAGAATACGAGAGTTTTGGTTTGCTGGGCGAAGAGCCGGGCGAGCTAGGAGTACCTATCATCGAAGACTTTACCAACCCTGTGTTCTTAGGTGCCGGAGCTCCAAGAGCGACATTTCTTGGAGTTCGTTACAACTTCTAAGTGCAAACCTCGTAAGCTCAACGTTACCTATTACGCAAGAACTCCACAGCTCGATCTGGAAAGTCGGTAAACACGCCATCAATACCCGCACGAAAATAATGTATTTCTAGCAGATCTTCATAACTACTCGCGTAGTCCGGGACCTCGCCCGGATCTAAGCGATAGGTGTAGGGATGAACTTGCATGCCGGCGGCGTGAGCTCTAGCCACGAAATCGCTAACTTGAATATCTCCCTTCTGAGAGGCTCTAGAAACCACTAGGCCCTTCTCTGGGCCAACGCCATCCGCGTATGCCGACAGCTTATCCATGCCGTCTTCTTCGAACATCCATGGATAGGCAGAATCGCCGCCGATCAATTGCACGAGATTTAGGTCGACGCCTTGCGCCGGCAAAATTTCATCATGAATGATCTTTAACTCTTCAAAACTAAAGGTCTGGAGAAATATTTTGTCTTGCTTGCTGGTGTAGCCATAGGATTTAAGCATTCTAACGACGGCTGTGCTGATGTCTTTTCCTGCTTCACGGTGAAATTCTGGGCCTTTGATTTCTGGGTAGATACCGACGTTCTTTCCGGTGGATTTATTCATGCCCTGGATTAATTCGATTTCTTCTGACAGTGTCGGCACACTGAAGGTGGATTCTGCCATTGGGAATCGATTGGCATAGCCCTGCTTTTTCTCACCATTTTCGATATCGAAGCCTTCGCTTGCCCGAAGTTGCCTTACCTCATCAAGAGTGAAATCGATAGCGTAGTAACGGCCATCATCTCTCACTCTCTCGGGAAAACGCTCAGCGACGTCGGTAGTTCTATTCAGGGTGATGTCGTGCAGGACGATGAGATGGTCGTCCTTGGTCATTACGACATCTTGTTCTATATAGTCGGCACCCATGGCGAATGCCATGGCCTTGGCTTGCAACGTGTGCTCGGGCAAGTAGCCACTGGCACCCCGGTGAGCGATAACGACTTTCTGTGACTGTGCCTGAGTAGAGAGTGTTGCTGCCATGAGTAATATACCGATTGCCTTAGCGGCGATTGATCTGAAACGGGAAGAATGCATTAGAGTCACCTGTGTGCCTGCCTGAGAATATAGGATGCTCTCTAGGCGATGAATGATTGAGCGTAAGTCTAAGCGACGGACTGTGTCGTTTATATTACAAAGCATACCGGCAATACAACAGTAGTCGCCAGAAGCTGCTTAAGAACCCAGTCGATAGCGCAATTTTATAGCGATCGTATCAACAATCCTGTCATTCCATGACTGTTCGAGGAGATCCTGGAATGTATTGAAGGAATTGCTTGGCAAGTTGCTTCCCCGAGTATAGACCACGAATAAATCAGACAGTGGAGCGATCTGCCAGCGATATCTAGCTTGAAAGGTGAGACGGCTGATAACGAAATCGTCTGGAGTCGTATCAGGATTAGCCACCTGCTGCAGAAAATCTAAACTATTAGGATTTACCTGCCAGAAGCGATTTTCAAACGCCTTGATAGCAGTCCATTGTGCGGTAAGTCTAAGTTGCTGAAACGCTGTTACGAAGTAATTCATCTCCAATCTAGGAGCCCATTGATGGGCTTCGAAGCTTGTGTAGTTACCACCACCTTTGTGTACCAGAAGCGCCTCCCTATCGGTGTAGTTTAGACTAAGATCGGTGGAGAAGCGGTCGTCAGGCCGCCACACGATGCCCGCTCCACTTTCTATTCTAGCCGGACCGAGTTCGTCCGTGTCTAAATTCAGACTGAGGTTGTAGGAGATCGACTCTGCTGGATTTGTGCTGTAGCGAACGTTTGCGCCCCACCGCTCGGGCAAACGAAAGTCGCCCGTGCCGCGCCCCAGCCTGTCATCAATGCGTCTAGGGAAATAGCGCAAACTGACGTCGAGGTTATCGTTGTTGAGATAATTGTAGTCACGATTTAGGAACAAGCCCATGCGCACTGGCTGTCCTGAAGTGTTCCATTGATTGGTAAAGAATACGCTGGTGGTTCTCTGGCGAAGTTCAGGAATATCGGATTCCGTTAAGAAATAGTTATAGTCCATATTCATCTGATCGTTTCGTGCCAAGAACCCAAGATCGGAAATATCCAATGTATCGTCTATATAGGTAGAACGAAGCGTGTGTTGTGCTCCCCTGCGCGGGCGAAAACTCACATCGGCGAAACCACCGGTTCCAGTAACACCCTGTACATCACTATGCATAAATTGACTGTCTACTATCCAGCGGCTGTCCGCTGAAAAATAATGAGCATCTATCGAATTAACAGTGGCATCGATCTCAGAATGGGAAACGTCTGTGCCCATCCAGCCCAATGCCCGACGACCACCCGCGCTGGTGTCCTCGTATAACACTCTAGCTATGGTGAAGTCACGTCCCTCAGCCTGCAAATTAACTCGAGAGCCATCAGCAAGTGTGCCCCGAATTTCGCTATCGTCTTCTGAGGCGAGTAAGGTTCCATAGCGCCAGTTGCCATTCTGACCGGCCAGTTTTACTGCGCCCAAGAGCTCCGTGTTTCTACTTAAGTCTGTCGGCACTACGCTTACGTCACTTGGCACATCGTACAATGCAGCAGCACCTATACGGCGCGTGTTTAATAGCGAGATAGGGCCACCTGGGCCACCTCGACCAGAGGTGCGTGGCGAGGTATTGAAGATGTCCTGCCCTTCGAGGAAAAAGGAACGCCTCTCAGGAAAAAATACTTCAAACGCGGTCAAGTTGACCACCACATCGTCCGATTCAACATTACCGAAATCCGGATTCAATGTTGCTGACAAGAGTGTATTAGTCGTTGGCCTCCAGAAAATTTCAGTTCCAACTTTGAATTCGGTCTCGTTTGAAATATTGTCTACGACCGTCGAGGCAAAAGGGTAATAGGTAAGCTGTCTGCGTGGCTCTATGTCCCTGAGTTCGTATTTCTGGAACGCGGACAAATACTGATTCACGGTACGAGGTAGTGGTGGATTGGACCAGGCCTCGCCACCGAGATGCCCGACCTGCCGCTCGAAATAGAACCCGACCTGCCGCACATCTTCTACCTGAGGCAGCGGCATCATGGCCCAGGGAATGAAGTACTCCACGCTCCAACCGTCGTCCAACGCCTGAGTGCGACCATTCCAGGATCCATCCCACTGCATGTTCATTTGACGTTCTGGGAGTAGCGATGCATCGGTCAATGAATCGCCGAGATTGATGCGTAGAAAATATCCGTACAGGCCGTCACCTGAAGCATCTATACCCACCACGAAGCCATCGCGATCAAGCTGTGTGTCTCTAGAGGTCATGCGCGCAACTAGTGTGCCGGGGGGTTGATAATTAATCGCCGAGATATAGATTCCCTGTTCGGTATAGAACATCCGAATATGGGTCTCGTAGACAGCGTCTGCCAGTGTGTCAGGATTGATGACCTTCATGCCGTCGATCACCGGCAAGTCATCCCAAACTGCCTCGTCGACGAATCCATCGAGATTAATATTGGCAACGCTTTCGTCTAAACGCGTCATCTGCGGTATAGATTGTTGAGCTAGAAGTGGCCATGACAGCAAGCAGAGGGATAGACCGAGGCAATCGCGCCAGAAGGTAACTTTCATTTTTTCACTCTACGGTGGCTTTTCATCACTGCGACCAATACTAGCTCGGGCAGGCGGGATAATAAGGAAATCACTATATCCTATCCATTTCAAGAATTAACAATCGGAAACAAATAGTCACAAGTTTACGCTAGATGCAGCGCTGCCTCTTTAGGGCCTAGCGGGTCAAAATTAGTTATTTGCCATATTTCGTCACTATTGACCTGCAATCTGCCTTTATTCGGCCCATCGCTTGTCAGATTACTGCGTTGTAATACACGCTAATCTACTATCAATTGCTAAGGAGTATCCGGTGAAACTGTTCAAGAAGACTCAAAATTGTCTATTCGTTGAGGAAGAGAGGTATAAATGGGCCACGAAGAAATCTGCCATGAGTCGTCATCTGATTACAGTATCTGTGCTGTGTCTGCTTGCAGCATTTCTCTTTAGTACGCTGCGCTAGCGCGCTTGCAGGACGGCCTCTGCCGTTAGCCGCTGATCGCCGCGCTGAATATCCAAGCGCACGGTATCGCCAGGTGCTGATTCCCTAAGCAGATTGGAATAGACCTGTAGATCGGTCATAGTTTGCTCATTGTAGTTGAGCAGAATATCTCCAGAGCGCAGACCGGCCTGTTCCGCAGCACCGCCTGGAGTAACATCACTTAGTCGCACACCAACACCAGAAAAAGCGAAATCTGGCACCGTACCTAGGCTCGCAGATCGCTCTCCACTTGCCCCGCTGACTCTCGAGCGCACTTGAACCTGCGCACCAGCAAGTGTCACCCGCAGCGGTTCAGTATTGTCGGCGAGATAAACCACAGCCTCTTCTAGCCAGAGTGCCACATCAGCCATGCCGGCCAGATCGAGCATGTCTGCGGTATCACTCAATTGATGATAATCCTCATGCACGCCGCTAAACAGATGGATGGCAGGTATGCCTGCATTCAGAAAGCTCACATGATCGCTGCTAGCAATCGTGTTGGCGGGAAAGTTGGAATTTACACCAATAGTGAACCCGATACCTTGTGCCATGAAGGGCCACTCATAGGCGCTATCGGTAGCGAATACTTGCAGATCTCGGCCATCGAGACGCCCCACAGCGTCCATATTAATCATAGCGTAGAAGTCTGAGGCGCTGAAACCGACGGGTGGATTGTCTACAAAATATTTTGAGCCGAGTAAGCCGGATTCTTCTCCGCTGAATGCAACGAAAATAATTGGTCTCTGCGGCGTAAAAGCGCGGACGAGCTGACTCGCTACTTCTATCAACGTGGCGATACCCGCCGCGTTGTCATCTGCCCCTGGGAAATGACGACCAGATTGTGAATCGATACCTAGGTGATCATAGTGTGCCGCGATAATCACAGGCTCACTACTTAGCGACCGGTTCACACCCGGAATCATGCCGACGATATTCGCCATCTTGACACTGCCTTTTCCAGCAACGCTTTCATTCCATTCTTGACTATAGGTTCCATTAATTGTCTGTAGTCCGGCGGCTCGAAATTGTCCTACAATGTATTGCGCAGCCAGATCGATACCCTCTGTCCCTAACCCTCTACCCTGAAACTCTACGGAACTTAGTTCTGTCGCGTGTTCTTTCAGCTGATCAATCCTATACTTCGAAGGGAGTACAGTAAGCGGTTCCTGCACAGGTAGATTCTCGAAATTCACCGCGGCCTGAATACCTGGCTTGACCCATTGCATTGGTGAATCCGGACTCGACCAAACCCCTTTTACATCGTTCTTAGGTTCATCGCCCAAGAAACTCAGATAGGAATATTTCCCGTAATGCGGCAGCTTCTCTATCATTCCGGGCATCGCTATCATCTGATCTACATCGATGAAGCCCAAGGCGAGGTCCGAATTGGCTGGATGGCGAGCAACTAGCACACTGCTTCTGTCTGCAAACTCTACATCTGTTCCACCCATTAGGATTCCCGCTGGACTCATCTGAACCCCATACAATTCACTCGCAGCGAATGCAGATTGTGCGAAGGGATTGTTACGTCCGAGCACCCACACCGATCGATCCTGCGGCAGTTCTGCGATGTCTTCTGCGTTTACTATCTGCGCATCGACACCCGCGGCGAAGGACTCAACCATCAGCGCCCAATGCTGTCGGTTCGCTTGCGGCAATACGAAGCTGATGGTCTGGGCTCCGAATAGTTCACCGATAGTGGGAGGCGTCTCTTTCCTATCCAAAGTCCTGAACACATCGAAGTAGGGGTCGACTAATACGGCCTGCAGTTGATCGTAGTTATCTGCCATGACGCCTTCGAGGCGCTGAGTAATATCGATGTCATAGATTTCCGGAATATCGTTTCCTTCGTAATAGAGTGCAACTGGAACTCTAAGTGCATAAGGATCTTCTGTCTGAATCTGCGCGAACATTATTCGAGCACGATCACCAATGACCTCTTCCACTGAGATAGATAACTCTGGCGCGCCAGTTCGATCAATCCATTGACTGAAGAAGCCACTAAGGTCCAAGCCACTTAAATTGGTAAAATGTAGCGAAATATCTTCGAATGTCGCACGCTTGAATTTGTAGTCCTCATAGAACTGCCGCAACCCTGCCAGAAACAATTCATCGCCTAACTGAATTCGAAGCATATGCCAGAGCATAAGGGTCTTGCCATAGCCGACGGCTTGAGATGCCGCTGAGTTACGCGAGGTAAATTGTGAGAGAGGAAAGTCTGCACCATCGGCGACGTAGTTCTTGTACCTTGCCAGCATTTCTTTTCGATACTCATGCCCTAAGCCATCCATTTCTCGAAAGAGATGATCGGCAAGATAAGCCGTTAAGCCTTCACTCCAGTTTCCTGTCTCGTAATCAGGATAGACTCCGTTGCCCCACCAGTTATGTAGAATTTCATGCGGGTAGGAAGACTCGAGTATGAAGGGGAAACGAATCACCTGTTCACCGAGGAGCGTAAACGATGGCATCCCGTATCCGGTTTCCCAGAAATTTTCGATAAGCGCGAATTTGCTATAGGGATATTCGCCTAGCAGTGGTTCGTATAGAGCCAGGTAGCGCCCTGTCGCATCCATGTATTTTGTTGCTAGGTCCGGATCGGGTGTTCGCAGGTAAGCAAGAACCTCAACATCATCTGCTTGCTGTGAATATTCGGTAAAATTGGCCGCGATCAGATAGACCTCTTCCATGGGCTGATCGCTTCGCCAGCCATTGCCACCAAGGCGATCGCCTTGGCTAACCGCTGTCCAGCTGTTCGCTGAATCGGCGAACTCTACCTGTACTTCAAAACTGATCAGGTCGCCGCCGAAGTCTGCAACCCAGGCGCTGCCCTTGTTTAGATAGACACCCTGCTCGCCAATTATGCCCGAACTCTGAGCAAAGCTCTGCGCATACTCGGCGCTTGTCTGCTCGGCGTTATCGAAGATCGTCCCGCTATAGATAAGAACTAGCTGATTTGAATTTCTGCGAGGCGAACTAATACTGTACACGGTCGTTGCAGCGGCTAGAGCCCCGGTATTGTTTATTCCCGGTACATCTGCTTGCGGGTCGGTTGCAAGAGCTTGTAGGCGTCTGGGATTATTAGTGATGCGAAGATTGCTGTTCAACGAGAAGCGTAGTGGCGAGGCAAGTATCGAATCCGACAGGGTAATGGTGTCTTCTACCCAGAGTGATTGGTTCTGTGGATCGAGGGTCACCTTAAGACTATGGTGGACAAGCGCGGGCTCACTCTCCACAGCATCGACAACCTGCGCCGATGCAGAACCCCCTATCAATAAGAGCGCGTAGCACAGGCTTAAACTAACAGTGACCGTTCGATGCAACACGCTTTGTGAAATCCTGTTTGTCATAACATTTTTAGAGACTAAGTAGCGCGACTAGGATTAAAGCCCCAACAGCTCCAGTGCTTGTTTGTGATTCCAATCGCTCATGTGGATCTGCGAAGTTCCATCAGCAGTTCGCGTAGTACTCCAGGCCAACTGACTTCCATCGGGTGAGAACACCGGAAGGATATCTGTGCCTGCAGTATTGGTTACCCGAACTGGGGGATTCATTCCTACCGGGTCTATCATGAACAGTTCAAAATTCGCATTACCAAGGATATTGCTGGAATAGATAATATAGTCGCCGCTTGGATGATAGTACGGGCCCCAGGAGACCATCGCGTCTGCGGTCAATTGGCGCTGACCACTTCCATCGACATTCATAGTCCAGATCTCCGCGGAGTTACCGTCTGGATTGAAGCGACGCCACACAACCTTGTTATTGTCTGGGCTAAAGAAAGGGCCACCATCGTAGCCGGGCGAATGAGTAATCTGCCTAACGTTCGAACCGTCTGCATCCATTAGATAGAGGTCCATGAAATACGAGGCGTCGTCGTCAAAAAGTTTTTGCTCGGCCTGACTCAAGTTGCGCTGATAGGCCTCACGGTTTGACGCGAATAGAATCTGACTACCATCTGCTGAATAGGAGCCCTCGGCGTCATAACCATCGATATTGGTAAGATTGACTAGATTGTTGCCATTGCTATCTGCCTGATAGATATCGTAGTGGCGGTCGTAATCCCAGCCATAGGGCCGACTGATACCACTGTTGCGTATGGAAATCTCCTGAACCTGTTTAGCGCGTGCATCTGGGTCCTCGTGCGTAGAGGAAAACATCACCATATCCAGAGTCGGATGAATCCATGAACAAGTAGTAAGGCCAATCCCAGGAGATACTTTTTGTGAGCTGCCATCTGCTAGATTCAAGACATATATCTGATAGAAGGGATTGTCTCCAACGGTCTCGCTCTGGTAGATGAAGCGATCACCATCTGCACTGAAATAACCCTCTCCAGAACGCAGACTGCCTTCTATCAACTGATGGGTATTAGAGAGTAACTGATTTTCATTGTTACTCTGTATTGATGCGTCTGCAGGCGCAGGTGCAGGTGCAGGTGCAGAATAGCTCGCGGCGGCCACGCCATCAGGCTGACTGGGTGCGCTTGCGTCAGCACTTGTATCCTGAGCTGCAGCCAAGATGGAAAATCCAAGATAGCCGGACAATATAAAACTAGTCGCGACCAGAGTCTTAATGAGTTGTTCTCCAGAGATATTATTCATGGCGATGTCCAGTCTAAAAATTGCTTCGTAGTTTTCGTCGTTGAGTCTTTTCTATTTCGGTCAACTGCACGCTAACCGAAACGAAAATTTTGCTGTTGAGGAAACACGCCAAACAGGCCGCCCGTGTGGATGAAAACCACATTTTTTGCGCCACGAAGCGCGCCCGCGTCTCCTTTTTGCAGCTCCGTTACCATGCCATGAAAGGCTTTTCCTGTATAGACTGGGTCTAAAAAAATGCCCTCGCTACTGGCTAACTCGGCAATGCTATCAAAAATCTCAGGGCCTGCAACTCCATAGCCGGGACCTACATAGCCCTCTACAGTTCTAATCTTCATCTTATCCTCATCGAATTCTTGATTGTATCGTTGCTTCCAGAGCGTCACATCTTCACGAATTTTCTTCTCGAAGTAGGCGGCATCGTCGCTGACATTAAAAGCTACTACCTGACTCCCCATTCCGAGTAATTCTCCGCCGACAATCAATCCTCCCTGCGTTCCTCCAGATCCAGTAGCGGTAACTATATATTCTGGCTCCATCTTCAGGTCTTGAAAATTTTGCTTTAACTCTTCGCTCGCCTTTATATAGCCCCATAGCCCAACTTCATCGCTAGCTCCGACTGGAATAAAGAAAGCCTTTCGGTCCTGAGAAGCATAGAGGGCCTGTAATTCTGTCGCTAAGTCTTCATGTCCGCGCCATTGACCCTGACTCAAGTAACTGATCTGGGCTCCGCAGAGATAGTCCATTAGCAAGTTACCTTCTGGCATGTCAGGTTTCTCACCGCGAAGGATAAGATGTACTTTCATACCTAATCGCGCGCCCAGCACGGCGGTAGCTCGACAATGATTCGATTGGATGCCGCCGCAAGTGATCAAGGTGTCACATGATTGATTCTGGGCCTCAGCAATACAGAACTCTAGTTTCCGTATCTTATTCCCAGAAACTTCGGTGCCAGTGAGTTCGTCACGCTTGATCCAGATAGTTGTATCTTTAAAACGCTTGGAAAATCTTTCCAGCTTTGTAATAGGTGTGGGCAATTGTGCGAGTTCTATTCTTGCCGGCCATTTGATCATTTGAAACGTCTCTGATTAATCTGAGTTAAAAAACAAAAAACGGAACAAGAGCTAGTCCGATTCCGTTTCTGCGTAGTTTCATCCTGATAGCCCAGCGAACGGCTTCAGAACAATCTTAGGCTGCTTTTTTGTCTTGGGTTTACTTCTTAGTTGCGTCGTAAGTCTCAACACCGCCAGCTGCAGGGGCCGAGGCCTTTGCAGTATCGAGTGGCTTCAAGGCTTCGCTGTACAGAAACAAATCTGTGAGCACGGCGCGAAGGTGAATGGACGCGTTTAGATTGTCCACGATCTCCGACCCAATTTTTTCTTGACTAAGAATGAAACGGATAGCAGCTCCAGCATTTCGGCAATCGCTAGCAATTACTTGCTCGAAATCATCCTTGCTCTCAGAAAAAGCCGTCGATATGTTTTTCATCCCGACTGAAATTCCTTCGATGATGGGCCTAGCATGTGGACCCGGTCCCGTCTCATTTTGTGCAGGTCGTCCCTGAGCGGCAAAAGCCAACAGGAACTCGTAGCCAGATTCTATGGCTTCTATATCGTCTTCTATCACAGCGTTTTACTCGTTAGTCGTTTTCAGGTTCGTATCAAAAAGCGATACGAAGGGATTTAGTCGGCTTCTTTTGGAGACCATAAACTCGTGTCATGGTTTGCCGTCATCTCATCTTCCGAAATCCAACCAGATACCATAGAACGTGTATAGAATAATTTTTCTGGTCTCAAGGCGAAGTAGATATGCGTTGACGCAAGAGCTACTAGCGCAAGAGTAGAAAGACCATGCAATAAGAACATCAGACCAAGTGTGTCTTCTGCCATGCTATTGGTTCGATCCCAAAATGGGGTGTCGATCTGCAAGAACAATAAAATACCAGTGGCAATAACCGCCAGCACTACTACTGTTACTGCCCAATGCATACCCTTCTGCTCGAAAGTATATTTACCCGGCTTCTGGGTTGAATCGAATGGCTCGCCGAAATCTTTCGGGGCAAGAATCATAGACTTGAAATCTTGCCAGAAAAGCGAACGGATAATATGAAACACCACCACGAAAGTAAGTAAGAGTCCGGCGATCCAATGGATGTTCAGCCAGGCAATACGCAGCCCTAGAATTGGAGCCACACCTGTCGCAATGAGAGTCAGAATGCTTGCGGCCATCACCCAATGAAACAATCGATCGATAGTCTCATGACGAAGTACCCGGCGACCTTCAGATGAAGCCTTCTCTATCTTCTTATTGGCCAATGCCGCCATGATAATCGCATGCGCTGCAAGTAGGACTAAAACAGCAACAGCAACAACCCAGAGTAAATCCCATGAAACACCGAGAATTACTTCCTCGCCCCAAACATCGCGTTTATAGCGGACAATTTCTCCCACAGTACAGCCCTCTCGTTTCTTATGTTTATTATTTAGTTTCTATTTAGCTAATTCGAGAAGACCCGAGGTTTAACCTCGGATCGCTCGCTTAACTAGATTTTCCATTAAAGGCACTTTGAAATGATTGTAGTTCAAAGGTCTAGCGCCCTCAGTGGACATGGCCGCAACTCGATCGGCTAATTCATCTGAACGTTGCTGTCCGCGAATAGCATTCTCGACAGCTTCCAGACGCCTAGGCGTGCATTCAACTGCACCGCAAACTATGCGAGCATCTGTAATCGATCCACCTGAAACTTTGATCGCCGCAGCAACATTCACTAGGGCAAAGTCCCATACATTTCTATCGGCGACTTTCTCGAAATAGAACTCCGCATTTGCCCACTCATTGGGTAAGCGAACCGCTGTCAGAATCTCACCTTCATTCAACACTGTCATATTGACGATGTCGCGATCAGGTCCTACAAAGAAATCTTGAGCAGGAATCAATCTCTCTCCACTAACACTAGCTACGACCATAGTTGCATCAAGAGCGACCAGAGCAGGCGCAGTATCCGAAGGGCTTACCGCAACGCAGCGGCTGGCTCCGAAAATAGCGTGTTCACGATTTAAGCCTTCTGGAGAATCTGCATAGCAAATATTGCCACCGGCGCGATAACAATCGAGTCCACGGCGGTAATACCAGCAACGTGCATCTTGGTTCAGATTGCCGCCCAATGTTCCGACATTGCGAATCTGAGGGCTGGCGACCTTACTGGCCGCTGTTGCGAGAAGGCCAAACTTTGATTTCACCAGTGGATGATTAGCGATGTTTGTAAGTGTTGTCACTGCGCCGATTTCAATACCGTCTGCAGTTTCTTTCACTCCTTTCCAAGCATCGATCTGAGCTATCTCGATCATCGCTGCAGGGGACTTGTTGCGGTCTTTCAACCAGCCATAAGTGTCCTGACCGCCACCAACTATCCAGCCGTCTTTACCTAGAGTATTTGCTAAATCCAGAGCATTTGCTTCATCAGTAGGCTGATAAAGTTCGATATCGGGCATTACGTCATGTGATGTTGCTGGCATATCAACCTCTGAAATTGTTTTGAGCAAGAGGAGTCGCGTCTTCCGAAACACCTGCTATATGGTTAATGATCATATCTGTAGTCACAGGCGCGGCGTCGAACATATGCCCACCTAGTGCGTCCGAGATAGCAGCATTCAATGCGGCGGATACTGCGCCCATTGATGGCTCACCAATACCTCTGGCTCCTACAGGGTTTTCTGGATCAGGCAAATCTACCCAACCCGTTCCGATTTCAGCCGGCGTATCTAGATACGTAGGTATTTTGCTCTGCCAAAAACCTGAACTAGCTGGAAGGCCATTCTGAGGATCATAAAGGTGTCTCTCAAGTACTGACAAACCAATACCCCAAACCGCTCCGCCTCTCAGCTGATTTGCTACACCTTGTGGATGAACAACTGTTCCACACTCAGCGATAGTCACCAAATCCAGAATTTCAAACTTGCCCGTTTCCTTGTCCAGTTCGATTTCTGTAAACGTTACAGTGAAACCTGGAGGATTATTGCTATGACTAGGATCGTGATAAATACCCATCAGAGCAGAACCGGCTAGTCTTGAAACCGACAATGCAGTAAGTGTATTCAATTCTTCGGGAAGATCTGATTCACCGGAGAATTTGCCACCTAGCTCCATGCCACGTTGGGCAACTTCTGCGTAGGTCATGCCCACTGTGTTGTCTGCGATCTGATGGACTCTAACGCCATCGACATCGTAATCAGCAACGTCACCACCAAAATCCATCGCAGCAATTTCTTTCATCTTCGCTAGCAAGTCTTGCGCTGCACCGAAGCAGGTTCGAGTGTTAGTAAAGATAGAGTTACTGCCGTCCTGCGGCGAAGTAATCGGTAGATGTCTGTCAGTACGACCGGTAACCACATCGCAATTTTCCCATGCCATCTTCAACACTTCTGCAGCTGCGCGAGAAGTCGATGCATAAGAATAAGTACCCAGGTTACCGACACCATTGTGAATTTGTAGGCGTCCGCTTGGCATTAATCGAACTATTCCATCCATGCCGCTGCGACCCGCATTGTGATATCCCTGACCGATGCCAAGGCCTCTCACTTTGCTACCATTTGTTTGTCTGGCACGGCCTTTCTTGCCTTCCCAGTCAAACTGCGCTGCGCCCATCTCTAACGCTTCGGGCATATAGGCGCTGGTAAAAGGCTCGCTTCTTGGCCCACTCACATCACCGTTTTGCGCCGCGTTAAGCTTGCGAATCTCTAGACGATCTAGGCCTAGTGATTCGGCTGCCTTGTCCATAATAGGCGCCATTATAGCCATGATTTGATTCTCACCTGGGCCACGCTGTGCGCCACGGTGTCCGGTATTGGTACCGATAGAAGTATTGCGGAAGCGCATTGCTTCTGTCTGATAGAGTGCGCTTACACCCGCTGCCGCAGAGTTAGCATCGCCGCCGCCGCCTTTGCCGCCGTTATCAGATATGCAGTACATATCCATGGCAGACATAGAGCCGTCAGACTTGAATCCAACTTTGAGCCAGCCTTGCAGACCCTGTCTAGCTCCGCCAATGGTGAATTCTTCTTCACGCGTAACACGCATCATCACCGGGCGATTGATTTTCTGTGAGAGTTTGGCCGGAATCGCCATGCTCGGGATACTTCCCGCGCGAGCTCGCTGGCCAAAACCACCGCCGGTTGCCTCATTGATGAAAACGAAGTCTTCTAGAGGCACACCCACGATTGCTGCCATAGGCTCAGCGATTGCGCTCAAGCTCTGGGAAGTGCCGTGTAGAAAACATTTACCATTTTCCCAGTAGGCCATGGCGCTTCTCGGCTCCATGGACATATGTGGATAGCCAGCTGTTGAAAAAGTAGTTTCATGTACGAAATCGGCAGCAGCAAAACCTGCTGCAAGATCACCGTATTCCCAGCTTTGCTGTGCTTCAGCCGTTGGCTCGTTACCACTTCTAAAACTAGCAACCTGGTCAGCGGTCCATTTTTCTTCTGCAAAACCTTCTCTGAAGATAAAAGTGTTGCCGCCATTGTAGGCGTTGGCTCCACCTTCGGAAAGGCTGTCCAGCGGATCTAGAACAAAGGGTAATCTTTCGATCGTCAGCGATATTGCAGCGATTGCGTCTTCCGCCGTCTTCTCGTCTATAGCTGCTACTGCAAGAATGGGTTCTCCCATAAGAGTAGGCTCATTCGTTAAAACTTTAAGACTCGGGCTCTGTGGTTCGCCATCTGGATAGACATCGTCGGCTGTCAAAATACCAAACACACCTTCCATCGCTAGAGCCGCAGAAGCGTCAATGTTGACAACCCGACCGTGGGGAACGGGGCTGGTCAGTAATCGGGCGTACACCATGCCATCTCGCGCATAGTCTTCAGCGTACTTAATACGGCCTGTAACCTTGCCAGGCACATCTGGTGGAACAAAATCTTTACCAATATGCATATAAGCCATGTTGATTATCCTATTTGTGCTGCGCGCATGACGCCGTTAAGGTAAGAATCATAAGAACCACAGCGGCAGATGTTACCTGCCATAGCTTGCCGTGCTTCTTCTCTTGTTGGGTTAGGGTTAGAACGCAGTAACCCTACAGCGGACATGACCTGACCTGGCGTGCAGTAACCACACTGTGGAGAAAGCTCATCCACAAAGGCTTGTTGCACGGGGTGAAGATCGCCGTTGGCCGCTTCTAGACCCTCTACTGATTCGACTCGCATATTCTTTACAGAGTGCGTAAGTATTGAACAGGCATAGCTTGGGATGTCGTCAACAAGAACGGTACACGCGCCACATTCGCCGCGATTACATCCTAGCTTCGTGCCCGTAAGGCCTAGTTTGTAGCGCAGGGTAGATGCCAGTGTCTCCTGTGGAGCCACGTCTACATTACGCATCTGGCCGTTTATGTTTATTCTGATCATACGTTCCACTGCACCAGCAGGTCTTGACTGGCCATTGGCCGTGTACCAGATTGTGGTTGAAGTGGCAGCTGCACCAGAGGCTATTACCCCTTTGATAAAGCGTCTACGGGTTAGTTTTGGATTCACGGTTTACATTCGCCTCCGTAATGTGGACAGGAATTCTGATTTTGAATTGTTTAATCTAAATGAGAACTATTCGCATAAATTGTTTTTCTTATTAGGTAGTTAGCCTCGGTTAGAATAGATCACCTTTTGCTTTTTATCAAGCAACTGAAAACCGTGAACGGCATGTATTTTGGTCGTTTCAGCGGATTTCACAAATACCTACCGCGGAATTCTCCTGCAATCACGAACATATCTCTAACTCATCTTAAAACTCGCGAGAAAGTCCGCCTTTTTCCCTATCACTCGCTTATGATTTGCGCCGGCTTCACTCAAAACAATTGAACTATATTACGACAATATGTTGCCAATATAGTCGATTTCAAGGCCCGTCTATCTTGACATATTCTGATGCAATGGTATTGTGTTCGGCCCTTTATGCATAGCTCAAGAGTCGCTGTGTTACTCGCACAGAGGGGGAGCAGATTGAATAGTCAGGCCCTATCAAGGGAATCTCTGATCAAATTCAGCAGAGCAGTACCGCCTTGTGACCCGAGAGACCCTGTCTCAATGGGGGAGGAAGTTGCGGAAGAAGAAAAGAACTAAGTAGCGACTACTGCACGAGAAACTAGTGACTATGAGCAACGAAAACCGCATCCCTCTAAAGTTTGGGTATCCCGAAAAAACAGGACTCTATGATCCATCTCGGGAAAAAGATTCCTGCGGCGTAGGATTCGTTGCAAACATAAAGGGCCAACCTAGTCACCAGATAATGTTAGATGCCTATCACCTTAATTCCCGCATGGATCACCGCGGGGGTTGTGGCTTCGAAGCGAATAGCGGAGATGGCGCGGGCATCTTGATGGCGTTGCCGAACAGCTTCTTTCATAAGGTGGCAAAAACCGAATTCGATACCGACCTGCCCGCTATGGGTCAGTTCGCGGTGGGCAACATATTCCTCCCGCAGATAGACGAAGAAAGACACATCTGCCGGGAGGCAATTAATCAAATTATCGCCGAAGAAGGTCAGTCACTCGTCGGCTGGAGAGAAGTACCCATCGACGCCAAAGGCGCCGATGTAGGACCTGCCGCGCTTATGGCACAGCCAAGAATCGAGCAGCTCTTTATAGCCGCCGAGGCAGATCTGGATCAGGAACAGTTCGAAAGAAAGCTATACATTATTCGCAAGCGATTTACACACCGCCTGCGGCTAGACACCTCCTTAACTGAGGCGAAGCAAGTTTATGCTTGCAGCCTGTCCACTAAGGTCATCGTATATAAGGGCATGCTAACTCCTGGCCAGCTGTTTCCTTTCTATGGCGACCTTACAAATCCCGATTTTGAAACCCATATGGCGATGGTGCACTCACGCTTTAGTACCAATACGTTTCCTTCATGGGATAGGGCGCAGCCGAATCGTTTCATGAGCCACAACGGTGAGATCAATACTCTTCGTGGCAACGTCAATTCAATGGTAGCTCGCCAGGGGAAAGCCAAAACAGATGTTTTTGGCGACAAGCTCAAAACTATTTTCCCAGTTATTGATGACGACTGCTCGGACTCGGGCAGCTTCGACGCCGTGCTGGAATTCATGCTGATGTCGGGTCGATCACTACCTGCCTCAGTGATGATGATGATTCCCGAAGCCTGGCAGTCCGACACAAACATGGCCCAGGCTAAGAAAGACTTCTACGAATACCACTCCGCGTTGATGGAGCCTTGGGACGGACCGGCTTCTATCGTTTTCTCGGATGGCCACTATATAGGTGCAGTACTTGACCGCAATGGACTACGCCCCAGTCGCTACTATGTTACCCATGACGACAAGGTCATCATGGCCTCAGAAGTTGGCGTGGTGCATGTCGATCCCGAAAATGTAAAACTAAAAGGCCGCTTGCAACCAGGCAAGATGTTTTTACTGGACTTCGAAGAGGGACGCCTTATCCCCGACGAAGAAGTAAAGAACACGATCGCCAGCAAAAGACCCTATGGTGAATGGCTTGCTGACCAAAAAGTTACACTTGGCCACTTAGCTAGCGGCAGTGCCGCGCACTCCCTAGACGGCGAGAATATTCTGCAACGCATGCAGGCTTTCGGTTACACCACCGAGACGATGCAGTTCATGTTAATTCCCCTAGTAACTGAATCGCGCGATCCACTCGGCTCCATGGGAAATGACTCTGCACTTGCTTGTCTCTCCGATAAGCCACGCATGATTTACGACTATTTCAAGCAGCTGTTTGCACAGGTTACGAATCCGCCTATTGACTCGATTCGTGAAGAGATAGTTATGTCACTGCGCTGTTTTATCGGTCCGGAAGGCAATTTATTGCAAACCACTCCCGAGCAGGCGCATCGCCTAAGCCTGGACCACCCAATCCTGTCCAATCAGCAACTGACTGATATTCGCGACATGAACTATCGCGGCATGAAGACGAAGTTGATCGATAGCACGTTCAAGAGCTTGGAGACGAATGGATTCGAGAATGCCCTAAACCGAATCTGCACAGAAGCCGAAGCGGCTATCGACGATGGCTTTGCATTCGCGATACTTTCCGACCGACTTACTTCCAGCTCTCGCACTCCTCTTAGTGCCTTACTCGCCTGTGGTGCCGTGCATCAACACCTTATAAAGGCGCGTAAGCGAACGCAGATCGGTTTAATAATCGAAACTGGCGAGGCGAGAGAAGTACATCATCACTGTCTGCTAGCCGGTTATGGCGCAGATGCCATTAATCCTTACCTTGCCTTTGAGGCACTGTGGCAAGCACAGCAGGAAGGCTTCCTTGGCGCACTGTTCGCGGATGAAGATGCACTTGTTGCTGGCTATAAGAAGGGTGTGGCTAAGGGCATGTTAAAAGTCATGGCGAAGATGGGTATCTCCACACTACATTCCTATAAAGGCGCACAGATATTTGAGGCGGTCGGTTTGGCAGATGATGTCGTTCTGCGCTGTTTTACAGGTACGGCTTCGCGAGTACAAGGCGTCAACTTTGATGTGCTTAAACAAGAAACAGAACGTCGCCATGCATTGGGCTTTCCCAAGCGTGACAGTGATCGCATCCCTGTACTTCCAAATCCGGGGGATATTCAGTGGCGCTCCGGCGGCGAAGCACACATGTGGAACCCGGACACTATTGCGAACTTACAAATCGCTGCACGCACCAACAGCTCAGAAGCCTATGCAGCCTTCGCGAAGCATTCGAATGAAGACGCTACTCGACGTTGTACGCTTCGAGGCCTTCTAGATTTTAACAAAGACTCAATCCATGCTATTCCCATTAGCGAAGTTGAGCCAACTAGCGAGATCGTAAAGCGATTCGCAACGGGAGCGATGAGCTTCGGTTCGATCTCTGAAGAGAGCCACGAAACATTAGCCATTGCGATGAACCGCATGGGCGGCAAGTCAAATACCGGTGAAGGCGGCGAAGATCCAGAACGCTTTAAACTGTTGCAGAACGGCGATTCGAAGCGCTCTGCTATCAAGCAGGTTGCCTCGGGAAGATTCGGCGTTACTGCATGGTACCTAACAAACGCCGATGAATTGCAAATTAAAATCGCGCAAGGTGCAAAGCCGGGCGAAGGCGGAGAACTTCCTGGCGGCAAAGTTGATGAGAAGATCGCACGTATTCGTCACTCTACTCCTGGCGTGGGACTTATCAGTCCACCGCCACATCACGATATTTATTCAATAGAAGACATAGCTCAGCTGATTCACGACCTGAAGAATGCGAACCGTGAAGCGCGTATTAGTGTGAAGCTGGTTGCCGAAGTTGGGGTTGGCACAATCGCAGCTGGTGTAACCAAAGCGAAGGCCGATCACCTTGTTATTGCCGGACATGACGGCGGCACCGGCGCATCTCCTATTACTTCTATTAAGCATGCAGGCCTGCCTTGGGAATTAGGCGTCGCAGAAACTCACCAAACGCTTGTTATGAATAATTTGCGCTCTCGGGTCACCCTGCAGACCGACGGTCAATTGAAGACCGGACGTGACATCGCCATTGCAGCATTGCTCGGCGCAGAAGAATACGGATTCTCCACCGCGCCGCTAATCACCCTCGGCTGCATCATGATGCGCAAATGTCACCTCAATACCTGCCCAGTCGGAATCGCTACTCAGGATCCCGAACTGCGCGCCAAATTTAAGGGAAAACCCGAGCACGTAGTGAACTACTTGTTCATGGTGGCTGAAGATATGCGCAGCATAATGGCGGAGTTAGGCTTTCGCACCGTGAACGAAATGATAGGACGCGCCGACTTACTGAAGATGGACGAGGCTATCGACCACTGGAAGGCGGACGGCATAGATCTCAGCAACATGCTGCAGCCGGCCAAAGTCATCTTTGAGGGCACTGAGTTTTATAAGACTAAGGACCAGGACCACGGCCTCGACATGGCGTTGGACAATAAATTGATTCGTCTGTCTAGATTGGCACTAGAGACTGGCGACAAGGTCGATATTGAGACTGAGATCATCAACACGAATCGTGTTGTTGGCACTATGTTGTCAAATGAGGTGGCAAAGCGTTGGAAAGAGGCCATGCTGCCCGAAGATACTATCAATATTAAACTCAATGGCTCCGCTGGGCAGAGTTTAGGCGCTTGGTTAGCTAAGGGTATTACCCTAACCGTGGAAGGCGATGCTAATGATTACGTCGGCAAGGGCCTCTCCGGCGGCAAGATCATCGTTTACCCACCGAAGAACTCCACCTTCAAAGCTGAAGAGAGTGTTATCGCAGGCAACGTGAACCTGTATGGCGCAACCGCAGGCGAGGCCTACTTCAGAGGTATCGTCGCTGAGCGATTCGCCGTAAGAAACAGCGGTGCCATAGCAGTTGTCGAAGGCATCGGCGATCATGGCTGTGAATACATGACTGGCGGTCGCGTCGTCATCTTAGGTAAGACTGGTAGAAATTTTGGCGCCGGCATGAGCGGCGGTATCGCTTATGTCTGGGATCCGGAGAACGATTTTCCGAAGCAATGCAATACAGGCACTTTCGAACTCGAACGGCTCGCCTCTATCGACGATATTCTGGAATTGAAGGCGATGATCAAGAAGCATTTCTTGTATACCGATTCGCCGGTAGCGAAGAACATCCTAGACAATTGGGAGCAGAACCTGCGCCATTTCGCCAAGGTTATACCAACGGATTACAAACGAGTTTTAGACAACGCGGTATAGTCACTAAATAATTAGAATAATTCTGTAGCAAGCAGTACGCAGCTCCAGAAGGTTAGTTGAAAGGGTTAGAGCTAAATGGGAAAGCCAACAGGATTTAAGGAATTTACTCGCCAGACCGAGCCTTATCGCAATGCGATGGACCGGTTGCTGGACTATAAAGAAATTTATACAAGCCACAATGACGAACTCCTGAACCGTCAAGGTGCTCGCTGCATGGATTGTGGCGTGCCCTTTTGTCAATCAGAAGAAGGCTGCCCGGTCTACAATCTAATTCCTGAGTGGAACGATCTAATCTACAAGGGTCGCTGGAAAGAAGCGCTAGAGCGTTTGCATAAAACCAATAACTTCCCAGAATTCACCGGGCGTGTTTGTCCTGCACCGTGCGAAGGAGCCTGCGTCCTCGGCGTCAACGAGCCCGCAGTAACAATCAAGAACATCGAGTGCGCAATAGCAGATAAGGGTTTCGAGAATGGCTGGGTAGTAGCGAACCCTCCACAGCAGCGTAGCGATAAGAAGGTGGCGATCATCGGCTCAGGGCCTGCAGGACTGGCAGCAGCAGCGCAGCTGAACCTCGCGGGACATAACGTCACCGTCTATGAGAGAGACGATCGCATTGGCGGATTGCTGATGTATGGCATACCCAACATGAAGTTAGAGAAGGACGTGGTCGATAGGCGCGTGAACTTACTCAGAGAAGAAGGCATTAACTTTGTAGCCAATGCCGACGTAGGCGGCAGTGGCGAGAATGGCGTTGATGTTGAGCAGCTACTGAACGACAACGATGCCCTACTATTAGCGACCGGCGCTACTACTGCTCGCGACCTCAACATCCCAAACCGTGAAGGCGAGGGTATTCATCTGGCGATGGAGTTCTTGCACAAGAACACGAAGAGCCTTTTGGATTCTAATCTAGAAGACGACAACTATCTAAGTGCGAAGGGCAAGAAAGTCATCGTCATCGGCGGAGGCGATACCGGTACCGACTGTATAGGCACCTCCCTACGACACGGCTGTCAGTCATTAGTGAATTTCGAGATCATGTCCATTCCCCCTCTCGATCGGGCAGACGACAACCCCTGGCCACTGTGGCCCAAGATCTACAGAGTAGATTATGGTCATCAGGAAGCCGCCGAGAAATTTGGCAATGATCCTCGAGTGTATTCGATCTCTGGAAAAGAGATCGTGCGAGATGCCGATGGGCGCCTAAAGGGCATCAACACAGTAAATGTGGATGAGAAATTCAATGAGGTTCCTGGCAGTGAACAGTTCTGGGAAGCCGACCTAATCCTCCTATCCATGGGCTTCTTAGGGCCGGAGCACTATCTTAGTGAATCCTTAGACCTAGAACTCGATCTGCGCTCCAATTACAAAGCAGAGTATCGCGATTTTCAAACATCCAAGGCCAAAGTCTTTGCCGCTGGCGATTGCCGCCGTGGGCAATCACTGGTGGTTCGCGCTATCGATGAAGGCAGACTAGTAGCCGAGAAGATCGATAGGTTCCTAAGCGCGAAATAGAAAACCAGGCTCCACTGCCACGTTAGCCACGATTCCCACGCACAAACCACTCATGAATAGTGGTGATCCTGTCGTATTAGCTGCTGCGTCAGGCCGAACAGAGCCCTCTCGCGAAAAAATTCATAATCTTACGAAAAATTTAGCAAAGTGCCCTCAAGACCAGTATATTTGACATCGGCGCCTCTAGAGCGCTCGAAAATATACAAAAAAAGGAAGCATTAGATGTCCTCATCAGCAACTCATCATTACCCCGATTCGCCACTCGCCATGTTCCTTGGGCATACGCCTGTTTGGTACAAAAAAGCCGTATTAGCGGCTCTTGTATTGAATGTTGTTTTTTACTTTACGCTTGGGGCACTGCTTACTTCTTGGATAATTCTTTTCGAGTTCATTTTTACTCTCGCCATGGCTCTAAAATGCTTCCCACTGCAACCGGGCGGCCTGCTTGCGATACAGGTGCTGGTGATGCAACTCACCGACTCGCACCATGTCTACGAAGAGGTTGAGCATGGCCTGCCAGTGATCCTACTGGTTATCTTCATGGTGGCCGGTGTGCATTTCCTAAGAGAGATGCTGTTTAAATTCATGAACAAGGTGCTTCTGGGCATCAAGTCCCGAGTAATAATGAATGTCACAACCATTGTTGTCGTGGCAATGCTGTCGGCCTTCCTAGATGCGTTGACGATCCTGGCCGTCCTCATAGCTCTCGCCACAGCCTTTTATGATGTCTATGACAAAGTGGTTTCGAAAATAGGTTATGCCGACGATCCGACAGATGAAACGGATAGTCACATTGAAGATTTACACCGTGAAGATCTCGATGGTTTCCGTGCGTTCCTGCGCGGACTTCTCATGCATGGCGCTATTGGCACCGCCATCGGCGGCGTATGTACGTTAGTGGGCGAGCCTGAGAATATCGTTATCGGTAGCGCGGCCGAATGGGACTTCGTTACATTCGCCACAATGGTTGGACCCGCAACGATCCCAACACTCATCGCCGGCGTACTTACCTGTTTTCTTTTAGAGAAGGCGGGTTGGTTTGGCTATGGTGCTGAACTGCCAGCGGCCGTGCGGAAAATTCTGGCTGATGAAGATGCGGCGCTACAGGCGAAAGCCACTAGGGGAGATACCTTAGTAATCTACTTTCAGGCTGTCGTAGCTGTCTTAATGATTGTTGCCCTATCTCTTCACCTTGCAGAGATCGGACTTATCGGACTAGCTGTGATCATCCTCGCCTCATCAATGATCGGCGTTACCGACGAGCATTCAATCGGACAGGCATTTACGGAAGGACTTCCTTTCGCATCACTGCTAGTCGTGTTCTACGTCATCGTCGCTATGATCAATAGCCAAGAGATGTTCACTCCAGTCATGAACTGGGTATTGGAGATGGAAGGTAGCCAGCAGGTCTTCATGGTATTCCTTACCAACGGCTTCTTATCCGCCATTAGTGACAACGTGTTTGTAGCTACGATCTACATGAATCAGATCACGCCATTGATGGAGCAGGGCTTAATGACTCGAGAAATCTTCGAGGCTCAGTCAGTCGCCGTAGTAATGGGAACGGGCATCCCAAGCATGTCCACACCAAATGGCCAGGCTGCATTCCTGTTCTTACTAATGTCGTCAATCGCACCGCGAATTCGACTAGGCTATGGTCGCATGGTCTATATGGCGCTGCCGTACTTCCTAGTCTGTACTTCGGTTGCCGGTATCATCATGTACAACTGGCTTTAATAGAGCTTGGCAGGATTGCACCTGATTCGAGGTGCATAGAAAAGGGAAGAGCATTGCTCTTCCCTTTTTCCGTTCTGGCTATAGCTTTTTACCGTTGGTTCTTTACGCGACCTCTTTGGAGAAGCGATGTTGTTTGTCCCCAACGTGATTCCCAGATTCCTTGATCCTTCGAAGATGCGGCAAATTTTCCCTCCTCTTAAACCCTGTTTCAAAATCCCCTTCTCACGCTCAGGCTGAAGCCGAATCGAGTTCCGTCTTAAGTCTACAGAATGTTTCCAAAACCTACGGCGAATTCACAGCGGTAGACGATATAAGCTTTTCTATTCCAAAGGGCTCGATCTATGGTTTTCTTGGCCCTAATGGTGCTGGTAAGACCACCACGATTCGCATGATTCTCGAAATCATAAAACCCAGCAGCGGCAGCGTCAGTATCCTAGGTCACTCGTCAGCCCTAGATGTACGCAATCAAATTGGCTATTTGCCCGAAGAGAAAGGCCTCTACAAGAAGATGAAGGTGTGGGCGCTGATTCAATACTTCGCCATGTTGAAAGGCATGAAGAAACACGAGGCAAAGGACCAGGCTTGGCATCTGCTAGAAAAGTACGGTTTGAAAGATTTCGCCGAATCGAAAGTTGAATCACTCTCCAAAGGCATGGGACAAAAAGTTCAGGTGCTCTCGGCTGTGGCACACGAACCCGAATTAGTGATTTTGGATGAGCCTTTCTCTGGGCTAGATCCGGTCAATCAGACCGTGTTAGAAGATCTCATCAAGGATATGGCAAAGAATGGTCAGACCGTAATTTTTTCGACTCATGTTATGCAACATGCTGAGCGGCTATGTGATCATATTCTGCTGATCGCGAAGGGTCGCAAGATCTTCGATGGAACCGTCAGTGAGGCCAAGGCTACTATCCCACGTCGAGTCATGCTCGAATCGGCGGGCGATGTCGCGTCATTGAATTCCATCGATGGCGTCATGGAAATAGTACGAGTTGAAGAAGTGGACGTCAGTGATTCAGCTAAGCAGCAATGGCAGTTGCAGATAAGCGAGCAATTAAATCCACAGGACATCTTGCGAAGCTGTTTCGAGAAAAATATTTTACTAAGCCGATTCGAATTCACCGAACCCAGCCTGCACGATGTTTTCGTTCACCTGGTTGGTGACGATGCGAAGGAGCATGCCTTCAGATGAACATGATTCGATTAATAGCTTGGCGCGAATACATGGAAAACGTGAAGACTAAAGGATTCTGGGCGGGTATTTTAATCTTCCCTATAATTTTTACGGCCGTTTATTTCCTGCAGACTACACTCTCCAATGCGACCCCTACCCGATATTACATCTTTGTGGATCAATCAGGCGAGTACACAGAAGCTGTAGAGACAGCAATAGAACGCGAGCACCAGCGACGAATTCTAGGAGAGTTCGTAAGCTATTTAATGGAGAACCGAAAGGAATCTAATCTCGATCTCACGGCTGTCGGACAAACCAATCCCGCAGACCAATTAATAGACGGCGCCGATGCAGACGAAGTAGCAGCACTGGAACAGTGGTTAGACAGTGGCGGCCTGAATTTCGCTCTGACAATGGCGCGCCCGGCACTAAAGGAAGAGATACCGCCTTTTGAACAACCCTCGCGACAGTTTATCTCCGCGGAACTGCCCGAAGGTATCGATAGCTCGGCAACGCCCGAAGAGATAGCGCAGGCGCTTCGACCCTATCTCAGTGGCGATAGAAAGCTAATGGTGAATTCACAGCCCAGCGACCTATTCGCGTTAATTCTTATTCCTGCCAACGTGAATGAGGATGTCTCGCGCCCTGGCGTCATTGTTCAGCCAGCCGGCCGACCCACAGGTATTCAGTACTGGGCGAGAAACCTCACAGACTCCCGCCTACCAGATGCCATTAGTAGTAGTATCAATTCAGAGATTCGTAATCGCGAATACATAGGGCTGGGAGTAGACAATCAGATCGTCCTTAACGTGCAACGCACGCGCATGCCCATTAGCCAGCTCGACCCGACTGCAGCGATCGGTGAAGAAGCCGTTAGCGTAGCAGACACCTTCCGGCAACTCGCACCGATCGGTTTCGTGTATCTGATGTTTATATCCTTGATGCAAAGCGTTCAATACCTGCTGAGCAACACTATAGAAGAGAAATCGAATCGCATTATCGAAGTGTTGCTCGCCTCGGTGACTGCAGGCGAACTCATGATGGGAAAACTCCTAGGGATTGGCCTTTCAGGTTTAACGACTATCGGGGTGTGGCTACTTTCGTTCTTCCTGTTCATTACTCTCTATCAAAGTAGTCAGACAGAACTTATTGGTCAGATACTGGATGTGATTCTCGGCTCTGAATTAATCCCCTGGTTTGTGTTCTATTATTTCGCTGGATACGCGCTGTACTCTGGCGTTTTTCTCGCTATAGGGAGTCTGTGTAATACCTTGAAAGAAGCACAGGCGATGATGATGCCGATGATCTTGATTCAGGTGATCCCACTCGCGATGATGGTGTTTGTGGTTCGCGATCCGGACAATACGATAGTTAGAATCATGTCCTGGTTCCCTCTATTTACTCCCTACCTCATGATGAATCGCGCAGCTGCCGATCCGCCACTTATCGATGTGATTGGCACCACCATTGTGTTACTTCCAAGCATCGTCTTCGTTCTCTGGCTCTCTGGCAAGGTCTTTCGCATGGGCGTACTGCGTACCGGCCAGCCACCTAGGCTGATTGAGCTTCTACGCATGATGCGCCAAGGAAATTAGCAGTCTTAGGAGCGATCTAGTTTTTCGGGGGAGTTACGGTACGAGCCGATGTCTGTCCGCAATGCACGCATTGCTTGGTTAATAAATTCAGAAAAATGCTCTTTACATAAAATTGTTTACAACAGTTAGGACAATTTCTCATCGACATATCGATTGCAAACCCGGCGTATACAGCCATGTAAATCCACATCATAGAATCGATGCTGTGCCCATTGTTAAGCAGCATCCAGATCGCTACAACATACACCGGTAGAGTCAAGAAACAGACAGCGAGACGAGTCCGTGCTCTGACGATGCCGCGCAGATCCTTACCAAACTTCACGGAATCCCGGGTTTCGGGGGTTTTCTCATTGGGCTTCTGAGATTTAGGCATTCGCTTGAGAGGGCTCTTGTCAGACTAATAACGAATTTACCGCGTTCCATCCCTGAATTAAACCAATAAATAATAATATACCTGCCAGCAAGCGATTAACCACAGTACTGCTTTCTTGTAGGCGGGTTTTCAAATAAGTGCTCGCTACAATAAAGCCGTATAACGCGACCAACTTACCAATGAATACCCCAAGCAGAAACCAAGCTAGGGTCAGCCCCATGTACTGAAACTCGAAGTACTGACTTATGGTCGCTAAGGCGAAGATCCAAAATGGTACGGCTTGGGGATTCAGCCCCGCAATTATTAGTCCGTTTCGGAAGAAGGATAACGGCCTACTTTGTTGCTTCTTCAGAGTTGGTTCTGCTTTGCGAGTAAATATGAAAATGGCCAAGGCAATAAAAACAAATGCCAAGAAAAATTTGACGAAGACATTTGCATCGAGAAACGAGCTAATTAGCGCACCGAAGCATATGGCAATCAACGCCTGCAGACTCTCGATTATTGAGGCAGCGAATGCGATTTCGATACCGCTGCGGCGGTCGTAGTCGATAGTCGTCTTTACTACCGCCAGATTGATCGGTCCGAATGGAATAGTTCCTAGTAAGCAGACGAGAAAACCAACAAAAAGATAAAGGAATGGATTTTCCATATTTATTGATAACCCTTTGCTTGCAAATTAAACAGGGTAGCGTACTGCCCATCAAGATCAAGTAACTGTTGATGGCTGCCCTGCTCCATTATCTCCGCCTTCTCTAGCACGATAATATGATTAGCCATGCGTACAGTTGAGAATCTATGAGAAATAATAATTGAAATTCGATTGTTGGTTAAATCAGCAAAATACGCAAAAATTTCGGCCTCGGCTCGCGCATCGATAGCCGCCGTAGGTTCATCCAGAATCAAGATGTCCGCTTTGCTACGCATAAAGGCGCGAGACAACGCGATTTTTTGCCACTGGCCGCCGGACAATTCCTGCCCATCCTTGAACCAAGTGCCGAGCTGCGTCTCGTATTTGCGGGGTAAGTCTTTCACGAATGCCTCAGCCATACCCTTGCGTGCTGCCTCGGAAATTTGATCGTCATTGCCGATGCTATCAACATCGCCAATTCCAATATTCTCGCCAACGATCAGCTGATAACGAGCAAAGTCCTGAAATATCACTCCAATCTTTTCACGGATAGTATCAAGATCCCACTCTTGAAGGTCCAATCCATCGACGAGTATTCGTCCCTCAGTTGGAGCATACAGACGAGTAAGCAATTTAATCAGCGTAGTCTTGCCACTACCATTCTCACCTACGATCGCCAGACTCTCGCCGGGGATGATGTGCAAATTGATGCAGTTCAAGGCAGGCGTCTGCGCCCCTGGATAGGAGAAACTAACATTCTCAAAACGAATTCCATCGGCGGGGTCGGGGCCCTGTGTCTTATCTCCCGTATGCTCCGGCACCTTGTGTTCCAAGAATTCAGTCAGATTCGACAGGTAGAGATTATCTTCATACATACCATTTATCGAGGTCAGGCTATTTGTCACGGAATTCTGACCAAGGCGGAACTGTGCGATGTACATCGTCATCTGCCCGATAGTGATGACGCCCGCGATGGCAGCAAAGCCTACCCAGCCATAGGCGAAGTAGAACGCTGCGCTGGCAAACAGGCCTAGAACATATCCCCAGAAACCTCTTCTTAGAACCAGGGATCGATCTTCTTTATAGATATTGCGAAAGATATCCACGTAACGCTCTAGGAACAACTTACCTAACTGCAAGAGCTTTACTTCCTTAACTCCATCTTCACGCGTCAGCACCATTTCTAGATAGATCTGCATGCGTCGTTCGGCTGAACGCCTACGGTGTATGCGAAATGCCTCGCCTGAAAATTTCGCCTCAGCAAGGAACGCAGGAACGCCAGCTAGGCCAAGTAGCAATACTGCATAAGGAGAGAATTGAAAAAGCCATATACCAATTGTAGTAAGAGCGATGACATCTCTAAATAGATCGAACGTCTTTATTACAAGACTAAGCGGTCTACTGGATGCTTCGCGACGAGCACGCACGAGCTTGTCGTAGTACTCCGCATCTTCGAAGTGCGCTAACTCGAGAGTAAGAGCCTTTTCAAGAATCATTACGTTGATCTTGTTGCCCAATAACACGCGCAATATGGATTGGCAGACCGTGCTGATGCGTTGAGCACCGGTCATCAACACTACTAATCCGGCTTCCAGAAACACATAGTAAAGTGCATCGCTGCGCAATTGTTCTGCGTTGCTACCATCATCTTGAACCGCAGTGGAAACTACGTCGACGAATAGTCCGCCTACAGAAGCAATCAATGCTGGGAGGAAGCCGGACACTAAGGTCGTCAGCGCCATGACGATCGTGAGCTTCGCACTGGTACTCCAAACGATCTTTAGAGCGACACCGCTATATTGAAACACCGAAAGGAATTTCTTAATGGGATTTTGAGGATCTTGCTTTTCCAAACTATGCTCAGTACTTTAGATTCGAACTAGGAATAAAAAAAGGGTCTTAGTTAGCACCAAGACCCTTCACTTTTTATCTTGCTATAGATTAGTAAAGTTTCGAACTACTACATTTATAAACTATAACTTCATGAACTTAAGAACGATGCGATCAGTATTGCGTTCCAGCGATGGATCGAATGGACCAACCGAATGATCATCTGCGTCGTTATTTAGCACGTCACTAACACCCGCCAGTACGAAGCCAGATTCAAGCACTGCCTTAACAGCATCTTCGAATGCGATTCTATGCAAAGTTGCATTGTCCGCGCCAGAAGTACCCTCGTGATCAATAACAGCTAATATTCCACCGGATTTCAGCGCGCCCATTACCTGACCTAGAATGCCTTGAGCAGCCGCTGGGTCGGAATTGTGAAAATCATGGAAGTTCAATGCTGTGATTGCAAAGTCCACTGAGTTCGCTGAGATATCAGAAATTGGTGTCAGCCACTCGTCTACATTTGACAGACGCCCAGCTCTGGCTGTCGCTGCCTCAGCAGCACGGCCTCCTGGTCGATTCTGCATAAGCACCTTACCGTTAGGGCCTACTGCGTAGGACAGAACTTCTGTGTACCAGCCACCGGATGCATTGATATCCAGCACAGTCATTCCAGCTTCCAAACCAAGAGCATCCAAGACTGCTGGAGCCTGACGGCTGGCGTCTCTTTCTTTATCAGCCGCTGGACGATCGGGATTTGCCATCGCTCTTTCTAGAGCGGCCATATCGAGCGCCTGAGCGCTGCTGCAAACTAAGCTGCAAATTGCGAGCAAAGATAATACGGATTTCATAATCATGACCCTTTTATGTGAGTTCCTAGAGTTGATCCTGCCAAATATCTTTAGTGGTGGCTTTCAACTGGATAATCTCCGTGAAAGCACCTATTTTTAAAGATAGGTTTCAAATACAGGGCATAGGAGCATAAACCAAGCACGGTGGGGAGTACACAGTTATTCGATGAGTCGAATAACCGCTCTAGAGGGCCGTTTTACGGGTGTTCCGAGGGTCAGTGGAGGCGGCGTTCCATCTTAAGTTCGGACTCGAAAAAGTCTTTTACCTGCAGTAATTGCGTCACATCACCCTCACTTTCCATGAGAGGCATGTGCATTTCAATATCGCCCAGAATATTAGTAATACTGCTTGTATCTAAAGTACTGAGATCCAGATCAAACGGGAAATTAGATTCCTTTGACATACTCTGACTACTCCCTGAGGTGCTCAGGCTCCGATTTGGCCCGAATTTTCGCACAAAAGTAGTATCGACTGACTTTAAGAAATCTTCATAAGAATTTCTTATATATAGGGTTTTTTGAATTTAGAGTCTAGATAATTATATTAACAGTGTTAACTTTACGCGGTTCACATCTGGTATTACACTATCCCCCGAAGTTGGTGAAGTGCCTTCTGGGCTAGTCTAGAAAATAATAAACGGGACAGCTAAGTCCTACTGTAAGTGAGGGGTTTCAGGATGGCAGCTCTTGACCTTTCCCCTAAGTTAGTACCACTCGCAGGATGAGAAATTCATTCTAAGCTGCCCTCTCAGCAA
>JAQCKF010000018.1 GCA_027592275.1 Pseudomonadota bacterium
TGTAACTGTAAAGAAAATCTTCAGCAAAATCAATGACTGATTGAGTCGTGTGAAACTTTTGTGTAAGTACAAAATTCAATAAAATCAATTACTTAAGTTTGAAAAGCTACTCCCACTCAATAGTTGCCGGCGGCTTGCTGGAAATATCGTATGCTACCCTCGATACATCTTCGATCTCATTCATAATTCGGTTAGAGAGGCACTCCAATAACTCTGGATCGAGTCGTGCCCAACGCGCGGTCATAAAGTCGACTGTCTCAACAGCACGCAAGGTGATGACATAGGAGTAGCGTCTCGCATCACCAACAACACCGACGGACTTGACTGGCAAGAACACGGCAAAGGCCTGACTAACCTTGTTATACATATCCCAGCGATGCAATTCTTCCATGAAGATGGCATCTGCCTGGCGCAAGATGTCACAGTACTCTTTCCTCACTTCCCCTAGAACGCGAACACCTAGCCCAGGGCCTGGGAATGGATGACGGTAAACCATGTCATACGGCAGGCCGAGCTCTAAGCCGAGTTTACGTACTTCGTCTTTAAACAATTCTCGTAGCGGCTCGACCAGCTCCATCTTCATATCATCTGGCAGCCCACCTACGTTGTGATGAGACTTGATCACATGGGCCTTGCCGGTTTTCGATCCGGCCGATTCGATTACATCGGGATAGATCGTCCCCTGCGCTAGCCAGTTTACACCTTCCAGTTTAGTAGCTTCTTCATCGAAGACATCGATGAAGGTATTGCCGATAATTTTTCGCTTCTGCTCTGGATCATCGACACCTGCGAGCCTACTTAGAAAACGCTCTTCTGCATCGACCCGAATCACGCGAACACCCATGTTCTTAGCGAACATAGACATTACTTGATCGCCCTCGTCTAATCTGAGCAAACCGTTATCAACGAACACACAAGTAAGTTGATCGCCAATCGCCTTCTGTAGAAGCGCAGCCACAACAGAAGAATCGACACCGCCGGATAGGCCTAACAACACCTTGTCAGTACCAACCTTCGCGCGCACCGTCGCGATTGCATCCTCAATAATATTCGCGGAAGTCCATAGCGACTCACAACCGCAGATATCGTGACAAAAACGTTCGAGAATGCGCTGCCCCTGAATGGTATGTGTTACTTCGGGGTGAAACTGGATGCCGTACAAGTCTCGAGACTCATCACACATCGCAGCGATCGGGGCGCTTTCAGTTGCCGCTATCAGCGAAAAGCCCGGCGGCAATTTAGTGACCTTATCACCGTGGCTCATCCATACATCTAACTGAGAGGCACCGCTGGTAGTAAGACGATCTTCGATTCCCTCGAACAGTTTGTTCGGCGCGATCACATCGACCTGCGCGAAACCAAACTCAGACTTGCTCGATGCTTCAACCTTGCCCGAGAAATGCTCTGCCATAGTTTGCATGCCATAACAGATACCAAGTATAGGTTTACCAAGCTCGTAAATAAACTCAGGTGGACGCGGCGACTCATCGTGGTTAGCCGACTCGGGACCTCCAGAAAAAATAATTCCCTGAGGATCAAATTCGCGAAACAATTCCTCATCTACCGCGTAGTCCCAAATCTCACAATACACGCCCAACTCACGAACACGCCGCGCGATAAGCTGGGTGTACTGAGAACCGAAATCCAGAATAAGAATTTTCTGGCTATGAATATTAGCTGTTGTCATTTATCGATTACTTCTAGGTTGAAATTATTCTCTGGACCTACGATCTCGAGAAGAGTTCTATAGGGGTAGAAGACGAGGCAAAGATCGCTACAAAAGCGGAGCGTACACGTAGTACGTGAGCATTTTGTAGCGATCTTTAACGAAGGATTATGCTCCTATAGGGCTCTTTTTAAATGCGGGCCTTTTAACGAAGTAACTGCAGGTCAAGGGTTTATCCATCCTAACTAACCCTATAGTTAGGAGCCTCTTTGGTAATACTTACGTCGTGGACATGGGATTCGTTCATTCCGGATGCCGTGATTTTTACGAACTGAGTCTTAGTACGCATCTCCTCAATATTCGCAGAACCGGTATAACCCATGCTAGAACGCAGTCCACCCATCAACTGATGAACAATAGCCGACATCGTGCCTTTATAAGGCACGCGTCCTTCGATGCCCTCGGGAACCAGCTTTTCAGTACCCGAATCCACATCTTGAAAATACCGATCGCTCGATCCTTGTGAGTGAGACATGGCGCCCATCGAGCCCATGCCACGATAGGCCTTGTAGCTTCTGCCTTGATAGAGTTCAACCTCGCCTGGCGCCTCTTCCGAGCCAGCAAGCAGACTACCAACCATCACGACGTGCGCGCCTGCGGCTATCACCTTGGCGATATCGCCAGAATATCGAATGCCACCATCAGATATCACACAGACATCGGTGCCCTTCAACGCCTCAACAACATTAGCTACTGCAGAAATCTGTGGAACGCCTACACCGGTAACGATACGCGTGGTGCAGATGGAACCGGGGCCGATACCGACTTTAACCGCGTCGGCGCCTGCCTTTGCTAAATCTCTAGCGGCATCCGCCGTGGCAATATTGCCACCAATCACAGAAATTTCTGGGTATTTGCCCTTTACATATTTCACCTGATCCAACACAAATTGCGAGTGACCGTGAGCAGTATCGACAACGACAACATCGACACCCGCTTCGATTATCGCATCGATACGATCGGGAGAATCTGGGCCGGTGCCTATGGCTGCTGCTACGCGCAGTCTGCCTAGCTCATCTTTACAAGCATTGGGGTAGTCTTCGGACTTACGGATATCTTTCAGTGTAATAAGGCCCTTGAGAACGAAGCCTTGATCGACAACCAAAATCTTTTCGATGCGGTGCCGATGCAGCAGCTCCTTTACATCGTCTAGCTCAAAGTCTTCATTGACTGTTACCAATGAATCTTTGGCCGTCATAATAGCCGAGACCTTAGCATCGAGATTAGCCTCGAAGCGCACATCGCGACTGGTAACGATGCCGGCTAGACCCGAGGAATCCAATACCGGCATACCAGAGATATTGTGCTCTTTCATTAGAGCAACAAGGTCTCTGATACTGGCCTCGCTTGAGATCGTAATGGGATCCTTCACTACACCGCTTTCATATTTCTTTACGAGACGAACTTCTCTCGCCTGATTCTCTACACTCATGCTCTTATGTAACACACCCAAACCACCCTCTTGAGCCATAGCAATCGCTAGACGGGACTCGGTAACCGTGTCCATCGCAGATGATATGAGAGGAATATTGAGCGCGATCGAACGCGTCAACTGGGTAGTTAGTGCTACAGTTTTGGGAAGAACAATGGAGTGCGCAGGCAGGAGTAGAACATCATCAAATGTTAAAGCCTCTTCAGCAATACGTAACATGAGATTACCACCTTCTACAAAACGGAGATTATACAGAGAGTGTGGCCGCTTGTATAGATTCTAACCGAGGCTTTACTTAGATTTAGCTGGCGTGCCGTAGATCATCTACGTTGAATCTTTCCTGATACAGATGACGCCCGAGCGGTATTGTTACCCAGAGTGAGAAGTACACTAAGCCCGACCATTATATGGAGCTTCCCAGTACTGGGGCCGCCAAACAAGAGACCAGAGCTGTCACCGCCACTACCGTCCACGATAGGCAGGCGAGTTTGCAGAAAGCGACTTCGTATTCGCTCAACACCAGCTGCTCGCGCTGCCTGAGCGAATTCTGATATAGCGCGATGAGGATAAAGCAGAGCGCCATAAGTCCCAAGCCAAAATAGACCATGAGATTTATGACCTCGGATAGCTCCATTATCTGTAAATTTTGCTCCAGAACCCCCCCCCCGGATAACCAAGCGATACTGAGCTGCACCATTAGCTTTATTGGATAGACGAATATCAGCACCAACATAACCAAACCGAGACTCAAGTAGAGAGTGGCCCGATCTTGCAAACCGAAAGTCCTACTCCAGACTGTGTGAGCTACCCAGATAAAGCCGATTATTGTCGCGCTAATTAGAAAGGCGGGAATATCCTGAGAGAGATCGAGCAACTGGGGCACTGTGTTAGGTATTTCATCGATGCTAATAACCAGCATAGTAAAGGCAAATGCAAAGGCCGCATCCACGAACGTCTCGATACGCGTCATATTCTCGCCACGCAGGATACGTCCATCTTCGCGGCGGCAGGAATTAAGAAATTCATCTGACAGTTGTTGCATGTGGATCCTATTCGAAAAGTAGCTCTGCTATTGCCAGCCCATGCTCGCCTGCAATTGAGTAGAGCAGGTAGACCTTACCGTCTTCCTCGAAGATCGCAGGGTCTCGGAGCTGATTGACTCGTTCATCGATATGCCCACGCCTGGAAGGCGCAACCTCAAGTTCTGCCCCCTCCCATTCAGTCTCCGGCCTGAGTACCTCTACTGGTTCTGATTCGGACCACTGCATCCAGTCACCGGACATGTCGATGGTTGAGAGAAAAATCCTTTCGGGCGCATGGCCTGCCTGTGTCCAGAATACGTGCAGTGTATTATCGCGAATTAATAATGCATTGTGCCTCATATTGTCATTGAAGAACCGCGGCCCTTCTTGAAATTCACTCAGGCCATCTTTCGATCGATACATAGTTCCAGGCATGGACAGTGCATAGTGATATTCGCCATGCTCGATGACGCGAAAATAGGGCCTCCCCAACACCTCGGGCTCACCCTCAAAATTTAACCCGTCGCGAGACAAGGCCAATCGAGTCAGCTGCTGCCCAGCTCCACGTCCGTGGATATACATCACGATCTGCTGCTTCTCGTCATCTACATGGGCGTCCGGCGAGGCGATGTGTGCATACAAAGAGCCGCCGGCGCCGGGCGCCAATGAACAGGGTGGGCAGGTTGTGGGAAAGAACGAGTCCTCCAGCTTCAGAGATCCAGCCTCGTGCATACGCCAAGGGCCGGTAATATCATCCGCATAGGCCAGTCTAATGTAGGTGCCGCGGTGATCGGCGAAATAGAGATAATACTTGCCCAGCGGATTGTCTATCCAATCCGGCACTCGGATCAGCGAAGGGCCTTGGATATTGCTACCCATGCGCGCGTCCATATTAGGATTGATAATTGGCCCGTCCGCCAAGCGCACAACGGTAGGTGCTTGCCCAGCTGCTGCCTGGGCAAGAAACGCGGCAGTGAGTAGGCATAGTGTCAGCAGTGCAGGTAGCAATCGCTTTTCCATAGATTCGATCTCATTCAGTTAGTATCAGCTACTACTATTTTTTTTTACAAGAACGCCATGGAACCTTAAGTGTGCATTATTTGCAAGATTGTATAGCCCCGCGGGCACCCGGCCCTTTTACAAAGACTTGCATCCATGGAAGACTAAAATTACTCTCTTGTGCGTATGACATCCCGTATAAGACGAATCTGAATCCACAGCGATCAGATAGACTCGATTAAGGCCCAAGCCAAAAGATACCCAGCCCATGACTATTGAAAATGAATCAATACCGATAAACACGCCTCTCCACCAAAAACTGATGAGAGAGCCCTCGGTACATTTCTTTATAATCGCCCTGTTTATTTTTGCCCTGTATGCAATCACTCAATCAGGAAACGAGAATTTATTGGAGATCGACCAACGAGAAATTGATGCGCGCATCTTCATGCAGGAATTATCTCGCGGTGAGGAGCTTAGCCTAGAGCAACGAGAACTAGTCACTGCCTTCTATATAGAAGAACAAATCTTAGTGCGTGAAGCTCTGTCCATGGAGTTGGATAACGACGAGCGCATACACGACATCCTCGCTCAGAAAATGCGCCATGTTCTTAGTGGCAGTATTATTCAGCCGACCGATGATGAGCTGCAAAAATACTATGAGGAAAACAGTGCCCGCTTCGAGACACCCGCCTCGCTGACTCTCGATGAGTTGGTTTTCGATTCTAGAGCCCCCCTAGCAGATTCGATAGTCGTCGCCCTACAACAGGGTGCCGACTCAGATACCTTGCTGCCGATGTCAGAAGGCACGGTCGCTCCGCTGCCGAATGTTAATAGTGTCGATCTCGTTAACATCTTCGACCAGGAGTTTGCCGACCAGGTTCTGGCCGCCGACCTCGACCAATGGCAAGGCCCGTATGTTAGCAACCGCGGACAGCATTGGCTGCGCGTAATCGAACGCAGTCCTGCAGGTATTCCGGCGCTGGAAGAGATTGCCGATCTCGTGCGGCTCGAATGGATCAGTGCAGAGGAAGAGACTCGCCTACAGCAGGAGGTGGACAAGCTTTGGAACGAATACACCATCGTGATTAGCAATAATGAGCCCGACTAATTGACCATGCGCGGACTCATTCTAAAACTAACTCGCCCTTGCTTAGCCACCTGCTGCGCGCTACTCCTCTCGAGCATACTATTGCCCCCAACTGCGATGGCTCACGATATTGATGTGACCGGCGTCGCCCGCGTGTTTCTGGACGAGCTCGAAAATAATCAATACCAGCTATCTATCGTCGACCAACAAGTTCCTCCTCTATTTAATATAGAACGCATCCTCCCCGAACGCTGTAGCGGACTGCCACCAGGCAGGTTCAGCTATCGCTTTCAATGCGAGCCGGAGCTAAACCTTGATGACTCGCTGGTTTTCCCTTGGTCGCTAGAAGGACTAGTCCTAATTACCCGTTGGAGCGATGGCAGTGATGTGTCCGGATACTTCCCAGGCGATGGCAACATTATCGAGGTAGAGATGGCACAGATGAAAGCGGGAGCGTCCTCACTAGGCAACTTGGCGAGTCGTTATCTAGAGCTAGGTGGCGAGCACATATTGTTCGGAGTCGATCACCTGCTCTTCGTTCTCGGCTTATTGCTACTACTGCAAGGCTTCTGGAAATTATTAAAAACCATCACTGCATTTACGATTGCGCACAGCATCACCCTCGCCTGCGCCGTACTAGGAATCTTCCCCGTACCTGGCGCGCCCATAGAAGTTTTGATAGCACTGTCTATCGTATTTCTCGCCCGAGAGATTCTGATGGCCCAGCAGGGAAAGCTCACGTTAGTGCATCAGAAGCCATGGATAGTCGCCTTCGCATTTGGCCTGATACACGGATTTGGTTTCGCGGGCGCGCTCGGTGAACTCGGGCTCAGCGATGCCGACATTCCATTGGCGTTGCTATTTTTCAATCTCGGCGTGGAAGCGGGTCAGGTGGCATTTATTTCTACGCTGCTTGCCTTACACTTCGTCTTCACGAAATACTTCAAGCATCTCTGGCCAAGCCTACAGCGTGGCCTAGCCTATGGCCTGGGTGGAATTGCCAGCTACTGGTTCATTGAGCGAATCCCCAGCCTATTCATAGTCTAACTAGTAGACTAGTTAAGTTTTAGTCGTAGCCTACTAACGAGAATGGAATACATCTGCTCATCTCGCCTGGTATTGCTGGTGACAGGACTCGCATGGCGGATATAGCGCATCGTTACCTGCGGCGGACAATGCCTCTTCATCTTTATTATCTGCTGCTAGCATTACGAGCCGCGCCGCCTCTATCATCTGCTGGTTGTAGGTTTTCCAATCTGCCTCGACTGCTGCCGCGGCTTCTCCCTCGCCCGCTCCGCCAAACTGCAGCAAGTTTCCTGCAGCGATAACAGAGAGCGCGGCATTCTTAACTTCCTGCCACTGTGCATCCGTCTCTAACTGGTAGGCACCCCATATGATCGTCGTGGTCGGAGTTATCAATCCATTCATGATTTCTTTCACACTTAATAAAGACCGGCGCTCATCCGTCTGTGCGAGGCTCACACTCAAACAGAGCAGGCTAAAAAGACTGACTGCAATAATCATAATTTTTTTCTTCATCTCTCATCACTCCAATAGATATTTCGACCGAGTCAGTGTCAGCTCATCATGACATTAGTAGGAAATTACGTTAACGCGCTGTATCAATGACCCACGATACAAAAAGCATGAGTTGCTACCGCGATTCCCAGTATTGCACCCGCTAGTTCCGACTTAATCATGTCCTCTATTCTCTACCTCACTTATACAGACCGCGATTTACTGCCTATTCAATTTTGCGCGAATTCTAACATTCACGCACATTTACAAATACAGAACACAGGGATAGGAGGGAGTTAGATCAGCTAAGACGAAATTACTAGCGCGCCAAAGAGCCGTATTAGCAGGAATATCCATCAACTTTTTGTCAGTTATCTGTTCTAATCATCCAATATCATTCCATCAGATACGAAAAGTAGTTTGGCGGACACCAGAGTACCCGTGCATCAAATGACACAACACTAGGAGCAACCCATGCAATTCCTAAAACACCCCAGCCTCGTCAAGAAGGTCGCCGCTCTAGCGCTCTTAGCCTCGTTTTTCACTAACGCCCAGGCCGATATCCTAGACGAGGTGGAACACGGTTACGCTGACAATAACGGCGTGAAAATCCACTACGCGACCGTCGGTGAAGGGCCGCTGGTAGTCATGATTCATGGCTTTCCTGACTTTTGGTATAGCTGGCGCCATCAGATGGAAGGACTAAAGGACAATTTCAAGGTGGTGGCGATAGACCAGCGCGGCTACAACCTCAGCGATCAGCCCCAAGATGAGTCTAGCTACGCGATGCGCAATCTGATTGGCGATGTCGCTGCCGTTATTAGACACTTCGGCGAAGAAAAAGCCAACATCGTAGGACATGACTGGGGCGGTAGCGTTTCGTGGCAATTCGCCTTTGCCCTGCCCCAGATGGTGGAGAATCTAGTTATACTGAACCTTCCTCATCCCAATGGTATGGCCAGAGAGTTTGCGATCAATCAGGAGCAACGGGAGAATAGCGGCTATGCCAGCACCTTCATTGCCGGCAAGCCGACTGACCCCGATATCTTCTTTGGCCAGCCCATGAACCCACAGACCCTTTCTGGCTGGGTGGTAGATCCGGCAGCAAGGGAAAAGTATGTAGAGGCATTCGGGCGCTCCAGCTTCGATGGCATGCTCGCTTACTACAAGCAGAATTATCCGCGCGGCGATAGCTCGAATGCCGCGCCCAGTGCTCCAATACTAAATATGCCCGTGCTGGTGTTTCATGGCTTAGAGGACACTGCGCTGCATTCCGATGGTCTGAACAACACGTGGGACTGGATAGACGCCGACACAACCATCGTTACTGCCCCTGGAGCTAGCCATTTCGTCCAACAAGACGCTGCAGAACTGGTAACTAACACCCTAAAGTGGTGGCTGATGGCACGCCAATAGCGCTCAAAAAGCAGATTTGATCGATAGCGGCGAACAAAACGCTATATTTTCACCATGAGATACTATTTTTTTTTGGCTGATATAAGCAAAAAATTGGGCCTAATGAGAGACAAAAACTGCAGTTCTTAACCTCACTGAGCCAGAAAGCAGCCAAACTCCCACTATCGAAGGTGGCCCTGGACAGCGGTAAAACCTCCTCAAAAATCCTAAGCGTAGGCGGCCTTGATGCGCTCGAAAGCCGGGCACTGGATTGGCGATGACTGCTGAGAATTTTGAATCCTGCCGGTTCAATTATTAAAAATATGTTATATAACAAATAGTTACAGTTATTTGAAAAAGCTCTGCGGGATGATGTTCGCAGAGATGGTGTCGAACATGCGGATTATCTGTTTCTGCCAGGAGCATCACTACAGTGCTTTCAATAGCTCAATGGAGTTTTCGCTGAAGGGACGCTAGAGGTGAAGACAGCAGGCTCTAGCCAACTGCAGCGGGTGATATTCACGAAATCGGGTAAAGTGACCTAACGCTTTAGTCGCTGGCGTGAAGGTCAACACCTCTATGAATTTAGCTTAGAAGACTTTACACTGTCGCCTCAGGTCTGAAATGGTGAAATGGGCCTGAGTCACTCTATCGAGTCATTGTATGAAAATGCTTCGTCTAGATAGAGAGATAGCAGAGAACGAAGTTTCGCCACAGAGCAGAAGAAGAATCGTAAACAGGTTCCTATTTCGCAATTATGCACGTTAAAGAGCAATATATTTTTATATATCGAGGGTTACATGAGTAAAGGTACAGTTAAGTGGTTTAATGCAGATAAAGGTTTCGGTTTCATCACTCCAGCGGAAGGTGGTAACGATCTATTCGTTCACTACTCAGAAATTAAAAGTGACGGCGGTTTCGCCACGCTAAATGATGGCCAAGAAGTAGAGTACGAAGTTGGGCAAGGTCAGAAAGGACCTTGTGCAAACAAAGTAGTCCCTCTCTAAGTACTGCCAGATAAGCTTTAAATAAGCTCCCGACCCTTCGCGGTCGGGAGCCTAGTTTTTGCCCTTCCCCAATCTCCTATCCTCTTATTGCTTCCGGCAATAGGTGTATATTGTTCTGCTGTGCCCAACATTTCTCAATCTGAAACTAGTTCCAAGCTAGGCTGTCAAATTCCTAGACTGCGACTCACTCTGCCTGCCACAAAAGCGCAGGCGATAAGCGGCAACCCCCTCTTACTCTTTGATAGAAGCTAGCAATGAAAAAAATTCCTCTATACCTGTTTGTATTACTCTTTTCCGGTAGCGTATTCGCTCATGCGACCATCGGCATAGCCATTTCAATGAGGCCCTGTTTACTACCGAAGCGTGGAAGCAGCAGGCAGAACAATTGGAATCAGTGCTCGGCGACGATCAATCCGCCGCGGATTCGCTGAGACAAGAAGTGCTGGACCTGCAAGAGAAGCTTCAGGTGAATATGCCAACTCTTACAAGCACCGAGATGCAGCGCATCCAAGAAGAGGCCCAGTTCAAGCAATTGAAATTTCAACAAATCGGTGAGCGCGTACAAAGCAAGCTCAGAGCAGCCAGAATCAGTTCTTAGAACGTTATCGCAGTCTACTAGGCGAAGCTCTCAATGAAGTCTATACCGAGGGTGGCTACGATTCTATACTTCGATCTGACAGTATTGCGACATCCGATTTAAACTATAATGTGACCTCCGAAGTCACCGCGAAGCTCAATGAGCTAATAGCTGACCTGAGTGCAGCAGCACAATAGAACAATAGAACAATAGAACAATAGAACAATCCACTATGATTAAGAAACACGATTCCAACGATGAGTATTATTTCGAGGAAGGTTGCCACATTATCGAAACTTCTAACTCCGCAGATGACGAAGATGTCTCGATAGCTCAGGCAAGAGTTGAAAAGGGTCAACGAACGAAGTGGCATTACTTGGAGAACACTACTGAGCGCTACGTGATCTTGTCCGGTTGCGGCTCAGTCGAGGTAGGGACGGAAGAACCTTGCGATATCACAACAGGTGACGTGGTAATAGTCCCAGCGAATACCCGCCAGCGAATCAAGAATACCGGCGAGAATGATTTACTGTTTCTAGCGATCTGCTCTCCCCGGTTTCAGAAAAAGAACTACCGCAAGGGTTCAATTTAAGCGCCTATTTTGGCGCTAATTAGCGCCCTTTAGTGCACCGCTGTATGACCGAAAAACCCTTGACAGCCAAAGGTTTACCTGTAAAATGCGCCTAGCTTGAAAGTAAGCAACTATTTATTCTCCCCATTTCGAAGTCTTCTCAGTAACACCTCGTCATTAAGTTTATAAGTACGCCGAATTTCTAGCACGACCCCTGCTATGCAGGATTACTACATTTAAAATTTAGGTAACAAAAATGTCTGAGAAAATTACTGGTACAGTGAAATGGTTTAACGAGAATAAGGGTTTCGGCTTCATCGAACGTGAAGGCGGCCCTGACGTATTTGCACATTTCAGTGCAATTCAAAGCGCTGGTTACAAGACTCTTGCTGAAGGTCAGCGCGTTGAGTTCATAGTAACTGATGGTCAGAAAGGACCACAGGCTGAAGAAATCGTCGCTGTTTAAATCTAAAATCGCCCCAGCTAGCGCGCGCCGCTAGCAACGCGAATTAGATTTGAGAAGTAGAAAGGGCAATTCCGCGAGGATTTGCCTTTTTTAGTTTAAGATGACCTAGAAAACTAAACTACCTGATACAACGTAGTAGACTGAAATAGCTTTGAGAGAACTAAAGAGCGCCCAATGACACTATTCGAATTTCTAATGGCACTGGCATCGGTAGTAATCGCTATAGCCCTGACGGAGATCTTCGCAGGCTGGGGACGGTTGTTGCGCACACACATCGTGCCGAGAATAGATTGGCTACACTTGGGATGGTCACTCGTTATCGTACTGTATGCGATTCAGTATTGGGTCGGAATCTGGCCCTATCGCGAGATAGAATTCACGCTTATTTACCAAGTGTGGTTCTTGATATTCCCTACTCTGTTTATTGTTCTCGTCTCCTACGCAATTACTCCAGACGTTGATCCGGACACGAGCCTCGATCTCCGTGACTACTATATGTCGCGCCGCGCTCCAGTGTTCATTGGCCTTGCCGTATTTTTAACAACTGCGCAACTGGCGGATGTCATTATTCTAGATATAAGCCTCGGCTGGGAAAGCCTCTCATTAGTAATCATAGCTTTGCTTCCAGCCTTCACTCAGCGAATTAGCATTCATACCACCGTAATGGTTTTCAATCTGTATTTCATACTTGCAAATGGTTTCGGACTCAATCCAGCAGGTAACGGACTAATTAACTAATGTGAAAAGCTAGGCTACTCCGCCTACTCTACTCGTGCAGTTTCCCGTATTATTGTCACCACTAAGCAAGGCTTTATACCGATACACTATGAAAATACTTTTTGCCCTATCACTTGTGCTTACCCTTTGTTCTGTTAACGCGGCCGATGTCCGCCTGCCCGATCTAAGCGGCGTTACGGATCAAGGCTTCAAGATTGAAATCTATAGCGAACTTTCGCCCCTTCGCATCAACACAATTCACAGTTGGCATATACGCGTATTGGATCGCGATGGCGAAATCCTAGAGCTAGAGGAGTTAAACGTATTCGGTGGTATGCCTGAGCACGATCATGGCCTACCTACCCAGCCTGAAGTAACAATGCGACTCGACAATGGCGACTACTTGCTCGAGGGCGTGCGATTTCACATGCAGGGGCACTGGGAACTGCAGATTGAGTTTCAATATGCCGGCGTTGACGACACTGCTATTATCGATTTCGGCCTACAATGAAGAAAGATCTGCTGCTGCCACTACTCGCTAGTATTGCCCTGATAGTTGCCGTTGGCTGGAACTACCTGTCTATTCCTGGGGTACCGGATTGGAGCGAGGAAGAGCTCAGATTAATCGCTTCATTATCTCTGGATTCCCTTCCACCGCTGCCGCTTGATCCTAGCAACCTAGTAGCTGACGATCCTGCAGCAGCGGAATTTGGTCATCGCCTCTTCTTCGACACTCGGCTAAGCAGCAATGCGCAAGTTGCCTGCGCGACCTGCCACAAACCTGAGCTAATGTTTACTGATGGACTAGCCCTCGCTGTTGGCGTTGGTATCGGCACGATGCATACGCCCAGTCTAGTTGGGCTCGCCTATAGCCCTTGGTTTTATTGGGACGGAAGGAAAGATAGCCAGTGGGCACAGGCTCTCGCACCTTTGGAAGCGAAGCATGAGCACGCAACAGATAGAGCGCAGTTAGTGCATCTTGTCTCCAGCGATGCCATCTACCGCGACATGTATGAGAATGTATTCGGGCCGCTAAGCTTGCCCGCGATGCTGCCAGAGTCTGGCACACCAGACGGCGATGCGCAGCAGCAGACAAGCTGGAATGCGCTCGACACCAAAACGCAGGCCGACATTTCTCAATTCTTTGCAAACCTAGGCAAGGCAATTGCAGCCTACGAGCGCAAAATACTACCAGGGAGCACTCGCTTCGATGACTACGCCGCACAAGTAGTTGCGGGTTCAGATGAAGACGATGCACTAAAGAATTCGGAGAAATCTGGCCTAAAGTTATTCATCGGAAAAGGCCAATGTGTAACTTGCCACAATGGCCCGCTATTCACCAACCATGAGTTTCATAACACGGGTGTGCTGGCAGTGGCCGGACGCATGCCGTCCATGGGTCGGTACGATGGTGTTCGAATTTCTCAAGAGGATCCTTTTAATTGCCTAGGCGAGTTCAGCGATGCCTCACCAGCGCAATGCACTGAGTTACGATTTGCACGCGATGCCAACGACTTAGTCGGCGCACTAAAGACGCCTACACTTAGAAATATCTCTGAAACAGCGCCCTATATGCACGGCGGACAGATGACAACTCTTACCCAGGTGGTAAATCACTATAACGACGCACCAAGCTCCATGCTTAGTCACAATGAAGCGAAGCCTCTTGGCTTGCGTACAGTAGAGAGAATTCAGTTGGAGGATTTTCTACTAACGCTTAGTGCACCCTTGGCCACCGAGCAGAAATGGCTAGTGGCCCCAGACTACTAGCGTCTTGGCTTAGAATCCGCGCTATCCCAAATAGCCGTGTTGCGCTAACTGGACTCGAATGCCATCCGGATCGCTAAAATACAGCTGATCACCACCACTGGTTCGGTTCGCGGCATCGCGATTAACATCCGCATCTATACCGTGATCCAGTAATTTCTCCGCAAGGGCATCGGGATTGTAGTCATCTACTCCGATACACATGTGATGCATGCCTCCTGGATTAGGAAGGTTGTACAGACCCAGAAAACTCTCGCCGCCTAGGCCCATATTCAAACCACCGTTCGCAGGACGCGAGATAATTTCCATACCTAGCACGCGGTTGTAGAAATCCGCCGAACGGTTCACATCAATTACTGAGAGCGAGACGTGATTCATCGATCTGCCGATGGCCACAGGTGCCGCCGTCTGTGCTGAGACAGAAGGCACTACTGAGGCAGCGGTAGCAACAAGTAGGGAAGCCACCAACTCTCTTCGCGTCATCTTCTTCTGCTCGAATTTTTCGACTAGATGTTCTATTGCGCTTATGTTGTTCATCTTCTTTATCCTTAATCTTGTGCTAGGTAGATTACTTTGTAACAACCGCACTGTTTGCAGCGCAGCGCTGTATTTCTCAGTCTTAATCAGGTAACGCAAACACCCAAATTACACCACCCTGAGGCACATAGTGGCTTTCACCCTTCGCCATATTGAGCAAGTTCTGTTCGCGCTGCGCATCAACGCCCCATCCGGACTGAACGGCGACATATTGCTTGCCATCTAAGGTGTAGGTAACCGGCACTCCGGTGATGCCGGAATTCGTGCGTTGCTTCCAGAGAATCTCACCCGTCCTCGAATCGAAGGCACGAAAGTAGCGATCGTTGGTGCCACCCATGAACACGAGATCGCCCGCAGTAGCCAACACTGGGCCCCAGTTTTGACTTTCGAATGTCGTGGTCCATGCTCGCTCACCGGTATCTACGTTCCAGGCTTGTAGCTCACCGATGTGATCGGTGCCAGGTCGCACAAAAAAGCCACCATTCTCGGAAGTGCCACGCCCCATATAAGATCGGCCGGGGCTATATTGAATCTCTTCTCCGACCATGGTGGAGCAGACATTGTCGTTCGCAGGAATGAACATCAATCGCGACTTTGGATCGAAGGCCGCCGGAGGCCAATCCTTGCCACCCCAAAGTGATGGGCAGAAACTTGCCTCATAGCCCGTGCCTGGCTTCTTGGTCATATCGTACTCGGGCCGCCCGGTAACCGGATCGATGCTAGTAAAGACGTCTTGATAGACATAGGGGTTCGCATCGACGAAATTAATCGCATCCGCTTCACGCTCGAGATACCACAGATAACCATTGCGGCCCGCATGAACCATGCCGTTTATGCTACGACCATCGCGCTCAAAATCGATTAGTATTGGCGCGGAAACCTCATCCCAGTCCCATGAGTCGTTCCAGTGGTATTGATGGTGATTCTTGAGCTCGCCCGTCGTTACGTCCAAGGCTATAACAGAGGAAGAATAGAGGTTGTCGCCCGGTCGCGTATCGCCCATCCAGGGGCCTCCGTTGCCGGTACCCCAGTAGGCGAGGTTTAATTCGGGATCGTAGGAACCAGTTAGCCACACTGGCACGCCGCCAGTCTGCCAGGTATCTCCCGGCCAAGATTCTGAGCCTGGCTCGCCAGGAGCGGGAATCGTATACGTCTTCCACGCCTCTTCGCCAGTCATTACATCGTAGGCAGCAATAAAACCACGAATGCCGAGTTCTCCGCCTGACACTCCCACCATAACTTTGCCATCGGCTATGAGCGGAGCCATGGTCATATAATAGCCGTTATAGTAATCCGCGACGGCAACCTCCCAGATTAGCTCTCCGGTCAATGCGTCCAGCGAAACTAAAAATGAATCTACCGTTGCCATGTAGACACGATCGCCAAAGAGGGCCACGCCACGATTCGTCGGGTGGAACTGTTGCAAATCATCAGGCAGGTAACGGACATAGCGCCAAATTAGATCCCCCGTGCGCGCGTTGATAGCAAGAATATGATTCTGTGGCGTAGTCACGTACATGTAACCGTCGTTCACGATAGGCGGCGCCTGATGCCCTTCTCTTAGCCCGGTGGAAAAACTCCATATTGGGACAAGGCCATCGACATTCTCGGTATTGATTTGGTCGAGATTACTGAAGCCATGAGAATCGTAACTGCCACGATACATCAGCCAATTGCTCTCCTCAGGGTTGAGAAGGCGCTCTGCAGTGACGGGATTGTAGGGCGGCAGATCCTGAGCAAAAAGGAGACTGGATACTAGTGAACAACACAGAAAAATACTGGAGCGAATCATTATGCTTAAACCTCTTATTTTTTCTTCTAACTGTTTCTTCTAACTGTTTCTTCTAACTACAGCGTGCCAGGATTGGCATAAAACTAGTACGGATTAAAATTGCTGAGTAAATCCAACCCGGCCTCGAAAGCCGGCGGCAACCAATACGATGCCATCAACCACCTCGAGCGGCAACATGGCGAGAGGCCTAGGCGCTGGACCACCTACCACTTTAGCACCATCGTAAATATCGAATTGAGATTCGTGACAGGGGCAGGCCATGCGTAACTGCCCTTCATCCCAGTTAGTCACATCGCAGCCGGTGTGTGTACACACGGCGGAATAAGCTATCACACCCTCAGCAGCATTCGCCTGATAGGGCGCACTCATCAATTCAGGGTTGATACGTGTGATCATCAGACGATTCAGCCTTGAACCGTCTCGCAGCACCTGCGTAGCTGGGTCACGAGCCAGCGCGGACAAGGGTCTGGCTTCCAACTCAAGCAGTTCTGGGCGCACCAAAGCATCCTGATTTGGTCCTTCCTCAAACACCAGTTGATCCCCAGGTTGCGGCCTAAGGCGATTGGGTGACTGCCCTAAGGCCGACATAGGCACCGCGATTCCAGTGGCTAAGCCCATTTTAAACACGGTACGCCGACTAATCGGTTTTGCCACCCGACGTTTTTTGTTGTTACTACTACCCTTGTCGGTATTCTTGCTCATGTTCTATCCTGAGTGCGTCGGCTATTCACGGGAATAGCTCATCTTGGCAATAGAAGGTATCAAAGTGCCCGAACCGCTGCAATCAAAGCGCTTCGCTGAAAATTGCTTAGCCTCAAGTCGAATGCTATGTTGTTTATTGCACGTGTACACAACGCCGTGCTATGCATGACTCTAACGGAAGCATCGATGACAGAAGAGAAACAGCCATGAGCTCCTCCGCCCGCATACTCCTTGGACTCGCGTTTGGTCTATTGGGTGGTATTGGTTTTTCAATTCTCGATGCTAGCTCGGCATCAAAATTACCATCGATGATAGAGCCCATAGGAACGCTGTGGATAAATGCCATACGCATGACTGTGATACCGCTGTTAATGGCACTTATGATTACCGCCATCGCCGGACAAGGAAATACTGGCATAGTCGCACAGCTCGGCGGCAAGACCATGGCCTTGTTCATATCCATGATAGTTGCTTCCAGCCTATTCGCCTTCCTAGTCGCCCCGCCGCTAATAGCAATGCTGAGTATCGACCCCGAAGCAAGTCGTAGTCTGCTAGATAGCACGACAACCGAAAGTGTCGGCAGCAGTGAATTGCCTCCCTTTCGCGACTGGTTAGTTGCACTCATACCGATCAATCCCATTCGGGCAGCTGCCAACAATGCGGTGCTGCCACTGATGATCTTTACCGGTTTATTTTCTATGGCATTGCTGCAGATTGGAAACGAGCATCGAGAACATGTCGTGGGCTTCTTCTCCGCCATCAAAGAAACGATGTTCGTGTTAATCGCCTGGATCATGACGCTCGCACCCATAGGTATTTTCGCACTGGTGTTTCCACTGGCTGCGACACTGGGCGTTTCTGCAATTAGCGTGCTGGGCTCATTCATTGTCATAGTGTGCGCATTAATCACAATCTTCACCCTGGCGCTGTATCCACTCGCCAGCTATGTAGGCGGAATTAAGATACGTGACTTTGCTCGCGCGTTAGCGCCGGCGCAGATTATCGGTTTCAGCACGCGCTCTTCGCTTGCCGCCCTTCCTGCTTGCTTCACGGCGACCGAAACCTTAGGCATCTCCAGCAAGGTGTCAGGCGTAGTCTTGCCAATCTCGGTAACACTTTTTAAATTCGCTTCACCGATCGGCAGAACCGCCGGCACTTATTTTGTCGCAAGCCTGTATGGAATTGACCTGACAATCTATGAGCTATTTATTATCGCTGCGGCCATAGGTCTTTTCAGCTTCTACTCCCCGGCAATTCCCAGCGGCGGATTGCTCATTATGGCGCCGGTCTACATCTCTCTCGGATTGCCAGTGCAGGGAATTGGCATCCTCATCGCCATCGACTTAATTGTGGATATGTTTATTACAGCATCGAATGTCAGCGCTAACGTGACTGTAGCGGCGATACTTTCCAAAAAGGCTGCTTGATTCGACATGGCAGCCGCCTCCGGCGGTCCTTCGATCATCAAGGACAAATCTTGCGAAGGAGTGCTCAAAGTGAAAGTCAAAAAGCTACAACACTCTTGCTCGAGAACTATGAACTCTTCCACCAAGGAGCGAAGCCCCTCGGCCGAGTTGAATTCAAGACGCAAACCGTCAGCTATTGAGTTTAAGCGGCAACTTGGGAAACAACAGTGGCTCGCACCAAAGAGCGGCGAGCTCGCAGTTCTTCGGGTGTAAGTATGCAGAAAAGCGCAGTTGAATCAGGCATAACATAATTACTCCTTTGTCGAAGCTCCATACACTACGACTTAAACCATGGTTTAAGTAAAGAAATCATAGGGGATTTCAAGAATAACTAATAAGAGGCACGTTTAGAGGAAGGCAAACCTTTCGGTTAGTAATGAAGGGGCTGGTCTGCAAAAGAGGAAATGAAGGGACACAATTGAATGGTCAGGGGTAACGAAGCAGAAACCCTAGATGAATTCTAGCCTAATCCCTCAGACCCACTATTGTTCATTTATTCGCTGATTTCCTTAGCGCCGCAGGTGTGCATTCGTAGCGTCTTTGAAAGGCCCTAGTAAGCGTGCGGGATGAAGCGAAGCCCAAGGAATCCGCTATCTTCTCTAGCGGAGCGATCGTGTATTTCACTAAATTATAGGCTTTCATGATGCGCCAATCGCTAATATAACTCATGGGAGCCACACCAACGACCTCTTGAAACCGACGAACTAAGGTAGCTTTGGACATACCTGATCTTTCGCCTAAGAGATTCAACGTCCAATCAAACTCAGGTTCTTTATGAATCAGAGAGAGCGCCTTATAAACCCGCTTATCACTAAGCGCCGCTAAAAAACCCGTCGCATCTTCACCACTGCTTATATAGTGATTATGAATAAAACTTCTGTAAGACGGTCTACTACTCCCCCATTTCTGTTCTCCTCTTGATCCATCTGAGTTTCAATCAAATTAATCACTGACCAAATCGGTCCGGATAGTTCGAGAGCTGGGAAATGCATCACAGCCGGTAAAGCATCAAATATCGGATGTGACATCCCCTGGTCGAATTGAATTACTCCGCATATTAGGCGATTGGTAATTACCCCCTCTTGAAACAGCGGTGTATTTAACGCACAGGCATCGGCCGCCCTGGAACTTGGGACCAATTTTCGACCTAGCTGATCGGATATCCAATGTGAATTTCCTTTGGGCAGCATAATGACGTCCTGTGCCTTGACCTTCACTGCATCATCCGTATCTGAACCCACATAGCACTCACCTGATAAAGCGATGTGAAATCGAGAGCAAGAGTTCTTTTCCAAAGACATGCCCCAAGGAGCCGCAAGATCTGAGCGGAAGAAAATTGATCCACGAAAATGCAGGGTCTCGAGCACATCTCGCAGTACGTCGAAGGCTTTTTGCTGACTGAGTCTTTCAGGCACTTTATTGATTCTCCTGGAAACCTTGTTTTTGAACTAGGTCTTCTATTATGCGGTTTCTAAAAAATTGTCTCTCACATAAGGCCAACAGGAACTACCCCATGCAAAAGTCTCTGATTAATATACCCATGATTAAAAAAGTTCTGCCAGCTCTATTTTTGATGGCCGCAGCGTCAACAGCCAGCGCTGCTGAATATTTCACTATTGAAGACGGAGAATTACAGCGACCCACGGGTTATCGAGAATGGATATACGTTGGAACACCGGTTACACCGAATGAATTAAATAATGGAAAAGCCGCTTTCCCGGAGTTTCACAATGTTTACATCGACCCGGAAAGCTGGAGCCACTGGAAGGTAACCGGCGAGTTTCGCGAGGGAACAATTCTTATAAAAGAACTCGTAGCAGTAGGTTCTAAAGCCGCAGTGAGTGGCAACGGTTATTTTCAAGGCGATTTTGTCGGATTGGAAGCGACCATTAAGAGCGCAGCGCACTTTCCAAATGAACCTGGCAACTGGGCATACTACAGTTTTTCTACACCAGAGGGTGAAACCGTAACCACTACGGCAACAGCGATGCCTACTGCGTCTTGTAATAGTTGTCATGATGCTTCAGCGGCGGATGACTTTGTATTTACACAATACTATCCCGTATTAACCGCTGGCAAAGGAACTGGTCCTGCTGCAACTGGCGGCGTGCTCTCTTCATTAATTATGGGAAGGTAATATGAAAAAAGTCAACATCCTCGCCCTACTGGGTACCACACTAGTTATAGCGACTGGGGTCAATATGATTTCAGTCGCTGCGCAGGGAAGCTTTTCTTCTCATGTGAATAGTAATGGAGATATAAGCTTCCCCGAAGGTTTTCGAGATTCAATGGTTCACCTCGGTTCCTGGTTTGTTCCAGAAGGTGGCGCGAGTGGATTTCATGATGTGTATACACAACTTGCATCTGTAGAAGCGTATCGAGAAACGGGGTTATTTCCAGATGGGGCCACGCTGGTAAAAGAACTTCGCGTTTCATCGACCGATGACTACACCACCGGTGCGGGCGTAAGTTACGCCACGGAAGATATTAAGCAGTGGTTTGTCATGATCAAAGACAGCCGAGGACGCTTCAGTAGTAATCCAGTATGGGGAGATGGTTGGGGCTGGGCACTGTTCACAGCTGACGATACAACTCAAAATGCGGCGACGAATTATGAAAATGATTGCTTAGCCTGCCATGTGCCAGCACGCGACAATGACTGGATTTACACTGAGGCATATCCGACTCTCTCTAGGGGGAACTAGTTAGAAAGGCATTCCCTTGTCGGACACTTAGGTGGGCAAACCATCAAATGTCCGACATTAAAAGGGACAGAGCTAGAAACCAAAGTAATCCACTGCCCTAATTGCCAGTTACCCCTCTATGACAGTGCCGATCCGTTCAGCCTGCGCACTGCTATCGAATCCAATACCGCTAGGGTAGTATTGGCTTATGCCTTACTCACAACGCGACAAAAATCCCTACGACAAAAACCACGCTGAAAATATACTCTCTGTGAGCGGCCTGAATAGTATGGCGCGCTCGCTGCTGGAAAGTAATTTCCCCGCTGTCATCGTAGAGGGTGAAATCTCAAATCTCTCCGTGCCATCCTCTGGGCATTGGTATCTAACACTTAAAGACAAGTCCTCACAGATTCGTTGCGCGATGTTTGTAAATCGCAATCGCATGGTTCGATTCAAGCCGGAGAACGGCAAACAGATCATCGTGCGTGGCCGCCTTAGCATCTATGAAGGCCGCGGCGACTATCAGCTCATCCTCGATGGCATGGAGGAAGCTGGCGATGGCGCTTTGCAGCGCACCTTCGAGCAACTGAAGCGCAAGCTGCACGACGAAGGTCTTTTCGCTGACGAGAACAAGCAGGAGATGCATAGTCGCTATCAACACATTGGCGTAATCACCTCCGCAACAGGCGCAGCGGTGCAAGACATACTTAGTGTTTTCGCAAGACGATTCCCGGCAACTAGGATCACCCTACTGCCTGTTATCGTTCAAGGTGCGGGTGCCGCCGATGAAATCGTGCGCGCCATCGAACGGGCCAACAATCTCGCTGAAAAATTAGGACTACAGGCATTGATCGTCGGTCGTGGCGGCGGCTCCTTAGAAGACTTACAGGCGTTCAACGAGGAGCGCGTGGCTAGAGCGATTTTCGCAAGTGAGCTGCCAATCTGCAGCGCCGTCGGTCACGAAGTAGATTTCACCATTGCAGACTTTGTAGCGGACCTAAGAGCCCCCACGCCTTCCGCCGCTGCCGAATTACTAAGCCCCAATCAAGAGGATTATTTCGAGCTGCTGTTTTCCACTAGCGCGCAATTCAAAAATGCTGTCAGCTTAGCGATCAAACAGGGCCGGCAACAGTTAACTTGGATAGCGAAGCAGCTAAAGCATCCCGATCGTCGCTTGCAGGAACAAGCGCAGAATCTGGACCGACTGGATATCCGCCTACGCAGAGCGATGAGCAGCAATATCGCATCGCAAAGAACTGAACTCACGCAGATCCAACGCACTCTTTCGGCCAATTCACCGAAGCAGTTACTTGAACGTAATCAGATACGCCTTGCTGCGGGTCGCGGCAGGCTGGATCAGTCGCTGCGTTCAGTATTAGCCTCGCGCCGATCTAGCCTACAAACACTGAGCCGCAGTTTGAATTCTGTAAGCCCACTGAGCACCCTCGCCAGGGGGTATAGCATTACTTTAGACAGTTCCGCCAATGTAATTCGATCCGCTGAAGATGTAAAAGTTGGAGCAACTATCACTTCAAGACTCGGCGAAGGGGAGATAGTTTCTACGATTAGTGCGATAGCGAAAAAAGGACCCTGAAGAGTAAGGGGACACAACCGCGTCCCTCGAATTTGCAATACCTGCTTTATGAACCCTACCCGCCCCGCTGTTTGCTTGGCTTTCATAGCTTCTAGCTATGCCAAGACTGGCTTTTCCAGCCTCCCAAGGTGCCGAAATTGGTCCACTTTATGCACTTTAGGGCATTTAGTTCCGTTGTGTGCAGTGTAGGCTTTTTTTACAAACTTATTTAATTTCAAAGCCTTAGGAAAGAAACGGGATCTCGTGGGGAAATTTAGGGGCTACATCGAAGTAATAGTGTGAAACAGCTAACACATTGGCCATGAATAAGTTTGCTTGGCACCGAAACTGCTTATGATCAGGTATAGCTAATTTGAGCAGCTTGCTTAATTGCTTATCCATAAGTTTGTATATCGAGGTAGTAAATGCTGTTCTTTGAAAATATTTTCATGTTGATTTTTGGCCATGCACTTGCAGACTTTGTATTGCAACCCGAGGCCATGGGGTACGGAAAAAATCGAAATGATAAAATTCACAGTAAAGAACACAGCCTATTTCCAGTCTGGTACTACTGGTTAACGGCTCATGCGCTGGTTCATGGCGGCATCGTCTATATTATCACCGGCAATATCTGGCTTGGCGTGCTCGAGACCGTCGTGCACTGGATTACCGACTTCGCCAAAAATGAAGGTTGGATTGGCATGCATCAGGATCAAGGCATCCACATTGGTTGCAAGATTGGTTACGCCTTTCTACTCTAATTACTTGAATCCACGGCTGTGTCACCCTCCCCCCCACTAGTGTCTAATCTTGTTTAACTCACTTCGTCTAGACGTTATAGTAGGGGCGTGAACACCCCATTCCAGACAAGGTAGCATTGATAGATGAACAAAAGAGAAGAACAGAAAAAACGCAAAGAAGCGAAAGAACATGCCGCTATGGGCAGAGATCAAACCCGCAAACTAATGATGAAAGTTGCCATGTACGTAGTGGCCCCGGTTCTTGTACTTCTAACTCTCTACACGCTCCTAAGTCAGGGTCCAACCTACTCTACTGTCGAAATCGCCGACAACGATCACGTTAGAGGAACAGCCGCCACACCGGTAAGCATTGTTGTCTATGCAGACTTTCAGTGTCCGGCCTGTGCCACTGAAAACGATACGATGACCCGCATCTGGCCCGATTTACGTAATAAGGCACACCTAGTCTTTAGGCATTTCCCCATTACTGCCGCACATCCCAATTCCTGGATGGCTTCTCTGTATGCTGAAGCCGCTGGAAACCAGGGACGATTCTGGGAAATGCATGACTACCTGTTCGCCACGCAAGCCATTTGGTCCGGCCTTTCTAACGTAGAAAGTGAGTTCGATAGCTATGCGCTGGAGTTAAACCTAGATTTGGATCGTCTGCATGCCGATGTCGACTCCGACCAAGTAGTGCAGAAGATTCGCAATGATCAACGTGGCGGCAACTCGTCTGGCGTGCTTTCAACACCTGCCGTATTTGTGAATGGCAGGCTACTTAGGCAGCCCACGGCAGAACGAATCACTGAAGTCGTGAATGAAGAATTTGCGGAGTCTGCGGACTAACGTCCGCGCGCTTCCCGCATTTTGTTACTGCTCATTTATGAGTAACGCAGAAAATTGCTGCAGCAAACTCGCAGATACTGGCGTAGCATCCACTCTAGCCAACAACTCCTCCACATTGAGACCTTCCCTGGCGATATCATTCCTGCTCTCGCAAATATAGGTACTCATTACCTGTGCGCTAAATTCAGGATGGAACTGCACCCCCCAAGTCGATGAACCCAAGCGGAATGCATGGTGTGCATCAAAGCTATTCTTTGCGAGAAGCACCGCCTCATCCGGCAAGGATAAGACAGCCTGCTGATGTGAGCCTGCGCGCTGAATTGCCTCGGCATTTTGGCAAACAGCACATCACTCGCAGCCTCCAGAGTAAGTTCCACGTCGATGGCTCCAATCTCTCTACCGTTGGGATGAAATCCGACTACACCGCCAAAAGCCCACGCCAGTAATTGGTGCCCATAACAAACGCCCAAGATAGGTTTTTGCTGTTCGTGAAGAAGTCACAAATAGACGGCCGCAATTTCATTCCAGGGAGCAAGATCGGTGACATAGGCACACGAACCAGTAACGATTGCGGCGACGACATCATCTATCGCTGGCAAGGACTCACCTTTGTCGACAGCGCAGCAAGCAAAACGGTTTTAGTCCAAACCCGTTCCGCGGATAAACCAATCCTCGAAGTCTTCATTCTCGTCCAGCAAACTAGGTAGTAGGGTATTTCCTATCTTGATTATCAGTATCTTGCCGCTCATCGTCTGTGCCTAAACCCTTACCTAGTCCTGCCTCAAACCTTCCGCGCAAAATGGCGATTTAATCTCCCGCTATCGTACGCACTGTAGATGAAGGTTATTGCAATTTATCAACGCTTGAAACAAGATTCGAACACGAAAGCTTTTAACGAACACACAGATAATGAAAGAGGCTGCGCCTATGCTTGGCAAGATCAACTCACTCTTCGAGGGTGTCGCACAAAACTCCCAAGAATGGACATGGACCCTGTTCCGGGTGCTTAGCGCCGCCATGTTTATGACCCATGGCTACGGCAAACTGTTCGGTGAAAACCCACAACCCACTATGGGCGGTGGTATGACATCGATCAATATCGCAGATCTTGTTTCCTGGCCGATGCCAATGGAGATTAATGCCCTGTTTATAGCCGGCGTTGTGGAATTCTTTGGTGGCCTGCTTATATTAATCGGCTTATGGACCCATCTCGCCGCTCTTCTCGCTACCTTCATCATGCTTATGGCCTATCTAACAGCCCACTACGCGTGGTTTCCGACGCTAAAAAACGGCGAACTGGCCGCCATGTACTTTACTGCCTTTCTAGTGGTTTTTGCCTTCGGCCCAGGACCCCATAGCGTAGATTCATGGCTCGCTATACGGCGGCAAGAGAAGAGAAAGGACAAAATGGACAAGAATAAGCTCTGAGTTTACGCCGAAGGCCATTTCTTCGACCTGCGGCCTTTGCTATATTCATTCTTCAGACTCGAGAACCTGCCGGTGCATGAGGGCTCGAGAATCACAGATTTTAGACTATCGAAGCCCAGAAGCCTGATCATTTAAAAATGCCCTTCAGAACGGCAAGGAAAATAACAATGAAATCTTTTAAGCTGACAAGCAAGCTGATACTCACCCTTTTAACTGCCACCTCTTTCGCTTTCGCCGCTATCTCGCCGGCAATCGCTCAGGATACAGATGAGCCAGGACGCTACCGTCCGCAGGGTCGAGAGATCGCCCGAGCGATCGGCAACGAGTTTGACACGGCTTTGTATGAGGTCAGGACTTACGAACCCACCGTCAACGTTGATGAATTCGCCTCAGCAACTATCTTTTACCCATTAACACTCAGCTTTGCAGCGCCTTCTAGCGCCGTTGTGCTAGTTCCGGGCTATACAGCTACTAAAGATATCTATGACTGGTGGGGCCCCGCCCTCGCCTCGCTAGGCATTGTAGTGATGATTATCGATACCAACGATCCCCGCGATACATTCCAGCCAAGAAAGGAAGCGCATATCGCCGCCGTCGCATTCTTAAAGGGTGAGATCAACAACAGCGAAAGCCCAATAAGCGGCAAAGTCGACGCGACTAAGCTCGCAATCATGGGGCACTCCCTAGGTGGCGGCGCAGCATTAGCCGCCGCGCTGGAACTAGGCAGCGAGATAAAAGCGGTAATACCTCTAATGCCATACTGCTGTGAACTTGGCGCGTCATTCGACGGTGACTACAGCGGATTAACCGTTCCAACTCTAATCTTCACCAGCAGTGAAGACACCGTAGCACCTCCAGCTGGTCATGCCCGTGCTCTGTATGATTCAATCGCAGACAGCACCAACAAAGCCTACGTAGAATTCGCCGAAGGAACTCACAATCTGCCGACGAATGGTGGCACTGAATTAGCGAATCAGGCGCGCTTTACCTTTGCTTGGTTGAAATTGCAGATGGACGGTAATACAGCTTATGCAGCAAGTTTTAGCGGCGATTTAAGCGAAGAGCTAGACGCAAAGTTAGCGGCCCTTGAGACCAATCAGTAACGCGACAACTCTCTACCAGCAACTGCAAAGGGGCAGCACTAAATTCAGTTCTGCCCTTTTTATTGTTTGAATAAAAGTAAGTCATCTATCCAACCATAATTCGCGTATTACTTATCCTAGGAGACTATTGGTAAGGCGCATTTCGCCCAAGCTGCTGAAAGGAGCGAAACATCGAATCATTCATACTAGATTGGCTAGATAGCAATCGCGACTACGCTATCGCTCTCGTGCCCCTGCTCGCGTTTGCGGAATCGTGCGTTGGCATAGGCCTAGTCGTATCCGGTGTTCTACTATTATTGGTGAGTGCCACTCTCTATAATAATGGCATTGCTGGACTCGAGATGTTGTTACCACTCGCTTTTTTTGGGGCGCTGTTAGGCGATCATTCAGGTTACTATTTTGGGCGTACATTAGGCACGAAGTTTCATGAGATCAGCGTAATCAAAAAATACCAGGCCAATGTGGCGAAGGCGGAAGGCCTCATCCGTCATTACGGCAGCGCCGCCATCTTCATCGGGCGTTTCATTCCTGCAATCCGTAGCATTATTCCAGCACTGGTAGGCGTCAGCGGATTACAGCGACTACGCTATAGTGTCATCGATGCCCTCGCCTGCCTCTGCTGGGTATTAGCGTTGGCTGCAATACTGATAGGCATCGTCGAGTTTCTATAAGTGAATTGCAAAAAGCAGAACCACTAACTAATACCAGTCTCGTATTGCTTCATTCCTTCAGGAATTTCAACCTCCGCCTTCTTATCACTCACATAGACATGACATGCAGGATGGGATTCAAAGGGTGGCTGCAACTGCCCTGCCATTACGCCGAGCAAATGTGGAAATCCTTCGGAGCGATCAAACATAACCGTTTCGCACTGAACACAATATTGCCTGCAGGTTTCATTACCTGATGTTGCAAGATAGATTCTTTCCGCTAGCTCGCCCTCGACTAAAGTCTCATCTATTTTGAAGAAGGCAATATTCGCGAAATCGGCCTGCAATGCATCTTGGCAATCCCTACAGTGACAGATTAGTTCCAGTACAGGCTCCGACTTTGCTTCAAACTTGAGTTGACCACACTGACAACTCCCTGCAACTTTAATCATAACTTTCTCCAACGATTGATTTTGGAATCAAATAGATTCCGGCACAAAAAAGCCGGAATGAGTTTATCAATCCGGCTTCTGTGTTTCTTTATCTTTTTACTTCTTTTCTCTAAGCGATTTATTATTGAGCGCTTAGTGAGCGCCGCCAGCTTCGTCCGCTGCGCCTGGCAGAGTCATTGCCGTCAGTGAAGAACTAGTTTGCAACAAGATGTACTGATGGCCATCGTGTACCCAAGAACTCATGCCATAGCTGCTTCCCCCTGGTGCTACCATCTGAGCCATGATATCACCACTATCCTTGTCGATCGCGTAGAGCATTGGCGTGCCATCGCCGGCCTGGTCTGAATAAACCAACATGTTCTTGGTTACGACCATTGGCACCAACGCGCCTGTTCCCGTATTACCTACATCTACGCCCGCAAGCGCAGGATGGTTGGCGATACGATCAGGTGTTTCACCGGTAGGAATCATCCACGCGTGATCGCCGGTGTTCATATCGATAGCTGTAATTCGGCTATACGGTGGCTTCACGATAGGGATACCTGAACTTAGGCGTGGAGGTCTTGCTGTCGCGCCGCGCACACCGTTTGCGTAACGAGCAGTGTTGATACCCGTGGAGTTCGGGAACAGCAGATCGGACTCTTCGCCCGGTATCAGCCGTAGAGCAAAACAAGCCTTGTGCGAAGAAATATACATCTTACCTGTCTCGGGATCTGCTACAGCCGGTGCGGTGATATTTGCACCGCCGGCGCCGCCAGGACAGTTCATCGCGGCATATTTGCCCATTGGGTTGTCAGCATGAATGGGGGGATTGAACAAAGGCCCCATTACATATTCTTCCATTACCTCCAAGGCCTCAGCTCGCAGTGCTGGAGTGAAGTCGATCAGATCGTCCTCGGTAATTCCCTGCATATCGTAGGCTGCTGGACGTGTTACATGAGGCTGAGTAGGCGAAAGCATTTCGCCTGGCACGATCGAAGCAGGCACGGGACGATCTACGATAGGCCAGATTGGCTCACCGGTTATTCGATTGAAGGCATAGACCCATGACTGCTTCGTTGCCTGCATAACTGCCGGCACTAGTCCCTGACCTGGCACATTTAGATCAAGAAGAACCGGTGCAGTTGGATTGTCGAAGTTCCAAATTTCATGCTTTACCATCTGGAAATGCCAAGCACGTTCGCCAGTTCGCGTATCCAACGCTATGAGAGAAGCACCGTAAAGATTGTCACCCGGACGAAAACCGCCGTAGTAATCAATAGTCGCGCTGTTGGTTGGGATGTAGACCAGATTGTTAATTGGGTCAGCAGAAAGCGGAGCCCAAGAAGAGACATCACCTGTCCACTCCCATGCATCGTTTTCCCAAGTTTCGTGGCCGTACTCGCCCGGCTTGGGAATGACGTTGAATTTCCATTTAAAGTCACCTGTGCGTGCATCGTAGGCGAGGATATCGCCCGGTACATTTTCGATACGCGCCTGGTGATAGCCCTGCTCTGCAGAGTTACCAACAATGATAGTCCCATTAACCACGATCGGTGGTGAAGAGGACGTAATATAGCCTGTCTCTAGGGGAATACCTTCATAGGGGTCATAGGGATGACCTAAGTCAGCCAACAGATCGACGATTCCAGTCTGCGGGAACCCATCGATGGGTACTGGATTTCCGAAACCCTCAAGTGGAATACCTGTATCAGCATCCAGCGCCGTCAAGAAAAAACCTGGAGAGACAATATAGACAATGTCTTTGCCATCTATATTCGCGTAGCCCACACCCTTGCCATAGTCGCCACGCATTGAGTAAGCCGCGCGCGGTGTGTCCGGCTCGCGATATGACCAAAGGGTTTCACCACTCTTAGCATCGATAGCCACAACGTAGCGTTTGTTGCCTGCTACGGTTATCAGCTTACCGTTGATCAGCGACGGGGTTGAGCGCCCGCTGATAGCACCGAAGCTAGCACCATCCCATTCCCAAGCCACTTCTAGGTCTGTGAAATTCTCGGCAGTGATCTCAGCGGCAGGCGTATAGCGCGTATGCCCAAAGTCGCCACCCAGTGTGTACCACTCACTCGGGTCCTCATTGAACAAAGGAATATCCTGAGCGCTTAGAAAACTTGAAGAACACAGCAATAGACCCGCGGCTGCACAAGTGCGCCAGGTAAGATTGGATCTCTTCAAAGTTGGAGCTTGCATAGTTATCTCTCTATTTATGTAGCCCTTAGCACCAAACCATTCGACCCGCTTTTAACAGCGGCTAGGCCAGCACCAAGATCGATAAAATTGAATTTAACCGGCTAAATCTATCAAGAAATCAGCTCCCGAACCACGATTTTTTAGCAGTTCACGCCGAATCTAAAGGGCTTTGCGATCAATCGTAGAAGAATTGTTTGCGAGCGCTTGACATTTTCTAAAATTGTATCAAAATACCAGTACAGTTTAAGAGGGAGTGCATCGCTGAATCATGAATATAACGATCAATACCAAAGATGGCGTCCCGATCTATAGGCAGATAGCGAATCAGATTCGCTACATGGTGGCATCAAACCTACTGCAGGCTGGCGAGGAGATTTCGCCGGTACGGACACTCGCGCTGGCATTGAATGTGACGCCAAACACCGTCGTTAAGGCCTATGACGAGTTACAAGCAGCCGGCGTGATATTCAAACGCCGCGGCGCAGGCACTTATATTTCCGATGAGCAATCTCCTCTTGCTGACCGCGAGCGCAAGCGCATCATTGAAGCCAGAATCGATGCTCTTCTAGCAGAGGCTCACCAACTCGATTTCAACGCGCATGACCTGCTTGAATTAGTAAGAGACCGACAAACGCAACTAGGCGAGAAAAAACAGGCAAAGAACGCCGGATCGGAGAAAAATGATGAGTGAACTAGTAGTCGAAGTGAATAATTTATCGCGCAGCTTTGGCAAGACTAATGCCCTGGACTGCGTCGACTTTAAGGCGAGCAGAGGCAAGATCTATGGACTAGTTGGTGCTAACGGTGCTGGCAAGACCACTCTCATCAAACACTTGTTAGGACTGTTACGTGCGAAATCGGGGTCTGTGAGAATATTTGGCGAAGATCCGGTACGCAATTCCCAGGGAGTACTAAAGCGAATCGGCTATTTGTCTGAAGACCGCGATATTCCTGATTGGATGTCTATCGATGAGTTAATGCGCTACACCAGCGCTTACCACTCTGGCTGGGATCAGAGCTATGCCGCTGAACTGCTAAATACCTTTTCATTAGATTCAGCCAAAAAAATTAAGACACTTTCCCGAGGGATGCGAGCACAAGTTGCGCTTATAAGCGCAGTTGCACACCGCCCCGACTTACTGATCCTCGATGAACCTTCCAGTGGACTGGATGCTGTAGTTAGAAAAGATATTCTCAATGCAGTAGTACGCACCATTTCCGAAGAAGGTCGCACTGTGATCTTTTCCTCCCATCTATTGGAGGAAGTGGAAAGGCTTTCTGACCATGTAACAATGATTCATCAGGGAAAAATAACCCTAGATAGTTCTTTAGAACTTATTAATAACAATCACCATTGCTCCTCAATTCGTTTTGCAGACCCGCAAAATCCCCTGCCGTTACTAGAAGGTGTGGTGGCAATCTCGGGTGAGGGTAGATCCTGGAGCGCTGTCCATGAAGGCTCTATTAGTGCTTTTCAAGATGCAGTTAAAAAAATAGGCGGTGAAGTTCTCGAATCACGTCACGCAACTTTGGAGGAAGTCTTTGTCTCACGGGTGGGCCGCCCAGATATTCGTGAGTTGAGCCAGCTTAAGGAAAACACAAAATGAGAAGCCCTAGCCAAGCACTCGCATGGAGCGCATTTAGTCTGAGCTGGCCTGCACTGTTAACTCAGATTGCTGGCGTGGTTAGCATTATTTTCTTAATTGACCTTGCAATGGATTCAGGCGAAGACACGCTTGGTCTATTTAGAGCCGCTGATTTTGTTCTTCTAGTCGGTTTAGTGTTTATTTACTCAGTAACTCTACACAAGAGCCACAACGTCGCTCGCACTCAATCCTCACTCGGCTTTCCTTATCGAACTGAGTTCTCGCTACCTGTTTCGACGCACACACTTTTGCTAGCGCCTCTATTGTTCTTCTGCGTGCTGACACAGCTAGCAATATTCGTCCCCGGTATTATCGTCAACCTTCTCTATTTCAATACAGATATTTCCATCATTCCCATCAGCTTCATAGTCTTTCAATTCACTATTCTGACTCTGATGTCGACCTGGTGGACGGAAAATGGAGTCGCTTGCATAATAGGTTGGCTACTCGTGTTTACTCTGTACCTAAACGGGCTACTCATGCCAGAGTTTAGTAGAGTCGAAGATAGCTGGGCCTTCATCGTCGCAAATCCTTCTGAGTATTTCGTCGCTCTGATTTTTACCGCCGCTCTTTTGCTAATAACTTATTTTGGCGTCAAGCAGCAGCGCAGCGGTGAGACTTTCATTGAATTTGGTAATAGCGTGTTCAACACCGCAGAGCAAGGCGCCATAAGAGAGCGCTTGCCTCTACCCATAGCTAACTGCCCAACACATTCCTCCCTAGCGGCAGAGTTTTGGAAGGAACGTCAACTTCACGGTGGATATAGCGCGCTGTTCGGCGGACTGACAGGTACTGCCATTACGATAGCAGTCTTGGCCATTATTGAATTCACCCAGCCCGAGGGAGCCAACCCTGAACTTGAGAACGCTTGGGGTCTAGCTGTCATTCTTTACGGAGCTACGTGTATTGGCCTAACGATTTACATGTATGGAGTGCGCTACAAAAACGGCACATCCAATGTGAGCCTACACGATCGGACCACCCCACTTAGCACCGCCAGGCTGACGCTCATACGTACAGGAGTCTCTCTTTGCAGCGCGCTTCTCGCTGGCGTGGTTATGCTTATCGCCATTCGAATACTCGGTCCCTTTCTTATCAGTGACTTCCAAAGCATGCAAAACAACTTCTTGGAGACAGTCAATATTTTTGCCGGCCTTGGCATCCTCGCCACACTGTTCAGGATTTGCATGTTACTTGTCACCTTTCTTACAGCTTTGCTTCTGCTTGCCACATTCCTCACCTGGATCATGTTAAAGAATAGACCCTCAGCGATTCTCTCGGTGATAATTCCAGCCTATATATTCCTATGGTCTATCTTACTTATGGTGATCTACGGTGACGGAGATGCAGCTGCGCATAGCCATGCTATCAGCCGGGTATTAGCCAATCATCTTTGGATACTTGTCTTGTTAATTCCAGTCTCTCTAGTAATCATGATGAAGCACCTACTGCGCGACTGCGTACTTACGCAAACACAGATGGTCTACTTATCGGGAATAGGAGCCGTGTTCGTTGGATTGAACCTCGTGTGGCTGTTTGCTGCGAACAATTATGACTTGCTGGCTCGCGACATCTGGATAGTACAACTGAGCTACTTGGTCATGCAGGGGCTACTACCGCTTCTCGCTGCAGTGCTCGCTCTGTGGACTAGCAATAGGATTCGACACGGCTAGTCGCTTAACTTCGACCAGTAGTATTTTTCACCGCAACTCTGACAGCCCGATTAGTCTCAGAAAAATAGAACGGCCTGCCAAATTTCTTTACCGATCGCGTATCAGCATCCGTAAAGGGGTGAGGAAGGTATCCAGTTAAACGCTTCTGGACAACGAAGCTAGTAGGCTAGCCACTCAATAAAATCGACCGTCGATTTGATTAATTTCGCCCTAGGCGTCTCTAAGAGTGCGGCGTGATCGCCACCGGGCAATATCACCCATTGTTTATTGGGATTCGATATCTTCGCAAAAAAGCGCGCGTGAGCATCGGTATCTGCCAAAGGATCAAACTCTGCCTGAAGCAATAGTGTTGGCAGCGCAAGCGCTTCGCCATCGAGCGCATTCCACTGATGCTGCTGATTCCAATCCGCTCTAATAGGATCCGCCTTAAGGGCAGCAGCTACATAGGTGTCTATTGCATGCTGGGAAATTGAACCGGGCACTATGAAGTCAGATGCCGCTGCCGCCCTAGTAGTCGGCCGAGCTGAGGGTTCGCTCTGGCTATTGCTCTGAGGAATTTGGGCATCGGGATCAGTTGGATAACCAAATAAAGTGACACTCGCAATGGCCTGGGGATATCTTTGAGCGGTGAGCTGCGCGACCATAGAGCCGTAGGACCAGCCCCAGACGTGAGTAGTTTCACCGTTTCTTGCGCGCAACCAATCCAGCACTATCGCTAGATCCTGCGCGGCTCGGTCTGGCGTATTCCAACCGCTGCTATCTCTGGGAGTCTCACCATAGCCCCTAGCATCGAGTGCCCAAACGCTGTAGCCCATGTCATTAAAGCCATCCATAAGAGAAAGGTCTTCTCCTAATACCTGTAGATCGAAGTCTGGAATAGAGCTCCAAGTTCGACCGTGATGTAAAAGAATGTGCCCCTTCGGCTGTGCAACCGATTTCTCCCATAGCGCCATCGGGTGACCATCTGCCTCGACTGTGTGTTGAATCGCGGCAGTTTGCGCTCCAGTCGCTGACATCAACAGCGACAAAGCAAGGATGATCGCGATTTTAGAAAGCAGACTCTTAACAGGGCTGACAATTAATTCCATACGAGATTCCTAGTTGGGCAATGCAAATGTAGATAGTGCATGTCCCGAAATCACAGAGACATACTGAACGCCATCGACACTAAAAGTCACCGGTGCCATAACGATCTGACCACCCAGGCTGACGTTCCACAGCAAATCGCCGTTACGTGCATCAATCGCATGAAAATAGCCTTCGCGCCCGCCAGTAAACAATATATCTGACGCCGTCGTTAGCATGCCACTGTCACTCACATCGAACTGGTCATAGGACCAGACCTCTTCACCGGTCTGCGGATCCATCGCCTTCAAGGAGGCGAAGCCAACTTCGTTGGTCCAGTTGTTAATAGGATTGGTTCTACCTATGCCGATAGTAGGTGCGTCAGGCGCAGGTGCCAACACTGAGAATCCTCCGCCAAGAAATGCTCTGCCGGGTTCGTAGTCGGACTCCTCCGCGCGGTAGATCGTTGCATAGTCCTGCCACGCACTAAAATAGAAGAGTTCTGTTCTGGGACTGAATGACGGTGGATACCAATTCGTACCGCCCTGATTTCCAGGGAAGGTAGGCATGCCTTCCGGTTGCGGTGTTGGTATCGGCCGCCCGTTCTCGTCAAGCCCGCTAGACCAGTTCACCGTTAAATAGGGTTTGCCTTCGAGAAATTCCCCCGTCACTCTATCTAACACATAGAAATAACCGTTTCGATTTGCCCACATCATGATCTTGCGTGGTGTGCCGCGCCAGACAATATCAGCCAGTACCGGCACCTGCACCGAGTCGTAGTCGTAGGCGTCGTTCGGTGTGAATTGGAAATACCATTTCAATTCGCCGCTATCGGCGTCCAGGGCAATCACCGAGTCGGAGTAGAGATTGTCACCTGGGCGCTGACCTGCATTCCAGTCTGGGCCGGGATTACCTACACCCCAATAGGTTAAATTTAAATCCGGATCGAAAGAGCCAGTGATCCACACGGGAGCGCCACCGTGCTCCCAGTCGTCTCCTTGCCAGCTGTCATGGTTCGGCTCACCAGGGCCAGGAATCGTGTAGGTCTTCCAGGCTTCTTCGCCGGTATCAGCGTCATAGGCTGCAACGTATCCGCGAATACCAAACTCGCCACCGCCTACGCCGACAATGACTTTGTCTTTGACTACCAGCGGCGCCATTGTCACCGAGTAGGCTAGGTCAACATCACCCACTTCTACATCCCATAAGGCGTTGCCAGTTATTCTGTCTAGAGCGACGAGACGAGCATCTAGCGTTCCCATAAATACCTTGTCGTCCAATACAGCAACGCCGCGGTTATTTGCTCCGCAACATATCAAGGCATTCTCTGCAGGAACGTGCCGGTACTTCCAAAACACTCTTCCTGTTATTGCGTCGACCGCCATGACACTGTTCGGTCGCTCGGTGACATACATGATGCCATCCACAACTATCGGATTCGATTGCCATGCACCGAAAACTTGATTCTGCAACGTCCACTGCAATTTCAACTCGGATACATTCTCTGGTGTAATTTGGTCGAGCTGACTATACCGCTGACTCTTATAACCACCATTATAGGTAAGCCAGTTCTCTGGCTCGTCTTCTGAATTTAATATTCGTTCATACGGTGCTTGCGCGAATGCATTAGTCACCGCTAAACAGAGAACGAGACTAATGCTAAGGATTCTAATTGGACTGACTAATTTCATTCTAAACCTCGCAAGGTAAGCAGGTAGCCAATAACGTCTGCTACTTCATCACTGGAAAGTGTCGTTGGTTGTTTGCTTGGTTCGTCGCTGATCTCGTAAGAAACCAAGTCAATTTTCTTCAACGACCGTAGTCGTTCCTGCGAATCGATCACCTGAACGGTATAGGTATCCTCGTTGAGTCGTCTGCCAACGATAGTCTCCTCAAATCGAGTAACGAGCCGAACTGGGCGATTGATCGGCAGCAGCGCAGTCGCGGGATCAAGTAGGTTTCTCTGTAGTGAGGCTGGAGTCCGAATAGAGCCAATGTTACTCAAGTCAGGTGCAGTACGCGGCCCAACTCCTCTAACTCGGTGACAGTCTGCACATTGCCCTTCACCTTCGAACAACGCTTGACCACGAATTGGGTCGCCGATTTTTACTGCCTCTCCCTCTGGATCAAAGCCGGCGCGTATATAGGCAATCACTCCATTCATCTCATCTGCGCGTAAACTAAAGGACGGCATACGGCCCTGTGCGGCGCCTTCACTAATCACCTGCCGAAGATCAGCATCGGACTGCACGGTGCGGAATTGTCCAATACGGAGGTTAATGCCATCCACGAGCGCACCTTGTGGTCCATGGCAGAGGGCGCACTGCTGCGTATAAACCTGAAGGCCCGCCTCTATCGCCTCACTCGTGTATTGATGATCGTCCACCTCCTGCGCCTGAGCTTGATGCGCAGACACCGCGATCAAAGCAGAGAATACTAGAGCAGGAAGACGAGCAATTCTCGAATTTCGAATTTTCATAGTAGCTTCATCATTATTTTTGTCAGAAAGTAGAGAATAATCTGAATTGCGCGGGAGGTCTATGCGCGACCCTTTGGCCTTCGGCACCGCTTATATCAGCGCCGAAGTTCTGGAAATATTTCCAGGCGGCAGGATCACTATTTAGCTGCAAGCCTACCCTTATGCAATACTAGTCGTTATAGGAATAGAACGCCAGGGCTGCCTTATAGAGGCTGTATACATCCACCTTGGAACTAACCGCGTAAGGCGTATGAATCGAGAGCAGAGGAACACCGAAATCGATAACTTCGATGTTCTGTGCGGAAAACTCTCCACCGATAGTGCCACCACCACCGACCCCGACCTTATAAGTCACTGTCTGCCATGGCACATCATTGCTATCAAGAAGCTGTCTAGTCCAAGCAATAAACTCGCTATTAGCGGTATTACCCTGCCCATAAAGTTTGAGGTTCACTCCATAGCCTAGCTTGGGAGCATTGCCAGCCTCCCATACACCTGGGTCCATTGGATTGATGCCTGGATTTACGTCTATAGATATAAATTTAGTCTGACGCAGCGCACTGCGAAATAGGGGTTCACGATAGTCCCCTTCTAGTTGTGCATACAAAAGTCTGGAAAGTAGATCGGCAAAATAATCGGAATGTGCGCCAGTATTATTTCTATTGCCTACTTCCTCGTTATCAACCAGGAAGGCCATAGTAGTCTTCTGCGGATGGTCGATCTCAGCCACCGCGCGCAGTGCTGCGTAGGACGCAAGCCGATCATCCTGACCGTAGGCGGCGATTAGCCCTCTATCGAATCCCATGTCTCGTGGCGCCCCGGCCGGCACTAAGGAGAGTTCTGCCGAGACTAAATCGGCTCGAGTAACGCCGTACTCCTGACTAAGGTAGGCTAGAACCTGATCTGCTACATCGCCACCGTCTTCATCTGGAATATGCCCTATGACCGGATCGAGGTCTTCTGGGGTAATGAAGTCAGCGAGGGTCTTTGAGTTTCTGCTGCGATCAACATGCGGGGACAACTCAGGAATCATAAAAATGGGATCGTCGGCATCCAGGCCTACTGATATCTGAACGCTGGTTCCATCCTTTTTATCGATGCGACCCATCAAAGCTAGCGGCAAGTTGGTCCATTGATGGTACTTGATGCCACCGTGATAATTAGTCTGGAACAGTGCAAATTCACTGTCTTCGTACAGCGGTCTACCTTTTAGCTCTAGACGCGGTGAATCAATATGCGAACCGATGATATGGAAGCCCTCTTGAATCGCATCTTCACCAATAACCAACAGACTTATTGTGCGGTCTCGATTGACTTCATAGATTTTTTTCCCCGGAAGGATATCAGTTGAATCCGTTAACTCTTCGAAGCCATTCTGCTGAGCGAAGGCGACTGCCTCGACAACGAAACTGAGCTCTGTACGCGCCAGATGAATGAACGCTTTGTAATCTTCGGCGAACGCAAAGACAGTATCGCGCTCGCTGTCTGACATGCCTATCCAGGAAGATTCACACTGCAAGGAGTCAATACAATCATCTGTAGATTGCGCGCTCGAAGTTGTAATCGAGAACGACACTGTTGTTAATAGTAGTCCTGCAACCCAGCCGCCTAAATTCGATATAGAGATTTTCATAGTTCTTCCTCTAGATTTTTTGCTAGTTTGATGCCGGTTTTTTATCTGCAAACACCCCTGACTTAGGGCGAGGGATATTTCTGCAAACAGCTCGCGAATGTCTCACTGTCAATATTACCACCAGAAAGGACTAGCGCGGCAGAGCCACCACTAATATCCAATTTATTGTGCAGCAAGGCTGCTAAGGCGACTGCACCACCAGGCTCAACCACAAGCTTGAGGTAGCGGAACGCAAAACTAATCGCGTGAGCAACCTCATCCTCACTAACCACCAGAAAATCATCCACTGTTTTACTATTGATCGACCAAGTAATCTCGCCCGGCTGTGTAGCCATGAGTGCATCGCAGCTAGTGCTGAGCTGTGGAGAAATTTTGGTGCGCACGCCTGCAGCCTTCGAAATACTGTGATCGTCGTAGTTCGCCGGCTCTACACCGTAGACTCTTGTCGCACTATTCGTTTCTTTGACCGCCGTGGAAAGGCCAGCCAATAGTCCACCCCCTCCGCAGGGGCTCAACACGGCATCGGGCACACAGTCCCTTGCCGCCAACTGCTGCATTATCTCGAGGCCACAAGTGCCCTGGCCTGCAATCACATCAACATCATCAAATGCAGGCACAAGAGTCGCACCACTGGACGCCGCAATTTCTGCAGCGATATCTTCGCGGGACTCAGTAGCGCGGTCATACAGGCGGATACTTGCTCCGAGTCGCTGCGTGCCTTCTTTTTTGATCGATGGGGCATCCGACGGCATGACAATAGTCGCGTGCATTCCCAGTAACTTGGCTGCGTAGGCCATTCCCTGCGCGTGGTTTCCTGAGGAAAATGCAACGGCGCCCTTCGCCCGCTGGTCTTCACTCATTTGGCATAGTCGATTATAGGCACCACGGAACTTGAACGCGCCGATATGCTGCAGACATTCTGGTTTGATAAAGACTCTAGCGTTTACTCTTTCATTGAGTACTGCGGATGTATGAATTGGCGTCTCGATTGCAATGCCTCGAAGTCGATCTGCGGCTTTTTTAATATCTTCGAGGTGCACTGTCATACTCTTTTCTTACCTAGTTTCTTACCCAAATCTTTATTTTTCTTGATACGCCTCTTCTGCGAAATCTGTTGTTGCGTCAGGCCTTCCTCTCCCTTAACGAAAGGATTTTCGCCACTGCGCAGTTCTATTCTCACCGGGGTACCCTCGAGATTCAGCACCTTTCGAAAGGTTTTCTCCAGATAACGACTGTAGTTGCCAGGCAGCTTATCAGTCTGCTTACCATGTATAACTATTATTGGCGGGTTCTGTCCGCCGGCGTGAGCGTAGCGCAGTTTGATGCGTCGGCCATTCACCATAGGTGGCGCGTGATCGATGACTGCATCTTGAAGTAGTTCGGTGAGTCGATGGGTGGTCAGAGTCTTAGTCGCCGATTCGTATGCAGTATGTATGGATTTGTAGAGATCACCCACACCGGTGCCATAGAGCGCCGATATAAAATGAATCTTAGCGAAATCCACGAAGACAAAACGGCGGCGAATATCATCTTTAACCTGATCCTTGTCTTCAGAGTGCATGCCATCCCATTTGTTGATGGCGATGACGAGCGCACGCCCCGTCTCAACAACGTAGCCAAGCAGATGTAAATCTTGCTCTACAATTCCTGTGCGAGCATCGATGATCAATACCACCACATGCGCGTCTTGAATGGCCTGTAACGACTTAACCACCGAAAATTTTTCAATCGTTTGTTTAGTCTGGCCTCTCTTCTTTATCCCCGCTGTATCGATAAGCGTATACCGCCTTCCGCGCCTCTCATAGGGTATATAAATACTATCTCTAGTGGTGCCGGGTTCGTCGAACACGACCACTCTCTCTTCACCTAACATTCTATTGACCAACGTCGACTTACCGACATTGGGTCTACCTGCGATCGCAATCTTTATACCTGTTGCTGCAACATCCTGAGAAACTGCCTCACCCTCACCCGCATCGATTGCCGCCTGCTCGAAGTCGGTTAACACCTTAACCAGCATGCTCTTCACGCCACGACCCTGAGTCGCAGTGATGGGGAAGATTTCCGACAGGCCTAAGCTATAAAAATCCGCTAACGCCGCATCGGGGTCACGACCATCGATCTTGTTTACGACTAGACAGGTATTCTTGCTGCGCTTACGTAGATGATCGAGGATTCGGTTGTCATCGGGCAGGAGACCATCTTTAGCATCTACCATAAACAGGCAGATGTTGGCTTCTTCGATAGCTTGAAGTGATTGTGAGGCCATCTCCAGATCGATGCCCTCTTCATCGCCACTAATACCACCGGTATCGATAACAATGAATGAATGACCTTCTATCTCTCCGTCACCATATTTCCTATCCCGAGTGAGACCGGGGATATTTGCGACCAGCGCTTCGCGCGATCGCGTGAGCCGATTGAAGAGAGTGGATTTTCCTACGTTGGGACGGCCAACAAGGGCTATAACTGGCCTCATGGTAGTAACCTAAATAAATGTGCAAACGGTTTGTTGCGAATGCTATTGCAGTTGATAAGCAGTCAGCCGACCGCTATTGCCGAAAACATAAAGACGGCCATTGTTGGCTAAAAGATTAGCCCTCACCCCATCATTGTCAGCCTGGATGCGACCTACTATGCGCCCATCAATCTGCGATAGTAAGTGAACATAACCATCATAGTCAGCTACTGCGATATAGTTGCCGACTGCGGTGGGTGCCGTAATTTGTCTATTAAGTAGATCGGAGTTCTCCCAAACGATATCTTCGCTATTGTCTCTAATCGCAAATATCTGACTTTTGTCATCACAGTAGTAAATGTTGCCGAAACCCTGCTCCATTCCATGATAGCTGGAAGCCTCCATGCCCCAGACGATTCGCCCAGAAGTGACTTCGAACGCCATCAAGTTGCCCTGATAGCTTGTGGCTAGAATTCGGCCACCGTCTAACAATAAATCGCCATCCACATCGATGACACGGTCGATATCGTACTCGCCTTCCGGGACGGCCACCCGCTCCTCCCAAAGATAAACTCCATCTTCCGCCGCAACTGCGACGAGCGTGCCATTGCTAAACCCTGCAATCACTGTATCTGCGGCAATAACAGGCTTGCTACTGCCGCGCAGTGTGAGTGCTGGCTGTGTAGTCTCATAAGTCCAGCGCTGCTCACCGTCGTCGACATCCAGGGCTACCAGTTTATCGTCTACAGTCTGCGCTACAACGACATCGCCATTTGTTTGTGGTGCAGACAAAACTTCACTGGAAACTGCGTGTTGCCATTTAATAGTTCCATCCGCTTGATTGAGGACTACGAGTTCAGCGTTCTCTGTGGCAACCATGACCAAGCCGTCGCCAGATCCAACCCCGCCAGTGATTACTCCCTCGACTCGAGTTCTCCACAGCGTGTTTCCTGTGCTAATTTCTATTGCGGCCACAGCACCATTCTCGCTAGCGGCGTAGATAACGCCGCCGTCTATGGAGGGGGTTATCTCAGTGTAATTTTTGCCCTGTCCATTTCCAACACTAACGCTCCACTGACGAGTCAGTGTTGCCTCAACAGGAATATTGACTAGAGGTGTAGGAGGATTGACTTCATCATCGGAAAACCAATTCAATGGATTTAGGCTGGGAGCGCTAAACCCTGCACAGGCCGTTAGCACAGAAGCTAATGCAAGCAGCACTAGCAGACGAATCCCAGAGGTCGCGCAATTTTGTCTTGGTCCGGTGCTCGTAGGATTCATCTTGGAACTCATCTGGCTATCTGTTAACTAGCAGTAGGGCTAGCTTTCGTTGGACAACTCGTCCAGTTTCATACGCAGACCATCGCTATTCGATCCTGCCTGCTGAGCGGCATTGTACGCATCACGCGCGTCCACTTCCCGGCCCATTGCTAGGTAAATATCACCCCGTAATTCCGAATAGCCAGCTTCAAAAGTTTTGGGGTCTAGATTGTTCACGAGTGCGAGCGCACGTTCCGCGTCGCCCTTCGCCAAGATAATACGACCGAGTCGCAAGTTCGTGGTCAGCAGCAGGCCTTCATCGGCATCACTCAATAGCCCGCCCTGCTCGTTATCTAGAATCCACTGCAGAGAGATTTCCGCCGCATCCAAGTCATCGTTGCGAACAGATTGTTGCGCAGCAAATAGGGAGCCTAATTTGGCGTAAGTAGAATCGCCATGCTCACTGCGCAGCTGCGCACCTAGCTCGACTATTCGTTCTGAATCTCGCGATATAAGTAGTGTTCCCGGCTGTCCGGCGTCAGTTATCGCCAATGCTAGGATCTCCTCATACATATCGGAGGCGCTATCTAGGCTAGCGTTTTGGGAATTAGTCCAAACCAACCATGACGTGAAGGCTGCAAAACCTACAACAACGAGGATGATTAGCTGTTTGCCGTTTTCTTCCCACCACTGCTTAAGTGATTCTACTGTTTCTTCTTCTGCCGCGTTAATCGCCACGACTTACTCCTTAATTCATTTAATTATTCGAACAGTTTCGACCTGCCCGGATTATCAGACCACCACATTCGGCAAACTATCCCTGACCAACCGCTAATTCTACTTGTTTAAGGCACTGCTGACACGAATCAATGCTGCTATCACTCTGAAATACTAAGAAATTCAGCAAGTTTATCGCCGCAATTTGCTATCTCGACGCTGACCGAGTCAGCGGAATCATTTAAAGGGCGAATTTTGACTGTTTCCAGAGGCTGTCCCGATTCAGTTTCCAATACAATAGCCAGCCGCGCCCCGCTGTTGAATGCGCGTTTCATTTGATTACTGGATTTTCCCCCACCGCAGTGACTGATAAGGCCTAGTTCAGGAAATTGCTGCCGCAGCTGCTTGGCTAACAACTGGGCCGGGCCGGCCAACTCGCTACCGACAACCACCATATACACATCGATTACCTGCGAGGTGGCTTCGGGAATCTTGCCAAGAGAATCGAGCATCAAGACAAGCCTTTCGACACCCATCGCAAAACCAGCCGCAACCGTAGGTTTGCCCCCGAGCTGCTCAACGAGGCCATCGTAGCGACCTCCTCCGCAGACTGTACCCTGTGCGCCCAAAGAATCGGTAGTCCACTCAAACACACAGTTATTGTAGTAATCCAAACCCCTTACCAGGCGGGGGCTCTCGACGAACTCAATTCCAACCTGGCTAAGCAGGCTCTTCAGCTCACTATAGTGAGCGATACTCTCATCGCTGACGTAATCAACCAGAGCAGGCGCATTCTTCAGAGCTTCCTGAACGGCGGGGTTCTTACTATCGAGTACCCGCATTGGGTTACTGTGCATTCGATTGCGCGCATCATCATCGAGTTCGTCTGCATGGAAAGCTAGAAATGCTGATAAGGCGGCGGCATAGCGTTTTCTATCTTCCGCGGAGCCGATGTTGTTAATCTCTAGGGTGAGGAATTTTTCTAAGCCTAGGTCTAACCACAGAGAAGCGCTGACCTGAATCACCTCTGCATCGATGTCCGGTCCAGCCATGCCAAAGGCCTCTACACCGAACTGTTGAAACTGTCGGTAGCGGCCCTTCTGCGGCCTTTCATGGCGAAACATTGGGCCCTGGTACCACAGTCGTTGCTGCTGATTGAATAGTAAACCGTGCTGATCGGCAGCACGAACGCAACCGGCCGTGCCTTCTGGACGCAAACTCAAGTTATCGCCATTGCGATCGTCGAAACTGTACATCTCCTTCTCGACGATGTCAGTGACCTCCCCAATTGAACGCTTAAACAGTTGTGTCTGCTCGAGAATAGGGAAACGAATTTCCCGATAGCCATAACGATGCACTACCTGCTGAAAACACTTTTCAACATATTGCCAGTTTGGAGTTTGATCAGGAAGTATGTCATTCATACCTCGAATTGCTTGTAATTTCGCCATAGATTTGTGACTGATCGCTAGCTTGAGGCGATTAGGTTTTCTTCCATTTTCTTCTTTTCGGCAACGCGCTGACGCACCATCGCCTCCAATTCATCCACAAGATTTTCATTATTTATCTTGTGATCGGGAACGCCTTCTCTGTAGACGAGATTACTTGGACTCGCACCAGTCAACCCAATCTCAGCAACCTTCGCCTCGCCCGGGCCATTCACGATACAGCCAATGACTGCCACATCAATCGGTGTAGTTATGTCTTCTAATCGGGACTCTAATTCATTAACCACGGAGATCACGTCGAAATTCTGCCTGCTACAACTAGGGCAAGCTACTAAATTGACACCCTTATGACGAAGGCCAAGGCTCTTTAGTATATCGAATCCAACTTTAACCTCTTCGACCGGGTCAGCTGCGAGGGAGACACGGATTGTATCGCCAATCCCATCCATCAACATAGCTCCCAGGCCGATAGCCGATTTAACTGTGCCGGAACGAAGGCCGCCTGCCTCAGTGATGCCGAGATGGAAAGGCTGATCTATCTGTGTCGCTAAACTCCGATAGGCCGCCAGGGTCATAAATATCTCGGAGGCTTTCAGGCTAATTTTAAAATTTTGAAAATCGAGCTTGTCGAGTATATCTATCTGCGTCAGCGCAGACTCAACCATTGCCTCGGAATTGGGCTCCTTGTATTTTCGCAACAAGTTCTTCCCAAGAGAACCTGCATTTACGCCGATTCGAAGCGGTATATTCTTGTCTTTGGCACTATCTACAACGGCGCGAATGCGCTCCTCGCTACCGATATTACCCGGATTGATGCGCAGACAATCAACCCCATTCTCAAGCACTTTCAAGGCAATGCGATAGTCGAAATGTATGTCGGCGACTAGGGGCACTTCCACTTGCGAGCGAATCTTCTTAAAGGCTTCTGCCGCATCCATGCTGGGTACGGAGACGCGAACGATATCCACTCCCGCATTTACCATGCGATTAATCTGGCCTAGTGTCGCCTCAACATCGCAAGTCTCGGTGTTGGTCATGCTCTGCACGGAAATTGGTGCATCGCCGCCCACAGGAACATTGCCGACCATAATCTGGCGAGTCTTACGACGAATAATTGATGAGTTAGTCTTCATGGGTTACAAGCCTACAGTGAGGCGTGCCGAGTTGTCGATTCGAATATCAGCAGAGAGGTCAATTTCATCGCCGTTGAGGCTCATACTAATAAAGGGAGCATCGCCTAACAAGACATTGAATGGCGCACTGCCAGTAATTTCAAGCACATCGCCTCCTTCACGGATATCGCGATAGATCTGCTGAGATTCGCTGTCATTAACTTCAACCCAACTCTCTCCGGTGAAACTGATTCGTAGAATATCGTCCCCTACCTCTCCTACGCTGATCACTTGAAGCTGCTCGATATCGGCAATTAGCTCTGCGTTCGCTGCTTGCTCTACTCTCAAAGCTTCTAGCGTAACAACTAATTCTTCTATGCTAGGCCCTCCTTCGGACCCTCTATTCTCATCGCTTTCAACAACCTCCCCGCCTTGAGCATCCACAATGGATCCCGAATCTGCTTCGAGCAACTGCTCAGGAGCAACCACTGCCTCTGTTACCGAAGGCGGGATTATCATCGGCTGGCGGGCTGGGACCGAGGTTTCCTCTGTCTCAACTTCCAGAGTAAGTTGCGGCTGCGTCGTTAGCTGTTGCTCAACAACCTGAGACAAAGCCGGCCTAAGATTCTCGGCAGCACCAACAGATTCAGCGGCACTAGGCACATCAGAAACAGACTCCTCACCAAAGTAGCTATTCGCAAGCCACAACCCCAAAAAGCCGACGACAAATACCATTAAGGAAACAATTACCAAAGGCTTGTTACGGTTTTTTTTCTTGCGCACTCTTAACAGTCGTCTCTCTTCCGCGCTGTCGGCATTCTGCTGATGTGTAAATTCATCATAGCGGGACGTTAGGTCTTCAACATCCAAACCCAACAATAAGGCGTAGTTCTTCAGATATCCCTTGGCGAAAACAGAGCTAGGTAGCTTTTCATAGCTATTGGATTCCAAAGCCTTAACGTAGTGCCTGGTGATATGCAGTTTATCGGCGACTTCTTTCTCATTCAGACCCAGACGCTGCCGCTCCTGCTGGAGAATATCTCCTGCTGTCAGGGCGTCAACCGATTGCTCTGTGGCCTCAAGCTCGGCGGCCGGCTCAATCAGCGGCTCAATTGTCATCGCTTAGCCTTTGAAACGTCTGAAATTCCGGTGAAGTCGGGTAAAGAGTCGTAAGAACCAAAGAAAAATTCTCGACAAGCTCTGCGTTCTGGAAGTAACCTTCAATTTGAATACCAGCCAATAGCGCTCGCGGCGTATACGGTAATTGCAGAAACGCAATAGTGGTCAAATAGGTTTGATAATATTGACGAGCGAGTGGGTAGTCTTCCTGATCGAAATAGACCAAAGCTAATTCAAGTGGCGCTATAAAAAGATTCTCATTGAGCTGCAGCGCGCGTTGAAATGCAGCCTTTGCGTCCTCCTGCCTGCCCAATCGCAAAGCACTTCTGCCCAGACCTTCGAAGACAAGCGATCGCCCTTCATAGCTGGTATCACTCGCTACTCTTTCCAATTGCTCATAGGATTCGCGAAAGCGCTCTTGCGAGAACAGCATCGCCGCGTAATTATTTCGCGCACGGGAATTGTCCTGGTCAAGACTGATCGCTCGTAGAAAATTCGAATCGGCCAAATCTAAATCACCTTCACGCTGAAAAACCATCGCCAACACCATATAGCCATCAGAGATTCGATTATCGATATCGAGAGCATTATTCACGTGGCGCCGAGCACCGGGCATGTCGTTATTGTCCAAATAAGCTAACGCAAGTTGGATATAGTCACTAGCAGCTCGCTCTTTGGAAGCATCCACCATGAAGCCCCCAGTCGTTGAAGTCACGCAGGAAGACAGCATGCTTGATATCAGTAGTACGGCGAGCACTGAGGCTAGCTTTTTGCTGAGTAATTTTCCAAATCCTAATTCGAGAAATAACATGATTTGTAACCAATACCTAGTTGCACAGGACGATCTGGTTTATTCAGGGCTTTACAGTCTGTCGGCAGTTACAGCTAGATTATCAGTACTGCCGAACACTTTAGCGCCATCTTTTTTGGCTAATTCGCTCTCAGCGTGGCGGCGCTTGTGCCTCTCGCTGCGACGGGTCTGATCCTCTACATCACCTACTAGCTGGCCGCAAGCCGCCCCAATATCATCCCCACGAGTAGTACGCACAGTCACCGTGTATCCAGCTTTTTGCAATATCTGCCTAAAATTGGTAACCGAAGATGAGCTAGGACGACGGTAATCGCTGAGTGAGAATGGGTTGAAAGGTATTATATTTATCTTGCAGGGAAGCTGTTCCAACAGTACCGCGAGCTCACGAGCATGCTGACGATGATCGTTCACACCTGCGATCATCGTATACTCGATAACTGGAACTCGCTTATCTGACAAGCTATCCATATAGCCCTGCACAGACCGAAGCACTTCCTTGATAGGGTATTTGTTGTTGATCGGCATGATCTGACTGCGCAGCTCATCATTAGGCGCATGCAAGGAGATAGCCAGCGATGCGTCCGTGTAGTCCTTCAATCTATCGATCGCGGGAACAACACCCGATGTGCTAATTGTCACCTTGCGTTTCGACAAGCCGTAGGCGCAATCGTCCATCATGATACTTAGCGCGTCCATGACGTGATCGAAGTTCAGCAGTGGCTCGCCCATCCCCATCATCACTACGTTGCTGACTCGCTGTTCCGCTTTATCTTCGAAAACACCTAGGTGATAATTTGCCCACCACAGCTGACCGGCAATTTCCGCCACTGTCAGATTGCTATTGAAGCCTTGCTTACCCGTCGCGCAGAACGAACAATCCAGTGAACATCCTGCCTGGGAGGATATGCAGAGAGTGCCACGCCTCGCTTCAGGAATAAAAACCATTTCGACATGACTGCCGCTGGTGACTTCCACAATCCACTTACGAGTGCCGTCTTCAGATTTGAAGTCTTCCAGAATTTTAGGGAGAGATATTTCTGCAGTTTGCTTGAGCTTCTCGCGAAGGTCCTTGCTGATATCTGTCATGACATCGATATCGAGCACTCCGCGCTGATGAATCCATTTCAGAATTTGCTCGGCGCGAAAGGGCTTCTCGCCCATGTCAGCAAACAACGCCCGCAGCTTTGCCCTACTTAGGCCAGCCAAATTGGGTTTGTGTGTCGCCGTCATGTTCAACATATCCTCTTCAGGAGCTTTGCTTTAGGATTAAACTTAGTTGTCGCTGAAGAAATAACCGACTTCGCGTGCTGCCGACGTTGTTGAATCGGACCCGTGGACTGCGTTGGCATCTATAGAGACTGCGAAATCGGCGCGAATCGTGCCTGCCGCTGCATCTGCCGGATTCGTGGCTCCCATCAGGTCGCGGTTCATCATAACGGCGCCCTCGCCTTCCAGAACCGTTACCATGACCGGTCCGGACGTCATAAATTCGATAAGGTCTTTGTAGAAGGGCCTTTCCTTGTGTTCAGCATAAAAGCCGCCGGCGGATTCGTCGTCTAATTGCAGCATTTTTGCAGCAACAATCTTCAACCCAGCTTTCTCGAAGCGGGTATAAATTTCGCCAATAACGTTCTTCGCTACTGCATCAGGCTTGATTATGGATAAAGTACGTTCAATCGCCATTTTAACTCCAAATGTAGGGTGAATTCTTGAGAGCGCGCATTATACGCGGTATATCTGGGATTAATACGCTTTTAATGAATAAAAACGCTATTTTTCAGTAGCTTAATCAGCCGCTCCTTCATCTAGGCAGCCTGTATTACTTCTAGGATTTTCTCGCGAGCGCGCCCGAGATCAGCGTCGAACTCATCCAGGGCTAGCACCGACTGTCTCAGATCAGAGAAACAGACTTATTGGGGGTCGATGTCGAGAATTGACTACTGCATTCTATGACTAGGACGAGTCGCTCAAGTCAGATGTTTAAGCTCTCTCACATCGAGACTCGCTAGGTTTAGCGAGCGGCCCGTTTAACTTGATTTAAGGCGACACTTTCTTTGTAGATATCCCACTGCGGGGAGGATTCTCTTAGCTTGCCTACGGCTTCGCGTATCTTTCCTATCGAGTAGTCAACTTCTTCAACCGTAGTGAAACGACCAATAGAAATTCTAAGTGAACTGTGTGCCATTTCGTCATTTAGTCCAATGGCACGCAGCACATAGGACGGCTCGAGGCTCGCAGAGGTGCAGGCAGACCCCGAAGAGACTGCCAGGTCTCGTAGCGCCATCATCAGCGATTCACCCTCAACGAATTTGAAACTAACATTTAGGTTATTGACAACGCGATGCTCGATATCCCCGTTGACGAACACTTCTTCCATGTCATCGAAGCAATTTAGCAGACGAGCGCGCAGGGCCAACAAGCGTGTATTTTCATCAACCATCTCTTCTTTGGCGAGACGGTAAGCCTCACCCATTCCTACAATCTGATGTGTAGCCAAGGTGCCGGAGCGCATGCCCTGCTCATGACCGCCGCCATGGATCTGCGGCTCGATGCGAACGCGCGGCTTACGGCAAACATACAAGGCGCCAATGCCTTTGGGGCCATACACCTTATGGGCCGTTAAAGACATTAGGTCTACCTGCATCGATTCCATATCTATATCGATTTTTCCTGTGCTCTGAGCCGCATCCACATGAAAAATAATCTCTTTCTCGCGAGTTACTTTGCCAATAGCGGCGATGTCGTTAATTACCCCGATCTCATTGTTCACGTGCATCAATGAAACGAGTGTAGTATTAGGGCGAATTGCGGCAGCGACCGCTTCTGGTGTGATTATCCCTGCTTCTGTCGGCTCCAAGTAGGTCACTTCGAAGCCTTCGCACTCCAACTGGCCGCAGCTGTCTAGCACCGCTTTATGTTCGATCTTGGAGGTGATTATATGCTTGCCCTTCTTTACATAAAAATGGGCAGCACCCTTGATAGCCAGATTGTCGGCCTCGGTTGCGCCCGAAGTCCACACTATCTCGCGAGGATCACAGTTGATCAGGTCAGCCACTTGGCGGCGTGCCGTTTCTACAGCTTCCTCCGCCTTCCAGCCGAACATATGCGACCGTGAAGCTGGGTTGCCGAAGTTTGTATCTAGAGTTAGGCACTCTGCCATTTTTGCCGCTACGCGCGGATCTACCGGGGTAGTTGCGGAATAATCTAGATAAATTGGAAGTTGCATTAATTGCTCCACTACTACCGGTCTATATGCTTGACGCCAAAATCCGGCTGTCTTCTGCATGCTCGCTAACAATTAGGTGTTTCCGATCCTGCTTCTCGGAAATCCGTTTTACCTCACTCTTCGCCACCAGATCGGCAAGGCTGATACCCTCTAGAAAGGTATGAATCTGTTCACTGAGATCTTCCCACAGATAGTGCGTAAGACAGGTTTCGCCACCCTGGCAATCACCTGCTCCCTTGCACTTCGTCGAATCGAGGGACTCATTCACGGCATCCACGATCTGAGCGATGAAGATCGACTCGGAACCACCTTGCAGCTCATAGCCTCCACCTGGGCCACGCACACTGCTCACTAATGAGCCGCGGCGTAACTTAGCAAACAACTGCTCTAGATAAGATAGAGAAATTGCCTGCCGCTGAGATATATCAGCAAGACTCACCGGCCCTTGATCCTTATGCAGAGCCAAGTCCAGCATTGCCGTTACCGCGTACCTACCCTTTGTCGTCAAGCGCATGGGAAGCCCTTTAGATGCCTAATAAATACTGAGAAGTATCGAATACCTAAGTAAATTAGTCAACTATATGGCCAGGCTTCTAATCTAGCGGAATAGCCGGTGCTAGCACTCCATCCACCTATAACTAGCGGGATCAATGCTATCGTGACGCTCGCCAATTAATGCTGTATAGGGTGCTAAGAGGGAATACTAGGCTCGTTCGTAGGCGATCGTGGACGGTGCCTTGCCGAAATCGCTGTCCATTTGATAACCGAAAGACTTCGCGAGCAGGGCAATTATGGCGAGATGATGAATGCTGTGGGTGATAAGCCCCATTAATTCTCGTTCTAGGGTGCTATTGATTTCAACAGCGGGACTGGAGGACAGCACGGATTCCTTGACGCCGATGAGCTCGCTGCAAAATGGCAACGAGCGTAGCTGCTCAATTCGCCGAGCAACAGACTCCAACGCGAACATTGCCGCCTCCACGTTCTGCTCAATCTCTGGATCGCGCTTACGCGCATCGTAATCGATTGAAGCGCCTGCAAGTCCTGCAAAGAAGCAATGAAATCTGTCGAGGATATGTCGAACATGCGCACCAATCGAAGAGCTACCTTTGGAGTCATCGGTGAAATTCTCTTGGAGTATGATGCTTAGAATTTGATCGCATTGTGCGATGCAGTTAGCACATCCACCGATCAAGAGTGACTTAGAATCTTCATCTTCGAGTCCTGCGAATCGCTGCTCTATTTCGGTGTGCGTCATTGGTTTACTATTACCACCTATTGAGAAGCCGCTGACCAACACATCGAAACAAACAGGCAGTCTCGAGCAGCTTTGTGAATATAGCATAGCAGCCAATTAGCTACTATGGAGTAGACGGAGATGCCGACTTGAGTGAATCCATCGACCACAACCCTTAAGACCATGTTGGGTGCTTTTTTATTGCATTACCGTGATCTCTTTATCGGTATTCCTATAGAATACCCTAGCCTGCTTCGAATAGACTGAGCAGCCCCTTGCCGATGTGTTCCACCAAATCATAGTAATCTAAGGAGCCTCTTATTAACTATATGACTACTCTGGCCGACACCCGGCTTCGCTATCGAGGCGCAAGTTTGCAGACATGCGTCGGCCTGTCAAAAAATTGCAACGAAGAGAGCGAAGTCGGGTGTCGGCCCCTTCGGGCGGGGCCTGACGCGCGCCGCCGCTTCGTTGTCCTGCTTGCCAAGGGCGCTGACCATTGCCTGCGCATAACGCCTCGCAGCAGCGCGCGACAGACTCCCGCAGAGTAGCCATATAATTAATAAGAGGCTCCTAAAATGAAAGTCGATTTACACTGCCATAGCCATTTCTCAGACGGTACGCAATCACCCTCTTTTCTATTGCAACGTGCAACAGAAAATAAGCTTACCCATCTCGCGCTTACCGATCACGACTGTATCGATGGATTAGAATCTTTGCAGCGTGATGCGGGCGACATAACCATCATCAATGGTGTAGAGCTCTCCTGCCTATGGGGCACCATGGAGATTCACATCGTCGGGCTGTTCATCGACCCCACGAGTGATCACATAGAAAAACTGTTAGCGGCACAGCAGGCCCAGAGGGAAAATCGTGCGCAAGCCATCGATAGAAATTTACAAAAAATTGGCATACATGGACTCATGTCTTATTTACAATCGCTGCCTTGCACCGCCTATACTCGGAGTCACATTGCAGACTTTCTTGTGCAAGAAAAAATCTGTAAGAATAAACAGAAGGCCTTTAAGACGCATCTCGGAAAGCGCGGCAGAGTCTATGCCGCGGCAAACTGTTGCACCCTAAACGAGGGGGTAGCTGCGATTCTTGATGCCTCAGGCATAGCCGTAGTCGCTCACCCTGGCCGTTATTCGCTAAGCAAGACCAAGCTAAGCTCGCTACTCGACGATTTCAAAGCATGTGGCGGAGAAGCTATCGAGGGAAGCTATTCGAATATAGACCCAACTACGAAAGCCTATCTGAGCAGGCTGGCTGAAGAAAAATCACTTTATTTATCAGTAGGTTCCGACTTCCATGACGCCGCAGCTACTTGGACGGACATCGGGAAGTTTCCTGCCCTTGATCAGCAGGCAATAAAAAATGCCATTTGGTTGCACCCCAAATGGCATTCTTAATTATCTTAACTTTTACGTGCGATTGAGCGGGAGTAACTTACTCGCCTACCTAGCAACCTACCCAGCCACTATTTGGCTTGAACTACTTTTGCCTTCGCGTAATTTTTGCCACCACATCACGAAAAACATCCATCAAAGTTTCATGCTTGAAATCGGTGAATTCACCAGCGTCCATGAACACACCGTGCTCCTCACAGGCCTCGTACTCTAAGTGCGTTTGCTTAGGGTCATTTAGTTTAACCATCGTCTTGCCGCAGCGAGGGCAGTCAATATCCCGCACGGTATTGTAGGTCTTACCTACTTCTCGATCACCACTGTCGGCAAAGTCCGCCATCCAGTAACCCTTCAGCTGCTCTGCCTCGCCGTTGTCAAACCACAGGCCCTGACAGCTATTGCATTTATCTATCACTACTTTGCCATGCAGCGTCTCAATCTTGAGCTCTTGCATCTCGGAGTTACATTTCGGGCAGTCCATCTGGTTCTCCTCAGATACAGCTTCTTATTTTTAGGGCCACTCTTTTTCAGAACCTAGCTCACTAGGTCATTTTGGCGTGCAGCAAACAACACCTTTGGTCAGAGCCCATATTATAAGGAATTTTCAGCTCAGAGAAAGCCGAAATTCCCTTTTGCCCAGAATCTGCGCGGCATATCGAGTATTAAGTCAGCGTTCACATTAGAGGCAGTACTATTTGAGAACTTTCGAAACAGTTAGCTTCACAAGAGCAGTACACAAGAACCGAAATAGGAGATATACCATGAGACATGCTCGAATTTTAGCCCTATCGCTATTGCTGAGCTTTTCTCCTGCAGCATTAGCGTCAGAAGGCTCCGCAAACGTGAGTAGTGCCTGTGCAACCCTGGAGTTTATGGGCAAGATGCTGGCGTTGAATACCATGCTACCAGCTGATTGCGACGATGTCGGGGAGATGAACGTCATGGGTGACGCGCTCGCCGAGCTGAATCAGCTGGCCTGCCAACCGGTAATCTTAACGGGTTACCGCCGCGGTAATAGCTACTATGCAAATGGCTCGTTAATCTCCAATGACCTCTACCATCAAGCCTGGTATTTCCCAAATGGGCAGCTGTTTATGGCGGAACCGGGTCTGGATACGACGATTTACTACCCGAACGGCCGGATAATGGCCTATCACTGGATGCACGGTGATCAAGCGCTTTTCTGGCCGAATGGAAGCCTGGCCACAAATTATTTCCGTGCCTTCGATGAGACCTGGTACTACCCCGACGGCAATATTATTACCTATGAAGCGGGCTATACCGGAGGACGCTGGTTCTATCCTTTCCAACGCCTGGATGGTGGTATTGGCCAAGAGATAATATCCAGCAATTGGGGGGTCGAAGACGAGGATTTCACCTTCTTAAATTTCACGGCCAGTGGAAGTCTATTCACAGCCAGCGAGAGAATTCGTCGAAAGCTGATATTCGACGACATCGATCTATTAGATGTACCCGGCGTGCTCTTGTTAATTACGCGCCTGTATCAGGCGTCGGATTCAGCGAAGCAGTTCGCGCCGGCGGATGTGAACATCACTGGCGCGCCATTTTAGGTGCCAGGCATGACTCAAGGCACAGACTAGTAGCTGTAGTGATCGGATCGTTCTCGCAAAGTCGTGACTGAAATGCTATCTGATTGGCATTCCTGTAAGTCTGCTTTATTAAAGACATGAATCTTATCGGTACGGCGCTGGTCTTCGCCCTGCTCACCAAGCCCGGTTAGAATTATTGAGACGCGCTCATCGCTTGGCAGTTCACGCAACGTCGATCCGTAGTCACACATCGCCTGATAGAGCTTGTCTTCAAACACCACTACATCTTGCTGCCACTGCTGGGTGTAGGCTTGCTCAGCTAGCTCACTGCGTAGCCTAAGTTCCGTAGCCTTAGCAACAGCCTGCTCACGCAGTGGCTCTATCTGCGCTATAACGGTATCGAGCTTGAGGCGCATCTCTTCCTCGATGTTCGAATCTGCGATCGCCTGAACCGTCGATTCTCTGATCTGTGCCTCTAGTTCTCGCAGGCCCTGCATCTTTTCTCCCATTTCTGCGCGCAGACCCTCTATGTCAGCACGCAATTCTTCATAGTCGCCATCATCGACAGAGCCAAGTGAACGCAGAGATCTTGCTGACTCAGTGGCCTGTTGAATGGCATTGTTTACAGCGAGCGAATAGTCTACATTCGCGACCCGCTCCATCATCTGGGTGTAGAGGCTGGTGGAGTCTGCAGACTGATTCCTCAGGGCCATCACAGGAGATGCCGGTGCCGATATAGATGCAGATGAAGATGAAGACAGGGATTGAGTCCGAGATTGAGATAGCGCGAGTGTTTCGAATGGATTCCCGCGCACCTGTAGTGTCTGCATTGCAGAATTCAAGGACGCCAGACTTAATCGATTACGGCTATTGGCTAGAGGTGTTCTCACTTCCAGAACCACACCCTGGCCTATTAGGTAAGTACTCGCTATACCTCCAAGACTTAGCCCGAACAAGCCCTTTGACTCCTCGAAATCCAGAGCATCTTCCAGCACACCAGAAAATATATCGATGTTCCTTTGCAGGTCTTTTAGTTGAGGACCTTGCGCAGTCGCCGACACCGCGCTGAGTACTGCTATGGCACATACTAAGGTTTGTCTTATAACTTTTCGCATAGCCTAACCCTCCTATCGAATGTCGCTCTGATAGCCCACATAATTTACCAATTGTTGCAAAGACCTAATCGTTTCATAGTCACTGTCAACCAATTGTTCATAACCTGTTCGCATATCTTGTAGATCCAAGAGTCGCTGCTGCTCGAAATAGGCATACATCTGATCGAAGCTATCTACTGTCGATTGCTGAGTCTGCTCCATGACCGCCTGCAGCAATTGCACATTATTACTATCCTGCCTGCTTTCCACTCTTGACACGAGCTGCTGCATTTCCAAACGCTGGGATTGCTCAAAATCGGCCTGTTGCGCATGTAGATTCGTGTTTGAGGCGGAAGGTCCGGCAAAGGAAATTGAGAAGCCAGAATCATTACTAACCACACTCACGTTGAGTAGAAGCACACACAACATGGCAAGCGATGCAGCCGTTGGCAGCCACTGCCAACTCAACCAGAATCGCGAAACGGGGCGATCTATACGATGCTCCTGCCGGAATAACTCAAGATGCCGATCCCAATGCGGAACCCTTTGTTCCTGCCATTGCTGCAGATCTTGCTGAGCAAGCAACACCGACTCGAGCTCGGCGTTACAGTACGCACAATCAGTTAGATGTCTGTCAAACTCGTTGCGGGCGATTGCCGACAAGTCTTCAGAAAAATATTCTTGCAGTAAATAGTGTGTCTTAGGACAGGACATTTTGTTCCTCCGATACTACTTTCAATTTCTTCAGGGCACTGTAGAAACGTGTCTTGGCTGTATTTGCCGAAATATCTTGAAGCTCAGCGATCTCATCAAAAGTTAACGATTGAAAAATCTTTAACTCCACTATCGATCGCTGGTCCGAGCTTAGCTCGCTTAGCATTTTGAGAACGCTATCGTTCTGCTCGGTGTTGCCTAATCTATTCTCTGGTTCTAAATCCGTCTTGCCGGGAAATTTTTCGAATTCATCTCCCTCATCTTCTGTGGAGAATTTAGGCGACGAGGTCATCAATCGTTTACGGCGATTCATATCTACCGCTTTGTTGTGCGCTATACGGAATATCCAACTACTGAACTTCGCATCACCCCTGAATCGGTGCAGGTTTCTGTATACACCCAGAAAGACTTCCTGCATCAGGTCCATCGCATCACTCGAATTTCCCGTAAGACGTAAGCCATGGTTGTAGATTTTCGATTCATAGCGCTTAACCAATTTTTCCCATGCATAGGCCGACCCTTTAAGAGCCGCTGCTATTAGCGCTTGGTCTTCGTCTATCAGACTCATGAAATCCCCATCGATCGCTGCACCACAAATTCTTGCATCGCTTCTTGTATCAAAAGCAGGATACTGGGTTTAGAGAGTAAGTCGCAAGCTATGGAAGAATAGTTTGCGCGAGGTTGAAATTACTTATCGGGGTAGGCATGCAGGGAATCGTCAACCAGAACGCTCCACGCCTTGTTGAAGGGATGAACTTTGTCGGTGCTGCCACTCTCACTCTCACTGGTCATTGGATAACCCTTGTTGGCCCATTCGAACAATGAATGTTCTAAGTTGAGCACCTTGGTGAAGCCACGCGCCTGAAGATCGGCAGCGACAGAGGCCGATCGGTAGCCTACCGAACAGTAGACGATGATCTCAGTGTCTTTGCCTAGCCCTCTTTCGGCTATCACGCTGGATATAGCCTCAGCGCTTTCCAAATGAAGTGCATCATCTAAATGGCTGACGCGGAACTCACCATCTTCGCGCACGTCTATAATAATGGGTAGCTTAGCGTCTGATGCTTCATACCGCGCAAACAACACATCAGTAGAAACCGACTGCACACCGGGAAACTCACTCTGAATCTTTTCGTCCACAGACTCCCAACTGACCCCGAAGAGACCGAAGAAGAACGAAGAGACTGAGGCTGCCGCAATAAGCTTGAGCATGAGCATGAACTAATTCCGCTTGGATGATGCTGTGATTTACAATCGGTTCTACCCACTAAGACCTGCGACAAAGGCAGTTTCATACACTAGCGCAAAATGAGGCTAGTGTGCAGAGCGAGAATACGCAGGCAGCCAGTTTATCTAACCCTGCCTCTCCCAGGGAGGTAGCGCCTTGATAGCGGGTTCGACTGAATGCCAGAGTGGTTATAGACTTACTCAGGGGCTCCTACTAGAAAAACCGGCTGCTTGTTCTGCGTTTGAGTTGGCCTCAGATAGAGACCCTTAAGCGGCGACGCGCTGCTCGCTGAGCAACTGGCTGGCCGCGCCCATCAAGGCGTTGAGTGAAGAGGCTATGATGTCCTTGCTAATCGCGACGCCGCTATAACGCCGACCATCACACTTCAATTGAATGTAAGTCACTGCCTCGGCATCGGCACCTTGACCGAGTGCGTGCTCACCGTATTCCATGATTTCAAAATCGATATTGATGGCTTCTTTCAGCCCGGTCACGAAGGCATTCAGTACGCCATCGCCTTCGCCACTAATCGACAGTTCCTTGCCGAAGTAATCGATCTTGGCATTGAACGTCTCGCGCCCTTGAGCTTTCTTGATACTAAAGTCTTCAAGGCTAAGCACCTTGTCGCTATTCAAATAGTGCTGATTGAACAGCTCCCAGATTTCATCTGGCTTTATCTCCTGCCCGCTTACCTCAGTAACCTGCTGCACCGCGCGGCTGAACTCTATCTGCAACCAACGCGGCAGTTCGAAACCAAACTTATTAGCAAGTACGTAGGCGATACCTCCCTTCCCAGACTGACTGTTCACGCGAATTACATCTTGATAGGTCCGACCCAAATCGCGCGGATCAATTGGCAGGTAGGCAATTTCCCAGGTCTCGCCTTCTTGATAGATATCGAGACATTTCTTAATCGCATCCTGATGCGACCCTGAGAAGGCGGTAAACACTAAGTCACCGGAATAGGGTTGGCGTGGATGTACATCGATCTGTGTGCACTCGCGTACAACGGAAACAATTCTGTCCATGTCATGCAGATCCAACCCCGGATCCACACCTTGGCTGTATAGATTCATCGCCATCACAACGATGTCCATGTTACCGGTGCGCTCGCCGTTTCCAAGTAGAGTTCCCTCCACTCTCTGCGCGCCACCCATAACGGCCAACTCGGCAGAGGCAACAGCACAACCGCGATCATTATGCGTGTGCAGACTAACGACAATCGCATCTCTGTTTTGGATATTACGGCAGAACCATTCGATCTGATCTGCATATACATTCGGTGTAGATACTTCAACAGTGGAAGGAAGATTGAAGATAATTGGTCTCTCGATAGTCGGTTTCCACACACTGGAGACGGCATCACAAACCTCTACGGAAAAGTCGATCTCGGTGCCGGTAAAACTCTCTGGAGAATATTGGAAGGTCCATTCAGTTTCTGGAGCTAGCTGTGCACAGCGTTTAACTTCCTGCGCACCAGCCACGGCGATCTCTACGATACCTGCCTTGTCTGTCTTGAAGACCTTCTCTCGTTGCACTACGGAGGTGGAATTATAGACGTGTAGAATCGCCTTCTTTGCGCCTTTCAAAGACTCAAAAGTTCGCTGTATTAGAGCGGGCCTCGCCTGTGTAAGCACTTGGATCGTGACGTCGTCAGGTACCTTGCCCTCTTCAATGAGGCTACGAACAAAATCGAAGTCAGGCTGCGAGGCAGCTGGAAAACCCACTTCGATCTCCTTGAATCCTACTGAAACCAAGAGTTCGAACATTTTCTTTTTTTGCACGACTGACATCGGCTCGATTAGCGCCTGATTTCCATCACGCAGATCAACGCTACACCACCTAGGTGCTTCGGAGATGACCTGATCCGGCCAGGTCCTATCCTTAATATCAATAGTCTGGAAAGGCTGGTACTTCTTATGATCGAACACGTGTATTCCTCACTTAATTTACATTTGCCAACACCTGATTCGGCGTTTCTCTCTAACTCGGCTCTGTTTGTCCTTTTGAGACTTGGAATCCCAGTGTTCAGTCTGTTTAACTAATCACTCTTAGCTCGAGATAGCCTAGGATAGTGAAAGAGCCGTAGCATTTCTACGTCTAATTTTCCTCTAATTCACTAAATATTAGTGTTTTATACTAAAAATACTAATAAATTCATAGTTTAATGCCAATATATGGAATAACATCACAATCTTCACTCAAAACAGCAATACGGTGTGCCACCATGCGGATGGACAAGTTAGACAAGAGAATTTTACAGGAACTACAAAACAATGGAGCAATCACCAATCTGGAACTCTCTGAAAAGATCGGCCTCTCGCCGTCGCCTTGCGCGCGGCGGGTAAAGCAGCTGGAGCAGAGCGGGATAATCAAAGGGCAAGTCACCCTGCTCGACGCCTCGAAGTTGGAGCTTAAGCTCATCGCGCTTATTCAGATCAGCATGGACCGCCACACTCCCGACCGCTTCGAAATCTTCGAGGAGAAGGTGCGCACCTTTCCCGAAGTTATAGAGTGTCTATTGATTACTGGCCAGTCTGCTGATTATCAACTGAAGGTGGTGATACCCGACATGGAGTACTACCAAGAGCTCTTACTCAACAAAATCACGAAGATAGAAGGAGTCGCAGATGTACACTCGAGCTTCATACTAAGAGAGGTACACAGCACCACCGTACTCCCACTCAACCATATTACGAGCTAATACCAGCTACTAAGATCGAAATTAAAGGAGATGCCCTCTTGAAAAAATCTATCGACTATTACCTTTCACTAGTCTCGCCTTGGTCTTACTTAGGACATGAGCGGCTAGTGAAAATGGCGAAACAATTTGATACTACAATCACTATATGGCCCGTGGATCTCTCAGTCATCTTCCCCAGCACTGGCGGCATACCGCTTCCGAAAAGGTCTGAGCAGAGAAAGGCGTATCGAATGCAGGAACTGCATCGCTGGCGCGACCACACGCAGGTAGATCTGAATTTTGAGCCCCTTCACTTTCCCGTGAGCGACAAACTAGCCGCTACGATGGTTGTCAATCTTCGAAAGCAAGATGCACAGAAGGCAATTCAACTCGCCGGTGCCTGCCTTAGAGCATGCTGGCTGGAAGAACGCGACATAAGCGATGCAGATACACTTCTAGCAATTGCCGCAGAAAATAATCTGGATGGTGGTGTATTGCTTGCCAATAGCGCTGAAGCCATTGAGGAAAGAACACAAGACAGCATCAAGGCTGTAGAGCTCGGCGTGTTTGGGGCGCCCAGCTATCGCTTCGATGAACAACTTTTTTGGGGACAAGACCGGCTAGACTTCCTGAAAAAAGAGCTACAAAAAGCGCCAGCAGAATAAGCATTAAACTGCGCGCTAGAAGAAGTGTTTGACCTTCTCCTTGTAAGAACGGCTCATCTTCAACGAGGAACCACAGCTCAAGGTTAGATGAAATTCTCCGTTTATATGTGATGACACTTTCTCAACCCTGCGCAGATTAACAATTGTCGACCTATGTACTCTCTGAAATATTGAAGGATCGAGCTTGGACTCCAATTCCTTCATTGTCGTGCGCATGATATGCGTCGCGCCATCGACGTGAACGCACATGTAATCACCCGCCGCATCTACCCAGTCAATATCCTTGATTGGCACGAAGGTTATGGAAGAGCCATCCTTGATAGCTAGACGGTCGGCGTGTTCTGTCGACTGATCTTCGGCGTCTAACAATTCGCCGATAGCGATCGGCGACTTACCCGTAAGACTTACCAACAAGTTCAAGAGTCGCTGCTTCTCGCTCGCGGCGCCGACCTGAGATTTATGCTGCCAAGCCTTTTCTATCGACTCTGCTAATCGCTCATTTTCCACCGGCTTTAAGAGATAATCGATAGCGTGCATCTCGAAGGCATCGACCGCAAACGAATCGTAGGCGGTTACAAAAATGATCATCGGCAAGATATCGGACTGAATTTCTCGAATCATTTCAACCCCAGTCTTGCCGGGCATCTGAATGTCGAGAAACACCAAATCTGGTTCTAGCTCGGCGATCGCCTGCAGCGCTTCCTTTGCGTTCGCGCAACACTTAACGATCTCTACGTTATCGAATGCGCTAAGACGCATCTCCAAACCCTGCCTAGCTAGCTCTTCGTCATCGACGATAATCGCCTTCATTTTATTCGAATCATTGTCTGTCATAGGGAATCTCAACCGTTACGATTAGGCCGCCAGAATCGGCATTACTGAATATCAATTTGTGCTTGTCGGAATAAATCTCTTGAAGACGATTTCGAATATTGCTAATTCCTACGCCCGCAGAGAAGGCCAAGCCATCACTTTCGTCATCGAGCATCGGCAAGCCAGGCCCATCGTCTGCAACCTGCAACACTAGAGTCACCTCCCTCACCTGAGCACTAATTCGAATTATCCCTCCGCTTTCCGACTGCGAGATTGCATACTTGATTGAATTCTCGATCAGCGGTTGCAGCAACATGGTTGGCACCATCGCTAGCTCCGCCTTCGTTTCAATATCTATATCGAGAACCAGGCGCTCGGCAAAACGCACTTTCTCAATATCCAGATACAACTTAGATGTCTCCAGCTCATGCGCAAGACTCACCCTATCCAACGGCGAGTGATCAAGGGAATATCGCAGGAACTTGCTTAACTTCGTTAGCATCTCATTCGCCCGATCATTTGCAGACGACAAAACCAAGGTGGAGATGGCATTGAGAGTATTAAAAAGAAAATGAGGGTTGAGCTGATAACGCAGCATCAACAACTGCGCTTCATGCGCTAGAGACTCAGATCGCAAGCTCTTCTCTTTCTCCGCTTGAAATAGTTGGTAGTACTTAAAAATGAAATACAGCCCACTCCACAGAAGAATCATCGGAAAGGAACTGACTGTCAGATTGTCGAATAAAACTGCGGCACTGGCATCGCGTAGGCTAAGCACTTCGCCGAAAGGTATGAAGGATATATAGTTTCGAATCGGCTGCCAAATCAATGCGACCCCGAAGGAACCAAACCATGTCACTAGAACACGCACGATAAACCCGCGCTCCCAGACTAGTTTGTAGATGGTTCGCAGGCCTGCCGTCAGCAGCATTGCCGGTACGGCGCTGACACTCGCAACAAGTGCTCTAGAGAAGATATATTCGGGTGGCACGAAGATGATATCTCGCAGCACCAGCATCAACACCCAGGTAGACCAGCCTAACAGCTGGAAAACCCAGAACTGTTTGCTGCGAATAAGGTCTAGAGTATTGCTGCTCATTACAAACACCCGAGATAGTGAGGAATTCCGGCTTTAAGAAAGACAGTGCGAAAACAACGCTCGCCCGATACGAGTCTACGTTGTTTTCGCCGAATCAAATTGCTCGGACTAGATTCGCAAAGAGTACCATCCACAAACTGGCGAATCGTCGTGCAGTGAAGCTCGCTTAAGGTAGCAAGCTCGCTACGGCGTCGCGCTCTTCCTTTAACTCTGCCTCTGATTTGTCCATCAGAGTCTGGCTCACTTCACTAACCTCCAACCCCTGAACGATTTCGTAATTACCGCCTTCACAGATTACCGGGAAGGAGTAGATAAGACCTTCTTCAACGCCATAGCTGCCGTCGCTATGAATACCCATGCTAACAATCTTGCCAGAAGTACCCAGCGCCCAATCACGTATATGCTCGATTGCAGCATTGGCGGCTGAGGCAGCACTGGAAAGGCCACGCGCCTTAATAATGGCTGCACCGCGCTGCTGAACTGTAGGAATGAATTCTTCTAAGGTCCACGCTTCATCGACAAGGTCGGTCGCCTTGCTGCCAGCAACCGTTGCATGATTGATATCAGGGTACTGAGTTGCCGAGTGGTTTCCCCAGATAATCAACCCGTCGACATCTGTATTGTGTTTGCCAGCCTTGTTGGCTAGCTGCGCGATCGCACGGTTGTGATCCAAGCGCATCATAGCGGTGAATTGTCCGGGCTGCAGATCAGGCGCATTGCGGTAAGCGATGAGAGCATTCGTATTCGCTGGATTCCCCACAACCAATACTTTAACCGACGCGCTGGCATTGTCATTGATGGCTTTTCCTTGGGCTGAAAAGATAGCAGCATTTGCCTCTAGCAGATCCTTTCGCTCCATACCCGGACCACGAGGCCGAGCACCAACCAGCAAACAGTAATCAGCATCTTTGAAGGCGACATTAGGGTCATCCGACTGGACGATTCCAGCAACCAATGGGAATGCACAATCCTCAATCTCCATAACAGTGCCAGCCAATGCCTCTAGGGCAGGAGTAATTTCCAGCAGCTGTAATATTACGGGTTGGTCGTTGCCTAGCATTTCGCCTGCGGCAATTCGAAATAAGAGGGAATAACTAATCTGTCCTGCTGCTCCTGTTACAGCGACTCGCACGGGTGCTTTCATATTTCGATTCAATCCTTCTAGTTGACGATAGAGTTTTAGTTACTAGCGATTTTCAGCTACTAACGAATAGATGCTACATTTCAAATTCTTAGGGCCGCGCAGTATAGCAGAATCTGCCTGAAAATGAGAGACACCAAGCCAGTGTACAGCGTCTTTATAGGCCGTTTTGATCCATGACTAGACGCGGCCTTGAGAGTGGTGAATAAACATCGCGTCTCCGTAGCTGTAAAAACGGTATTTCTGCTCTACCGCCTCTTTATAGGCGCCTAGCAACATGTCCCTTTCGGAAAATGCGCTAACCAACATCAACAACGTGGATTCCGATAGATGAAAATTCGTCACCATGGCATCCACTACCTGAAAGTCATATCCCGGGTAGATGAAAATGTCGGTTTCATCATGAAACGGCGCCAATGGCGAATCCTTGGCAGCACTCTCAAGACTACGCACCGTTGTAGTGCCAACAGCAATGACGCGACCTCCTCGCTCCTTACAAGCAGCGACCTGTTTACAGACCTTCTCATCAACGTCAACAAGCTCTTTATGCATCTTATGCTCGAGAACATTGTCGACTCGGATAGGCTGGAAGGTTCCTGCCCCAACATGCAAGGTAAGATAGGCTGTGTCCACGCCCTTAGCGAGCAGTGCCGCAAACAAGTCCTCGTCGAAATGCAATCCCGCTGTAGGAGCGGCTACAGCTCCCTCCTTCTCGGCATAGATAGTCTGATAACGCTCGGCATCTACCTCCTCATCGCTGCGTGTTATATAAGGAGGCAGCGGCATATGTCCTTCGCGCACAAGAAGCGCAGGAACATCGACATCCGCATCAAAACTCAATAGAAAAAATTCATTCTCCCTGCCTTCGACCACGGCCCTGGGGATCGGTCCATCGCCAGAGTTGAAAACTAGGCGAGTGCCTGGCTTGGGTGATTTACTGGCTCGCAGCTGCGCCATGACCTTGTTCCCGTCCAGCATACGCTCGATCAGTATTTCTACTTTACCGCCAGATTCTTTCTGTGCGAACAGGCGAGCGGGAATTACCCTAGTATTGTTAAAGACTAGAAGGTCCTCGGGCTCTAGGAAGTCCAACAGCTGATCGAAGCGTCTATGTAGGAGTTGTCCTGTAGACGCATCCAGACACAATAGTCGACTCCCGCTGCGCTTATTCGCCGGATAATTGGCTATTAGCTCCTTAGGAAGATCGTACTGGAAATCACTGATTTGCATTACTTTGCACAACACTATTGATCAATTTAGAAGGATGGCAGGGTATAGAATAATCCTCGCTAGGGAAAGAGCTAGCTAATATGCCGGGTTTCCCACCGATTAGCGCAAATTCATCTAGGTGAGAGAGCAATTGCAGGATCAGGCGCAATTGGTATAATGCCCGGCTGGTCTGGCTAGGCAGCATTTCTTATAAGGACATGAGAGAGGTCACGCTTAGTATCCTAGGCCAGACAGAGTTCGATTATTGCCAGTGTGGTGAAATTGGTAGACACGCCGGATTCAAAATCCGGTTCCTTCACGGGAGTGGCGGTTCAAGTCCGCCCACTGGTACCAATCGATAGTAACACCCCATCACTTAGCAAGTGATAATACTTGCTATAGACCAGTAAATACAGGCATCTGTTGCTACTTGCCATTACCTAGCTTACTATTCCCATAACTATTCTTATGGTGGGTATTTAGGTGGGTATATGCCAAGAAAATCAAAAGAATTACCTGACGTTGCCATCCGCAGACTAAGGCATAAGGTAAATGCGGCGGGCCAATCGTGCAAGGAAAAATATCCAGTCGGAGGCGTTTCAGGCCTATATTTACAGTGTAATCCGCCAGTTAGTGATGAGAAAAACGGATCACGACAGTGGATACTACGTACCCTAGTAGGCTCTAAGCGAAAGGAGTTCGGTCTGGGTGGTTATCCTTCCGTACCCACCAAAAATGCCAGAGAGGCTGCCAGAAACCTTCTCGAGAACATTAAGTCTGGCGTAGATCCAGTTAGTGAAAAGAGAACTAAACAGGCTCTGTTACGGTCAATACAGGCTAAGGAAATAACCTTTGAAGCCTATACGAGAGAGACGTTCATTCCCCATGAAGCCGCAGGCTATAAAGGCACGGCGCAAATTCGCAGATTAAACCAGTTACTTAGAGACTACGTTTTCCCTCATATAGGCAGTATGTTTTTTGAAGACATAACAAAGCAAGACATACAAAAGATACTAGACCCAATCATCGGACTAAAGATTCCACTGGAATTGATAAAGAAAGATACAGGTCAACGTGTTCGGAATTATGTCGAGGCAATAATCCAGCGAGCGATCTCAGATGGCTTAAGAGAAAAAGCTAATCCTGCCGTATGGAAGAACAACTTAGATTTTAAATATAAACATCTCGAGCAGATAGAAGCGAAGGAGCATCGCGCAATACACTGGGCAGAACTACCGAAGTTTATAAAGGCTGTGAATGAGCTAGACAAACCCACTGGGAGCAGACCAGACGCACAGTGCATGATCTTTATGATACTCACCGTATCAAGGCCCCAAGAAGCAATACTAGCTGACTGGAAGGAAATAGACCTTGAGACAAGGGCCTGGCATCAACCCAAAGGCAAATACAAAAGCAAGAAGCTCGATTGGGACATACCTCTCTGCCCTACCGCTATCAAAATACTTAAAGCCCAACCCAGCTACGCTAAACAGCGTGGCCGCATCTTCTCGACCTTAAACGGCGGTGAATTCTATAGTGCAGCTCTCTCTTCTATGCCAGATACGTTAGGGTTTGACGCAGTAGCACATGGCTTCCGTTCTACATTCAGAACTTGGGGTCAAGACCAAACTAAATCGAAGACGGACATAACTCAGAAATACAGTGAGGAGGCATTAGAGCTATCCATGAAACATGTAGAGACTGCCGCCACACGAGCCGCTTACGCAAGAAGCCAATTGCTCGAACCGCGAACAATAATAATCGGTGACTATGAAAAATACGCCATGAAAGATACTTCAAGGAGAGCAAAGTAATGTCCTTAGATGATGTGCTCACTCAACGACGTTGGGATTTACAAGATGGCCTATGGCTCTTAATGGGAATTTACATAAGCCGAATAGAAGAAGTCGGCAAGCTATACGAGCGAGCAGCGCAGGTAAGTCAAGACGCGATAGATAAGTATGCTTTGAGTTCCTGCGGGCCTTTGGAAAAAGCGCAGAGCCTGATAGACATAAGGAGCGCCCTTCAGGGTTATAGGGATACAAGATATTTTCCCATTAGATCGAATGATGAAGAGCTTGAGTGGCCCGAATTTGAAGTCGACTATCATGCGCCTTTTGAAAATACTGACTTTGCTAAAAGTGAGTTGTATTTGATCAGCGTGCAGGTGGAGAAGTTATACGAGCAGTTCAAAAAGACAGCGGAACCAGAATACTGCGAACTCCCGTATACAGGCAGTGGTGACATTACTTACCCTTTTTCGCCTATCAGCCTTTGGAACAGGGATTACTTGATCGAGTGGGGCATCGAGCACGCAAATCTAGACCTAACTTCGCTTTTGGGAAAAATACAGCTCGCGACTGCTAGAGAGGCCGGCGTCAATTACACAGTAACCAAGGCGACTCACAATAAAGCAGGGTACTTTAAAGAACTCGAACGCTGGTTACTAACCTACCCCAAAAGCCCGAAGGCAAAGCAATTCATAGAATATTTAGAAAACGACACTGCAGCAAAAGAACGAGCTCATATCATCGATTTCTTTAAAATCAGGGGAACTGGCTTTGTTTGGCAGGACGGTAGCGGCACGGCACAAAGAGCCACTCTCAAGACGATTAGCAATGTAATAAGCAACCGCATAGAAAGAAACTAACTAACGAGGGTTTTCCCTTTTACGTCCTTCTTCTAGGCGATTTTTCCTCCTTCCGCGTGTAGCTTTAGTTTTGCCTCTTAATATCGCCTATCTTAGCCCATCACTAGCAATTACGCAGCGAGGCATGAGATGAGGCGCGATAACGATACAGAGCTACTTAATCAACAAGCACGTGAGACACAGCAGATTCAGGACCTAACTGACGGGCTGGGATGGTCTTCAGATAAGACACTTGCGCGATATTTCAACACAAGCCGCAAAACAATCTGGCATTGGGCAAAAGAAGGCAAACTACCAAGGCCCCATAAAATCGGCGTGAACACCACTCGCTGGTCCAATATCGAGGTAAAAAACTCGGCGCTCTTAAACGAAGCGAGAGGGGGTGAACGATGAGTTTCCCCTTTAACCTAGGCCTCTCATACGTTCCAATTCCCTTCGGGCAGAAAGGGCCAATTACTCCCGGCTGGAACCAGCGTGAATCTTGTATCACTGATGCTACTGAAGCGCACAAACTCGCCGGAAATGTTGGTTTGGCGCATGCGTATTGTGAGACTCCGACCTGCGCGGTAGACATCGATAACGGTAAAGAAACGCTACGGTATCTCTCGGGGAAAGGCATTGATCTAAAGCCCCTATTAACAAACCACTGCCCAGCAGTTATGTGGTCGGGCCGGCCAAATAGCCTCAAAGCAATGTTCACACTCCCTGAAGGTTTAGACCCGCTGCTGACAAAGACTATAAAGGTCAACGCAAAAACCATCCTCGAGTTCCGCTGTGCTACGGCTGATGGCAAAACAGTTCAGGACGTCATTCCTCCAAGCGTCCACCCCTCAGGGACCAAATATCGCTGGGTGCAAGGTTCATTGGAGTCGCTGACTGAAATTCCAAACGAGCTATTAGAACTTTGGCAGGAACTAATTACGGCTGATCAGATTAGAAGCCAAGCCCAGCAAAAGACGAAAACGGTATGGCACGCACCTGCGCCATTAACCCCGCGCGAAATCGCAATTCTAAAAGACCAACTGACCTATATTGATCCAAACTGTGATCGAGAGACGTGGAGAAATGTCGTTTGGGCGATGCTATCGACAGGATCGCAAGATGTATTGGATATCGCATTAGAGTGGTCAGAAAAGGCC
>JAQCKF010000019.1 GCA_027592275.1 Pseudomonadota bacterium
GATCGAAGATGTATCGAGGGTAGCATACGATATTTCCAGCAAGCCGCCGGCAACTATTGAGTGGGAGTAAAAACATGCCTTCAAAAAATTGGAGGTTGGCTTGCACGAAGAAGTAACTTTCCGATCCGATAAATTATCACTCGCTGGTACGCTTATTGTGCCTGAAAATGATATCGCTTTACCTTGTGTAATCATGGCTCATGGTAGTGGCGCCCAAGATCGCGATGGAAATATTTCGGGCTTTAACACAAAGATTTTTAAAACTATTGCTGAATACCTAGCCCAACGGGGAATTGCTTCCTTGCGCTATGACAAAAGGGGCTGCGGAAAAAGTGAAGGAAATTTTAAAATCGCAGGCTTATCTGAGATGGTTAACGACGCTTGTGGTGCGATTGATTTTATAAGCAATCGATCAAACCAAATAGATTCAAAGAAAATCTATATCCTCGGGCATAGTGAAGGGGCTGTATTAGCCCCAGAGATAGCAGGAAAGAGAAAGAACCTTGCTGGCATATTGATGTTATGTGCAAGTCTAAGAAGTTTTGAAGAGGATGGCGTAAGAAACGCTGAAGTACTAAATCGAGATCTAGGTAAAATGACTGGATTAAAAGGAAAGCTGGCTCGATTGCTTTTTTATACCCAAGATCCGTTAAAGACTATGACAAATCTTAGGAAAAAGGTTGAAAAAACAAAAGCAAAAAGAATTTGGGTTTCTTTTACTCGGGTAAGTACAAAGTTTTATCGAGAGACGTTTAATTACGACGTTAAATCATTTTTGAAAGATAATATCCATCCAATAATAGCCATTGGTGGCGAAAAAGACTTCCAATGCCACCCAGATGATACGCTTTTAATTTCAGAAATATCTCCAAGCCAAACAGAAGTCCATATTGTTGAAGATATGGATCATATGCTCAGGTGTCAAAAGGAAGAACCTTCAATATTGAGTTATGCCGCCTCATGTAGCTCTCCTATGATGCAAGAAGTTAATGAGAGAATCTATGTATGGCTCTGTAATCAGAAATCTAATTTGACAGAATTTGGAGCAGGGCACTGAGGTTACATTGTTTGTAATTCAAAATGACGAAAAGCATGGATAATTCAGAGAGCTTCCTCTTCGCACTTGTAGAACCAATCGATGGAAACCCGGCGAGCGTTGGCAACGGCGCGGTGTGTGGTTTTCAACTAGATAGCGCCGAGGCGCTATCGACGAAACACGCACTTACTATTGATCTGGGCGGAGTCGATGAGGGCGGTCCTGCAATTCGGCACGGTCGATTCTCAGCCTATGGTCGGGATCTGGACGGAAACAAACTCTGTCTCTTCGAATAAGCCAATGCACACTTATTTTCTTTCTTTGTATTCTTCTTTTGCCAAGGCGTGGACCCGGAATTTAAAATCAACCATGAAGTTATTCTCTGTAAAAAATATACCTATCGTTTCGTGGAGCTCCGATCACGCTCTGAATTTCCGGCCGCGTATTCTAACGCTGTGCATTTTGTGTATAGGGTTGACGATATTTGGCATAGGCGATGCTTTGTTAATTGCTTCAGGGGCGGGGAATAGCCCGTGGACCGTTTTATCTCAAGGTGTTTCACAGATAAGCGGCTGGAGTATCGGTGTAACAACGTTCCTCACTAGTCTTGCAGTGCTACTCTTTTGGATACCACTTAAGCAGAAGCCGGGCATAGGCACCATTCTTAACGTAGTACTAATCTCTATAGCGATCGAGGTTTCCCTGCCGTATCTACCACAGCCGGATAGCTATGCGTTGCAGGTTGTCGAAGCCGGTTTAGGTATTCTTCTAGTTGGTTTTGGAAGCGGACTCTACCTGATAGCGAATCTCGGTCCGGGGCCGCGTGATGGTCTTATGACAGGATTGCAGCGAGTCACTAATCTACCAGTGGCGAGGGTGCGTACAGCGATAGAGATTGTGGTGGTGTTTTTTGGCTGGTTGTTGGGTGGAACCATAGGGCTAGGGACTCTGATGTTTGCATTCGGAATTGGGCCTGCTGTCTCGATGGGCCTTTATTTTGTCAATTATTTCTCAACTAGGTCGACTTAACTTAGCTATGGCCGCTGAATTAGAGTCAGATATGACCAATCACGAACGCTGGATGCGCGAGGCGCTAATCCTTGCGGAGCAGGCCGCTGATGAGGTGCCGGTGGGTGCCATCGTGGTGCAGAATGGCGAAATAATAGGAAGGGGCTTCAATCAGCCAATTCGCAGCTGTGACGCAACCGCGCATGCTGAAATCGTTGCTATAAGAAGCGCATCACAGTTTCGCAATAACTACCGTCTTCCAGGCACAACTCTCTATGTTACGATCGAGCCTTGCACGATGTGCTTGGGGGCAATGATTCACGCCCGTGTAGACAGGCTCGTTTTTGGTGCAACAGAGCCGCGTGCCGGAGCTGTAGTGAGTCGGGGCTCGTTGATAGAGGCAGGCCATTTTAATCATCAACTGTCGTTTATCGATGGGGTGCTGGCCGAAGAATGTGCTTCGCTAATGCAGAGCTTCTTCAGGAACAGGCGAAAAGCCAATTAGCTTGCCAAACTTGGGGCCAGCTTGTATAAGAATCCACTCGCCTACATTAAAGGCAATGTAATCTTTATGACGATCACAGCAAACGCACACAAGACATTACTGCTTTCAGCGCTGCTACTGACCCTGGCGGCATGTGCTGCGCGAACTCCTTACAAAGCCTATTTCGGTGATCCTAGGCAAGATATGCAACTCGCGACCGTGCTCGGAGGGAGTTTCATTCGTGTCGAGATGTTGAATCGCTACCTTGATACCATCCGCTTTATCGAGGTTGATGACATACCTGTTACCAATAGCGATCAACACCGTTCAATTCAAATCACGCCCGGATTTCACGATATCAAAGTCTACTTCTCATGGGACTTGGGTAGCCAACGCGGGTTAGCGCCAGCGATGGTCGATTATTCAAAAAACAGAGAAAATATAAGCCGCACTCTTCGCTTCAATGCCCGAGCCGGTGAATCTTACTCGGTCATGGCGACTCCGGTGTTCGATGACACCCGACATAACATCACCAGCTTGTCTTATGTGGATTTTTGGGTGGTGAATGCTGAGGGTACCGAAATCGTTTCTAAAGAAGCAGGTCGCTATCAGCCGCAGCAATAATCGAGCATCCTGCCTCGCGTAATAAAACCATAAAATTCCAGCATATTTTTCTGAATTCAATAACCAAATCCATTATTATTACCGCTCCATAATAGCGGTCTAGCGTAGTCTATTCACGCCACAAATTGGGATACAATCGATGCAGGTCATGTTTGGAGCAGCAGCTCTTTCTGCTTTTAAATCTTCCAAATTACTACTCAGCCTTCAGGCCAAACTCCCCCAGGTAAAAGCGTTTAGCGCGCAGTTCGTTCACTTCTTAGACTGCACGGAGGAATTGAGCAGCTCCGATTCTGAAGTGGTTCGCGCGCTACTGCATTATGGCGCCGATTTTAGTTCAGGCAGTAGCGTTGCCGATCCCGCTTTGCTGCTAACTCGCGTGGTAGTGCCAAGGCCAGGCACGATTTCGCCTTGGTCCAGCAAGGCTAGCGATATCTTGCACAACTGCGGCTTGGCTGTGGTGGATAGAATTGAACGCGGTACCCTATTCTCCGTTACCGTTGATCACCCCCTGAGCGCGTCCGAATTAGCAGTGCTCGATGACTTGCTCCATGACCGTATGACCCAGGCAATACTCGAGGATGTCGAGCACGCCAGTTGCCTGTTCCGTCACGCGCAACCGCAACCGCATTCCTCTGTAGATGTGTTGGGCCGGGGTAGAGTAGCGCTCGTCGATGCGAATACCAAATTGGGACTGGCACTCGCCGAAGATGAGATCGATTATTTACAGCAGCAGTTTACAGATCTAGGCCGCAATCCAAATGACATAGAGCTGATGATGTTCGCTCAGGCTAACTCGGAGCACTGCCGGCATAAGATCTTCAATGCCGATTGGACTATCGATGGCCAACCGCAGGAGCATTCCCTGTTCGGCATGATTCGCAATACGCACAAACAGTCGCCTGAGGGTGTGTTGTCTGCCTACTCCGACAATTCAGCGGTGATGAAAGGTCACGACAGCGCGCGCTTCTTTCCAGATCCTGATTCCAAGCAGTACGGCTTTGTTGAGGAGCCAGTGCATATCTTGATGAAGGTGGAAACACACAATCATCCTACTGCGATAGCACCTTTCCCCGGTGCATCAACCGGTTCAGGTGGAGAAATTCGCGATGAGGGTGCTACCGGCACCGGATCCAAGCCGAAGGCGGGACTCTCTGGTTTCAGTGTTTCGAATCTAAAGATCCCAGGGTTCTCGCAGCCCTGGGAAGAAGAGTTAGGCAAGCCAGCGCATATTGCCTCGGCGCTCGACATTATGCTCGAAGGACCGATAGGCGGAGCTACATTTAACAACGAATATGGTCGTCCTGCTCTGTGCGGGTATTTTAGGAGCTTCGAGCAGGTAGTCGCGAATGAGGCTGGCGAGGAAGAGGCGCGTGGATATCACAAGCCCATCATGATCGCAGGGGGTATCGGCAATATTCGTGAGCCACACGTGCTGAAGAGTGAAATTTCCGTCGGTTCTCAATTAATCGTACTAGGCGGGCCAGCTATGCTGATCGGTCTCGGTGGTGGAGCTGCTTCTTCGATGGCATCGGGTTCGGGCAATGAAGATCTAGACTTTGCATCGGTGCAACGAGAGAACGCGGAGATGGAGAGGCGCTGTCAGGAGGTCATCGACCAATGCTGGCAACTGGGTGACGACAACCCAATCGCATTCATCCACGACGTGGGTGCCGGGGGTCTTTCCAATGCGCTGCCGGAGCTCGTCAAAGACGGAGGGCGGGGCGGTATCTTCAATCTGCGCGATATTCCCAATGCCGAAAGCCAGATGTCTCCTTTGGAGATCTGGTGTAACGAGGCGCAGGAGCGCTATGTTCTAGCGGTTGATCCTGAACATCTAGCTCGGTTCAAAGCTATCTGCGAACGCGAGCGTTGCCCAGTCGCCGTCGTTGGTGAGACTATTGAAGAAAAGCATATTCGCCTCGATGATTCCCACTTCTCCAATAGCCCAATCGATCTGCCGATGGAACTCCTCTTCGGTAAGCCACCGAGGATGCACCGTGACGTAAAGTCAGCTCAGCTTCCCAAGACATCGTTCGACACTAGCGATCTAGATTTAGGCGAGTCCATAAAGAGAGTGTTGGCTCTGCCGGCGGTAGCGAGCAAGAATTTTTTAATTACGATAGGCGATCGTACTATTACCGGACTAGTTCATCGCGATCAGATGGTCGGTCCTTGGCAAGTCCCAGTAGCCGATGCGGCAGTGACAGCTACAGCGTATTGCCATTATACCGGCGAGGCCATGGCGATGGGTGAGCGGAGCCCGCTCGCGTTATTCGATGCAGCGGCTTCAGGTCGTATGGCGATCGCTGAATCGGTTACCAATATAGCGTGTGCCTCCATAGAAAAAATCGGCGATATTAAGTTGTCGGCAAACTGGATGGTGGCGGCTGGTCACGGCAGTGAAGACCAGAAGTTATTCGAAACCGTAAGAGCCGTGGCGATGGACCTGTGCCCGCAACTCGGGATATGCATACCCGTAGGGAAAGATTCTATGTCCATGCGTACCGTATGGAATGAGGATGGCCATGAGAAAAGCAATACCGCGCCTCTATCGCTTATCGTTTCGGCTTTTTCACCGGTGGATGACATACGTAAGACCCTAACACCACAGCTGCAGACAGATCAGGGAGAAACTAGTCTTCTGCTCATTGATTTGGGAAGAGGAAAGAACCGACTTGCGGGCTCAGCGCTGGGTCAGGTCTATAGCCGCATGCGGGGAACAGCTCCGGACTTAGATAGTCCTTCCGACTTGATTGGCCTATTCAATTTTGTAAACAATTGCCGAAACGAGAATTTGTTGTTGGCCTATCACGATCGATCTGATGGAGGCTTATTCACAACTCTCGCAGAGATGGCATTCGCCGGCCACTGTGGTGTCGATATTCAGCTTCAGTCTCTAGCAGCAGAAGACACAGTGCTTGCTGCCTTGTTCAATGAAGAAATAGGCGCGGTGGTTCAGGTTAGGGAAAAACAATTAACGTCTGTTATGAAATTCGCAGATGAGAATGGCTTATCCGATTGTGTGTATGAAATAGCTCGGTTGAACGATGAAGGAAAACTAAACATCGCGCTTGGCGAGGTTATTCTATTCACTCAGAGCAGGATAGAGCTACAGCGACAGTGGGCCGCGACTAGTTATCATATGCAGAGCATACGTGACAATTCGGTCTGCGCGAGCGAAGAATACGATCAACTACTTGATGTGGCAGATCCTGGTATTTCTATTGATCTCAGCTTCGACTTGAACGATGACATTACCGCGCCTTACATCAATGTTGATGTGAAGCCGCGCGTCGCCGTTCTTAGAGAGCAAGGTGTTAACGGCCAAATAGAGATGGGTGCGGTATTCGATCGGGCGCGTTTCGATGCCATCGATGTTCATATGACAGATCTGATCAGCGGTAGAGTGAATCTTAATCAGTTTAATGCGCTAGTTGCCTGTGGCGGGTTTTCCTACGGCGACGTTCTCGGTGCCGGGGGGGGCTGGGCGAAATCAATTCTCTTCAATCCAGACCTGCGCGCACAGTTCGAAGACTATTTCACAAATCCAGATACTCTAACACTAGGGGTCTGCAATGGCTGTCAGATGATTTCTCTGCTGCATGAGTTAATACCTGGCGCAGACCATTGGCCGCGTTTTGTACGTAATCGCTCGGAACAATTCGAAGGCCGTCTCAGTCTGGTTCGGGTAGAGACAAATAACTCGGCATTTCTACAGGGAATGGAAGGCTCACGCTTTCCCCTGGCTGTAGCTCACGGTGAAGGCATGGCAGAGTTTGCGGAAGCGGGTGACCTGAAGAAACTGCAGTCGGGGAATTCTATTGCGCTACGCTATTGTGACAACTATGGAGAGAAGACAGAACGCTATCCTGCAAATCCGAATGGCTCTGGCGATGCTATAGCCGGAATTGTAAGTCAAGACGGCCGCGTCACGATCATGATGCCTCACCCAGAGCGGGTTTTCCGCACGAGTCAGAATTCTTGGCACCCCAGTGACTGGCTGGAAGATGCGCCAAGCATGCGCATGTTTCGTAATGCAAGAAAGTGGTTGGGATAGGTTTTTCTCGAATCCAATCGTTTAGCTTGAGGATCAACAGAGAATGGGCGATAGGCAATTATTCAAGATCGAATTCTACGTACCTGAGGAACAGCTTCAGCAGGTTAAGCAAGCTATGTTCGATGCAGGTGCGGGCAAAGTAGGTGACTACGACAGCTGTGCCTGGCAGATTCTTGGTCAGGGGCAATACAAGCCTGGCAAGGCCAGCAATCCTTTTAAAGGGGAGCAGGGCAGTTTAGAAATCTTGAGCGAATACAAAGTCGAGATGGTTTGCGCTGAAGAGTACATGGCGGAAGCTATCAGGGCTATGAAGGTCTCGCACCCCTATGAAGAAGTCGCCTATTCTGTAATCCGCACTGAGGTATTTGAATATTGACTCGCGTGGAATTCTATTCAGAGAAGCTCGAGCTGATTAGGTTCGTCGTGAAGCTTCTATCCTCTGAATGATGCACATCGAACATACGCACTGGGAATTGATTTTTCCGTAGATCGTCAAAATAATGCTCCAGCGTACTCTTCACTACTGGAAACGCGATTTCACGCCATGGAATCTCCGCCTCGCTAAATAGCGCAACTTCCTGTGATTCTATCCCCGCCGCGAAATCGAGATTTGCCAATTCGGTTCGAAAGAACATATATACCTGGTTTATCTTCGGTAAATTGAACAGGGTATACAGGCTATCGCTTTTCACGATGACGGTGGCGCCTGCTTCTTCAATTGTTTCTCGTATGGCACCATCAAGACTGGACTCTCCATTTTCCATGTAGCCTGCTGGCAAAGTCCACTTTCCTGCTCGCGGCTGAATAGCGCGCTTGCAGAGTAGGACTTTGTCTTCGAAGAAAGGCAGAGTGCCGACGACGTTCTTAGGGTTTAGATAGAAGACAGTGTCGCACTCGGAGCAGCAGTGGCGAGGTTTATCGTCGCCGGGGGGTATGCGAAGAGTGAGGGGGCCTGCACATTGATGGCAAAATTTCATGGGTTGCACCGGGTGTTAGTCGCAGCTTGTAGAAGCTGCCATTAGGTGCTCTAGTGTACTGCTTTAAGGGTCTAGGGAAAACCAGTGGCTCCATCCAGGGAGTAAATGCGGAATAGAGTTTGATCATTCATTTCTGTCGTTTGATTAGGTCCCTGAGTACCAACAGTCTCTAACACTCCAACACCTTCGCTATTGCCAACGAGGAGTATATTTCCAGAAACAAAGCCGCCATCTACGGCTGCTTGCATCTGCTCACGTATGCTTCGAATCTCGGACTGGTCAATGCCAAAATTATTCGAGTCAATCATCTTGATGGAGCTCTCATGACCGCCGCCGTGGTGATCGGCAATCGCGGCCGTGCTCAGAAAAACCGCTGCAGTGAGGCAGAGTAGCTTGCGGAATAGTTTGGTTGGTAGCATTTGAAATTCCTCTTTGGGCCGCATTCCGCTTATGCGATTCGGCGACACTGGCGCTGCATTTCAGTGTAAATAGATCGTCTGCTCTTGGAACAGATTAGTTCTCTGAGTGGATTGGTCGAGCGCAAGATATTACCCGAATAGGGGGGTAGCAACAACCATGCTAGGTGCGGTGAAACTCGGGCTTTTTGCCGCTACAGATGATTCAGTCGAAGTCGCGCACCAGAGAGTCGCTGACCTCGACAGGCAGAGAATCGGTGCTGTGTTGGTAGTTCTGGTGCTCGCTGAGTAGCACCCATGATGCGCCGTCTTTCGCCGCTGCGATCATGTCATCCTCGAACTCGAAACGAAGGAAGTGCACCGCAGAAGTCTTTTCATCGGTGGAGCGAGCTAAGTCTTCATTGGCGATTGGGTAAACCGGAGCGAAGCCATCGATCTGAATAGAGATTAACTCTTCTATTCCGATTAACTGGCTCAGGCGAACCTTACGCTCTGACTCATCGGGGAATTCAAGCATGAATGTCACTTTCAGATTCTTACCGTCGGGAATCAGTGGATTGTAGGCTGCCAATTCTTCGAGGAGGTCTGCCTCGCCGCTAATCTTTTCGACACGAATTAGTTCCAGTACCTGGTAGCGCATGACCATATAGTCTTCGAAGTGGAGCATTGCATTCGGACCGAGAGGGACGCGTCGTGTCTTCTTATGCTCCATCATGGCCTGTCGAATCGCCGGGCGCTGTTCGCTGTAGGCTTCAATACTCATTAGGTCCTTGATACTAAGTTTCTTCATTCGTCTTAATCCTGAATCTGGCGTATTTGTTTTCTATATGCCGTATGCATAGCAGAGAAGGTCAAGGGGATGGATAGCTTTCTGATCGTTATCCAGATTGTTTTCGATGTGTTTTCCCGCCACTGGGCAGTCACTGCCATAAAAGTCAGGAGCCTGCTCTCGAATCTGTTTAACAATAGGGCGAGCAATCTTATTGGCGAATTTGAAGGTCTCTGACTTAACGCCGTAGGTGCCATCGTGACCCGAGCATCTTTCGATGTTTTTAACGTTGGTCTGTTCAATAAGTTCGAGAATCTGTTTCGTCTTTGGACCGATGTTTTGCACGCGCTGATGGCAAGCCACGTGATAGCTTACGTTGCCGAGAGTATTCTTGAACTCAATATTAAACTTTCCGGCCTTGTGTAACTTATGCAGGTACTCGAATGGGTCAAAGAACGCTTGCGCTACCGCTAGCACCATTTCATCGTCGGGAAACATAAGCGGCAGTTCTTGCTTGAACATCAAGACACACGATGGAACTGCGGCGACGATTACGTTGCCGGCTTTCACCATCTCATACAGCGCAGGAATATTCTTGTCCTTGAGCTGTGTAACGCTCTTCAGATCACCCAGTTCTAACTTCGGCATGCCGCAGCAGTGTTCTCTAGCTGCCAGGTTTACTTTGATATTGTTGTGCTCGAGCACCTTGACCACGCTGTCTGCGATCGATGGTTCGTTGTAGTTGCAGTAGCAGGTCGTAAACAGAGTTACTTGTTCGCGCTCAATGCCGGTATCTGCATTTGTTTTTGCTTTTGCTGGGTCGTAGATGTGTGCTGCGAGTTTCTTGCGCGCCGGTTGGTTTGTATATTCGGGAAGCTTGGCATCTTTGTGTATGCCCATTGTCTTGTCGAGCATGCTGCGCAGAACTCCATTCTTATTAGCGCCATTGACGATGGAGTTTATAATCGGTTTCGTCGCCACTTTGCCGATCATGTCGGTGCTGGTGATGACGTTGTCGCGGAATTTGCTCTCGCCTTTCTTAAACTTGACGGCCTTAGCCCGCAGCATTAGGTGAGGGAAGTCAACGTTCCATTCGTGGGGCGGCACATAGGGACACTTTGTGAGGTAGCACAGATCGCAGAGATAGCACTGATCGACTACCTTGCTGTAGTCGGCAACATCGATACCATCCACTTCAAGAGTGGGGCTTTCGTCTACCAAGTCGAACAGTGTCGGGAATGCGTTGCACAGACTTACACAGCGTCGGCAGCCATGACAGATGTCATAGACACGCTCTAACTCTTTATTGAGGTTGTCTTCATCCCAAAACGTGGGGTCATTTTGATTGAGCGGATGTCTGGTGGGCGCGCTCAGACCGCCTTCTCTGCTTTGATCAGACATAAGGAACTCAATTTTTTGAACTTGAAACTACGAAAATTAGTTTAACAGTGTAGAGCTTTGATTTTGAGCTGCGCGAGCTCTGCTGCGATTTTTCGAATTGCAGGCATCAATCTGATGCCAGCAATTTGAATTAGGATGCTGAACTAGTCGTCCAAGGCGTCCAATGCTTTCTGAAAACGGTTGGCGTGTGAGCGCTCAGCCTTCGCTAGAGTCTCCATCCAGTCCGCAATCTCATCAAAGCCTTCATCACGAGCATCTTTAGCCATGCCAGGATACATGTCGGTGTACTCATGAGTTTCACCGGCAACGGCTGACTTAAGATTATCTTCAGTGCCACCAATAGGCATGCCAGTAGCTGGATCACCGACCTCTTCGAGATACTCAAGATGGCCGTGTGCGTGTCCAGTCTCGCCTTCTGCTGTAGAGCGGAAAAGTGCAGAAATATCGTTGTAACCTTCAACGTCTGCTTTCTGGGCGAAATATAAGTAGCGACGGTTCGCCTGCGATTCGCCAGCGAACGCAGCTTTCAAATTTTCTTCTGTCTTTGAACCTTTCAATGACATGTTGTTTCTCCTAGTGGTTTGCAATTAGCTAATGCGGATCCTGTATTGCCGAGAGGCTTCCATGTCGCTTTGCGCGCAGCAAGTCGAGGATCATTTAATCGGGGCTACTTTACGTCAATTCGAATATCAAATCTAATTAATTTTTTTGAGTGCTTTGATCGTTTTTATCGATTATGATTTCGATCATGAATCCCTCGATTAAGCAGCTCAAATACCTATGTGCAGTAGCCGAACACCGGCATTTCAGTAAGGCCGCAGCGGCCTGTCATGTCACGCAGTCCACACTAAGTGCAGCGATAGCGGAGCTAGAATCTCAGCTCAGTGTGAAGATATTTGAGCGTAACAAGAAGACGGTGCTGATTACTGCTCTGGGTGAGAAGCTTTTGGTGCAGGCGCGCATAGTTTTGGGCGAAGTTGAGGACTTTGTAGGTATCGCTCGCGCTCATGAGGCGCCGCTAGTGGGGGACCTGCGTTTAGGTGTAATTCCAACCATAGGGCCATTCCTGCTTCCAGCCATTCTTTCGGACTTGCGTAAGAGTTTTGACAAGTTGAAGCTCTATCTAAAAGAAGAGATGAGTGCACAGCTCGTTCAGCAATTACAGCAAGGGCAGTTGGACCTAATCATTCTGGCATTTCCATTTCCGCTGCCTGATATGGAGACAGTGAGCCTATTTAAAGACGAGTTTTTGCTATGCCTTCCTCCAGGGCATGAATTCGAAAAGATGCCGCAAGTGAATCAGCACCAACTGCTCGGGCAGAGTCTTCTGCTTCTTGAGGAGGGGCACTGTCTTCGCGATCATGCATTAGAGGCCTGCAAGCTAGAGAGCGCAGACACTGACCTAGTTTATCAGGGGACGAGCCTGCACACCCTGGTGCAGATGGTGGCAAACGGGCTGGGCATGACGCTGTTGCCTGCCATGGCGGTCAATGCCCATGTGCTGGGAGATACGCATCTACAGATCAAACATTTCTCGAACGAGAATGTGTCCAGAGAAGTGGGTATGGCGTGGCGCAAGTCAGATCCACGCAGAGAAGAATATTTGTTATTGGCTGAGTTTGTAAAGGAGCATTGCGGCCATTCGGCCAATTCGGAAAAGAAATCTAAATGAGGGTATTTGCTGTTTCGGATATCCACGTCGACTATGCAGAAAACCTAGCTTGGATTCTTAGTCTGGACCCTAAGGAATATGCAAACGACATCCTAATTCTCGCCGGCGACGTAACTGATAAGATGCCGCTGCTTGAACAAGTATTCGTCTCGCTCGCAGCAAGTTTTAAGGCGGTATTGTTTGTGCCGGGCAACCATGAGCTGTGGGTGAGCGAAGATGATTTCGAGTGTTCTCTGGATAAGTTCGAAGCAATCGCTGAACTTTGTAAGTCCTGTGGTGTTCATGCAGATGTTTTCGAGCTGCCTGATATTAGTTTCGTGCCCTTGTATTCTTGGTACGATTTTTCCTTCGGAGAACCAGACAGACACCTGCGCAGGGCATGGCGCGACTTCCGAGCATGCTCTTGGCCTGAGCACTTAGCCGAAAGTCAGGATGTTACAGAGCACTTTCTTAAGCTGAATATCCCCAAACTAAACATTAGCAACAAGACAGTAATCAGTTTCTCTCACTTCTTGCCAAGAATAGATGTTATGCCTGCTGGGATACCGGCTAAGCGAAGAAATGTTTACCCAGTGCTCGGGAGTGAGGCTTTGGGATTGCAGGTGAAGCAGTTAGATCCGACGATTCATGTGTATGGGCACAGTCATGTGAATCAAGCCATCGTTTTAGACGACATACATTATGTAAACAATGCTTTCGCGTATCCGAGTGAATCTCATATAGCGCGTAAGCAGCTGAAATGTATCTTTGAGAGCTAAAAAGATAAGTGCTAATTAGGTTGGTGCTGAATAGAGAAGAGCTATAGAGAATTATCGAAGAGGGTATTGTTTTGTGACAGAGATGCAGATTGAAAAGTCAGAGATTCACCTGTGGCAGTTAGAGCAGGCCGACTTCGAGCTGTCTGCGTTACAGAGCGAGTGCCTTGCTTGGCTAACGGAAACCGAGCTCGAGCGATTTCAGCGCTATCAGTTCGATCGGCACCGTAAGCAGTTATTGCTCGGTCGCGTTCTCCTGAGGGTTGCGTTATCGAACTACGATAGGTCAGTAGCGCCGGCATCCTGGAATTTTACTCACAACGACTATGGCAAGCCTTCGATCTGCGATGAGCAGAATCGTGCGTCGCTCTATTTCAACCTGTCCCATTCGGCCGAGAAGGTGGTCCTTGCGGTGTCGCATTTCAAAGATATTGGGGTCGACGTTGAGTGCGCGAGAAAGCCGCGACGAATAGCGGCTATCGCGCAGCGCTATTTCTCGGACAAAGAAGCAGCCCAACTACTTAAGCTGCCAGAAGATCAGCAGCAATTGCGTTTCTATGATTTGTGGACATTAAAGGAAGCCTATATCAAGGCTTGCGGCATGGGGTTGGCAATACCGCTACAACACTTCTCCTATGGCTTTGCGGGTAACGATGGTCTGACAGTAGAGTTTGATGCGAGGCGTAATGACGTGGAAGAAGCGTGGCAGTTTTGGCAGCTCTGGGCAGGGTCAGATTTTAAACTGGCAGTTGCAGCGAAGGCAGGCGAAGAGGGGGTGGCGCATACGTTGTCTCAATGGAGGCTGGCAGGCTTGGATAGGGTGATCGCACAAGATGTTCAAGTTATTCGCAGCAAGTAGCTAAGTTACTCGTCTTCTTCCTCCTTTTTTTTCTGCCACATTTTTACTGTGCGAATTACATTGTCCTGTACTTGCACGGTCTCTGCATAGTAGCCGTCGAGCCTGATGCATACTGATGAATCCGGGATCGATTGCAGCATCTCAGTTAGTAAGCCGCTGAGGGTTTTCGCTCCAGTGTTGTCTAGATTCCATGAGAGAATGCGATTGATGTCGCGAATACTCGTGGAACCATCGATCAGGTAGCTGCCATCTTGCTGAGCATGGAAATCTTTGCTGCTATCAGCGAGGTCGGTGGTAAATTCACCAACGATTTCTTCGAGAATATCCTCTAGTGTTACAAGACCCTTGATCGCACCGTACTCATCAACGACGACCGCCATGCGCAACTTTTTTTTCTGGAATTTAGACAATTGAATGTGCAAGGGTGTGCTTTCGGGTATGTAGTAGGGCTCGATGGTTTCAGCTAGTATTGCAGCCTTATTGACAGTCTCTAATCGAATCAGTTTGCCGACACTGCGCAGGTGCAAAATACCAACTAGGTTATTGATGTCTTTTTTATAGACAGGCATACGTGTGTGCTGGCTGCTGCCGATTAGGCTTAAAATTTCGTCGATGTCGTCTTCTATATCTATGCCGATGATGTCATTTCTAGGTACGAGAATGTCATTCACGGTAACGTGTTCTAGGTCGAGAATATTGAGCAGCATGCCCTTTCTGCGCCGCGGTATCCTCTCGCCGGATTCGTAGACGACAGTGCGCAACTCCGCCGCCGAGAGTTGCTGATGACTATCATCAGATACTGAATTAAAACCTAAGACCCTTACTAGTGCATTCGAAACCACATTGACCACCCATACAACTGGATACAAAATCTTTAGCAGTAGAAGCAGGATCAGACTAGAAGGGTAGGCGATTTTTTCAGGATAAAGTGCGGCAACTGTCTTCGGTGTCACCTCGGCGAATATCAATACGACAAGTGTTAGGACGACCGCGGTAATTAGTGGTGCTGGTTCGCCAAATATTTGAATTGCGATTGTTGTGGCGATTGCTGCAGCGAGAAAGTTAACGAAATTGTTGCCGATCAGGATGACACCGATCAGTTTGTCGGGAGTTTCCAAAAGCTTGCTCGCGCGATTCGCTCCTGCATGTTTATTTCTCGCCAGGTGCTTTAGACGATAGCGATTAAGGGTCATCATCGCGGTTTCGGAGCTGGAGAAATATGCCGAGGCTAGGATCAGCAATCCGAAGGAAAGGAGCAACATGGCTAGGCTGGGTTCTTCGGCGCTCATTTAAGGGCTATCTCGTAGAGGCGATGATGAGATAGCTGGATTTGAATGCGCTATCAACTGATTAAGTATTCCAGAGCAAACTTCACGCCATAGAATCCAATGATAAGCAGCGCGAAGCCACTCAGAGTGCCGCGAATAGCAGTTTGACCACGCCAGCCGAGTTGGTGGCGGCCCCAGAGTAGAACGGCGAACACGATCCAGGCCAATAGTGAAAATACGGTCTTATGAATGACTCCGTCTGTGCCCCAGATATCATCGAAGAACAAGAACGCGGTGGCGATTGTAAGTGTTAACAACATCTGCCCAACCCAGACCAGTTCGAATAAGAAGGCTTCCATGTCTTGAAGCGAAGGGAGTTTACGAATCAGTCCACCGGTGTGCCCGTGTTTCAGCTGATGGTCTTGGTAGGCAAGAAAACCAGCCTGCAAGGCGGCGATGGTAATAAAGCTGTAGGCCAGAATCGAAATCAGCACATGGCTAGCGAGGCTCAGGCTCATATTCGTCGGCGGATAGTCGCTGCGAATGACCAGAGATGCCACGATGCTGATTGCGGCAAGTGGAAACAAGCCGAGAAAGAGTATCTGTAGCGGTTTGCGCAGGCTGCTAACGAGCACGGATAACGAAATTGATAGAGTTATTAGTGTGCTGATTTCAAACAGGCCGAAGTGAAAGCCATCGGTGCTTAGAATGATCCCGTAGGCGCTCAACGCGTGGGCTAAGACGGCTAAACCACCGAATATGAAAACCTGGCTGCGTGTTTCTTTATTCGACTTGAAATTCATGCCTTGAAAGACAGAGCCCATCAAGTAGAAGAAGACAGCGAATAGTCCGGAAATTACGGTAACTTGCATGATAACTAAGGGTTTGAGCTTCGCCAGAGACGGGTTAAGAGGATTAATAAATCCAGTAGGAAAGTGTCGCACATGTATACTAACGGTAGAAGCCCTTTTTTAATGCGCTTGGGATTCGCTATAATGCGATCCACTCAATACGAGCGTGCCAAAAGCAAGTAAAACGACACAATACGATAGTTTTTGGCGCAGGATATACAAAAAGTTGCATAGGGATGTGCAACCATTGCCCGTTAAGGGGAATGCGAGTGTGCCAAAAGCAAGTAAAATGACACAATACGATGGCTTTTGGCGCACGATATACAAAAAAGTCATGGATGACTTTTTTGTATCAAATAAGTAGCTCGTTCAATTCACAGTCAAGTAGTTAGGTGGTAGCCCAAAGTGTTCGACAATCTTACAGATAGACTCTCAGGTACGTTTAGAAAGCTCACGGGTAAGGGCAATCTCACCGAAGCTAATATTCAAGATGCCCTAAGTGAAGTGCGCCGCGCGCTGCTCGAGGCCGATGTTGCGCTGCCTGTGGTCAAAGATTTTGTCACGCGAGTGAGTTTGCGGGCCGTTGGGCAGGAAGTCTCATCGAGCCTGACGCCTGGTCAGGCATTCATCAAGATCGTCCAGGCTGAACTCGAATCTATCATGGGCACCGCCAACGCGGAATTGGATCTAAAGGCGGCGCCACCGGCAGTTATATTGATGGCCGGCCTGCAGGGTGCAGGTAAGACCACTACCGCGGCCAAGCTCGCGCGCTGGCTCAAGAACGATTTGAAGAAATCGGTGATGGTGGTGAGTGCCGACGTTTATCGTCCGGCAGCCATCCAGCAGTTGCAGACACTGGCTCTGGAGGTCGATGTAGCGTTCTTCGCAAGCGATAGCAGTCAGACCCCTTCGGCGATTGCAGCGGCGGCCCTAACTGAGGCCAAGCGCAAATTTGTAGACGTATTAATAGTGGATACCGCCGGACGCCTAGCCATCGATCAGAAAATGATGGGAGAGATTCAACAGCTTCACAGTCAGTTAAATCCAGTTGAGACGCTGTTTGTCGTTGATGCCATGACGGGGCAGGATGCTGCCAACACGGCTAAGGCCTTCAATGACGCCCTGCCGTTAACGGGCGTAGTGCTCACCAAGGCAGATGGTGATGCGAGAGGCGGTGCTGCCTTGTCCGTGCGACATATCACGGGAAAACCCATCAAGTTTATCGGCATGGGCGAGAAGATGGACGCGCTCGAGCCATTCTATCCGGATCGAATAGCCTCAAGAATCCTCGGCATGGGCGACATGCTCTCGCTTATCGAGGAAGCCGAAAAGAAGGTCGACAAGGTTAAGGCCGAGAAACTCGCCCGCAAGATCAAAAAGGGCAAAGGCTTCGATCTAGAAGATTTCAAGGAACAGCTCGCCCAAATGCAGAGTATGGGCGGTGTAGCCAGCATTATGGATAAGATGCCTGGCCTGGGTGGACTGCCGCCTGGGGCCGCGAAAATGGTGGATGACTCTCAGTTTAATCGCATGGAGGCGATCATTAACTCTATGACACCACGAGAGAGAAGCAATCCGGATGTTCTAAATGGATCGAGGAAAAGGCGCATTACGAATGGCTCGGGAACCCAGATTCAAGACCTGAATCGACTGCTGAAGCAGCATAAGCAGATGCAGAAGGTGATGAAAAAGATGAAGGGCGGCAATATGGCTAATATGATGCGCGGCCTAGGCGGTATGCAGGGCGGCGTCGGTGGCGGTTTTCCGGGTGGGCCAGGGCAATTTCCCCGCTCTTAATGGGGTAATAAATCAAAAAAATGTAAAGCATTTCAGGCCTTACATAAATGTCTGACTATTTTGTGTCTTTTTGCCGCGTAACCCGCGATAATACTGTGCTTGAGGGCTTCCAATCACATCCCAATTAACATAGAATACCCGCCTTTTTACCCGAGCACGTCTGTTCTTACTATGAGCAGTGGGCAAATCAGCCTCAGCTCGCGTAACTCATAAACACTAGTTTTACTACATTGGAATGACAGGAAATACTTATGGTCACGATTCGATTGTCACGTGGTGGTGCTAAGAAACGGCCTTTTTATTACATCACAGTAAGTGACAGCCGCAGTGCGCGTGATGGGCGTTTTATTGAGCGAATTGGCTTCTTTAACCCCCGTGCAAAAGGTCAGGAAGAGCGTTTGCGTCTTGATAGCGATCGCATGTCTTACTGGACTGGGCAAGGTGCACAGATTAGCCCTCGCGTATTAACACTAGCTAAGGCTGCGGTAGAGACTTCTACTACAGAGGCGTGATTTTGATATCGCGTTGTCTGGGTGGTAAGTAAACCCGAAGCAAATAGTGAGACGGTGATACTCGGAGAAATTGGTCGAGTGCATGGCCTAAAGGGTTGGCTGAAGCTAATTTCCTTTACCTCACCGATTGAAAATATTCTCGACTACTCGCGCTTTACTGCACAAGTTGGGGGACGGTCTCAGGAGTTAGAGCTCGACGAGCACAGCCGTGCGAACAAAGCTCTGTTGGTCCATTTCAAGGGTTACGATGACCCTGAAACGGCAAGACTATTGACCGGCACAGTATTAAAGATAGCGAATGAGAAATTGCCTCAGTTAGAGCATGGCGAATTCTATTGGCATCAGCTACAAGACCTCAGGGTGGTCAACCAGCACGAACAAATATTTGGCCGGGTTAGCCACTTGTTAGAGACAGGCGCCAACGATGTGTTGGTAGTCAAAGCAGATAGCGAAAGCATCGATGATCGGGAAAGGCTTATTCCCTATTTGGTAGATTCGGTGGTAATCGAGATAGATCTGGAAAATCAGATTATCCGAGTAGATTGGGAAGCAGACTATCTGGATTGAGCTCTCTTTATTGATTAAAAAGCGCTCATCAGAAGTGACAGAAGTTGTAAGCGAGAGGCGTAAGCGATGCAGCTTGGAATAGTCACCCTGTTTCCAGAAATGTTTACTGCAGTGACGGAACACGGCATCAGTGGTAGGGCGGTTCGCTCGGGTCTAATGAACCTAGAGTTTTTTAATCCGCGCGACTATACGACTGATAAGCATCGCATTGTGGACGATAAGCCATTTGGTGGCGGTCCCGGAATGCTAATGAAGACCGAACCGCTAATGGCATCGATAGCCGCGGCGAGGCAGGCAGTAAGCAAGAAACAAACGATTGGTGAGAAGGCTAGAGTCATTTACTTGTCACCGCAGGGTCAGACCCTGAAGCAAGATTCGATTATCGATCTTGCCAAGCGAGAAAGCATGGTGCTGTTATGCGGTCGCTATCAAGGCATAGACAATCGTGTGCTTGAGAACGAGATAGATGAAGAATGGTCGCTGGGTGATTTTGTAATCAGCGGCGGCGAGTTGGCAGCGATGACACTGATCGATGCCATGACGAGATTTCAGCCTGGGGCGTTAGGTGATGAAGGCTCGGCGTTAGAAGACAGTTTTAGCAATGGCTTGTTGCATAGCCCTGAGTACACCAGACCGCAGAGTATAGCGGGATCAGATGTGCCAGAAGTGTTGCTCAGCGGGGACCATGAAGCGATACGCAAGTGGCGGCTGAAACAGAGCTTGGGTGCGACCTGGTTGAAGAGACCAGACTTGCTGCAAGCGATGTCGCTGGAGATTGAGCAAGAAGAATTATTAGAGCAGTTCAAGCAAGACTACGGGCGTGATAAAGCGTAGTAGCCTGAATTGTTAGTTCGACAAATAGTCGATAAATATTTGATAAGTAGTTAGATAACAGATTTTTGAATTTTCGATTTACTAAGAATTGGCAAATGCCAATCGCTATAAGGGTTCAGGAGCAAGACGATGAGCAAGAGTACAATCATCCAGCAGATAGAAAAAGAGCAGATGAGCAAGGAACTTCCAGATTTTGGTCCTGGCGACACTGTTGTCGTTCAGGTAAAAATTCAGGAAGGCGATAGAGAGCGTCTGCAGGCATTCGAAGGTGTTGTTATTGCACGTCGTAACCGTGGCGTAAACTCATCCTTCACGGTCAGAAAAATTTCTCACGGTGTAGGTGTTGAGCGCGTATTTCAGATTTATAGCACCGTTGTTGATAGCGTTGCGGTGAAGCGTCGCGGCGCTGTTCGCCAGGCTAAGCTGTACTATTTGCGCGAACTGACTGGTCGAGCTGCAAGAATTACAGAAAAGTTGGAAAAGAAGTCGAGATAACCAGACTCGGCTTGCCGCCTCGGGATACCACCGGTGCGCTGCATTCCAGCCAATCTAGGCATATCGAATGGGAAGTCTGTCCGCAGTCTTCCCATTTTTATTGCTGCCGATAGACTCGATATGTATATGGGATAGGGATATGGGCCTAGATCGTTCTAACCAAGGGGTGTTTGCGAGGAACAGGGGGCTGAAGCCGGCGCGGCTGCGGGGAATTAAATTGGCCGTGTTCTGGAGAATTAATTTAGGCGTGTTCTGTTCTACGCGAGGGTATTTGCCAAGAACAGGGGATTTAACACGGCGCGGCTGAGGGGGATTGATTTGACTGTGTTCTGTTCTGTTTGAGCAGTCGATTCGTAAATGCTATAAGATAGTCGATACAGTACTTAGCCTCGCTACGCGTCACTACCATTGCGGTCCTTAAGCAGAGGCACAAAAGGAGACAAGCCATGAGAATAACTATTCAGCCTATGTTGGCAATGTTGGGACTAGCTTTGACGCTAGTTGCTGTCACTGCATCTCAGGCACAGAATCGCGATCAATCACTGCGCGGCAAGCTCGAGCTGGCTATAGAAGTGGCATCCCAGGGCCAGTTGAAAATTATCAGCCTGAAACCTACGCCGCTATCTACTATTTTTGAAGTCGAACTGAATACTGGCGAAGTTCTTTACAGCGATATTTCCGGTGACTATCTCTTCGCAGGCGATATGTATCGGGCCGGCGACGCGGGTCTCGTGAACATCTCCACAAAAGCGAAGCAGGCGCGTAGCTTGACCAAAATCGCTGCCATTCCAGTCGAGGAAATGATTATCTTCACGCCCGAGGTGGTCAAGGCGACCATAACAGTATTCACCGACGTAGACTGCACTTATTGCCGGAAGCTGCACAGCGAGCTAGATCAGCTAATGGCGAAGGGCATTGAGGTACGTTACCTGGCCTACCCTCGAGGTGGCCTCGAGGCAGCCTCCTACGACAAGATGCTCTCCGTATGGTGCTCGGATGATCGTAAGAAATCGCTGACTCAGGCGAAGAATGGTCAGAATTTACCTGCAGGAGACTGTGATTCACCTGTTCTGGCGCACCATGCGCTGGGTAATGAGCTAGGTATTTCCGGCACGCCCGCACTGATATTCCCCGATGGCACGGTCATTCCTGGCTATATGGATGCTGATCGCCTAGCGACAATGCTTAAGATAAACTAGTAAGTCTCTTATTCTAGGAGCCTTGGCTTCCCGCCGGGCTCCAGTCCTAACAACCTCGCTCTTCGCTACAGATATCTTGCTGCGCAGCACTGCTGGGTTTCTTGCATGTTTCCAGTATAATTTGGCGCTTAGTTTGAATAAGCCCGGGGCCTTTTGTGAATTCTGAATCAGTCAAATCTATCAAAGTAGGCATCTGCGGTTTCGGTACCGTGGGTGGAGGTAGTTATAATTTATTGCAGGCCAACGGCGAGGAAATAACTCGCCGCGTCGGCTGTGTAATCGATGTTGTAAGAATCGCGTCTCGTAGCATCAGCAGTGGAGACGTCAATTCGGCAGTCAATATCAGCAATGACCCATTCGATGTCGTCAACGATCCCGAGGTGGACATAGTTATCGAAACTATCGGTGGGTTCGATCCTGCATTCGAAGTGGTTCGTCAGGCGTTGGCCAATGGAAAACACGTAGTGACGGCTAACAAGGCGCTTATCGCGGAGCGCGGCAATGAGCTCTTCGCAGTTGCGCAGCAAAATGCCGTGATCCTGGCTTATGAGAGTAGTGTGGCGGGTGGTATCCCAATCATTAAGGCTTTGCGAGAAGGTCTATCTGCAAATAAGATCGACTGGCTGGCAGGCATCATCAACGGCACGGGTAACTTCATCCTGACGGAGATGGCCAAGAACCAGCGCCAGTTCGCCGATGTGCTCAGCGAAGCGCAGCAGCTCGGCTATGCGGAAGCCGATCCGACATTCGATGTCGAGGGCATTGATGCAGCCCACAAGCTAACTATCATGGCATCGATCGCATTCGGCATGCCTCTTCAGTTTGATAAGACCTATACCGAAGGCATTAGCCGTATCACACCCCAAGACATTGGTTTCGCGAAGCAGCTGGGTTATCGAGTCAAGCTCTTGGGAATCGCGCGCCGCACAGGCAACGGTGTTGAGATGCGTGTACACCCGACATTGATTCCACGAAAGCGATTACTCGCCAGCGTAGATGGCGTGGGTAATGCCGTACTCGTACATGGCAATGCCGTAGGTTCTACACTTTATAACGGCCCAGGTGCTGGCGCGGATGCTACGGCGTCTTCAGTCATCGCCGACGTAATTGATATCGCTAGGCAGAAGCTCGCAGGATTGAGCAAGCCGCTGTTGCCTGCACTGGGCTACCTCTCGATGCACGACGATCTAGAAGTGGTGTCTATAGAAGAAATTGAAACGGAGTATTATCTGCGCATCCCGGTAAATAATGTGGTGGGCGTATTGGCGAAGATATCCAGTATTCTACAAAGCTTCGATATAAGCATAGAAGCGGTTATTCAGAAAGAGCTCGATAGCAAGACAGTGCCAATTGTCATTCTTACTCACAAGGCACTAGAGAAGAAATTGAATATGGCTATCGCGGCGATCGAAGCGCTTGATGATGTGAGTGGCGAACTCATGCGCATCCGCGTCGAGACATTTGAGGGATAGCGTAGTAGTTAACTCCACTGAATACTGGCGTTAGTAGATTGTAGAGCGTAAGAAAAAAGAATAGAGAAGGGACAGCGAATTGAAATATATAAGCACTAGAGGCGGTGGCACCCCGCAGACATTCGAACAGGTTCTTCTAACTGGCCTCGCTCCAGATGGGGGCTTATATGTGCCTGCCGAGCTGCCTCACTTCTCCATCGAGGAAATAGCGTCATGGAAAAGCCTTAGCTATCCAGAGCTCGCGTTAAAAATCGTATCTCAGTTTATCGGCGACGAAATACCTGCAGATGCTCTACGTAAAATTGTCATTGATAGCTATGCGCAGTTTGATCACCCCGAAGTGGCGCCGCTCACTGAGCTTGCAGAGAACGATTTCATGCTGGAGTTGTATCATGGTCCTACCCTGGCATTTAAAGACTTCGCCTTGCAGGTGCTCGGCCGCTTACTCGACTATGTGTTAGTTAAGAACGATCAGCGTGTGGTTATCCTTGGGGCGACGTCGGGAGATACAGGTTCGGCAGCCTTAGAAGGCTGTAGGCACTCCAAACAAGTCGACATCTTCATTCTGCATCCACATCAGCGAGTATCCGAAGTGCAGCGCAGGCAGATGACCACGGTCGTTGGCGATAACGTGTTTAACTTGGCAGTTGAAGGAAATTTCGATGACTGTCAGAGCATCGTCAAAGCCGCGTTCGCCGATCAGTCCTTTCTCCCTGACGAGAGTCAACTCGTCGCCGTGAATTCCATAAACTGGGCGCGGATAATGATGCAGATCGTCTACTATTTTTCAGCGGCACTTAAGGTAGGAGGGCCGAAGCAGGCTGTTTCTTTCTCGGTTCCAACGGGAAATTTCGGTGACATCTATGCGGGTTATCTCGCCAAGAGCATCGGGCTACCCATCAAGCAGTTAGTTGTAGCGACAAACAGCAACGATATCCTGCATCGCTTCATCAATGACAATGAATATTCCACTACAGATTTGAATCATACTTTGTCTCCGAGCATGGATATTCTCGTTTCAAGTAACTTCGAGCGCTATCTGTTTGATCTATTCGATAGAGATGCAGAGTTACTCAAAGAGTTTATGTCGAAACTTAATTTCGAGTCGCAGCAGGTGTCGGATGAGAAGTGGAAGCAGATGCGCGAATGCTTCTCTAGCGCCAGAGTCGATGATGCGCTCACCTGTGAAACTATAGCGAAAGTATTCAAAGATACTGGCAAGCTCGTAGACCCTCACACGGCCGTTGGAATACGCGCAGCCAGAGAGTGTAATGCCGATCCATCCACGCCGATGATCACTCTATCGACTGCACACCCCGGTAAGTTCAGCAATGCTATCAACGAAGCTGGACTGGATACGCCCCAGTTGCCTGCTCACCTAACAGGCTTGTTTGAGAAGGAAGAGCATTACAGTGTCCTGCCAAACGATTTGGCGGCGGTGACAGAATTCGTAAAAAAACACTCACATAACTAGTCGGTCCTGAAAAATGTATCTCGATATGGATGTCAGTCACCTAGCTTTATATGTAGCCAAAATTCCGGCCAGAAAACTGCAGTATCAGGCATTTTTCAGGTCGACTGGGTTGCACAGGGATGTGCAACCATTGCCCGTTAAGGGCAATGCGAGTGCACCAAAAGCAAGTGAAATGACACTTTCACGCCAGTTTTTGGCGCACGATATGCAGAGAAAGTCAGGGATGACTTTTTCTGCATCGAATAAGTAGGGCTGAAATGTCACGACTCGTTAAACGTAGAGCGGCAAACACGGCACTAAACCTTCCCGATTCTATGCACCCGCTTCTGCGGCGTGTTTACAGTCAACGCAATATCAAAGATGTCGAAGAACTCGAGCTCGGTTTAGAGAAGCTCATCCCTCCCGAACAGTTTAAAGGCATCAATGAGGCTGTTCAGTTGTTGATCGATGCATTGCAGCAGCAGCATCGCGTGCTTATTGTTGCCGATTTCGACGCGGACGGGGCGACGAGTTGCGTTCTAGCGCTAAAGGCCCTCCGGCAATTTGGTTTTCAGCACACAGACTACATCGTTCCCAACCGATTCGACTATGGCTACGGCCTAACACCCGAGATAGTCGAGTTGGCAAAGACGCGTAACCCCGATCTCATCATCACTGTCGACAATGGTATCTCCAGCATAGAGGGGGTCGCGGCTGCGAAATCCGCGGGGATAAAGACACTCATCACCGACCACCATTTACCGGGTGCTACAGCGCCAGATGCAGATGCCATAGTTAATCCTAATCAACATGGCTGCAATTTCCCCAGCAAGAGCATCGCCGGTGTGGGCGTTATTTTCTACGTGATGTTGGCACTGCGGTCGAAGCTGCGGGAAGCGAAATGGTTCGAAGAAAATAATATTGCACAACCCAAACTAGCGGACCTGCTAGACCTCCTTGCTTTGGGTACTGTAGCGGATGTAGTCGCATTGGATCGCAACAACCGTATATTAGTAAGCGAAGGCTTAAGAAGAATTCGTGCAGGACGCACTCGCCCGGGCATTACTAGTCTTTTAGAAATTGCGGGTCGCAGTAGCGCTAGACTTACCGCCTCCGATCTGGGCTTCAGTGTCGGTCCTAGATTAAACGCGGCGGGAAGATTGGATGACATGTCCACGGGCATCGAATGTCTGCTGACAGATCATGCAGGCATAGCGTATAAGCTTGCTTTGCAACTCGACGCAATGAACAAAGACCGCAAGCAGATAGAAGGCGATATGCGCGAGCAGGCCTTCAAATTTCTGCAGGAATTTTCATTAGAGGAGAGTGACCTTCCTGCGGCGCTGTGTATTTATGACGGAAGATGGCATCAGGGGGTTGTGGGTATTCTCGCATCGCGTGTAAAGGAGAAGTTCAATAGACCCGTTATTGCTTTCGCCGACGCGAACGATTCAGGTAACGAGATAAAAGGCTCCGCAAGATCTATCAAGGGATTCCATATTCGCGATGCATTGGATGCTGTGGCTAGCAGCAACCCTGGCATGATCAGCAAGTTTGGCGGTCACGCGATGGCGGCGGGCCTCAGTCTGGAGAAGGACAAGCTGCAAGAATTCACCGAGGCATTCCAGAAACAAGCCGCTCTTCTGTTAAACGAAGAGTTACTACAGGCACAGATATTGAGTGACGGAGAAATCGAACAGAGTGACTTCTCTATGGAGACTGCAGCCGCGCTGATAAAAGCAGGTCCCTGGGGGCAGGAATTCCCCGAGCCTGTCTTTGATGGTAAGTTCAAGGTAATCCAGCAGCGCAGAGTAGGGGAGAATCACTTAAAGCTAGTGCTAGCGCCCGAACTTGCGCCGCAGCAGACCATAGACGCGATCGCCTTCAATATAGACAAGCAAGACTGGCCGGCTCCTGAGATGACTGATATCGAGATCGCCTACAGACTCGATATCAACGAATTCAGAGGGAATCAAACGCTGCAGCTTATGGTGGAACATATAATCGCCTGGCAATAGAATTTTCTAGTCAAAAAAAGATCAGTTACCTTCAGCCGTTCCATAGGAATTGTTATGAAATCCTTATTAGTCACTTTTCTCTTCTTTTTAGTCCCCATAGCTTCTTCCGCGCAAGAGTCAGAATTCAAATTCCGCAATGATGACAGGCCCACATTCACAAAATCTGTAGATGTCGCCCAGCTGAAAGAATTACAAGCCAATGAAGGCGCTCTGGTGCTAGATGTTCGCCTAGAACCCAAATTTAATTCCAGGTTCAACCTACCGAAACCCCGAAGACCTGCCTAATTGGATCAGCCAGATCGACAAGTCAAAAGAAGTGGTGGTGTGCTGCGTGGCAGGAAAATGGGTGAGCCAAAAAGTCGCCTATCTACTCGATGAGGCGGGTATAACAGTACGCAGTCTCGAAGGCGGGTATAACGCTTGGAATGATTCTACAGAACACTAAATCTGCAATGTTAACCCTATGACAAATGAACGCTGGGAAGCTCAGAACCTGTCCAGCTTTTGAGTAAATCTGAACCTATATTCGAATACGCAATGGTTGACTGCAAGTTAAACGAATAAAGCAGGCGAGCTAAGATGACCACACCGCAAGGCTGGCATACCCTAACTCCAAGGATTTTCGCAAAGGACACGGCGAATTTAGTCTCCTTTCAAAAGGATGTATTCGATGCGCAGGGTGATTACTTGTAATCGCAACCGACGCAGTTAAAGATCGCTGATTCGATAATCATGGTCAGCGACTTCGAGGCACGAGGGAGCTATGTTGCGCGTCTTTACGCTAATGTTGCTGACGTCGGCGAAGCTTACAGTCGTGCGGTTGCGGCCGGTGTGCAGGCGGTCGAAGAACCTCTCGATACTCCCTATGGCGATAGGCGGGCAGTGGTGAGGGATGGGTGGGGGAACATGTGGCAAATTGCTCAATTCAAGCCTGGCTAAGCGCGTAAACCCTGGTTTTGACCAAGCGTGACCCCGAGTCCGGCAGCCTGAACTGATTAGGGCGGATTTATTCCTGTTGGTGTCTGAAATAAAGCGGCGTTTACGCGGTCTTTAAATGACAGAATCCTCCGTATTTGTTACCTTTTGGCACACAAACTACTAACTTGCTCGCGTATCATCCTTAGCATGATTTGATGGGAGTCAAAATGCGCACTAAAATACATAACTTTCTGATATTGCTAGGTTTTATTCTTGTGGCTGGCAGCGCCCAGGCACAGATTCATAAAACCGATCAGATCGAGGTTGAGCTAGTTTCGGAAACCAGTAACGTGGTTCCTGGCGAAACGCTATGGCTAGCTATTCGGCTGGCCCCTATCGAACACTGGCATACCTATTGGAAATTCGGCGGTGATAGCGGCGAAGCAACGCAGGCTAATGCATGGCAATTGCCCGCTGGCGCGAGTGCTGGCGACATCAACTGGCCGATTCCCGAATGGACTCCATTCCCAGGCAGCGATCTGGTTACCTTCACCTATGAGCGAGAAGTATTCCTGCCAATTCCTGTAACTGTTCCGGCGGACTACAGCGCTTCAAATTTCGAACTACGCACAAATATCGACTATCAGGTCTGCTACGAGATATGCATTCCGGGCTCGGCTGAGTTTGCCTTGTCGTTGCCAGTCGGCAGTACCGCGCAGATTGATGAGAAATGGCAGCAGGGTTTTGCTCAGACACGCGCGCTCACTCCAGTGCCGATAGAACAGCACAGCCTGCAGGCCAACTTCAACAGCTTCGATGGCAAGTTCAATGTCATGGTTGAGGCAGAAGAAAATATTTTCGATGATGTCGACGAGGTCTGGTTCTTCCCAGAGCAGCGTCGGATCATGAAGTACGCACCATTTCGTAAGGTCATCAAAGACGGCAACCGCCTGCAGATTTCTACAGACCAGCATCGCCGCTTCGATACCGATCTTACTGAGCTGAATGGACTGCTTGCTTATATCGACGATGATGGGCAGTGGCACGGTTACGATATCAAGCCTCGATACGCGAACGTGGCTTGGGATCATAGCATCGAAGTAGAACTCCTCTCGGAGACCGCAAACATAGTGCCGGGTGAAACTACTTGGCTAGGTTTGCGACTACAGCCTGCTGAACATTGGCATACCTATTGGAAGATGGGTGGCGATAGCGGCGAACCTACTAGCGCGAACGAGTGGACGGCACCCGAAGGAACGAATATCGGCGAACTGCTGTGGCCGGCTCCGCACTGGCTTCCTTTCTACGACACCGACTTGGTTAACTTCGCCTACGAACAAGAAGTATTACATCCCATCGCAGTCACTATTCCAGCAGACTACGAAGGCGATACGGTAGAACTGTCAACTTTGGCTTTCTGGAATGTTTGCGAGCAGATATGTATTCCTGGAGAGCAGAGGCTGAGTATCACGCTGCCGGTAGCGCAATCTCCTGAGCTAGACGCCGGCAACGCGCAGATCTTTGCGACTGCTAGAGAGCAACTCCCAATAATTGATCACGATATCAAATCAATCATCGCCGTTGCCGGTGAGCGAGTGAGTCTCGGATTCGAAGCGCCAGATGCAATTTTTTCTGATTACACTGACGCGTTCTTTTTTCCTGAGCAGCGCCGCATAGTTAAACCTGGCCCGCTTCGAGATGTAAGTATTGCGGGAAATTTGCTGCAGATAACTCACCAACAGCCAAGACGCATGTTGGAAGACCTCACTGAAGTTTACGGAGTTCTTGTTCTAGAAAATGAACAAGGAGAGCGCACTGCCTACGATTTTCAGAACCCAGCGGCAGACGCAAACTTAATTACTATTGCGCCTCTTGCGAACGCGAATAATTCAGGCAGTGACGGTGGAGCTGGCGGCGGACTGCTGCTGTATATGCTATTCGCACTAATGGGCGGTTTTATACTGAACCTAATGCCCTGCGTGTTTCCAGTGCTATCGATGAAGGCACTTAGCTTCGCTAAAAACGCCGGCGAATCCGTGCACAAGCAACGCATGGATGGTCTCGCCTACACCGTTGGTGTGATTGCCGCTTTCGTAGCCCTAGCAACAGTTCTCATCGTGCTGCGCGCCGGTGGCGAACGTATTGGTTGGGCGTTCCAGTTTCAGCAGCCTTGGTTCCTGGCCTTTATCGTGTATGTGTTCTTCATGATGGCTCTCAGTCTTTCAGGTGTATTTGAGATCGGTACGGGCCTTATGGGCGCCGGTAGCGGCCTTGCTCAGAGGAAGGGCTACAAGGGTTCATTCTTCACAGGTGTGCTAGCAACGACTGTGGCGACGCCTTGTACCGCGCCGTTTATGGGGCCGGCACTCGGTTTTGCCTTAACCCAGTCGTGGGTGGTTGCGATGATGGTGTTCGTATCCTTAGGTCTAGGCATGGCTCTACCGATTCTCGTGCTTTCCTATATGCCGTCCCTGACGAAGTACATGCCGAAGCCGGGCGCATGGATGGAAACATTCAAGCAGTTTATGGCATTTCCTCTGTATCTCTCAGCCCTGTTCTTCCTCTGGGTGCTGGGTAACCAGGTAGGCGTCATGGGTATGTCGCTGGTGCTTGGCGTGTGTATCTTGCTCGCCTTCGCGGCCTGGATGTATCAGCGTCGCTTTAGTATGGGACCGATACTGCGCACCGTTAACTATGCGGTGGGCGCTACGGCATTGGTAGCAGCCATGTATCTGATGCAGACGCCTTTCTTGCAGACCGTCTCTACAGTGCAAGCAGCGAGTGTGGATGCCGATGGCAACTCTACGCAGAATTACGAGGCCTTCAGCACAGCCCGTTTAGATGAAATACAGGCCGAGGGTCGACCGGTGTTCGTTAATATGACAGCCGCTTGGTGTATTACCTGTCTCGCCAATGAGCAGACTACACTCAGCACCGAGCGCGTTGCGCAGGCACTTCTAGACAATGACATCACCTACATGAAAGGCGACTGGACGAACGAAGATCCGGAGATTACCGCGATTCTTGAGCATTTTAACCGTCCTTCAGTGCCGCTGTATGTCCTCTATCCGGGTGACAGCAGCAAAGAACCGATCATACTTCCGCAAATTCTTACGCCGGGTATGGTGGCTGACGCCTTTGCCAGCATCTAGTTGATTAACTCAGTACTTTCTAAAAGGCGTGCATCGCTCACTTGAATCAATTTCAAATTGAGTGATAATCGCCTTCACACTTTTCCCTCTAGCCCTGAACACTTGCCATGCGAATTCAGCTGCGCTTTCTGATTGCCCTCACTCTAGCTTCGACCTGTATTCTCGGGGTTGCCGCAGAGGAAGTTGACGTGGCCGGCAAATATTCGGCGGCGCACGCTGCTGCCAATCAGCTACCGCGACTGCATAGTCTGCTGATCAGCCAGGGCGATGATCTAGTCTTCGAGGAGTACTACAACGGGCGAAACTCATCGCGCCCAGCAAACATGAAGTCTGCCTCCAAAAGTGTAATCTCGGCGCTAGTGGGAATCGCAATCGACAAGGGCATCATCGATTCTGTCGATGTAAAAGTGGCTGAGTATTTTCCAGAGCTAATCGCGGCGAGTGATGACGTTCAGAAGCAGCAGATCACCATAGAGAATTTGCTTACTATGCAATCGGGTCTGGAGACTACGAGCAATAGAAACTATGGCAAATGGGTTCTTAGTGATAATTGGGTCGCGTTCGCTCTCAATCAGCCATTGGTGGCACAGCCTGGAACTCGTATGTTGTATAGCACGGGTAGTACTCATCTGCTGTCAGCTATTCTCACCAAAGCCAGTGGTATGAGTGCTAAACAGTTCGCGCAAGAAAACCTAAGCTCTCGACTTGGTTTCTCCATGTCCTATTGGCCTACGGATCCGCAAGGAATCTATTTCGGCGGCAACGATATGGAGATGACGCCGCTGCAGATGTTGGAATTTGGCCGGCTGTATCTAAACGACGGACTCAAAGATAACGAACAGGTAATCTCCAAGGCGTGGGTAGAGGGTTCTCACAAGCCACGCGCAAGATCGCCGAGAGGACAGGGCCGTTTTTACGGTTATGGTTGGTGGCTACGAGATCTCGCTGGCATGCAGGTACCCGTTGCCTGGGGCTATGGTGGACAGCTAATCTTCGTGGTGAAGGAATTAGACCTAGTAGTTGTTGCTACCTCGGAAAGTACACCAGGTGCTTCGAGGAGGGGGCACCTAGGTAGTCTCTATGATCTAATTGAAGAGCACGTGCTATTACCTGCCGCCGCGCAACAGCTAAGCGGCCTCTGAGGGCGTTCGAATAAACATGAAATGCTAACTGCAACAGTACGCGGTTACTTTCAATCTAGAAGGAGAGCACTCAGTGAAAATCAATGTGTATCACCTCGATGCTTTTGCCAATAAACCCTTTGAAGGCAATCCGGCGGCAATCTGCCCGCTAGATCAGTGGCTACCTGAGCAGACTATGCAGGCGCTGGCTGCGGAGAATAACTTATCGGAAACGGCATTCTTTGTTCCTTAGGGTGATGGGTTTGCACTGCGCTGGTTTACGCCGACAATCGAAGTGGATCTGTGCGGTCACGCGACTCTCGCTGCGGCCTATGTCCTATTCGAAGAATTAGACTATCAAGGTGAAGCGATTCGTTTTAGTACGAAGTCTGGAACACTGAGTGTGGTGCGTAATGGCGATTCTCTTAGAATGGATTTTCCTGCGCAGCCACCACTTCCTTTTGAGTTGCCGATGCAGTTGGTAGAGGCGTTTGCTACGACTCCGGAAGACTGCTTGAAGTTTGCCGACATCATTGCTGTTTTCCCATCGGAGGAAATGGTGCGAAGTGCTGATCCTGATATGGCGCTATTGGCCGAGTTGGACTGCCGGGGAATCATCATCACTGCCGAGTCTGCGGAGTATGATTTCATTGCAAGATGGTTCGGTCCCAGAACGGGAATAACAGAAGATCCTGTTACTGGATCCGCATTTACGCAGCTTGTGCCTTACTGGGCGAATCGCCTTGGCAAGACTGAATTTCGAGCCAAGCAAGTTTCCCAGCGCGGCGGTGAGGTGACTTGTGAGTTAGTGGGGGATCGAGTGTTGATCTCTGGCAAGGCGGTTCTGTTCATGCGTGGCGTTATCGAAATAGATATTTAGATGACTCGATAGGGTATGACTACCTCGCTAGAGCGCGAGGTAGTATTCGATCTTTAATTTGTTAATTTCGATTACATCGTGGTTATTCAGCTTGACCGCGCGCGAGCCTACAGCCTCGCCGTTGATCGTCAATAGATTGCTCTCGCTTTCATGATTCAGGCTAACGATGAAGTGGCCATCTGGCCGCTTATTGATCTGAACTATTTCCGTGCCGGATTTGCCGAGTTTTACCGAAGGCTTCTGCAGCGCCAATTCCTTGCCAGCACCCTTGCCGTTGAGAATCTGTAGCTTTGCTGCGTTCAGATCTGCCTCTACGCTACGTGTCATGTTGATCGGTTCATTCAAATTTGGGCTGGGTGAGGTGTTGAATCCTGGTTGGCGCCTAATAAGAATAGTCTTGTCGTCATAGCTGGCCGAATTGGATTCGTTTATATAGCGCAGTTCGTGCTTGCCAATTACGATCACATCGCCATTCTTAAGTGGATGTTTCGTAATCGGTTGCCCATTTATATAGGTGCCGTTAGTGCTGTCTAAGTCTTCCAAAAAAGAATCGTCAAAAATAGTAAGAAGTTTGGCGTGGTGACCACTGACGGCGAGGTTGTCGATACGAACGTCGTTATCATCCTTGCGGCCGATAGTCATAATCTCTTTATCGAGAACGAAATCGTTCAACCGATTTGAGTTAAAACTGAATTCTAATTTGCCTGGCATGATGATTCCTATCCTCTTGTATTTCTGCATTCTGCGTTCATTCTTTTGCTAAGTCTGCATAAGAATGACCGAAATATTGTCTTTGCCGCCGTTCTGATTTGCTAGTGCAATCAATTTCTTAGCGGCCATATCTAGGTCGCCAATGTTCTCATCGATCGTCTCAGCTATCTGCCAATCCGAAACCATATCGGTCAAACCATCGGAACAAAGCAGCAATAGATCGTAGGGCGACAACGGTACTTCTGCTGTGTCTACATCAACGTCTAACTTCGTTCCCATAGCTCTGGTTACCACGTGTCCGACGTTTGCTCCGCGTGCTTCTCTCTCGGTGTAGAAGCCGCGATCGATTAGATCTTGAACCAAGCTGTGATCCTTGGTTAGGCGCTTTACTTCTCGGTTGCGGTAGAGATAGAGCCTAGAGTCGCCTACATGGCCTACGTAGATCTGAGACCCAACGACCAGTGTGGCAACTATCGTGGTGCCCATGCCCATATAGGCTTCTTCCTCTTCCTGGGCGCGGAATATCTCTGTATTGCTTGAAGAAATTGTATTGGAGATAAATTCCAATAACTGAGAACCAGTTATCGATAAAGAAGTTTCCTGCAAAAGGAGTTTTTGCAGCTTATCTAGCACGAATTTGACGGCCATATGGGCTGCGACCTCTCCGGCCTTATGCCCACCCATGCCATCGGCGAGAACCGCAATGCCAAGCTCTTGGTCGAAGCCGATATGATCCTGGTTATAGTCACGGAGCCTTCCCGTATCTGTGTATCCAGCAATTTTGAGTCGTGTCTGTGTCTCGGGCATCAATTTGTCCTGAGTTCTGAAATTTGGTTAATCAGCATATTGTAAACTTCTGGTAGGCTCTGGTTGATCTTTTCCTGCCCATCGAAAAGAGTGAGATATTGTACAAAAATCAGCAACAACAGTCCGAATAAAAACCCCATTCGGGCACTTATCGGTGATTTATACTGTTTTTTAGATGCGGAACGCGTAGCTTTTTGCCTGTCGACCACACGTTCTTTTCTATCCCGAGCCCTTCGCTTGCGCTCAGGGCCTTCGTTCGTGAAAGTTTTGTGATGCTTGTTCTTTACATGTTTTCGAAATAACTCGACCGCTCTCTGTAAGCTGTCGACCTCTCGATTTTCTGGAATGGTTGATATCATGTTCGCGATGAGCTGTTGGATGTCATCAGGCAACTTGGCAAAGGATTTTCGCACGGCAAAACTGGCGTCTTGGCTTCTGCTAGGCAGAGACCCGGTGAAAAGTTGATAGAGGATTACACCAGTCGCATAGATATCTGATGCCTTGCTGCGCGACTCGCCTTCAAGGCAATAGAACTGTGAGTTTTCGACTGACGTCAGATCGTCCTCTGTGGAAAAGTCGGTAAGTTTAACCTGACCATCGGTAGTAAATAGTATATTGGTAGGTCGGAGGTGGCCATGGACGATTCGATTATTGTGAGCAAAGATCATCGCCTGACAAATTTGCGAGGCTATCTTTAAAATTTCTTGCCAGTTCAGCTGGAATGCCAGTTTGTCATTTAGCGTGCCGCCGCTAAGATATTCTTGTACAAGAATGAAGTGTCTATCGTTGCGCGAGGTCCCGTGGGTCTTCACTATATTTTCATGTTCTAGCGAGGCGAGTAGATTGCTCGCCTCAAAACCTGCGCTTGAACTTACCTTTTTCTTGATAATAAGCAGGTTGTTCCGAACCTTTTGTTGATAGAGATAGACGGAACCTAGTTTGTCTTCACGTGAAATATCCAACAGTAAGAACTTGGATTTAATCTTCGTGATTCCCTGTTCGGCTCGCTGGCGCTGTTCTTCGTCTAGGTGGGAACCCTGTGAAATTGCTAGCAGATCATTCTTTAGCAGCTCGGCAGTTTTCGGTCGCAGATCCGGGTCCTGGTTGAGGCAGCTTAGGATGAGTTTGTTTAATTCCGTTTCGATCTCATCGTTTAGGCGAAATGGCTCAGGAAAGACGCCGGTAGGGATTTTGCCGGTGAACAGCTCATACATGACCACGCCTACTGAGTATAGGTCGCTTCTCTGACTGACGTTCTCAGATGATTCCCGTTGTTCGGGAGACATGTAGTTATAGGTCCCCATCACAGTGCCTGATGTGGTCTGGTTTGTTAGTTCAATCTTTTCCTCGTAGAACTGGGCGATACCGAAATCTAGAATTTTCACATTGCCGTTATTATCGATCAGGATGTTTTCCGGCTTAATATCGCGATGGATTACATTGTTCTGATGCGTATAGGAAAGTGCCTTAAGAATCTGAATTATGATATCGATCTTGCTGGTGTGCGAAATTTCATTAATCTTAGAGGCAGTACCCAGATCGAGGCCCTCTACGTATTCCATCACGAAATAGGGCATCTAATCTGCGGTGATTCCGCGGTCTATAACATGAATTATATTCGGATGCGTCAATCTAGCGATAATATAAGATTCGCGATCAAAGCGGTGTCGCGCCTCTTTATCCCGGCTCAGGTCATTTATTAAGAGTTTGATCGCTACTGGTCGCTGAAGCGACTCTTGTATGCCCCTATAGACATACGCCATGCCGCCTTCGCCGATTTTCAGTAGCTTTGAATATCCATCTAATTGCATCAGTTTTCCTGCTTTTGCTGACTACATGCACTTGATTGCTGTCTGATCTCTAGCCTAATGAGGGTGGGCTCATGAAAATGTGATATTCTTCGCAAAATCACGGTGTTAGAAAGCCAGTCCGAGACCGCGTGCAAGGAATCTACTACAGATGAAAATACCAAGCTTCGCTATTTCCACCTTCGCTGTTGTTTTGGTACTGTACCTCCTAATCGTCGGGGAGGCATTGCTGCTTCCGCTCGTTATTGCCATTGCTCTATGGTATTTGATTAACACCCTCGCGGCGGTATTCGCGAAAATCCAAATTGGTGCGTTTCATATCCCTAGTATTGTTTGCCGTCTGGCATCCATATTTACTTTCGTCTTGCTAATCTGGGGCCTGATAAATTTCTTAAGTGGCCGCGCGGATGATGTGATGCAGGTCATACCCATCTATCAGGAAAATCTCACTGAGCGTTTTCAGAATCTTCCGCTGGTTGTTGTGTCTGCTTTTCAAGATCAATTGATCACGGATTGGATAGATCTGCCTGCCTACGCGACTTCCGTAGCCTCGTCGTTCGCAGGTATTTTGGCGAGTGGTGGCCTGATCATGATCTACGTTCTATTTTTGTTCCTGGAGCAGGGTAATGTCGATCAGAAGATTACGGCGCTTTTCAATACTTCTGGGTCTGAAGATGACGTTCGTAAGATTATCAGCAGGATACGTAACGACATTCAAAAATACATCAGCATCAAGATGTTAACCAGTTCCTTGACTGGCTTGCTTAGCTATACTTTTCTAGGCATCGTGGAAGTCGATTTCGCCGGTGTCTGGGGCCTGCTTATCTTCTTGTTAAATTTTATCCCTACTGTCGGCTCTATAATCGCTACCATCTTTCCTGCAATGATCGCGCTCGCGCAATCCGATGGTTATACCTTGTTCATTCTAGTTCTGGCAGGCATCGGTGTTCTGCAGATATGTATCGGCAATATTCTCGAGCCACGGCTAATGGGGAATTCGTTTAACCTCAGCCCGATCGTGATTCTGCTCAATCTGGGATTGTGGCAGTACATTTGGGGCATTCCCGGTATGTTTCTGTGCGTTCCTTTCCTAATAATCCTAACGATTATTCTTAGCCACTTTCCGCGAACCCGGCCAATCGCGATTATTCTTTCCAGTGATGGCAGGTTGCGCGTTCCCGAAGACGCAGTGTTCGAGCAATTCAATATGGGTCCCAGCGGCGCCGGCCTATTGCCTCCTAGTCAGGATAGCGACAAAGACTGAGTTCTAACGCGGCTCCAAAACACCTGCTACTGTTAAAAAACCCTGCAATATCCGCGTATTACGCGCTATAATCCTCTGCTTTTTTAACCTTAGCTTGCCTCTAGTGGGGCCCGGCCCGAAATTCAGATTCAACTATTAGATTTAACTATGAGATTCTTTGATGACTAGTGCAGAGATTAGACAGAAGTTTTTGGACTTTTTCGCCAGCAGGGGACACCAAATTGTTCCTAGCAGCTCTCTCGTGCCTGGCAATGATCCAACACTGCTGTTTACCAATGCAGGGATGGTGCAATTTAAGGACACTTTCCTCGGTGATGAGCAGCGTGACTACAATCGTGCGACTAGTTCGCAGCGCTGCGTCCGTGCAGGAGGCAAGCACAATGACTTGGAGAACGTGGGCTATACCGCTAGGCATCATACTTTTTTCGAGATGCTGGGAAATTTTTCCTTCGGTGACTACTTCAAACGAGACGCCGTTAAATATGCTTGGGAATTCCTAACAGTCGAGTTGGGGCTGCCTGCTGAGAAGCTTTGGATTACTGTATTTGAAGACGATGCCGAGGCGGAAGCAATCTGGCTAGAGGAAATGAAGATAGACCCGAGTCGGTTTTCGCGTCTAGGTGAGAAAGACAATTTTTGGTCTATGGGCGATACCGGCCCCTGCGGTCCCTGTTCGGAAATATTTTACGACCACGGCGCTGATGTGCCCGGTGGCCCGCCAGGAAGTCCCGATGAAGATGGCGATCGCTACATAGAGATCTGGAATCTCGTATTTATGCAGTACGAGAGAAAGGCGGATGGTTCTATGACCCCTCTACCCAAGCCTTCTGTAGACACGGGAGCGGGTCTCGAACGCGTAGCCGCGGTTATGCAGAATGTGCACAGCAACTACGAGATCGATCTGTTTCAGGATTTGCTAAAAGCGATCTCTAGAATCACTGGCGTGGATGACCTCAACAATAATTCTCTAATGGTTATAGCAGACCATATACGCTCATGTTCATTCTTGATTGTGGATGGCATTCTTCCTTCAAACGAGGGAAGAGGTTATGTGCTGCGCAGAATCATTCGACGTGCTGTCCGACACGGCTACCAGCTCGGCGTGAAGGATGTCTTTTTCTATAAGATCGTTGCTGCTCTGGTTGAAGTCATGGGAGAGGCCTACCCCGAACTTGCGCAGAAGCAGCAGATTGTCGAGAAGGCTCTGAAAGCAGAGGAAGAACAATTTGCCCGCACCTTAGAAAATGGCATGTCCATCCTAGAGAAGGCGGTAGCGGAATTAGATGGAAAAACCATTCCCGGCGAGACAGTATTTCGCCTTTACGATACCTATGGTTTTCCTGTAGATCTTACAGCGGATGTCGCACGAGAACACGATCTATCACTGGATATGGATGGCTTCGAGGCGGCCATGTTAGTGCAGAAAGAGCAAGCCCGCGCGGCGAGTAATTTTGGCTCGGTTGCGAAGCTTGAGATTGCCAGCGGTGAGGCTACTGATTTCGTTGGGTATGAAAAATTGCAGGGCACATCGAAGCTGCTAGCCATTTTCGCCGATTCGAAAGAGATAGAGAGCGCGAGTGAAGGCGATGAGGTGTTATTGCTTCTCGACAGTACTCCGTTTTATGGAGAGTCGGGTGGCCAGGTTGGCGACACCGGTATGCTCACTAGTGAAAATGCCTCGTTCGAAGTGTTGGATACGCAGAAGCAGGGCGATGCCTTCGTGCATAGAGGAGTACTGCGCAGCGGAGCACTACGCGTGGGCGAACAACTTTGTGCATCGGTAGCTGCCCGGGCGCGTGCTGCCATCACCTTGAATCACAGCGCTACGCATCTGATGAACGCGGCGCTAAGAAACGTACTTGGCGAACATGTTCTGCAGAAGGGCTCGCTCGTTGATGCCGATAGGCTGCGCTTCGATTTCTCGCATACCGCACCGGTATCGAATGAAGAGTTGAGAAGCATTGAGAATCAAGTTAACGAAGAGATATTGAAAAACTCATCGGTGGGTAAGGAAGTTCTGCCTATCGAGAAGGCACAAGAGAAGGGCGCGCTGGCACTATTTGGCGAGAAGTACGGTGATGAAGTACGCGTCGTCACCATGGGTGGAGACTATTCGGTTGAATTCTGTGGCGGCACGCATGTTCAGCGTACCGGTGATATTGGTTTGTTCAAAATCGTTTCTGAGACAGGCATCTCCTCCGGGATACGCCGCGTAGAGGCTGTTACCGGCAGAGGCGCATTAGCGCTCATCGAGAGAGAAGAGCAGACATTGAGAAAGGTTTGTGAAATTGTAAAGTCGAATAGTGACGACGTGCTAGACAAGGTCCAGCAGCTTGCGAATAATACTAAGGCCTTGGAGAAACAACTGCAGCAATTGAAGTCGAAGATGGCATCGAGCGCAGGTAGTGACCTTGCTTCTCAGGCAGAAGAAATCGCCGGCGTTAAGGTGCTAGTCGCTGTGGTAGAGGGCTTCAACTCGAAGACACTGCGTGACACGGCAGACCAATTAAAGAACAAGCTGGGCAGCGCTGTTGTTGTCTTGATGTCCGGGGCTGAAGGCAAGGTGAGTATCGTTGCTGGCGTTAGCAAAGACCTAGTAGGCAAAGTAAAAGCTGGCGACTTGGCGAACATGGTTGCCATTCAGGTTGGTGGCAAGGGCGGAGGTCGTCCTGACATGGCTATGGCTGGCGGTAGTGATATTTCGGCTATACCGGCGGCGGCGGCGAGCGTTAAACCTTGGTTAGAAGAACGATTGTAGGTCCGCGCGCTGGGTGCTTTAGCCTCGTGTTTGGAAGAGTATGGGAAAGGAATTGGAATAGTTTGTTATGGCGTTGATTGTTCAAAAATTTGGCGGTACATCCGTAGGCACTATCGAGCGAATCGAAGCAGTGGCCGATAAGATCGTTGGCTTTCGCGAACGTGGCGACGATATAGTGGTCGTTGTTTCGGCAATGAGCGGAGAAACCAATCGCTTAATTGCGCTGGCTAAAGACATCATGGACTATCCGACTCCGCGAGAGATGGATGTACTGCTGTCTACCGGAGAGCAGGTTACTATTGCCCTGTTGAGCATGGCGCTGGAAAAGCGCGGGTGTGGCGCGCGTTCATTTACTGGCGCTCAGGTGAAAATATTGACCTGCAATACACATATGAAGGCTAGGATTCGCGAGATAGACGGTACGCGTATTCATGCACAGTTAGAGCAGGGAAATGTTGTCGTAGTTGCCGGATTTCAGGGCACGGATGACCACGGCAATATTACAACACTCGGTCGAGGTGGCTCAGACACCACCGCAGTAGCCCTGGCTGCAGCTTTGGAAGCGGACGAGTGTCAGATATATACGGACGTAAAGGGCGTTTACACGACTGATCCTAGGGTTGTGGAAGATGCTAGGTTACTTACTAGTATTACTTTCGAAGAGATGTTGGAACTCGCAAGCCTGGGTGCCAAGGTCCTGCAAATTCGCGCAGTTGAATTTGCCGGAAAATATAAGGTGCCGCTACGAGTGTTATCAAGTTTTGAAGAGGGTCCAGGTACCCTGATTAGTTTAGAGGGAGACGAGAAAATGGAAGACCCCACTATTGCGGGAATCGCTTTTGAGCGAGATGAAGCGAAGCTCACTATTGCAGGAGTTCCCGATGTGCCGGGTGTGGCCTATCAAGTAATCGGCCCAATCAGTGCTGCTGGCATCGAAGTCGATGTGATTGTGCAGAACGCGGCGGAAGATGGAACGAACGATATAACATTTACTGTTAAACGCGGTGAATGCGATAGAGCCAAGAAAATTCTCGACGATTTGAAGGCCTCACTGAAAGCACGTGAAGTGCTGGTTGACCGAAAAGTTGGCAAGGTGTCGGTAGTTGGCGTGGGCATGCGTTCACATGCGGGAATTGCCAGCAAGATGTTTAAGGCCTTGGCAGATGAGAGCATCAATATTCAAATTATTACGACTTCAGAGATAAAAATCTCTGTGGTAATAGAGGAGAAATATCTGGAGTTGGCTGTCCGCGCCCTACATAGCGCCTTCGAGCTTGGCGATCCCGACTACGACAAGAGCAGCGACTCATAGTACTGAATCCTACTAGCTAGCAAATTCTGCTGAATTAGTTGGCATGCACCTCGTTAAGGCAGATACTAGTAGTTAATGGCGCCTTGCCCCACTAAAGAAAGGGGTTTCTGGCAATGGCTCGATGTGCCTCTCGCCACTTGATGGATGGAAAAGAGACCTTGATCAAAGCCTCATGAACTAAATCGCGATATTCTATTGTTATGGGATATGGCAGTTAGGCAGTTTTATTGATTAACAGCACTGCAGTAGTAACTACACAAAACACAAAGGATTGAGTTAAAGGAGGATTACAATGTTAATACTGACCCGCCGCATAGGCGAAACATTGATGATCGGAGACGAAGTCACGGTGACCGTCTTGGGAGTAAAGGGAAATCAGGTAAGGATTGGAGTGAACGCTCCAAAAGAAGTATCGGTGCATCGCGAAGAGATTTATCAGCGCATCCAGAAAGAGAAAGATGGGGTTGATGATGCTGGTGGTGATGGCGAAGAGGGGAGTGAGGAGTAGTTGTTTTCGTCTCACCAGGCCAATCGAAGAATTTTAGAAACCAGCGAGAGCTGGTTTTTTTTGGAAGCGAATTGGGCCAGTAATAGTGTCGAATTAGTGTCTTCGACTAAATAAAACTCATGACTTCTTCTATTGCACGATGCGCTTCTAGGATTGCCGCATCAGTATGTGGGCTTGCAGCAGCATCCGCGTTGGCAATAGTTATTTGTCCATAGGGCTGTCTGCCAACCACGCAGGGGCGCTCGTCGGATGAAGTAAATACCCAGTCCCAGGGTTCATCAAGTGTGTTGTAGGTATAAGAATATCCATGGGGCCAACGATTTACTGCAATGCCGAAAATATCTCGCCCCGGGTCGAAGCCACCACCACCCAATACCCGACCGAGTTGGTCACGAATACTGCGCTCATAAAACTCGAAGCTTGTGTTGAGCAGCTCCCGTCTACCCTCTATTAGCTGTTCCTTTTTAGGTAATCCTGGGGCTGCAGGATAGCGAGCCAGACTCAATATTATCGGCTCATCGGGGGATTCTGCATGACGTAAATCTCCCAAACTTACAGCCTCATCTAATAACACTCTGTAGTGATACATCGAAGGCGTATAGATTCGATTAATACCCAACTTCTCAAATGCCTTCCAATTTCTAATACCAACACTAGTGTAAATCAATGGACCCTTTGTACCATAGGCCAAAGCTTCTTTCTGTTGGGTAGGCAATTCTGGAACTAGATGAGGAATAACGGTATTCCAACAAGCCATCACGCAGGCTTTGCCACGGACTTTATGAGTGAGGCCGTTATTTACATAGTTCACTTCAACTGACCGGTTTGCTCCGCTGCCTTGATGACGCACGTGCACCACAGTGCTATTAAGTCTGATACGGGAGGATTGATTGCTCTTATCTAACAAGCTGTAATCGACTCGTGCTGTACCAACATCTTCCTGTGTGTGTCCTGGTACGGCATCGGGGATTAGTTTTCGCACCAAAAGTCGGGTTACTGTAGCGTTGCCATCGGGGAAATGAACTGAGATTTCACCCGGTAGCTGACGGCCATGATGACCCCCGGGTAGATCCGCGAGCATCCCTTCCTCAGATGGATCTAAATCCATGCCAGAAAACCCCGGGTTTCCTGATTGCCAGGCGAACAACGCCGGCAGAGCGTCAGCACCAACAACGAAACTGCTATTTCCTGAGTCCTTGAAAAACCACATCGCCTGTGGGTCTATGCCAACAGTATTCAAAAGGAAGTCGGTATAACTAATCTTGCTCAGTCGTTGTTTCTTTTGATCGGATGATAGTCCCGGCATGTAATCCGGAAGTTCTCCACTATAGAGACGACGGAGATCATCTTTGGCTATTTCAGACAACGGCGATTCATTGAGAAAATCTTCCGAGTAGCCATAGTCCTCTCGTTTCACTAATTTGTCGCTGCCCCAGGTTTCTTTATCAAAAAAATAGGACGAGCCCAAGCCCATGCGTCTATACATGGAACGACTCTCTGCGGTGTCGCTGAGAAAACGATCAAGGTCGACACCGATATCTTTTAGTAGCTTCAAGGACGGTGCGTTATAACGTTCGGGAGATTCTATATTGAGTGTGCCTCCATTCAACGCCATCATTCGACCGTTGTAGTCAAATTCATTGCGTTTAGCATGGCCGCCAAAATCATCATGGTTGTCGAGGATTAGTACGCGAGCATCAGTTCCAGCTTGTTCGAGGAAAAAATGCGCTGCAGATAAACCGCTGATGCCGCCGCCGACGATAACCAAGTCGTATTCTTCGCCAGTATCACGGGCCAAGGATAGATCCCAGCCGCGCTGGTCGCGCATCTGATGCCCCACTTCCCACGAGCCATCATGACTGCCGCGCAAACCAAGCTGCGAAGGCGGATAGTAGTCAGCAGATGATGAAGACTGTGCCGAGGAGCCCGTAAGTCCGGGCATCAGGAGCGCTCCACCTAGGGGCGCTGCAAAACCATTAATGAAATTCCGCCGACTTATCGGTTGATTCATTCCAAGGTCTTTGTCATAGGGTTTTGTCATGGGCCGCCACTGTTTGAAGCTGTATTATTTATTTGAAGTCTGTGTGACTATAAGCTCTTAGGGGGCTTCTGACAATTCAGTTTGAGGCTCAGGTAACTGCTCTGGAATTACGCTGAGTCACTCTAAAATTGCGTATGTTGTTAAGAATAGAGAAGAGACAGTTTAGAGCGCGTTAGGTAAGTTAAGTTAGTAGTATCGGATAAAAATCAAATGCAGAAGTTCGATGTTGTAGTTGTTGGCGCAGGTTTCGCTGGCATGTATGCCTTGCACAAGCTTAGAGAGCTAGGGTTTACCGTTAAAGTAGTTGAAGCCGGCGATGGTGTGGGCGGAACTTGGTTTTGGAATCGTTACCCAGGCGCGAGATGTGACGTTCACAGCTTGGAGTATTCCTATCAATTTTCCGAAGAATTGCAGCAGGAATGGAGCTGGTCAGAAAAGTATGCGCCGCAACCAGAAATATTGGAATACGCCAATCACGTTGCTGATCGATTCGATTTGCGCAGAGACATCCAGTTTAGCACTCGCGTCATCTCAATGGTGCTACAAGAGTCTTCGCGTTGGATACTAACCACACAGAGTGAAGAAGTAATCGAAGCCCAGTTTTGTGTTATGGCCACGGGCTGTCTCTCCAAATTTAATATTCCAAAATTCGAAGGCATGGAGAACTACACCGGAGAAGTACTCCACACGGGCGACTGGCCCAAACACGAAGTAGATTTCGAAGGTAAGGATGTCGGCATCATTGGTACAGGTTCGTCGGCGATTCAAGCGATTCCCCTAATCGCTGAAAAAGCCAAATCCTTGACTGTTTTCCAGCGTACAGCCAGTTATTCGATTCCTGCACACAACTCGGCGACCGATAAGGAATATGAAGAATCTATAAAAATAGATTACGCCGAATTTAGAAGAAGTAACTCACTGCGTTATGCGGCGCTTAACAACAACCCCAATCCAGTCTCTGCGCTCGAATTAGAAAGTGATGAACGCCATGCCTATTATCAATCACGTTGGAATGACGGTGGCCTTTCATTTCTTGCAAGCTTCAATGACATTGGTAGCAATCTCGAAGCCAATAAAACGGCAGCAACATTTGTTCACAGTAAAATACACGAGATTGTAAAAGACCAAGCGGTGGCCGAGCTGTTGTGCCCACAAACCGTACTGGGCTGTAAACGCTTGTGCGTCGACACCAATTACTACCGTACCTTCAACCGCGACAACGTCAAGCTGGTAGACATAGGGGAGGCGGGAATCGATAAGATATCCGAGCGGGGAGTTATTGCTAAGGGTGAAGAGTTTAGTTTTGATACCTTAATCTTCGCTACTGGATTCGATGCAATGACTGGCGCGCTGTTAGACATCGACATACGCGGCAGCAACGGCCTTAGCCTTAGAGAGAAATGGCAGGATGGGCCAAAGAACTACCTAGGATTAACAATCAGCGGTTTTCCAAACCTATTCACAATTACAGGCCCGGGAAGCCCCTCTGTGCTCGCCAATATGATTGTAGCCATAGAACAACACGTGGAATGGATCGCGAGTTGCTTCAGTTACCTGCGTGATAACTCGAAGCAGAGAATAGAAGCCGAAGTGACGGCCGAAGAATCTTGGATAGAGCTGGTCAACGGCATCGCAGAGACCACGATCTATTCTAGTGGCTGCAATTCCTGGTATACCGGCGCCAACATCCCCGGAAAGCCGAGAATTTTTATGCCCTATTTAGGTTATCCATCGTATGTAGAGAAGTGTGAAAGTGTCGCCGAGCAGGGCTATAGCGGTTTTAAGATTAGTTAAAGCGGCTCTGTAGCTTCTGCTAGAGCGTCCGCTTATGAGGGTGGATCGGACATTTAGTGGGGAGCTGATGCGCTCTGGGCTAATGACCGCTAACGACCCAAAGCTGACGGATAGGGTTTCTTGGCCACGATCAAAGTACTCCGCTGGCTTTGATCTAACCCAAAATCCGCACGTACGTGGCCCGCCCCCCATATCCATGACACAATCAAGCATGAAAACTATTTACGCACTCCTACTGACACTTTGGCTTTTACCAGCAGCCGCCAATCCCACGCAAGCGGTTACGGCCAAGAACTGGATACACGGTTCTCAAAACTGTGAGGAGAGCCATGATCCAGCTATCGATGTATTGGCTGCCGATGCTGACACCTACATACTGCGGCAAAATAAATGTATTCACGTTGAAGCCCCTTTTATCTATGTATTCTTCGGCCAGCATACGGTATTTATTCAAGATACAGGCGCCACCGAAAGTGCAACTCAATTTCCCATCTATGCTACCGTCCTGCGGCTGATTAATGAACGGGTCGCTGCCAATAATGGCGATAGGCCAAAAATCCTGGTGACTCATTCCCATGGGCATTCCGATCACACAGCAGGAGACGACCAGTTCAGAGATCAGGCCAACGTAGTGCTGGTGGAAAACCAGCTGGACGCGGTAATTGGGTACTTTGATTTCCCCAACTGGCCCATAGGTGAAACCGTTATTGATTTGGGTGGCAGGGAATTAACTCTGTTCCCCATACCCGGGCATCAAGAGGCCAGCGTGGCCGTGTACGATACTCAAACTCAATGGATGCTCACTGGTGATACCTTCTATCCAGGCAGACTCTATGTACGTGAATGGGACGAGTACAAAACCAGCATCCAGAAGCTTGTGGATTTTACGCGCAAAAAACCAGTTGCTGCTTTGATGGGAACACACATAGAGATGAGCAACACTCCCGGTGAGGTATTCGATTTTGGATTGGAGTATCAACCCAATGAGGCTGCCTTACCTCTTACAATAGACGACCTGAATGCGCTAAATGCCGCCTTGATTGAAATTGGCGATGACCCGGAAGAGAGAATCATGGACAAATTCATGATCGCGCCTGTGGGCGCTGTGCAGAATTTCATAGGGAGAGTGCTTGGTTGGATATTTGGCTGAATGTCTAAGTAAGATCTGGTCTGCCTCCAAATCCAGAAAAGGAATTTGAGACCAGAGTGATAAAGTAAGAGTTTGAATGGTCTGTTGTTGGCCGAAAGCAGACCATTCAGTCAGTAATAGTTTACTAGTTAGCAATATTCCTGCTACCTACCCAAAGCGGACACTTGGGATCTCCAGAAAACTCTCAGATTTAGCCCTAATTCAGCTATCAATGTAGCTCATGGGAGCGTATTCTTGACCCTTTGTCTAAACCATGAAGCGAGCGTTGCAAAGTGCGCGGTTCCCAACAACTATTCAGCAGGTTTGCGATAAAGCCGCGATGAATTGCTTCAAAGAAAGGTCACAGAACATTCCAAGTTCGCCTGTGAAAGTGCTACATTTAGTGTCTATACCAGATACATCAATAACTTAGATGTTGGATGACTGCGAGAAGGGATGAGAGGTCTGCCTAGCAGTCATAGATGATTAATCAGTCTTGTAAACAAAGGATGGAACTATGAAATATTCCAGTAAAATTCTTTTACCAGTCCTATTAGCATTGTTGGCTCTTCCAGCCTTCTCATACGGCCAATCCAACGAAATCACCTTCCACAAAGACATCGAGCCAATCTTGCAGCGTAGTTGCCAGAACTGCCACCGGATTGGTGGTGGCGGTCCAATGGCGTTGGTGACTTTTGATGAAGTCGCCCCCTTCGCCGGACTGATCGAATTCAAGACAGGTCTGCGAGACGAGGCTGGCGCCATGCCGCCATGGTATGTAGAGAAGAATATCGGCATTCAGAGCTTCAAGAACGACACGTCCCTGAGCGATGAGGAAATTGCCGCCATATCTATTTGGGCTAGAAGCGGCACTCCCAAGGGAGATCCTGCGGACGCACCGGAGCCGCTGGCTTTTGATGACAGCATCAAGTGGAAAGCCGGCGAACCAGACTTGGTCGTCATACTTCCTGAGATTACCAAGCTAGCTGGAACCGCTGACTGGTGGGGCGAGTTGGAAACAGTGCCAACCGGGATGACCGAAGATCGCTATATAAAGTCTGTGGAGGTTGTTGAGGTTAACGACGTCGATATGACTCAACTTGCTGGAACCGTTGGCGGTCGTTATATCTTCCACCACATGCTCTGGTTCACTGCAAAATTGGACGAGGAAGGAAATCCTCAGCGTTCGTTGTTCAATGCTCCGTGGCCGGTCCATGAAGTTGGGCGTAACGCCGATATTTTCGACGCTAATACCGGACGCCTTTTACAGGCGGGATCTGCCATAGTTTCTGACTCGATTCATTTGCACTCCAACGGCAGAGACACGACAGGTCATCTCGAGATTGGGTTTACCTTCCATGAAAGGGGTTTCGAACCGAAGTATAGAGATTCGATTAATTTTACCGGTAATGGGGTTGATATAAGCATTGCGCCGAATCAGACAGATCAGGAGCTGCATGCATACAGCATTCTTGAATCCCATACCAAGATCGTCTCTTTCGAACCTCATCTACACGCCCCTGGATCTCGAATGTGCCTAGAGGCGATCTGGGGTCATCAAGTTGAGACCTTGTCCTGTGTAGGTTACGACCACAATTGGGTGCGAACCTATCAATTTCAAGATGCGGCGGCACCGCTACTGCCCAAGGGCACTATTCTTCATATCACTGGTTATATGAACAATACAGAGACCAATATAAATATCCCTGACCCGCGCAACTGGCAGGGGTCTGGCAATCGTTCTACCCAGAATATGTTTCTCGATCTCGGTATTCGGGTTTCTATGAATCAGGAGCAATTTCTGGAAGCTATGGAGGAGAGGCAACAAGTTCTCAATTTGGGCCCTAACGATCACGTAGTAGGGTGCCCACTGTGTACGGCGACTCTTGTGTCACCAGTGACAGATGCTGACGATTAGATCCCAATCAGTAGAGGAAATAATTGAGGAAGTGGATACGACTATGAATACTTTTATGAATGGTTCTGGAAGCCGAAGCAAATCTCTATTACTTGCTGCGCTATTAGTTTTGTCACCTGCTGTAGTTACCGCAGAAACTCTACTGCATGGTGCACCTGTGTACCCTTCATTTGAGGGTTGGCGCCCAAATGCTGACGGTTCTTTTAATTTGATGTTCGGTTACATGAACGAAAATTGGGAAGAAACACCGTTAGTAGAAGTTGGAGACAATAATTTTTTCTCACCAGGGGATGCAGACCAGGGCCAGCCGACTAATTTTTTACCGCGCCGAAATCGTTTTACTTTCGAGGTTACGGTATCTGCAGATTGGGGCGATCGTGAGTTGGTCTGGAACTTGGATATCAATGGCGTTCAAGGGAAGGCCTACGGAACATTAAAGCCGGATTATCTGGTTGATAATATAGTAATTGCTTCTGAAACCGGGTCCCTTGGAATTGGTGTCAGTAGCCCCGAGTCCAGAGCAAATGTCCCACCTTCGCTTACAGTTCAAGGCGATGAGGTGCGCACAGCTAAAGTGGGTGAAGCAATAACTCTACGGACTCACCTTGTAGATGATGGGCTGCCGAGATCCAGAGCTAGGACCGCAAGGGACGAGGAAGACCTGCATCGCGCCATGTTTCGCGCGCCTCAAAAACCCACCGTGAATAAAATTAATGCCTTATACCAAAGTTGGAATGTCTATCGTGGGCCAGGCGAGGTTACCTTCGATCCTCCACAAACCAAAGTATGGGAAGACACCCGCGTGGCAGCTAACTCGCCATGGGGTGGATTATGGTTGCCACCTGAAATTCCGGAAGATGGCATAATTGAAGTAACCGCGACCTTCGATAAACCGGGGACGTATATTCTCTGGGGGCGTGCCGATGATGGCGGGCTGTATGATGACGGTTACATTACAGTGCACGTGGAATAATCAGGATCATTTCCGGTTAGTTTTGGTCCCTCTGTCTAGCCGACCGGCTTGTGCGTAGCGTAAGGATTAAACTCCCCTGTTTTACTCAAAATTTTTACCGTCCTCGTTCTCCATTAAAAATGAAAGACAGGTCACGGTTTACGCTGCCCGCTATTGGCCGGCAGCGGATTTAGAGGATTACAAATTATTGAGCTAGAGTAACTTGCTCTTTTAATTGGGTGTATTCCTATTAAACTACTCTGCCCCCTTTGGATCACTATGACCAGAAAGAGAAAAGGATATTATTGATAATTGGAAGTACCATTTCCTGTCTTGGCAGGCTGGGATTCCGATAATCCTGCTGCCACCTGGGGAGGCCTCATAGGTTTTATGGGTGGCCGCAAGGAGTTGGAAGCCGACTTTGAGCTAGCCATGTCAGACCGCTTCGATATCAACCAAACAAGATATGGCTTTCCGTTAGCAGTTGGCATTGATACTTTTCCTGATATGTCAGTTGCTGGTCAAAGCATTGTCGATAGGGTCGTAGTAGAGGAATTGCAAGGCAGCATCGACGGCAACGTCTGGCGGATTCCAGCTCAAAAAGTTAAATAAAGACGGTAGGGTGATTGTACTGAGCACATTGACCCGCGGAATTTGAACCAACTAAGTTCCTCAGTCGACCATTGTCAGAGAGATTTACAAAAACTATTCATTATCATTAGGCAGCAGTGACAAAGATGAACATTCTAAGTTGGGTAATTTATATTCCATTGCAAATTCTATCTTTACCACTTGTTATTTTAGGTGCATTGCTCGTTGGCTATAAACAAATAGTAGTGAGTAAGAAGCTCGGTATTTCCATGACCGCGATAGAAGTAATAAACGGGAGATGGACCATGCACATATTCGGTATGCGTGAGGATGAGGCTACAGCAAGTCTTGCGGCAGTATTGCCGAACACGTCCCTATTTGGGCTTTGGCTTTGTCTCTTCCCTTTGTGGGTAAAGTATAAAATTTCTGGGCGAGTTGCTCTATATCCACGCGTGCCGGAACTCGGTTCAGAAGCTATGGTTGATCTTATTGTAGCGAGAACGCTGTATTTCGATCGTGTTATCGAGCGAGCAGTGGGACAGGTGGATCAGTTGGTGGTCATGGGCGCTGGATATGACATGAGAGCCTATGAAAAATTGCAGCGTAAAAACCTTTCGTTCTTCGAACTCGACCAGCCGAGTGTGCAGGCACATAAGCTAGCCACTCTGGAATCATCAGGTATAGCCTCAGAGCATGTGACATTCGTGAGTGTTGATTTTACCAATGAGAATGCAATGCAGAGATTGATAGAGTCTGGCTTTGATACAAGTAAGAAGACACTCTTTCTATGGGAAGGGGTCACCCTGTATTTGTCGGAGGCAGACGTTAGGAAAACAATGCGAGACATTCACAATACTGCTACTGGAGGCAGTGTGCTGCTCGCAGATATCTATGCCAAGCGCTTTGTTGAATTTGCTGGGAAAGGTTCTAGCAAAAAGACCTTAGAACAAACTGACGAGGGATTGGAGTTTGGACTTAACTTTTCGACCAAGCATGAAGAATCACTGTCGGAATTTGTGAAGAGTGAGTCGATGTCTGTCGGAGAGTGTTTCTTTATGGGGGAGAAGAACGATAAGGGTCCTTTCGTAGTTGTTGTCGAGATGATAATTGATTAGAAAAAAAATGGGGTCAGAGAAAAAGAAAAAATGGGGTCAGCAAAAAAATGGGGTCAGAGTAAATATCCAGTACTAGATATTTACTCTGACCCCATATATTGACCCCATATATTGATTGAAGAGGCGAAAGGGCCGCGTCTCATGCCTGTCCGCCATTCTACAATTTGTAACAATCAGGACTACGGAGCTATGCAATACTTCCGCTTTTACACGGTCTTGCTGAACAATTACTAAGCTTATGTTAAGCAACAGACGGCGTTTGGCCGATAATGTATGGACTCTGCTACTCGCGTACTTTAATAATAAAAACAATGAGATAGGCTAGATGAGAAGTAAATTAGACCCCATCAAAATTGCAGGCTGTATGTTCCTCCTTAGTTTAGGCTCCCCAATCTCCGCGCAAGATAGTGTAGGCGATGACTCAACTGTTAGATATCCGGCGGCCTACTTCGAAGAATGGGCACCCGTTACAGCGCAGGACATGATGGACAGAATCCCGGGCCTTAGCAGCGGCGGTGGTAGTCGTGGAGGATTCAGCAGTGGTGGTGGCGGTCCTGGTGGAGGCGGAGGCGGAGGCGGAGGCGGGCGTGGCTTTGGTAGTGGTAGTGGCGGCAGCGAGATCCTCATTAACGGCAAGCGTACTGCCGGCAAGAATAACAGCACCGGTGGGCAGCTAGGTACTATCACCGCAGATCAGGTTAATTACTTCGAGATTATACGCGGTACCTCCGGCGAATTGGATGTCCGAGGCAGCGGGCAGGTGGTCAACGTTGTTCTATTCGAAGAACTTAGTTCTAGCACCATTCAATACGAGGTCAGCATCGAAATGGCCGAAGACGATACTTTTTCACCCGCCGGAAATATTTCATTCAGCGGACAGCGGGGTGGATTCGACTATCAGTTTTCTGCCCGCACAAATGATGTCTATTTTAGGAATGTCAGTAAAGAGAATTCCATTTTAGGCGATTTCTCTCCGAACGATCTAATTCATGAAAACAGAGCAACCGATGGAAACAGCACTACCCTCAGTACGAATTTGGGCTATGACATAAATTCGAAGAGTAGTGCCAGAGTCAACGCTCAGCTTGGTGAAGGCAATGGAGAAACAGATCTGTTTCGCCGCACTACCGATCTCAAAGTTAACCCGAATACCCTAGATAGGCAGCGCGAGACTAGCCCCAGTGGCACCGACGATTGGGAGATTGGGGGTGACTACGAATACAACACAAATGGCGGGGATCGCTTCAAGATATTATTTATCAGTAACTCCGCGACTCGAGTGAACACGCGAGAACGCTTCAATCAATTCGATGGTGGTTCCGAGAGTAAGGATTTATTTCTGGATACCAGCAGTACGACTAAAGAGCGCATTCTTCGCGGTTCATTCACTTTCGATGTTTTCGAAGGGCAGGATATTGAGTTAGGCGGCGAGCGCGCGCAGACTATTCTAGACTCGAGCTTAGCGCTTGGCCTTGCGAGTTCAACTGGCATTGTGTCTCCGGCTTTTGGAGGACTTGTTCCAGTTTCAATTAACAATGCAAATTCCTCGGTGGAGGAGGTGCGCTACGAGCCTTTTGCAATTCACAACTGGATTATCAATTCGAGCATGACTCTGGAAACCTCACTTCTTTATGAGACTTCTGAAATAACACAGAGCGGCGACGTGACGAAAAAAAGGGACTTCGATTTCGTCAAACCTAAGGTCGATTTTAGATACAACCTTACGCCTACCATCCAGCTTCGGGGAACTATCGAGAAAGTGGTGGAGCAGCTGAATTTCAGCGATTTCGTAGCAGCAACCGATAGCCAGGACATAAACTCGGACGTCCAGTCCGGTAATGCCAACCTGCGCCAGGAATGGTATTGGAATTACGAGATTAACTCCGAGTATCGTCTGCCAAACGATATAGGGGTATTAAGCGCAAGAGCTTATTTCGAAGACTGGCACGACAGGATTGAGAGACTGGATGTAACTACATCGGAGGACACTCTACTGAGTGCCAACGGGAACATCGGTGATGGCACAAAATACGGACTAGAGCTGAACAGTAGTGTGCGCATGCGCATGATCAATATGCCAAACTTACTTGTTACCTCGAGCATCTCTGTTGAGGATTCGAAGATCACCGATCCTTTTCTGGGAACCCAAAGGCGCTTCTTGTTCAGCCATAGAGGCAGGTCAAATCTAGGTTTTCGTCACGACATTCCGAAATGGTATCTCAACTGCGGTGTCAGCTGGAATAACTCTTTCGACGGCAATCGTACACGTATCGACATCGACGATATCGAGCTTTCTGCAGGCGACCCTTTCTGGCAGAGCTTTGTCGAGTGGCGCGGGCCGTTTAGCATGACCTATCGTCTGAATGCGAGCCGATTGGTTAATGATGGTGAATTTTGCCGTGAGCGACAACGCTTTGTTGGCCGTGTTTCTAGCGGCATCCTCGAGGAAATAGAAGACCAGTGCAGCTCCTCAGGTCGGACAATTTCTCTCAGCGTGAATGGTACTTTCTAGCCTGCTATCTAGTCCTTTTACCTTTCTCACTTGGTTAATGTAACTTCTGGCGGCTTTGAACGTCTACCTGTTAGAAGTTATTCCAATAAGGAAAACCCTCCGCTATTCGCCCTTAGGTTGTTTAGTTTTTTAGGATTGTTCGACTGAATTCTGTAGTATCTTCAATTCTGGCTCACTTCAATACAAACCATCAACGGGCGCGCTGTCTCTGCATAGTGTAGCGCGTGGGAAGGAACAGGTATGTTAACCATTAAAGACTTAACCAAGACTTACAGTAACGGTGTGCAGGCACTCGCCGGCGTCAGTCTGGAAATTTCCGAGGGCATGTTCGGTTTACTTGGCCCTAATGGAGCTGGCAAGTCCTCCCTCATGCGTACGCTGGCGACGTTGCAGGAAGCGGACTCGGGAAGCGCCTTCCTCAATGATATTGATATTCTCAATAATAAAGAGAAGCTGCGCCAAGTTCTTGGTTACCTACCACAGGAATTTGGAACCTATCCCCGTGTTTCGGCAATTCGAATGCTGGATCACTTTGCCGTATTGAAAGGTATTGTAGATAAAGGAGAGCGAACGGAGCTGGTTGAACATCTCCTGAACGAGGTAAATCTCTGGGATGCTCGCAAGACGGCGGTGAGCACCTATTCCGGCGGCATGAAACAACGTTTCGGAATAGCCCAAGCGTTGATTGGTGATCCGCAGCTGGTCATAGTGGATGAGCCAACTGCTGGACTCGATCCACAGGAGCGTCGCCGCTTCCATAATCTGCTGGCTGACATCGGTTCGGACACGGTAGTGATTCTCTCTACACACATTGTCGATGATGTCAGCGACCTTTGTTCGAACATGGCCATCATGGGCGGCGGTAAAATTTTAATGAAGGGCCAGCCGAATGAAGTGATCGCCCAGCTTGACGGCTCCATCTACAGCAAACTTATTGATCGGTCTGCCCTGATCGAGCATGAGTCAAATTACAGAGTTCTGTTTTCGACTCTGGTAGCGGGCAGAACAAAAATTCATATCGTAAGTGATTCCAATCCTGGCGATGGCTTCGAGGCCAGTGGCGCCAGTCTGGAAGATGTCTATTTCTCCACACTTCACGATAACAAAATTAGTGTAGCCTCCTAGCAATTAGCCAGTCTACAAGGAATTTTCACTCTTATGTTTGCTCATATTTTTCGCTTTGAGATGAATTACCATTCCCGGCAAACACTGGTCTACGTGGTTTCGGCGGTATTGTTTTTACTGAGTTTTCTCGCCACGGTGTCTGACAACATCGGCATCGGAGGCACTGTATCCAATATCAATATTAACTCCCCATTCAACGTGATTGTGGTGCTGGCTAGCATCAGCTTCCTTGCCTCATTGATCGCCGGTGTTGCCTACGCTTCCAGCCCGATATTAAGAGACTTCGATCACAATGTGGCCGAGCTGTTCTTCACCACCAGAGTCACCAAATTCGATTATTTGATGGGGCGATTCTGCGGGGCAACGATTTTCAGTTTTGTCGTTTATTTTGCTGCGGCACTAGGTGTTCTTCTAGGTGAGTTAATGCCCTGGCTGGATCCTGAGCGAATGGGGCCTATGCGGCTCGATGCTTACTGGTTTGCCACCTGGGCCATAGCTATTCCCAACATGTTAATGATATCTACACTGGTATTCCTGGTTGCGACACTTACCCGCAGTCTTATGGCGAGTTACGTAGTGCTGGTGTTGGTGCTGATAATCAGCTCGGTGATCTCGTCAATTGTGGACCCCGAGGACTTGCAACTTCTCAGCCTGTTGGATCCCTTCGGACAGGTAGCTATTACTGAGATAACGCGGTACTGGACTCCATTTGAAATGAATGAGTTGGTCATTCCCGTGGAAGGTAACCTGCTTTACAACCGTCTATTGGCGGGGGCGTTATCAGTGATATTTATAGCGCTGGCCTATCGTTACTTCCCGTTCTCACTGGACTTTGTGAATTCTACAAGTAAGTGGATGCAACGATTCCGACGCTCATCAAAGCCGCGCGCTGACAAGCAGGCGCCCGCAAGAATGGCTGCTGCTCAACGCAATAGCTCGAATAAGAGTTTTGGTTTCCGCGCCCAGCTTACACAGTTCGCATCACTGATTCGTATTGAATTTCACAACATTATTATCGGCAAGGCGTTCCTTGTGATGGCGTTGTTGGGGATGTTCCAAGTAGGTATTAATGCGTTTTTAGGGCTTGCCGGTATTTTTGGTACCGAGGTCTATCCGACGACTTCGGCAATGCTACTAATTATAAACAGTGGTTACTCAATTCCTCTAATCGTTGTGTTGGTCTTCTATTCGTCTGAGCTATTGGTACGAGACCGAAATGTCGGCGTATCTGAGATGCTGGATTCAATGCCTTATCCAAATTGGGTCATTATCGGGGCCAAGTTACTTGGTTTGATGTCGGTGATGACCGTGATGTTGATGGCGGCAATACTGGCAGCCGTACTCGTGCAAATCGCCAAGGGATATTACGACTTCAATTTTGCGCAGTACCTCTTCGGTCTATTCTCGTTCTTTCAGTTTTCGATCTGGTTCACTTGTGTGTTGGCAGTATTCGCCCAGGTTATAACCGGCAACCGTTACATGGGCATGTTTGTTGTAGTGATGTACTTTGCCGGAACCATATTTTTGCCTCAGCAAGGTTTTGACCATAACCTGTATCTGTTTAGTACCCCGGGAGTTCCCTATTCGGTATTCACAGGATTTGGCCCCAACATCAGCGCCTTCGTCTGGTTTTCCGTTTATTGGTCTTTGTTCTGTGCTTTATTGCTCATCGCGATGCATCTGGTATGGCAGCGGGGGACCGAAATTAAGGGCCGCTTTCGTTGGAAGAACATCAAGCCAAGGTTTAGTACACCGGTGGCTATCGCTGCTGCCATTTGCTTGCTGGCATTTGCAGGTACTGGGAGCTTTATTTACTACAACACGAATGTACTTAACAACAAGCTCAGCAACCTTGATGTCGAGGAGAGATTTGCTGACTACGAAAAAGCCTACAAGCAGTACGAAGACCTCAATTCTCCGGATATTATGTCGCTTTACACCGAAGTGGATATATTTCCTGAGGACAGGGAAGCTCACATCGAAGGATTCTATACGGTATCGAATAATTATGATGAGGCAATACCTGAACTGCACTTCACGGTAGCAACTTATCTGACCATCAATGAGCTCAATGTGCCGAATTCCACACTCTCTCATTCCGATGCTGACTTGGGCTACTACATCTATCAACTTGATAGTCCTATGCAACCTGGCGAATCTTTCGATGTTAATTTCGATATCGATTGGCTGACGCCGGGCTTCGTTAACAACTCTCCGACTACAAGCCTGTTGAGTAGTGGTACCTTCTTCAACAACACCGAGGCCTTCCCATTGCCTGGTTACAACAAGGGCGCAGAACTACTAGATAATAATCGACGCCGCCGCTATGACCTGCCTCCTGCAGAGCGAGCGGCGAAGATCGATGATGAAAGTCAGTGGGATGTGGGGCTGGTAACTCGAATGCGTGCGAACTACGAGGCAATCGTCAGTACAAGTAGCGATCAGATTGCAGTGACGCCCGGCTATCTCGAGCGAGAGTGGGAAGAAGACGGCCGTCGCTATTTTCATTACAAGATGGATGAACCGATATGGCCATTTGTTTCCTTTCTCTCGGCAGACTATGAAATGAAGAGCGACAAGTGGAACGATGTCGATCTTGAGGTCTACTACAAGCATGAGCAAAACGTGGATAGGATGTTAGAGGCATCGAAGAAATCACTGGATTATTTCACAGCTAATTTCAGTCCCTACCAGTATCGTCAGTATCGCATCTTCGAGTTTCCACGACAGCGGGGCGCCTTCGCGCAGTCGTTCCCCAATACCATCCCGTTTTCCGAAGCCATTGGCTTCGTAGCTGACATCCGTGATCCCGAGGCAATCGACTATGTGTTTTATGTCACGGCTCATGAATTTGCTCACCAGTGGTGGGGACATCAGGTTGTTGGTGCCAACGTTCAAGGTGCAGCGGTACTGACTGAAACGCTCGCGCAGTACTCGGCGCTAATGGTGATGGAGAAAGAGTATGGCGCTGCTCACATGCAGCGCTTTCTCAAGTATGAGCTTGATAATTATCTGAATAGTCGGGGCGCAGAGGTGTTGGAAGAACTGCCGCTGATGTTGGTAGAGAATCAAGGCTATATTCACTATCGCAAAGGTAGCTTGGTGCTCTACGCGCTGAAGGACTACCTGGGCGAGGACACCGTCAATCTTATACTGCGTGAATTCATCGCCGAATGGGGATTCAAGGGACCGCCGTATCCAACAACTAGACACTTGTTGGCGAAGATTCGGGAAAACGCACCACAGGAATATCAGGGCATCATCACCGACCTGTTTGAAAAGATTGTACTCTACGACCTCCGCGCGGAAGACAGCCACTACACAGAATTACCCGATGGCCGCTTTGAAGTGACAATAAACACAGCCGCCAGCAAGTTCGAAGCAGATGGGCAGGGGGAAGAAACTCAAGTGGTAATGGATGCCTTGATCGATATTGCCGTGCTTGGCGAGGAAGATGACGAAACCAAGGTGCCTGAAATTCTTCATATCGAAAAGCAGCACGTCGATTCTGAGAATCAAACGTTTGTCTTTGTTGTGGATAGCAGGCCGGTGTCTGTCGGTATCGATCCGCTGAACAAGTTGATAGACAGAAATCCAGACGACAACACGAAAAGTATTGATGTGCTTAACTAGAAAGGTTTTTCGTTAGTAGATAAATCTCTCTTGTGGACTGCTCGACTAATGTAGGGATTTGGGCAAGAACAGAAAGGCATAGACTGTTATTTCTATAGCAGTTTGCAATTGATTACATTCGTTTTAGTTAAGACAGTAGAGACTACTTTAGTAGAAGTGATCTTTACTGTTTTTTTTGGTTTGGATAGTTGTAGAATCTAATCGCTGTTCAAGGCAGCTCGCTAACGCAGCGCCGACGACCTGAGAAAGTTACTTCTCTTGAACTTGTCGCTGCCACGCTGCAGATCTTCGTGATGAGCCGCGATTCCCAGCAGACTTTTTAACTACTACCAGCAACAGCCGTGAACTGCCCAGCTGTTTCGAGGAACAACGAATGCAAGAACCAAGTGCTCCATTCAGTTTTAGCAACAGCTACGCTGAGGAATTGCCAGACTTCTACGTCGAAAGTGCCCCGATGGCTGTCCAGGAGCCGAGCTTACTGCAATTCAACGCCCCGCTTGCCGACGAACTGGGTTTGGGTGTCGGTGAACTGCCATCACAAGACTTGGCGCAAATCTTCTCAGGACAAAAATTGCTGGCTGGCTCTCGCCCGCTGGCGCAAGCCTACGCTGGGCATCAGTTTGGCGGATTCTCTCCGCAGTTGGGCGACGGACGCGGCTTGCTCTTGGGTGAGGTAGCAGCTCCTGATGGACGTCGCCGCGACATCGCGTTGAAAGGTTCTGGACGAACGGCGTATTCTCGCGGCGGCGACGGCAAAGCCGCGATTGGACCCGTGCTGCGTGAATATCTTCTCGGCGAAGCGATGCACACTCTGGGAATCCCAACGACTCGTTCGTTGGCGGCCGTTGCCACAGGGGAATCCGTGTATCGCGAGAATACATTGCCAGGAGCTATCCTTACTCGTGTGGCTTCCAGCCATATTCGTATTGGGACTTTTGAGTTCTTTGCATCTCAGCAGCGCTGGGATCAGGTTAAGCAGCTAGCTGACTATGCCATCGAGCGTCATTATCCGCACTTAAGTAGTGACGACGATCGTTATCTTTTGTTCCTCCAGGCGGTGTCTGAACGGCAGGCGGCTCTTGTTGCCAATTGGATGCTGATCGGGTTCATCCACGGCGTCATGAATACGGACAACATGGCGATTTCTGGCGAGACGATCGACTATGGTCCCTGCGCTTTCATGGAAGCATTTAGCCCTGATGCTGTGTTCAGCTCCATCGACCAACGAGGGCGTTACGCGTACAAGAATCAGCCGCAGATGGCACAATGGAATCTGACTCGATTCGCAGAGGCGTTACTTCCGCTGATTGACAAAGACAATCCCGAGCGAGCCGTTCCGAAAGTGGAAGCGATTCTCAACGATTTTACCTTTCACTATGAAAAGCACTGGTTAGCTGGGGCGCAAGCGAAGCTGGGATTGGAAAATTCCGATTTGGACGTCGACAGTGACAAAGTGCTTGTGAATGACTGGCTCAATCTGCTAGAGATTTATGCAGTTGACTACACGCTCGCGTGGCGACGACTAGCGGACGCCGCTGAAGGTAATTCGGAATCCCTGGAGGCGTTGTTTCCTTCCTCTGAGGTTCTCAGCCCTTGGCTTAACCGGTGGCATGAACGAATCGCTAAGCAGTCTGCTGCCGACAGCGCTTCACGGATGCGCTCCGTTAATCCGATCTATATTCCGCGAAACCATTTTGTGGAAGACGCATTGGACGCAGCAACCAACGACAGCAACTTAGAACCGTTCGAGAAATTGCTAGCTGTGCTCTCACATCCCTTCGATGAGCGCCCGGAGCTTGCGAGTTACGCTCAACCAGCGCCGGAAAATTTCACCGGCCGCTACAAGACTTTCTGCGGTACGTAGTCTCTATTTCCGGGGACATTATTTACGCTACTGCCTATCATAAAAGGGCCCACAGTTGTGTGGGCCCTTTACGTTGTATCAGAAGGTAAAATAGAACGAAAGTTAACGAGCCGCTAGGCAGTATTTGCAGTCGCAATAGTACGGATCTTGCTGATCATCGAGCGCAGACCGTTGCCGCGCGTTGGCGAGATGTGGCGGAACAGGTCGAGACGTTCAAATAGTTTGTCTATATCTGTCGCCAACAAGTCTGTTGGAGTGAGGTTGTTAAAAGCCAGCAGAATAATTGCGGCCAGTCCGCGCACAATGATGGCGTCGGAATCGATCAGTAGCAGCAGTTTGCCGTTCTCTTTATCGAAATGATGAATAAGCCACACCTGACTCTGGCAGCCGTGCACGTAATTTTTCTCGGTGCGTTCAGCATCGGGAAACGGCGGAAGCTGTTTGCCTAGGTCGATAATAAAGGCGTAGCGATCTTCCCAGTCGTCGAGAAGTTCAAAGGCGTCATATACATCTTCTAGTGTGATGCTGCTGCCCAGCGGGTTGTTGGCGAAATCGTTTGCGCTGCCGCTCATTACAACATTCCCAGTTCCAGCTTGGCTTCGTCGCTGAGCATTTCTTTGCTCCACAGTGGATCAAAGGTTATCTCTACGGTGACTTTGTCTACGTTGGGCACGTGTTCCAGTTTGGTTTTTACGTCTTGGGCAATCACCGGGCCCATGCCACAGCCAGCGGCGGTGAGAGTCATGGTGATCTTGACGTGATTGCCAAATTCGGGATCTTTCTCTAGGCTGCAGTTGTAAATCAGCCCCATTTCAACAACGCTAACTGGAATTTCCGGGTCATAGCAGTTGCCTAAAGCTTCCCACAGCTGATCTTCGTTAACAGAACCGTCTTGGGGAATATCAAAACTACTGACCTGTGGTTGTTTCCCAAGGGCATCAGCGTCTTGGCCTTCAATGCGCGCCATATTGCCGTTTACTGCTACGGTATACGTGCCACCTAGTGACTGGGTAATGCTAATGAAGGCATTCGCCGGAATCATGATTTCCGTTCCCGATGGCACTAGGCGGGCTTCCACCTCACGCGTGGTTACTACAACTTCTCTTTCTTCCATCTTCTACTCCGTCACGACACGGTAAAGCTTTCGCCGCAGCCACATTCTGCTGTGGCGTTAGGGTTGCGGAATTCAAAAGTAGAATTCACACCCACGGTGACGAAATCGATTTCAGTACCGTTTACCAGCGGCAGGTGTTCGTTCTTTACAAACACATCTACGCCGTCGAGATGAAATATCCGATCACTGCCACCGGCTTCTTCCACCCACTGCGTTTCGTACTTGAAACCGGAGCAGCCGCTTTCTTTAATAGATAGGCGAATGCCAAGAGCTTCTGGTTTCTTGTCTAACTGTTTGCGAACGTGTTCGACCGCGCTGGGTGTCATCGTGATCGCAACTGCGACTTCAACGGCCGGGGTGAATAATTGAACTGTCATGATTCCGCCTCCATTAGGCAAACCGACTTTGTATTTTCCGCAGAGCGGTAAAAAGCTGCTCTACTTCTTCAAGGGTATTATAGAACGCAAACGAAGCCCGAGCTGTACCGGGAATCTCGTAAAACTCCATTAGCGGCATGGCACAGTGATGACCGGTGCGAATTGCAATGCCCTGCTGGTCCAGCAGGGTGCCAATATCACTGGGGTGAAGGCCTTCAATTGTAAAGGACATCACTGGCACTTTGTTAGCGGCAGTGCCAACCACCGTCATGCCCGGCACACTGGCGACTAGTTCGTTGGCGCGCCGTAGCAGTGCATTTTCAGCAGCTTCCATCGCGCCGCGATCGAGGCTTGCTAGATAATCAATAGCTGCACCTAGGCCCACGGCTTCGGCAACGGCCGGCGTACCGGCTTCGAATTTGTAGGGCAGGGTGTTGTAAGTGGTGCCTGCAAAACTCACCCGCTCGATCATTTCACCGCCGCCCTGCCAAGGGGGCATGGCTTCCAGCAAATCGGCTTTGCCATACAATACACCAATGCCGGTGGGGCCAACCACCTTGTGGGCTGAGAACACGTAAAAGTCGCAATCCAGTGCCTGAACATCTACCTGGAAGTGGGGCACTGCTTGGGCGCCGTCGATGAGGGTTATCACTCCCTGCGCCTTGGCTTTAGCTACCATGTCGGCAACCGGGTTTATCGTGCCCAGTGCGTTAGAGACATGGGTAAAGGCCAAAATACGGGTGCGTTCACCCAGCAGGCAGTGGAAAGATTCCCTATCCAGTTCACCTTCAGGGGTGATCTGAATGGGGACCACTTTAGCTCCAGTGCGCTCGGCTAGCATCTGCCAAGGCACGATATTGGCGTGGTGCTCCATCTGGCTTAGCAAAATTTCGTCACCGGGTTTAAGCTTCTCAGCGAGGCCATTGGCGACTAAATTGATGGCTTCAGTTGTGCCTCGAGTCCAAATAATCTGCCGCGAACTGGGCGCGTTCAGAAACTTCTGAACCTTCTCGCGGGCGCCTTCGAAGGCACTGGTAGCTCGATCACCAAGGGTGTGAGCGCCACGATGCACATTGGAATGCATCTCCCGGTAGTAGCGGTCCATGGCTTGCAATACCGCCTCGGGGCGTTGCGACGAGGCGCCGTTGTCCAGATAAACTAAAGGCTTGCCGTTCACCTGTTGTGACAGTATAGGGAAATCCCGACGTACCGCTTCTACATCAAATTGCGGCGGGGCGGTCTTGGCTACGGACACGGTATTCATACCCGGTTATACCTCTTTAAATGCTTGGTCGAAAAACTGCTTCAATCCGGTGTGGGCAGTGTCACGTACCTGCTCTACTGGAATTTGCTCTACCAGTTCATTGATAAATGCCATGGTCAGCAGCACCTTGGCATCACGAGGGCTAAGCCCGCGTGACACCAAGTAGAATATGGATTGTTTATCAAGCTGACCGATGGTGGCACCGTGGGCACACAGTACATCGTCGGCGTAAATTTCCAGTTCCGGCTTGGTGTCGATTTCCGCACCACTGGTGAGCAGCAGATTCTTGTTGCTCATGTTGGCTTTGGATTTCTGCGCATCTTGATGAATGTGTATACGGCCGTTAAAAACAGCGTGGGATTTGTCTGCCGCAATGTTGCGATAGGTTTCCTCGCTGTTGCAGTTCGCCGCAACGTGCTCGATGGTGGTGTGGTTATCGTAATGTTGAGTGCCTTGGGTTACGACCACGCCATTGAGTTTGCACTCCGCGCCCTCGCCTTCAAGGCGGACATGCAGATCGTGGCGGCGCAAGGTGCTGCCAAAGCCCACGCTGTGGCTTTCAAAGCGCGAGCTGCGTTGTTGGCGCACGCCGGTGGTACCCATATGCTGCACGCTCTGGCCTTCGGTGTTCAGACGTACGCTAGTCACATTAGCGCCATCGCCTACGCTGAACTCGGTAGTGGTGTTGACCATGACGCTGCAGTCACCGCTGGATACATAATCTTCCACCACAGTGAGCTGGCTGTTGTTGCCCGCGGCTACCAGAATACAAGGGTAAGCAGAACCACTGTGGCTGGCTGTGGTGTGGTGAATAAGGAATAGTGGTTGGTCCAACACGGTGCCTGGCTGGAGTTGAATAAGCAGGCCATCTTCAAAGCGCGCGCCGTTAAGTTGCGACATATTTACCGAGCCGGATTTGGCCGGCTGATCACTGATGGACTTGCTCAGCATATCAGCGGCAACGCTAGCGTCATCTTCGCTCAAGTCGCCGAAGCGTTGGATGCTCAGGCCTTCTAAGGTTGGATAGTTGCTAGCATCAGGGCGAACAACGCCATTTACCATAACCACGGTGTAACCCGAATTGTAGTCGCCAGCTTCGGCGCTGGCGTCCATAGGCAGAGTGCTGGCCATGTCGTCGGTGAGTTTTAGATGCTTGGCAGAGTATTTCCAGTTTTCGGTTTTTCGAGTTGGCAGAATCAAGTCCGCCAGAGCGCTGGCTCTGTCAAAGCGCAGCGTTAGCAGCGCTGCTGGCAAAGCCTGTCCCGCCGGTTGTAGAAAGGCGTTGGAAAGAGTGGATGCAGATTTCATTAAGCGACCTCCTTATCCGTGGTTAGCAGCTGCTTGGTCGTCGATGCCGAGCCAGCCGTAACCTTTCGCCTCTAACTCCAGGGCCAATTCGGGGCCGCCAGACTTGATGATTTTTCCTTCTGAAAGCACATGCACGTAATCGGGGACAATATGGTCCAGCAAGCGTTGGTAGTGGGTGATCATCAGGATGGCACGATCGGGTGCGCGCAAGGCATTCACGCCATCGGCTACGACTTTCAGGGCGTCGATATCGAGCCCGGAATCCGTCTCGTCAAGGATAGCCAGCTTCGGTTTTAACAATAGCGCCTGCATAATTTCATTTCGCTTCTTTTCGCCGCCGGAGAAGCCTTCGTTAACGCCGCGCTTAAGAAAGGCTGGGTCCAGGTCTACCTGTTTAGAGACTTCTTTGGCCAGCTTCATAAATTCCGCTGCGTTCATATCCTCGATGCCATTGTGCTTGCGCATGGCGTTTACTGAGGTGCGCAGAAATTGCAGGTTGCTGACGCCGGGAATTTCAACCGGGTACTGGAACGCCAGGAAGATACCTTCGCGGGCGCGTTCCTCGGTTGCCAGGTCTAACAGATTGTCGCCGTTAAAGGTAACTTCACCTTCGGTGACCTCGAATGCTTCGTTACCTGCCAGCACCTGTGAAAGAGTACTTTTGCCTGAGCCGTTTGGGCCCATGATGGCATGGACTTCGCCAGCCTTGATTTCCAGATTAAGGCCATTAAGGATCTGTTTGTCCTCAACGCTGGCGTGCAGGTTTTTGATGCTGAGCATTTATAATTTCTCTCTCGTAAACTTTTGAATTCGGGTCAATAAAATGTTGCTGCTGCGTTAGTCTTGGCTGTGGAACATTTAGCCTACGGAACCTTCTAGGCTGACTTCCAGAAGTTTGCCGGCTTCTACCGCGAACTCCATGGGCAGCTCTTTGAATACTTCTTTACAGAATCCGTTGACGATCATAGACACGGCCTGTTCCGGTTCGATGCCACGCTGACGACAAAGGAACATCTGCTCGTCGCTGACCTTTGAGGTGGTTGCCTCGTGCTCCACGATGGCGGACTTGTTCTTGCTTTCTATGTACGGGAACGTGTGAGCGCCACAGCGGTCACCAATCAATAAAGAGTCGCACTGCGTGAAGTTTCGAGCGCCTTCGGCTCCTGGATTAAACTTTACCAGACCGCGATAAGCGTTGGAGCTGCGACCGGCGGAAATGCCCTTAGAGATCACGGTACTTTTGGTGTTTTTGCCGATATGAATCATCTTGGTGCCAGTGTCGGCTTGCTGGTAGTTGTGGGTCAGCGCGACAGAATAAAACTCGCCCACGCTGTTGTCACCGCGCAGGATGCAGCTGGGGTATTTCCAAGTAATAGCGGAACCAGTTTCGACTTGGGTCCAGGATACTTTGGAGTTTTTGCCGGTGCAGGCAGCGCGTTTGGTGACGAAGTTGTAGATGCCACCTTTGCCGTTTTCGTCGCCTGGGTACCAGTTTTGCACCGTGGAGTATTTGATCTGAGCATCGTCCAGAAGCACCAGTTCTACCACCGCGGCGTGCAGTTGGTTTTCATCGCGCATGGGCGCGGTGCAGCCTTCCAGATAGCTAACGTAGCTGCCTACGTCGGCGATGATCAATGTGCGCTCAAACTGACCGGTGTTGGCGGCGTTGATGCGGAAGTAGGTGGACAACTCCAGCGGGCAGCGCACGCCTGGCGGGATGTATACAAATGAACCGTCTGAGAACACGGCTGAGTTCAATGCGGCATAGTAGTTGTCAGCGACAGGTACCACGCTGCCCAGATACTTCTTAATCAGCTCCGGGTGCTTTTGTAGCGCCTCGGAAATCGGGCAGAAGATAACGCCGGCTTTTTCCAGTGGCTCTTTGAAGGTGGTGACAACAGAGACGGAATCAAATACGGCGTCTACGGCGACGCCGGCTAATTTAGCCCGCTCGTGCAAGGGGATGCCTAGTTTTTCATAAGTTTTTAGCAGTTCCGGGTCAACTTCGTCCAGGCTCTGAGGCATATCTTCCGGGCGCTTGGGCGCGGAATAATAGGAAATATCGTCGAATTTTACCTGTGGGTAGTTAACGTGCGCCCACTCTGGCTCTTCCATTTCCAACCAGCGGCGGTAGGCTTTGAGGCGCCACTCAAGCATGAATTCGGGTTCTTGTTTGAGCTCCGAAAGGCGGCGGATAACATCTTCGTTGAGGCCGGGCTCAAAGGTGTCTGACTCGATCTCGGTCACGAAGCCGTGCTCGTATTCCCGCTTGATGAGTTCTCTTACCTCTTCGTCTGTAGTTGCCATGATCAATGCTCCGTATTCACTAATAGTGGGCAGTGCTGCCCCTAAATTTCCTTTCAACCGCGCAGCTTGCTGGGCTGATCCTTATGTTGGGCATAATTATACAGTACCTGACTAATTTAGTCAGGTATAAAATCGAGAAAAACGCAAGATAGGGCAAACTGGCTGTAAAGCGGGCGCCGCGTGGGTTTGGAGTGCACAGGGGGCACAGTGGAGCTGGGTTGACCTCTAGAGGTCGAAGGCTTCTCGATAAATGATCCTTGGGACTGCGAAAGACTGAGAATTTCGCAGTCCCAATTGCCATAAACCGGTGTTTAACTCGCAGATACCCCTGCCAGTGTGGGGCCGGCAGCTACCAGCTTTCTTCCTTCGTCGGTATCGGTAAATTTTTTGAAGTTGCTAACAAACAGCTGGGCAAGATTTCTTGCTTTCTCGTCCCATTCAGCCGGCTCCTCATAGGTGCTGCGAGGATCTAGAATGCCGTTGTCTACCGCGTCGATATTCAGCGGCACATCAAGATTAAAGTAAGGCAGAGTAAATGATTCGGCATTGTCGATGGAGCCATTCAGAATGGCGCGAATAATCGCGCGAGTGGCATGGATAGAAACCCGCTTGCCAGTGCCGTTCCAGCCAGTATTGACCAGATAGGCAGTCGAGCCAGTTGCCTCCATTCGCTTTACTAATTCCTGTGCATACTTGGTTGGGTGAAGGATAAGAAAAGCAGCGCCAAAGCAGCTTGAGAAAGTGGGTGTAGGTTCGGTAATGCCGCGCTCGGTACCCGCCAGTTTAGCCGTAAAGCCAGAGAGGAAGTGATACTTAGTCTGCTCAGGATCCAGTTTTGAAACGGGTGGCAATACGCCAAAAGCGTCGGCGGTTAGAAAGATTACCTGTTTGGCGTGGCCTCCCTTGGAGACGGGCTTCACGATGTTCTCGATGTGGTAAAGCGGATAGGAAACCCGAGTATTCTCAGTCTTCGAACCATCGGAATAGTCGATAATGCCGCTATCATCTACCGTTACATTTTCCAGCAATGCATCTCTTCGAATGGCATTGTAAATATCCGGCTCGCTCTGTTTGCTCAAGTTGATGGTCTTTGCATAGCAGCCACCTTCGAAATTGAATACACCATCGTCGTCCCAGCCATGTTCGTCATCGCCGATGAGGGCGCGCTCAGGGTCCGTGGAAAGGGTGGTCTTGCCAGTTCCTGACAAGCCGAAGAAGATGGCGGTGTCTCCGTTATCGCCAATATTTGCTGAACAGTGCATGGACGCCATACCTCGAAGAGGAAGCAGGTAGTTCATCATGGAGAACAACCCTTTTTTCATCTCTCCGCCGTACCAGGTGCCGCCGATCAGCTGGATTTTCTCAGTAAGATTGAAGGCCACGAAATTTTCTGAATTTAGTCCCAACTCCTGCCATCGAGGATTGGTACATTTAGCGCCATTCATTACTATGAAATCTGGCTCGAAGCCATCCAGCTCTTCTTCGCTGGGTCTAATAAACATGTTTTTTACGAAGTGAGCCTGCCAGGCAACTTCCATGACAAATCGAACTTTGAGTTGGCTGTTCTTGTTGGCACCGCAGATGGTGTCGATGACATACAGACGTTTTCCGCTCAGCCGTTCGGTCACCAGCGACTTCAGATGATCCCAAGTGCCCTGGTCTAGTGGCTTATTGTCGTTCTTGCCCTGATCGGACCACCAAACTGACTCTCTACTGGTGTCATCAAGGACAATATATTTGTCTTTTGGGGAGCGCCCGGTAAATATGCCGGTGTCTACGGCTATAGCGCCCGACTCGGTGAGCTTTCCTTTTTCATATCCTTCTAAATCAGGATTAGTTTCATGTTCGAACAGCAACTCATAGGAGGGGTTATAAAAAATCTCTTCGGCATTGTTAATACCGTACTGTCCTAAATCTGGTGCCTTAATGGAATGTGCTGTCACGCTTGCGCCCTTATGAGTCTTGCTTGAGTATTTTGATGGGTAGTGACAAGCCAACACAAACCTAGAGTTTGTATTCTCGTAGTGCTTTGGCAATATCCGTATTAAATTCGATATGGTGATAATCAACTGCTATTACTTCAGCGCCTGGACTTCCCAGGCTTTACTAGGCACTTTCTAGCTTGGAAAAATAGTCTTGTTCAAACTTCGCTGGAGAAACACCTCCAGTGTGACTATGCCGTTTAATCGGATTGTAGAACAT
>JAQCKF010000020.1 GCA_027592275.1 Pseudomonadota bacterium
TCTCCATCCTGTTAGATTAACTGGAAATCTCATCGTGGTCATGGTTCTAAAAATGGGGGATAGGTCAGTCACGAAACACAGTTGAACTACCTGCCGGCTAAGTTGAAGAAGCGAATTGCGGTTGTAGGAGCGGGGCCTGCGGGGCTTGCCTACGCGACCATCGCAGCAGAACGAGGGCATCAGGTGACCTTGTTTGATGCAGCCGAGGAAATTGGCGGACAGTTTAATCTGGCGAAAAAAATCCCTGGCAAAGAAGAGTTTTACGAAACCTTGCGCTATTTTCGACGAATGCTAGAGCTACATGATGTCGACTTAAAGCTTGGACAAGCGGTGATCGCCGAAGAGCTAATAGGTGATCTGTTCGATCACGTGGTGATTGCGACAGGCGTCGTGCCACGCAAACCTGCGATTGAAGGGATTAATCATGAAAAAGCGGTTCTTTATATAGACGTGATCAATGGCACTAAGCCTGTCGGCGATAAAGTCGCTGTTATCGGCGCCGGCGGAATCGGCTTCGATGTTTGTGAGCTGATCAGTCATTCTGGCTCTTCCGGGGCAGTTGATCGCAATGTGTTTGCGCGTGAGTGGGGCATTGATTTTGATAACCATCCGCGTGGCGGTGTTACTGGTGTTGAACCTGTCGTTGCAAAAACTGATCGTGAAATCTGGCTGCTACAGCGAAAAGTAACACCAGTGGGACGTGGCCTAGGTCTCACCACAGGATGGACGCATCGCCTCTCGTTGGCACGGCGTGGAGTGAAAATGCTTAACGCAGTTGAATATGTAAAGATCGATGATGCTGGATTGCATGTTAGGCGCGAGGAGAAAACAGAAGTTCTTCCTGTCGATACCGTTATTATTTGTGCAGGCCAGCAGTCTGAGCGTAGCCTTTTCGATAGGTTGCGAGATAGCGATTTTCCTGTCGAGCTGATTGGTGGCGCCTACAAAGCTGCTGAACTTGACGCTAAGGCGGCTATAAAACAGGCAAGCTATTTGGCGGCAGAGGTCTAAATCGCCAGGCAATACGTACTACATACCACCAACACTTACCTTGAATGTAGGGCGAATTCTTAGCCCGTAATCTTGAACTATAGAAATACTTATGCAGCTTATTTTTTTCGACCTGGATGGCACGCTATTAAACGATGCATCTGAAATATCAGTCTTTACTAGAGAAACGCTTTATCTATTAAGTGAAAGTAATATAGCCTATACCGTAGCAACAGGGCGTTCCAGACTTTCGGCGCAGGCCATTATAGATGGGCATGATTTTGGTTTGCCTCAAATCTACAATAATGGGGTGACAGTATGGGACCCTAAGATTCAGCAGTTTACTTTTGAGAACCTACTCAACAGCACTGAGATTTTAACTGTAATTGATACGGCGGTTTCACAGGGGATTACTCCTTTTGTCCATGCTATCGAGAATCATAGACATCTCATTTTTCATGCCACACCACGTCACGATGTGGAAAAAGAACTTATTGAAAAATACTTTTCTGGCATCAAAGTAAGACTTTTGCCGTTAGAGGCGCTGTCAGCTAATAGTCAAGTTACCAATATTAGTATGATTGGGGTTGCGGCTACTATTAATGAAATGTGGCGTAAATTTAACACACACGAAAACTTGATCGCTTACTCCGGAGCTGCGTTAGAAGGCAAGCAATTTGTTTGGATGGATGTTCATAACTGTCGTGCTAGTAAGGGTGCGGCAGTTACCAATTTGAAGAATCAGCTAGGAGCCACCAGCATAATGTGTTTTGGAGATAGTGATAACGATCTAAGTATGTTTGCGCTTGCAGATGAAAGCTACGCTCCAGAAAATGCGAAAGCCGAAATCAAAAATTCTGCTAGTGCCGTAATTGGGTCTAACCATGAGGATGGTATAGCGCATTTTTTGCGCGAACGCTTTTCACTGTGACTTGACGCGCAGTGTTCGGTAGGGAATGGGTCAGAGTAAAAATACAGCGTGGACTTCGCACAGGTGAGTATGTAGAAAGCCACTAGCGCTGTTTGTGGAAGCATCTCCACTGCCGCTATTTTAGTCTATGACACGATAGCCCGATGGTGTGTATTCGATAGAGTTTGGGAAGTCCAATTCCTCTATTTTTGAATGCCCCACAAAGACTGCATCATCAGCTGCTCTGCTTGAGAGATAACTGCGCATAAAATCGCCTTCAGATTCACGGTCGGGTATCTGGCCTGTCAGCGCCATGCGAACAATTTTCGCGACTTCTTCTGGGCTCTCGCGCTGAGGATAGTGGGCAGCTGTTGGTAATAGCCAAAAGCTACTCTGGGCTTCCCGTTCATTTAGATAGGTATCCCACACATGATGGGAAATTCGAACGGGATTCACGCTATCTGCTATTCCCCAAAGATAAGCCACCGGCACCGGACTGCGCGGCAAGTTCTCCAGCCAGCGCACTTCGTTAGCCTGTCGTTCTAACAAATAACGACCAACATAAATCAGGGAAATATTGCCTTGATTAAATGCGAAGATATCGGAGTAGGCAAGTGATTCCGGCTCGCCTTCGGTGCTCCGCGGTTGTGCTGCTCGGAATGCAAGCATTTGCTCTGCGGTATCGGGGTCGAGCATCCTCATTTGACCGGCTGACAGGTTGGCCAATGGAAGAAACATGCCACTGTTGGAAAGAAAGTGATAATTAACCGTATAACCTGGGTCAGGGTTATCCAGGTAATTACCGAGAAATGCCAGGCCTATGCTCACTCCGCGGTCATGGGTATAGAGCGCAAAGTCTTCGAATCCAACTACTTCGCGAACGAAATAGTCAACGATCTCTGCATTCTCTGCCAGCATGTAGTTGTAGCCATCAAGCGGCTTGTCAGAGAAGCCTGAACCGGGAAAATCCAGCGCGGCAATATGATACTCCTCTTCGAGGAACGGGATCATCTTGTGATAGTCGAAACTGGAATTCGGGAAGCCATGGATCAACACCAGCTTCGGTTTAGTTTCGTCTCCCCAAGTTCTATAGAAAACATTTACCTTGGCGTCGTTGTTGTCTTCAGTGGTAGATGTCCATTCGAAATAATCGCCACCCTGATACCAATCTCGCGCTAGGTCAGAATAGAAAACGAAATCATCATCCTGCGCTAGCAAAGTCTGGGAGCTAAACAGCACGAGGAAAAGTAGGGAAATCTTTTTTGTTACAGACATGAATTTAGCCTAATGTTCTGAAAGTGATTGTGTGCAGATTCGAATTAGCGGTCGGCCAAGCGTCCTGAGCCGCCCAATTCATAGTAGACGATAGGAACAAAATCTACCGGGCCCCAGCCAGGGTCGTCGGTCCATTGGGCATCATAGGCGGCAGTCGGTTGGGCCGCCATCACCTCGTCCAGTTTCTTGCCCTGTCTGATCATGCTGAGAACTTGGCCTTGAATGTCGAGAATCATGTCACGAAATTTCACTAATTCGTCTCGGCCAACGACTTCGAGGCCGTGACCGGGTATGACTTTTGTATCTGGGCCGGCTAAGTCGATAGCCTGATCTATTGCCGCGATTGTGCCTCGCAGGGTACCGCCGTTGTAGATATCGATAATGGGATAGCTGGTGGTGCGGTACACATCGCCAAGATGGAGCACGTCGGATTCTGCAAAGTAGACGAAGCTATCGCCATCTGTATGGGCAGGAGGTGCCAGAAAAGCGCGTACCTCTTCGCCATTAAGATGGAAGCTCATGGTGTCATTGAAGGTTATTAGCGGCCTCGCTGCGGCAGGTTGTTGAGGAGCGTAGCTGCCTCCGGCTCTTGGAAAGCGACTTCTTTCCTCGAAAAAGCGCAGGCGCGTGTTGTCATGAGCAAAGATCAGCACGCCCATGTCTGCCAGATTCTCATTGCCGCCTACGTGATCAATATGAATATGTGTGTTGACCAGAAATCGGATTTCTTCGTCGGTCACTTGTTTTACAGCTGCTACCAGTCTGTCCGTAAGTGGCGCGAATAGGGAGTCCACTAGGAGTACACCGTCAGGACCCACTTGAACGCCGATATTACCGCCGCCACCTGGGCGCTGAACCATGTAAACATTGCCGGCGACGGGCGTTATGGAAAGCTCCACGCCAGCAAAGCTCCCTTGGCTATAAGAGAGGCTGGGTATAGCTGATAACCCCAGAGTGGTTACAGTGAATAGTAGTATTTTGCGGAGTTTGCTCATCTTCATTCTCACTTATTGTTCTTAAACAGCTCTTAACCTATCTACTTGGCGACAGTTTTTCAACTTGATCATAATGAATTCTGAATTTGAAGGATTGCCTAGGATCGATTTGCCTTCGTGGCTATAACAAAGACGACGACATGTCCGGGGCTTGGCGGTTCGTTCACTGCGAGCTTCGCGCTTGTTGCAGAATGCCCACTGCTTCCAGAAATGGCTGAGGAAAGACTCCATGTAGCCAGAGGCGATGTAGATTATCCCTTCACTCCCTAAAATGAATTTGCGGAGTGTCTCGTGTTTCCAATTATCCGTGTATCCATTTACGAGGCGTGGCTTGCTCTCTGTAATCTGTCGTTTACGTCCATCCATTCCTCAGTCTGCGGCGGAAGCTCAAACCATATGGCGCTTAGGTTTTTCCTGTCGAGATCGTGGAGTGTCTTATAGAAAATTTTCGCAAATGCAGGCTTGCTGGCAGGCATGGAGATAATTTGTTGGCTTGGCGATTCATCCTTTGGGAAGTCGGCGAGAACGATAAACGCTTCTGCGTCCCCGGCTGCTGCCATTTTTGCCAATAGTTGCTCACGCGATAGTAATCGCAGGGGAGTCTTGGGCTGATAATGGTTTTCGATGTTGCCCGGCACCGATGTGTTGTGGCTTGCAGGTGCTGTTACCTGTTGGCCCAATACAGCAGACAGTGCGGAAGGTGAGATGGGGCCAGCGCGCAGTACCCGCACTACATCGCCGCTGAGATCGACGATGGTAGATTCCAGGCCTATGGCGCAGTCACCTCCGTCTAGCACTGCATCTATCTTTCCATCCAGTTTCTCAATGACCTGTTCGGCGTTTGTCGGACTCAACTGCTTATAGGGATTGGCAGAGGGGGCGGCTAAGCCGATGCCGCTGGATAGAAGCAATGCATGAAGCACCGGGTGACTAGGCACGCGAATACCAATGGATTCCAAACCGCCGGTGACAACAGGCGAAACATGAGCCGCCTTCTTTAATAACATAGTCAGGGGCCCTGGCCAGAATGAACTAGCCAATGTGTAAGCATGATCTGGGATATCGACTGCCCATTTATCAAGATCGTCGACACTGGCAACATGAACAATCAGTGGATGATTTGCGGGGCGACCTTTGGCAGCGAATATCGCCGAGACAGCTTCAGGCTTTGTCGCGTCCGCGGCCAATCCGTAAACCGTTTCTGTTGGTACTGCCACAATGCCTCCGGCACGCAGAATCGCCTCTGCTGTGCTGAGACTATCGGCTTCGCTGGCAAGTAGTCGGCGCGTGATCAATATCGGGTTTCGACTTTTATTGGTCTGTTAGTGGAGCGCACAACTTAGCAACTTAATGATTCGATGAGAAGACTCGGCCCTCCTTAATAAGTGAATAAATGGGGTCAGGTTCAGGATAAAATACAGTAGTTCCAAGTTTGGTAGGTGAAAGCTCACCGGGACGGAATAATCCAGACAGCCTTTGGGCTGTTTGTCCCCTTCGCGCTGACGCGCTCGTTTCAAATTGCTGGCGCAATTAGTCGAACTGCCGACATGAGGGTTTTCAGCTGACTCCGTGGAAAATTCTTTATTTTTATCAATGAGTTAAAACTAGGAAATTAGAGTGTGTTAAGAAGTGTGGGAGCAAAGCAATAAAAGGGCATGCCCATAACTACTGTATTTTTACTCTGGCCCCATTAGTAAAGTATTTTTGCCTGCTTTACCTGCATATGAGAAGATTTGTCCCTCTTTTCTTTGAGAACCATAAAGGCGAATTTCGATGTTTAGACACTGTTTAGCTTTGCTGCTAGCGCTATCCGCGCTGCCTGTATTTTCCGCCGATGATCCCGATATCCGGGAGTTGATGACTGCTGAAGAGTTTGCTGGTTCTGGGCTAAGCCGTTTATCTAATGAAGAATTTGACGTTGTTAACCGCTGGCTCATGCGCTATTCAGGTCAAACCGTTGCTGAAATGAATGTTACCAGTTCAGCCGAGAGGGATCTTGACAGCTATACGATAAACAGCAGGATTGATGGAGAATTCACTGGCTGGAATGGCCCGACACGATTTCCTCTCAAGAATGGTCAGCTGTGGGAAACCAAAAGCACCAGGCGCTATAGTTACTCCGCGATAGATCCTGAAGTTGAAATCACCAGAAATTGGATAGGTAGTTATAAGTTGCGACTATTGGATACGGACAAGGCTATTAACGTCAAGCGGGTCCGGTAACGCCAGGTAGCCGGCACTGAATAAGTAAAGAGGCACTGATAAAATAAGGGCTAGATACAAAAAACCTGCGCAAATGGTTTATTATTTTAACTGCATTGGTAAATCCTACAGAACAGAGAAGGCAATAAATCATGGGCTACTTAGGGAAAACTCTGCTGGGACTTGGAATTCTTCTGCTTGGCACTCTGCTGACTCTGCGCGTAACTGGGCTTGACCCCGAGTACATGGACTACACCACTGAAGAATACAATCAGAGAGGTCGGATGACTTGGCCCGGATTGTGGCTAGAAGGAGAGGTTGTACGTGAGCCAGTGGAAAACTGGGATTGGGTCTCCGACGTTAATCATCCGGAATTGGGTAGTACCATCATGCTTGAGACTCGTACCTGGTATGGCATACCGCACTCGGTTACGATCCTGCCAACCCCTCGTGGCGACAAATTCTATATAGGTGGAAGCGCAAGAGGCGAAAGATTGGAAAGGGAGTTTCCCAATTTTAAAAGGTGGTGGGCAAACGTCGAGCGCGACCCACGCATGCGCTTAAAGATCGACGGCAAGATCTATGAAATGACAGCGGCGTTGGTCAACGATCCTGTCGAGCTCGCTGAAATAATAGGCAGAGACCCGATTACAACAACCGTAGCTGAAGACGGTACCGAGCAGATCGTGGCTAAATGGTATTACTGGCGTATTTACCAGCGAAACATCGCGCAATACTAGTCTAGATCTAGTATTTCTGGTTCCAATTTATTAAAAACCTCGCGAAATTTTGGGGGTCTAATGCGAACAAGCTTAGTTGCCTTAGTATTGTCCCTTTTCATATTGGTTTTTCCTGAGGCGAATAACGCTTAAGAAATAGATTCTTCTCCTCTACCTTCTATGTATTTACTCGCCGAATTGGATAGGGTTCTACGAAATCATGAGACTGCATGGGCTGCAGGAAACTCGGAAGCCCTGGCGCAATTGTTTACAGAAGATGGCTTTGTGTTGTCTGGTGGCAATCAGCTAATACGGGGCCGGGCTGATATTCGTAATCATTACTCCAATGCAGGCGGTCTTCTCTTGCTGCGCGCGTTCGCTTACTAGATGGAGGAGAATCTAGGCTACATCTTTGGAGCCTACACCTACACCCAGGGCACGGATCAAGGAAAATTCGTGCTAACTCTTAAGAAGGTAGGAGAAAAATGACTTATAACTTCAGATTAGGACAACCCAATACGCGACGAATAGGCGGGGAGTTGTATCAAAGTAATCAAAGAGTTCCTGCATTCCATCAGATCAACAAGCGCATAGACTTGTTGCAAGATAATTCTTATTCTTACTAGTAAATAACCCAAGGAGGAACACCATGTTCAGAGTCATTGTCGTTGCTGCCCTATCCATCGTATTGCTCGCCTGCCAACCCGAGACAACGGGTACCCCCGCCGCTGAAGCAGTCCAGCAGAACGCTGCGCCGGAATACCTGAATCCGAACCCACGTGCGCCTTATTCCGAAGGTGTCCGCTATGGCGGACTGATCTTTCTAGCCGGTAAAACAGGTGGGCCTGGAGAGCCAGGAGTGCAGGCCGAAACACGAAGGACGCTGGAATCAATTCAGGACGCACTCGAGCGCTTCGGCTCGTCAATGGATCGAGTTGTGAAATGCACGGTGTTTTTAGTCGACATGGCAGAGTGGAGTGATATGAACGAAGTTTACGCCGAGTTCTTCCCGGAAAACAAGCCAGCCCGCACGGCCGTCGGAATCAGCTTGGGTGGAGACACCCGTGTGGAGATCGAGTGCATTGCTGCTGCGTGAGAAATGAAAGGGGTTAGAGTCGTGCCGTTCTGAGGCCGTGCTCTGACCTCCTTAAAGACAGAGAGCATTAAGAAAAATCACTACGCGCTCGGATCGCCTTAGCAGCACTGGCTCTTGCGGCCGGTTTTTCGTTCTCTTGGAAAAAGTCTGCTTCAACAAACCCGGTTGTCCGACCACGATTAATCAAGCGTCCTTCTATACGAATAACTCCACCTTGCATGGGACGGAACATGCGCGTTGTCAGTTCCGTGGTGGTGAACCATTCACCATCTTCCAGAGCGCTGGCCATTGTCATTGATACGATATGATCGGCTAATGCGGCTATCCAGCCACCAAAAACACGATCTTCTTGAATATCGCGACTACCGTCATTAGGCCATTCGTAAACAACGCGCCCATAAGAGACTTCTTTTAACCACAGGTGGGGCTTTATTCCTAGATTGCGGATCCCCGGAGGGAGTTGTCCATCAGCTGACCTCAAATTTTTGAAGAATTCCACTTGTTGTTTAGATAATTCTGTTCGCTCTATTTTATTCATTATTTTCCAGGTAGTGAGTCTTTAGCTAGGTAAATGAGGACAAAGCAAAAATACAGTATTTTTGGTCATTCTGGAATTTTCTTCTTAAGTACAAAGGTGCTTAATAATGCCAACTTTTTCATGGATGAGCTCAATACCGTGAATACTAAGATCTACAGCTGAGGCAGGTTTTAGAGAATCACTAATAACTTTCGGCAATGGCTGTGTCGGCACAGGCAGCGCATTTATTCCTGCTAAATGTCACTCTTACCAGATGGTAATGTGGCCAATTCCCTAATTAAATTAATGAGTTAAAACTGGAAAAATCAGAGTGTGCTAAGAAGTGTGCTAAAAATAAGACGATTGAGCGGGCTCAAGCTACTGTATTTTTACTCTGCCCCCTTTTCTTAACCCCGGTTTCCTATCGGGGTGGATCAATATTGTCATTAATCGAACTGTTGAGTCTGAACCAGCCAGCAACCGTGTATCGATCCCGATGGGTTGGTAGTACCTCATGCGGGAATTCTTCGCTGAGAAAGAGGGCTAGTGTAGCGAATTCTGGGGTCACTTTTAGTAGTTCAGAGCCGTCCTCAGGTGAATAGATAACCAACTCCCCACCTTGATCAGGCTGCCAGCCACGATTTAGATACACAACTAGAGACAAGACTCGATTGGATTCACCTTTGAAGGCGTCGAGGTGCTTGCGATAGAAGTCCCCAGGCCGGTAGTGAGAAAGATGGCATTCAAAGGAGAACAGTCCCAGAATGAGTCGCTGATTCAGAAATGTCTTTAGGTGATGAGTCCAATCAAACCAGGCAGAGGCCGACGGGCATGTCTCTTCCATCCAATGTATGCGGTCTCGGCGCACAAATCGGTTATGTGCTCGAGCTACACCGCGTCCAGTGTTCGCGCTGCGAAAGTTGTGCCCGTCCAGCTCTGCTAAATAGTCTAGCAAACTATCGGTGATTACTTCCGGAAGTGCCGCGAGCAGATGGACATATCCATCTGTTTCTATACCTCTAGCAATCCGCTCGAACAGTTTATCATCTGGCGGTGGTGCCTTAGCAGACAGTTGAAGGTTTTGATCTTTTATAAGAAGATTTGTGGACATTTGGTAAAAAAAGCCGCCCCCCCTAAGAGGCCTGCTTGCTCTTCGTCGTAGCAGGTTTAGATGTAGTTGCTTTCTTCATTTAGGTAATTTCCAGAACGCAACACCAGTTGTTATGCGCGAATAATATTATGCCTAATTTTTCAAAATACAAGGAAATTTGAAGTCAAATATTCATGTTTTTAATAGTTGCTATAGTGTCCGATTTGCTGCCATGGAAAAGGGTAGACCGCCTCTGGGAGCAATGGGGTATAGAGTGAGGTTCAGAGTGAATGTACAGCAGTTTTTGAACTAAGCAGAAATGCTGTATCGGGACGGACCAACTTGCCAGAGTAAGTAGGGCAGCCGAAGGCTGGGATTAGCCCGAATGTAAAATGGGTGGGCCAATAACCCCAGCGGCCATAGAGCTGTTTGTTCCCATCGATCGAGCCGGGGGCTCAGTGGAGCGTAAGGAGCTTACCGCGCGCCATGTTCTGCGCTGGAATTTTTGCGTAGAGCTCCGCCCACAATCTCCTTATTCTCGAGAGAGTGCGGACCACAATAAAGCAAATCTTCGTTGTCCAGGATATCTGGTGGCGACAGCCATGTGATTAATTCGTGCTTTACACTGCTGATTCCCCGTCTCTCTAAGAGTTTTTACATCAATTTGGGTCAACAGAGAGGTCTTTAATAATAAAATCAAATAGTTGAATAGGCATAAACGAATTGGATTTGAGGGAAGATGGCAAACAGCCCCCGATCTGGGTGGCAAAGAAATGCAGGGGAGGCTCAGGCGGGTTTTTTTTGTAGCGCTAGCTCTGCTCTTGCACTATATTGACCGTCTTCAACGCATAGCTTTGTGTTATTAATTCCCTAAACTGAAAGGAATCCCGGAGTTGCAACAAACATCATCTACCTGGGTGCTGGTTTCTATTCTTGGTTATGTGGCTTTGCAGTTGGTAATCAGCTTCATCGTCATGCGGCGATTGAAAAATGAAACTGATTATCTTCTTGCGGGTAGAAAACTGTCCGTTCCTTTGGGAGCAATGTCAGTGTTCGCGACCTGGTTTGGTGCAGAGACTTGTATTGGTGCTGCCGGAGCGATCTACGAGAACGGTTTTGCCGGAGCTCGGTTGGACCCCTTCGGTTATAGCGCATGCATGTTTCTCATGGGCTTTTTCTTTGCTCGCAAATTGTGGTCTCTCAAGCTAATCACTTTGGGCGATTTCTTTGCTCGAAGGTTTGGCAGCGGTGTTGAGAAACTTGCAGTTACTCTAATGATCCCCGCTTCTGTCATATGGGCCTCCGCACAAATATTGGCGTTTGGTCACGTACTTTCTGCGGCATCCTCGTTGGTTCTGGAGCTATCGATTGCTTTTGCTGCTGTGATGGTAATCGCTTACACCGCGCTGGGTGGGTTTTTGGCAGATGTGATTTCAGATTTTATTCAAGGAATCGTGCTGATCATTGGTCTCTTGGTTTTGCTTGTTGTGGTTTGCATGAATTTGCCCGCGCCAGACGTTATTCAGGCAGGATTTAGTATTGAGCGCATTCAGTTTCGGCAAGAAAGCGAAACCTGGTTTGCGGTTATCAATGATTGGTCGATTCCGATTATTGGTTCATTGTTTACCGCCGAAATTATCACTCGTGTGTTGGCCAGTCGTTCGGCGGATACAGCAAGGAAATCGGTCTTGTTTGGCGCCTCCTTGTACGTCATGGTCGGGCTCATCCCGGTGTTTTTGGGTATGATCGGCCCACAACTTATTCCGAATCTTGTCGATGGGGAACAGTTACTGCCGCTATTGGCTGAGACTTATTTGCCCACTGTGCTGTATGTGGTTTTTGCCGGAGCATTAATGTCTGCAATCTTATCGACAGTTGATAGCTCGCTATTGGCTGCAGGTTCGCTAGCCTCACACAATGTTATTTTACCTTTGCTGCCAGTTCAGAGTGACAGCAATAAAGTGAAAGTGTCGCGGCTCACGGTTGCAGTATTTGGTTTGATAGCCTATGGCCTGGCTTTAAGTGCTGATAGCGTTATGGGTCTTGTGGAAGAGGCATCAGCATTCGGTTCGGCCGGAATATTTACTTGCTGCTTGCTGGGTTTGATTCAGCAGCGAGGTGGAAGGGTCACCGCTACTACGTCCATGTTAGTAGGAATAATAAGCTACGGGATTCTCAGTTACGGGCTGGAAAGTAACTATGCGTATCTACTATCTCTAGGCTCGGCATTTATTTCATACCTGTTATTGATGCCGTTTGAATCGGGTCCAGGGGAAACTGCGCTGAGCAGGGCTAGCTAAACTTATCGTAGGTAGAGTTAGAGTCCCCATTAGTAAAGATAATCAAGAGACCAGAGATGGCAGCTCGGAACGGACCAACTTGCGTTAGCAAGTTAGGACAGCCGAAGGCTGGGCGTAGCCCGAACCCAGAATGGGTGAGTCAAGAATCCAAATATCCTTGGGCTATTTGTCCCGTGCGGGCTTCGCGCGTTGCGCTCGTTGCTTGTGCTAGCGCACAGTCGACACGAGGATTTTCAGTAGGCAGAGTGACAGATTCACTAATAGAATCAATGGGTTAAAAATTAAAATCAGAGTACGCTAAAGAAGTATGCTATGAATTTCTAGTTAATGTACCCAAAAACTACTGTAGCTTTATTATGCCACTGATTAACCAACCCTCCGAAACCCCTTGCTGCTATAATGACCACTGCCCCTCATACGACAATCTACCGAGCTTCTATGCCATTTTTAAAACTTGGATTATGTGATCCTATTGTACAAGCGATTGAAGAATTGGGTTATACAACTCCTACCCTGATTCAGAAACAAGCCATCCCCATCATCATTTCTGGTAAAGACCTCATTGCCACCGCTCAAACGGGGACAGGTAAAACTGCCGCGTTTGTCCTACCGCTATTAACCTTATTTAACAAAGAGCGTTGCTTGCGAGGTAAGCGTATACGCGCTCTTATCCTGACTCCTACACGGGAATTAGCGGTGCAGGTTGCTGCGAATGTTGCGCAGTACAGCAAGTATGTAAACCTAAGTTCTATGGCTGTTTATGGCGGTGTTGATAGCGAACCACAACGGCAGCATTTAATTAAAGGCATTGATATTTTAGTGGCCACTCCTGGCAGATTGCTGGATTTGGCTCATCAGCGTGCGCTGCATTTTGATGAGCTTGAAGTGCTGGTGTTAGATGAAGCAGACCGAATGGTGGATATGGGTTTTGCTGATGATATCAAGAGGATCATTGAGCGCTTACCTGCAGACCGTCAAAACCTATTGTTTTCGGCTACCGTGAACAATGGCGTTCGCATCTTTGCCGATTATTTTTCAGCCAGCAAAATGGGTCGGCCCGCTGTTGAGATCTCGATTTCACCAGAAGCCACAACGGCACCCAATATTGACCAGTGGTTAATCACCATTGATAAAGACACAAAGTCTGCCTTGCTGAGTCATTTAATTAACGAGCACAAGTGGGATCAGGCGTTAATTTTTATCGAGAAGAAACACTCTGCTGCCAAACTGGTGGCTCAACTTGCAAAACGCGGTATTGAAGCAGATGCCATTCACGGTGATAAAAGCCAAGCCATGCGAGAAAAGATTTTGGCTGATTTTAAATCTGGAAAACTAAAATATTTAGTTGCCACAGGCATTGCCGCCCGCGGAATAGATATTGGCGAGCTGAGTCGCGTTGTTAATTATGACCTGCCCTTTAAACCTGAAGAATACATTCACCGCATTGGCCGAACGGGTCGTGCTGGCGCTACAGGTGAAGCCATATCGTTTGTGGCAATGGGCGATTTTAAAAATTTATGCGCCATTGAAAGCCGTTTAAACCATATCATCAACCGGAAAGAGATCGAAGGCTTTCCGGTTAGAAAAGTCGTTCCCGTTTCAATTTTAAATTATGTTCGCACAGGGGACACTCACAACTTAACAACTTAAGGTTGTGAAAACTGTAGCAGTGAGACAGACAATTAGGAAATGGCGACTCGGAACGGACCAGCTTGCGTGAGCAAGTTAGCACAGTCGAAGGCTGACCAAAGGCCGAGTGCATGGATGCACGAGTGAAGAATCCTAACAGGCTTAGGCCTGTTTGTCCCCTACGGGCTTCGCGCTGGCGCTCGTTGCAAATTACTGGCGCACAGTCGAACCACCGACACGAGGATTTTCAGTAGACTGCTGCACCGCTATTAGGATAACTCTCTCGGTCGGAAACGGAATCCGATACTCGTTCTATGTTCATTCAGGCATAAGGCTACATAACTTAGTGAAGCTACTTGCTGACTTGAGCAGCTAACACCTTGAGTCGCTCCGACCACTGCTGCTTTATCTCGTCGCCATAGAGTTCTAGGGTTTGGTCAATCTGCATCGATAGTCTGAGTTTCGTTTTTCCATCTTGAGTATCGAGGCTTAAGTTGATCTTGCTCTTGTGGGTGTTCTTCTTTGCCGCCTCGCGCCAGGTAAAACTCAAGCGTTTCGGTCTATCAATTTTTATGTATTCGCCATCTTGCAGGAATTCCTTGCCATTGCGTGTGATGTGATAGCTGTAGGAACCACCGGGCCGAACTTCGTTCTGTAGATCGACTACTTTCTCGTTACCGACATGACTGCCGAACATCCAGCTACCTACGAAGGTGGGTATCAACCAGCGATCGAAAATTTTCTCTGCAGGTGCGGCCACAGTTCTGCTCAGTGAAACACTGAACGTTTTGAATTTCGCCCCAGGCAATTCAGCTGGGGCACTATCGTCTTCAAACATGGAAAGTTGATCGCTGCTCATTGTCTCGCTACAAGTTAGGGGTGGTTGGCATGAGATGTGTAGGTAGCGCGTGTCGGCGCGAAGCTGTCTTTTGGCCATAGTTTGAAGTTAGGTAGTCGAGTATTGAGCCTTCCAGTTCGGGGCCTAGTTCGCCCAGTCCCTGAGAGCTCTGCATCCATTCGATGCGACTCTTCCAGACTTCTCGATTTCCTGAATTCTGCACGATGATCAGGCTTGAGTGACACTCAGTGCAATTGTCGCGGACTAACTGCCAGCCTTCTTCTTGAACCAAGTCGCCTACAGTCACACCTTCCTGTGCAGTCGAGCTTGCAGTGATAAATAGTAGTGGCAGTGACAGCGTGATCAAAGTCAGCCAGATTAATTTCATTCTATTCGTCATGATTTCTAATTCCAATAGCGCGAATCGATGAGCCTTAACTACACGACCTGTACGGCTACCCTATGACAGGCGTTATTCAAATAGCCGCGAGGATTCCAGCCAGGTACTACCATGGGCTGTGAGCGGCCCTGTACATCCATTGCTCTAGCCCACACTTCGTAGTAACCAGGTTCAGGAAATTGTGCCCAAGTCTCCCAGTTCTGCCACGCCAACCTATTGGCAGGGCCTGCTAGTGCCGATGGTAGCCATGTGGCGCCGAAGTCGATGGAGATAAAGACGCCTACTACCTGATCGTCCCCCGCCCAGGCGTGACCGCGTACAGTCATTCGATCCCGTATATCGTGAGTAGTGCCGGACACCGGGAAAGTAATGAGTGACTTAACCGGCATCGATTCGATGATGCGCATGTCTTCATTCGGCACACGTGAGCCTGGTGCGACCGGCGCGGCGGGGACTGAATAAGAAGGAGGAGACATTTTTTCACCATCGTGGACCTGATCGCGAATATCGATTCGGGTTAACCACTTCCCTGAAACAGAAGCGGGCCAGCCAGCGCAGACGAGCCTCAGTGGATAGCCATTCTGTAAAGGTAAGTCCTCGTCATTCATTGACCAGGCGATGAGCGATTCTCGCTCTAGCGCCTTGGCGATGGGTACGCCGCGAGATATCGGGTCGCGATCGGGGTCACCACTGAGATGCGTGTCGGCCCCGTAGTAGCCAATGTATTTCGCATCGGCGAGTACGCCGCAGTAGTTAAGTACGTCGCGTAGTCTCACGCCTGTGAAGGTAGGGCAGCCGATGGCGCCGGTAGTCCATTGATTGCCACTCGCGCCTGGCACAAATTCGGCGCGCCCGTTGCCGCCGCATTCTAGCTGCAGCTGTAGGGTGACTGTTTCGAAGCGTTCTTTAAGCTCGGCGATGGTGAAAGTCACGGCGCGATCAGCCGATTCGCCGCCAATTTCTAGTTGCCATGTATCGGGGTCAATAGCCTGCGGAGCTACGCCGTTATTGCGAACGAACATGCGATTGTTCGGTGTAACATCGTCATCAAGTAAATGTGCAGGTGTCTCAGCGTTGATGGGTCGATCGTTGAGCACGATGAGGCCGTCTTTGCCCGGTATCTGTAGAGTAGAACTCTCGGCGGCAAAGGCCGCTGGTATTAGACCAGCAGGCATGAATCGAGAGAAGGGTATAGTCATGCCAAGCGCGGTAGTCATAGCAACGAGGCCGCTTTTCTTCAGGAAGCCACGCCGCGTTAGGGGATCACTTTCGCGGCCCCATAGCACTCGATCCGCCGCTATTGGGTCTTTGCTATAGAGTTCATGGATACCCTGTTTTTGCTTTTTGCTCATAAGAAATCTCTTCTATTGTTCGTCAGCATTTAATCGGATTGTTCGGCTTCGTCTAGTCGTGCACCGGCAAGCACTCCTGGAAGTGAATAATTGCCTTCATGGCAGGCATACTCATAGAGGATATCGTCGGTCAGGTTCATTGGCATCTCGGCCGAGAAAGACTGGACGAATGTGTCTGGATCTTCTGCGGTGAAACTGTAGTTCATTACCTTATCAGACACGCGTGTGAAGCGTTCGGTGATGCGAAAATTTTCTGTCGCGTTTTGAAATTTTTGGCTAGGGTTTAATCTGCTCGTTTCGACTACAAGCGTATCGCCTTCCCAATGAGCAATTGAGTCTCCCATCCAAGGGCGAAATGCATCGGGCAGCGGGTCGGCATCGATACGAATAATGCGCGCGTCATGAACCATCTCCACCAGAATCATCACATAACCTGGTGACTGCACGATCTGATAGTGATTGTTGTACAGAATAGGCAGCATGGGAGGCCCACTACTAGAGCCAAATGACATCAGGCAGCGCTCAGCTAGGGGGCGGCTCTCTGGCCCTGCAAAGGCGCCACGCGATGCTCGTAGTTCAGCAGCAACGCGCAATCGCTCTTGCGCCTGTTGAGTATAGGCAGGCATACGACCATTGGGCGGGTCTACTAGCAGGGAGCTGCGAATTTCACCGTTATAGCGCGCAACTTGCGTACCGTCGTCAAACCAGAAGTTATTGTAGCTATCGGTGAGCTCGATGCGGTCCTTCACAGGCGGTATGCGATCTGGATCGCTGGGCTGGTCCTGCTCTGTGGTGTAGTCGGCCACGGCCTGTTCCAGCCGCATTGCTTCTTCGCGGTTCAGTACCAGCTTGTCGCCAAATTCTTCCGGTCGAGAGAAAGGGGTTATGGTGTTGCTAGTCCACATGCCCTGCAGGTCGGGGGCCCCATCTACCGTTCTGGTTATCACGTAGTCGGAGTCTTGGGCATTGGCGCTAAGTGGGAGTAGTAGGAATAAGGCAGTAGCTGAGCAGGCCAGCAACAGTGTTAGTGTCCATCTGGCCGGGCTAAACAGAGAAGTGGGATTGAATGCTGTTTTCATTTTTATGGCTCTCTAGTCGGGCTTTATTAGAGGGTAGGCTGTGGCAAATAGTTCGCTTATGCGACGCTGAGGTTACCAAAAATGCGCTGACAACTCCATGCGATTCATGGCATTTGTGCTCCCTTTCACAGTCAGTGCTCGATGAGGGTATTTACAGGGGCTTAGTAAGCTTCAATAGGAACCGATCGGTGCTGCGGTTGAGCCGTGGGTCGAATATGCTGCGGCTATGGTCGTCCGTGGAGACTCGCAATGCTTCGCTGGTCTCAACTTCAAAGCCAGCCTGCTCAGCTAGCTCCACCGCTTGTTGAATCTCCATTCGGTGCAGGTCTCGATTGTCTGCGCCCGCTACACCGACATGATCTGTAATGCCGAGTACGCCTCCAGGTTTCAGCAAGAGCCTAAGCTGTTGAAGCATTTGAATTGCGCGTTCCGGGTTGGGGTTGTAATAGTCATGCAATGTCTGCGCTACAATAATCAGGTCCACGGAGTTATCTGCCAAGCCGATTTCACGCAGTGGCCTTACTATTTGAACAACATTGCGTAGATCGCCTCGTTCTATCTTGGCGTTAAGCGCCTCGCCCTGAGAAATATTTTGACGATCTTCCACGAAGCGTAAACCGCGTTCTGTGTTCTGCGCATACACGGTGCCATTTTCACCTACGGCTTTGGAGAGGATGAAGGTGTAGTAGCCTCCAGCGGCATACATGTCCAATACCGTCATGCCTGCTTGGATGCCAAGAAATTCAAGAACCTGAACCGGCTTTCGTGTGTTGTCTCGCGCGAAGTCGGTAACCTCTCTATCGGGGCCTGATAAGGCCACTTCGAGTGCTCGCGTATCGAAACCCTGACCTAGGCAAGTCGCTGCAAACAGCATAGATAGGAAGGCGACGGAATAACTCAGCGATGAGTTCAATGAAAGTGGGGCACACTTTCTCTTCATTTTAGGGTCCTAGAATCTTTCTCTGTGGAGTGATGTATATCCAGAGAATAACAGATTGAGCGAGCGCCTCACTTGTTTTCAGGCCAAGCTGGACCTCACGAATCTTATTGCGACCCGCAGTGATTTACCGCAGTGCTATACTGAAAATCGACTCAGGATGAAGGCCTGATCCCATTTCTAGAAAAATGATTAGAGAGAGCGTGAAATGCAAAGTACGCTAATGATTCGAAATCTATCAGTACTAACCCTACTTTGTGTGACTCCGTTTGCGTTAGCTCAGTCCGATTCGAGGCCGCGGGCCCGTGAGGCGGGTGTTGTGGTGGGTGTATTCCAGCCCGGTGAATTAAACGCGATCACTGATGTTGCAGGTGTGAAAGTCGGGCATACAACTCTTATTGAAGGTGATGATATTCGCACCGGTGTAACGGCAATTATCCCCGCGCCAGGAAACCTCTATACCCATCCTATTCCAGCCTGGATTTATACGGGCAACGGTTATGGAAAAATGGTCGGTGAGACTCAGGTGCGCGAGTTTGGTGAAATTGAAACGCCGATTCTTCTGACCTGTACGCTGTGTGTATGGAGTGCGGCGAACGCGCTTAAGCAATGGATGTACGAGCAGCCCGGAATGGGTGAGCACACGCTGAATCCTATCGTAGGAGAAACTAACGACGCTCGCGTGAATAATATGTGGGCCGACCCAATCCAGAAAGAAGAAGTCTACGCTGCGTTAAATAGTGCAAGCGCAGGCCCTGTGGAAGAGGGCAGTGTTGGTGCAGGCACGGGCACTCAAGCCTTTGGCTGGAAGGGTGGTATAGGTACAAGCTCCAGGGTGCTCCCTGCGAAATTAGGTGGCTACACCGTCGGCGTACTGGTACAAACAAATTACGGCGGTGCTTTGTCAATTAATGGTGCGCCGGTAGGGCGAGAATTGGGTAGCTACGCCTATCGCGATTTCTTAGAGCCAGTAGCAGACACAGATAAAGAGGACGGCTCGATCATGATGGTTGTTGCCACAGATGCGCCGCTCACGGCGCGCAATCTTGATCGAGTTGCTAGGCGCGCCATGATGGGATTGGCGCGAACAGGCTCCTTTGCCAGTAATGGTTCGGGTGACTATGTCATTGCGTTTTCAACTAATCCGAATGTGCGTAAGCCCCGTGTAAGCGAAGTGCCAGTTTCGGTTGAGGTGTTAGTAAACGAATCGATGACACCGCTGTTCGCAGCCACAGCAGAGGCTACCGAGGAGGCGATCTACAATGCTATCTTCAAGGCGACTACTATAAGCAGTTCGCGTGGAGAACTGCGTGCAATTCCACTAGAAGACTTGATGCGTGTTCTTGAGAAATATCAGTCATTGAATTGGGATCAAACAATAGGAAAATAATTTTCAACAGCGCGCTAGGAACTGATCCCGATGCCTCTCGCCATCAGCAGGGCCAGCACAGGGATTAACACTAGTAGTACTAGCTGAAACTTCAACAACAGCCTCAATAGTTTCGGTACCTCGATTACCTCTTCCTCGGACTTGCTGTGTTTGTTATAAAATACCGTGGGAGCGATAGCGCACAAGACCATAAGGGTAAACAGACCAAGCTTGGCATGAAATAGGGGATTGCTAGAGTAGAATTCGCTAGGCTTTCCCACCCATAGCCATAGAGTTAGGCCGAAGAGTAAAACGAAGATAGCGCTCACTCCGCAAACAGCATCCACCTTCGCTAAGTTGCGGGCATCCTCCCCTGTGATTTGTGGCTTGATGGCCATATTTTCTATGACTAAAGCACCCGCGAATGTGAAGATCGCGGCGAAGTGCAATAGTCTGACTAGTTCGTAATACATCTTGCCAATCATACTGGATTAGAAGGCTTTCGGCGCATTTTAATGCGGCTGTGCGAGATTTCCTGTTATGCTGCTGAACAGGTTTGATCGCAAACCACTAATAATAATAATTAGACAAAAACTGGAGGCACCATGGTCGCTGATTCAGGCACCTCAACCGATGCAAGTTCTGAAGAGTCATCTCATGTTGAAGCGAGCATGCGTAAAGTCGCACTGACTGCGTTAGCCGGCACCAGTATCGAGTGGTACGACTTCTTTCTCTATGCCACGGCTGCGGCCCTTGTTTTTCCTTCGGCATTCTTTCCCGATAGCACTCCAACGATGGGCCTTATACTTTCTTTTGGAACATTCGCCTTCGGTTTTATCGCTAGGCCCTTAGGTGGTATTTTATTTGGTCATTTCGGTGACCGAGTTGGACGCAAACGAACGCTGGTTATTGCGTTGATGATGATGGGTATCGCATCCACTCTGATAGGGCTACTACCTACGTTTGCCACGATAGGCATTGCTGCACCTATCTTGCTTAGCCTTCTGCGTTTCACTCAGGGCTTAGCAATTGGCGGTCAATGGGGCGGAGCGATGCTGCTTGTCACCGAGAGCGCACCAGCTGACAAGCGCGGTTACTACGGCGCCTACGCACAGGCCGGTGCTCCAGTTGGAGTTATCCTAGCCAACGTGGCATTCATGCTTATTAGTTATTCCGTATCTGAGGAAGCGTTTATGAATTGGGGGTGGCGCATCCCATTTATATCGAGCGTCCTATTAATCGGAATCAGTATGTATGTGCAGCTGCATATGGAAGAAACCGATGCCTTTAAAGAGCTGCAGGAATTGCAAAAGAAGAAGCAGGCTGAACAGCCCGAGGCAGTTGTCGTAAGGCGTTCGCCTGTGTTGGAAGCGATAGCGAAGTATCCCAAGCGTATTGCATTAGCCGCAGGCGCTTTCCTCTCAATACAAGTCTCGTTCTATATACTGATTGGTTTTGTGCTTGCCTACGGCACCGATGCTGACGGTGCTGGAATGACGAGGGACCAGATGCTCTTTGCGGTATTGCTTGCTTCGGTATTACAGATACCCGCACAGTTTATGGCTGCTTCTTATTCCGATAGAAACGGTAGGCGGGGAATTTTTATGCTGGGAGCCATTCTCACTGGAGTCTGGGCATTTGCCTTGTTCCCGTTAATCGATACGGGAAACTTCTGGCTTATCGTGCTGGGTCTTAGTGGCGGATTGATGTTTCTTGGAATGATGTATGGTCCTCAGGCAGCTTTCTTTACTGAGCTATTTAGCACAGAGGTCCGATACTCGGGAGCATCTTTGGGCTATCAAACGGGAGCGATCCTAGGTGGCGCATTCGCTCCGACTATAGCAACTATTCTATGGACAGAGTATTCGATAGTCTGGGTTTCCGTTTACATCGCCATAGCATCAGCTCTCTCACTGATCTCTGTGCTGATGCTGACCGAAACCTACAAGACAAGTCTGGACGACACTATTTAGTCGATACTGAAAAGCCATCTCTGACTTTTCAGTATGCCGTACGCCTTAGATGGGCAACGCTTGTAATTCCCTGTGCAACGCCGTCGATTAGAGGGTTGCACTCAACGTTGCAGCCCATTCCCGCGGCTTCGTTACTATGCCTGACTATCAAACTAATAGTTTGGCGTAGACGCGGCGATCTCCAATTCTTCTGCGTTCATCTCCGTTTCGATTCCCTCGAACAGAGGCGTAGTGAGATAACGCTCGCCCGTATCTGGCAACATGCAAAGGATATTGCTGCCTGGCTCGGCCTGTTCTGCAATCATCAATGCACCAGTAAATGTGGCGCCAGCGGTAATTCCGGTAAAGATGCCTTCTTTCTGCGCCAGTAACCTAGAGTTGCGAATAGCGTCGGGTCCCGATATGGCTAGTAGTTGGTCAATGTGCTTTCGTTCCACAGCTTGGCTTAGCAATGGGGAAATGAAGTCTGGCGTCCAGCCCTGCATTGGATGGGGTTTGAATTCAGGATGGCTGGGAGCGAGTCCGGTGGCCGGCGCATCCGGCTGGGGAATCCCGCTGCCAAGCAGCTGTGCATTGTCAGGCTCGCAGCATACTATTTTTGTTTCTGGTCTCTTCTTTTTTAGAACATTCGCGACGCCATTGAGCGTTCCGCCAGTACCAAAGCCTGTTACCCAATAGTCTAGCCGCTCACCCTCGAAGTCTCTAAGAATCTCTACGGCAGTGGTGCGCTCGTGCATGCGAGCATTCGATTCATTTTCAAACTGACGAGTCAAAAACCAGCCATGAGTGTCGGCGAGTTCTTTTGCCTTCGCAACCATGCCGCTTCCCTTCAAGCGGGCAGGAGTAAGAATTACTTTGGCGCCGAGGAAACGCATGAGTTTGCGGCGCTCCACGCTGAAGCTCTCCGCCATCACAAATTGCTAACGGATATCCTTTCTGTGCACAAACCATTGCCAAGCCAATGCCTGTATTTCCACTCGTTGCCTCAACAACAGTCTGACCTGGTTGCAAGTCCCCGCTAGCTTCCGCATCTTCGATGATGCCTAGTGCTAGTCTGTCCTTCACGGAGCCTGCCGGATTAAACGCTTCGAGTTTCACGAACAGGTTTACATGATCTGGCGCGAGTTTATTGATGCGCACAACAGGTGTATTGCCGATAGTCGCTAATATGTCTTGATGTTTGTTTTTCACAATGGATGTCCTGGCAGGTTTTCTCGAAGAAACTGATCGCTCCATTCTAATCTCGTTGTGAAACGGCTGTCACTGGAAGATCGCTATATTTAATACGACTCATCATGGACTGCATAGCCAGTTTATCTTTGACATTGCACCCGTTATGGCTTGCAATGGGGGCCAGTCTTTCGCACAGCCTAGATAGCGACCTACCTACAGGAAGGAACATGAATAGAAAACCAACTCTGCTACTCTTATGCACGCTTACGTTGAGTGCGGCGAGCCTGGCAGCGCCTGATGGCGGCCTCCCCAGGGGAATTCCGCAAGATCTAGGCTTTTCGGTTCAGCGGCTCGCACTGGTGCATGAGATGCTAGCTCAGCATGTGGAAGATGGCCGAGTGGCAGGGCTAGTTGCTGGTGTGGCGCGCCACGGAAAAGTCGTTTATCTGGAAAGCATGGGATGGAACCAGATAGAACAAGACAACTCGATGCTAGAAAACTCACTTTTTCAGATTCGCTCAATGAGCAAGCCGATTACCGCCGTAGCTGCTATGCAGCTGGTCGAGCAGGGCAAGATGAAGCTTGGCGATCCGGTCTCCAAATACATTCCAAGCTTCGCTGAAATGCAGGTTTTCCTTGATCCTGCGGCGGCGGATTTTACTCAGACTCGAGTTAGCGAGCGCGAGATGACAATCGAAGATTTGCTGATGAACACCGCCGGCCTCAGCCATCGATTCGGCGCGCTCTACGCAGCGAACGAAGTTCGCTCTCGAGGGGATACCTTGGAAGAGCTTGTTGAGAAGGTCGCTGCGGTACCATTGATAGGCGATCCAGGCGAGCAATGGGTATACAGCATCTCATTAACGGTATTGGGACGAGTGATCGAGATAGTGTCTGGGCAGGAATTTGATGACTACCTCGATGAACATGTCTATGGTCCGCTCAAGATGACAGATACGGCATTCTACGTTCCCGAGGAGAAAGCAGGGCGCTTGGCGCGAGCCTATCGTGTGTCCTCCGAAGACAGAAGCCTGAGCCTGCTGCCACAGATGGCTATTCCTATTACTGAAGACCCGCCGCTACTAGAAGGTGCCGCGGGCATTGTTAGCAGCGTTCCCGACTATCTTCGCTTCCTACAGGCGCTGCTCAACGGCGGTGAGCTCGATGGACAACGAATTCTGCAAACCAATACTGTCGAGTCTATGACCCAGAATCAGATACCCGAGGCACTTATGCCCTTTGGTACGAATCCAAATAATCCAATGCTGGATCGGGGGTGGGGCTATGGCATGGCAGTTGTGGTGGATGAAACCATGAGCGCTTATGGCACCAACAACGGTGAATTTGGTTGGAGTGGTTCGCTCGGTACATTCTCCTGGGCAGATCCTGTGTCGGGAACTAGTGTAGTTATCATGCTGCAGATTCAACCTTCTGGTGCTTATAATATCGCCTCGAAGTTCAAGACGATGGTTCATCAGAGCATGATCGACTAGTGTGTGGTCATATCGAAAGCCTTAGCTATGCAAATAAAAACTTGTATGATTGGGTTACGCGAATCGCTCGACACTTCAATCCGGCAAACCCTCTAGTCATGAACTCTCATTATCATTTCACAATTACCAAATTAGACACTGCGGAGTCTGAATCATGTGGTTAGCTACAAGCTGTGACTTCGACTTTGAAATTTCGGTGCCAACGCCGTTCATATTAATGCTGCGTCCGCGTAGTGGTGCGCAGCAATGGATTAGCCGCGAAGAATACAAGCTCACTCCCAGCGTTCCCGTGGTGGAGTTTACTGACACCTATGGCAATCTATGTCAGCGACTCGTGGCGCCGCCGGGGCGTTTTCAAATACACACTGGGGCGCAAGTGATGACCAGCGATGTTGTCGATAGGGCGCCAGGTGCTCCCTTTGTGGATATACATAGACTGCCCGATGAGGTTTTGAGTTTCCTCCTGCCTAGTAGATATTGTGAGTCGGAGAGTTTTAATCAAATGGCTGTCGAGATCACCACAGGGCAGCTGCTAGGCTATGACCAGGTAGAGGCTATAGAGACTTGGTTACGAGAGACAATCAGCTATATTCCCGGAAGCAGTGACAATCCTATATCGGCGATAGCTGTGAATCAAAAACAGTCTGGTGTTTGCCGAGATCTTGCGCATCTGGGTATCGCGCTGTGTCGTTCAATTAGTATTCCGGCCAGACTGGTAGTTGGCTACAACTATGGCCTTGTCCCAATGGATATGCACGCTTGGTTCGAGGCCTACGTGGGTGATCGTTGGTATGCCTTTGATGCTACTCAAGAGGAAATGACGCCGGGCTATGTTGCTATCGGCTATGGTCGCGATGCGGCCGATGTGGCGGTCTACAATCAGTTCGGCCCTTCGGTCTACCCTATCTCACAGGATGTAAGCGTCGAACTCGTAGAAGTAGAAGAATAAAGACTCTAATTACGCCTGCCCTTGAGTAGGGCTTTGATCTTGTCACTGAAGGTCTTGTATTTGAGGTCGCTAAACTCACCGGCATCTAGAAAGATGCGATCACAACTCGGGCAGCACTCCATCCCTATATGCGTCTGCTGTGGGTCGACTATCATGTCCATGTCCACTTTGCAGTGAGGGCATTGAATATCCTCAATCTTGTCGAATTTCTTACCTATCGATGCGGAGCCAATATCGAGAAAGGTTTCGGCCATGAACTCTTCGCGCATTTTCTCCAATATGAAACCCTTGACGAGTAGGCCATAGCAAGCGCGGCAACTTTCCAGTTTAATATCGTCGCCATGGGTCTTAGTTTCCAGCTCTCCCGAACATTTTGGGCATTCCATCTCGGTCTCCAATTGGGGAATGAGGCAAATAAAATCTTATCGAATTAACGGCAAGTACCAAGTACCAAGTAGCAAGTAGGGATAGCGGGAACGATTGCTCATTAGCGCTCTAAATGTGAGCGCCTTCACCATTTTCTGGATTTTTTAGTTTAGTAGCCTAGCTCGAAATCAATCTTCAGGCAGAGTTGTTGTTTTGCTCAAAATAATCAATTTGTAGTTACACGATGACAACGGATAGTAAATTCTCTTAGGATAGTGGTCTCACTTGGGAGAGCGTCATGCAATTTATCGTTCTGAAGTATCTTGTTACAGCAGGTATCGTAGTACTAGTTTCAGAAGTCGCCAAGAATCTCGACAAGGCGGGGGCGCTTATTGCCGCGTTGCCAACGGTCACTCTGCTGACATTGTTTTGGTTGTACTTTGAGGGACAGTCAGCTGAGAAGATAACGAATCATGCCTGGTATACGTTCTGGTACGTTATTCCAACTTTACCGATGTTTGCTGCTTTTCCTTCGCTGTATCAGCGCTTCGGGTTCTGGGGAGCAATTGCTTTCTCCATCCTGATAACGGTTGTGCTCTTTGTTATTTTCGCCTTGATGCTTCGCCGATTCGATATTGATTTGATGTGAAGGATCTGCAGGCTCTAGGCCGGAGTTAAGTTTCGCCTTGATGGCAGGTCCTCAGTCAGCCTTTTTAGATAGTTCTCCAATATCAGACGATCTTATGTGCAGGTCGCGCTGCGGGTATGGAATCTCAATTCCGTGTTCGTGGAACTTATCCCAGATACAGATTAGTAATTCACTAATCACATTGGCACGCCCGTTCATGGGGTCGTTAATCCATACGCGCATTTCAAGGTTCACCGAACTATCGCCAAATTCTTTCACGAGGCAATTCGGTGGTGGATCGCTCAATATTCTGTTTGTCTCAGCCGCTGCTTCCTTACAGAGTGCGATGGCCTTGTGGAGGTCGGCCTTGTAGTGAATGCCAACTACCTGCCTCAGGCGCAAAAGGTTTTGTGAATGGGACCAATTTTCCACTCGGTTGATGATCAGTTCTTCATTGGGAATCAGGTGTTCAACACCGTCACGGGTAGTGACTGAAACATAACGAGCTGTAAGCGCATCGACCCTGCCGTAGTAATCTGCAACCACGATCACATCGCCCGGTTTAATTGACTTGTCCATCAGCAAGATGAAGCCGCTAATGAGGTTGGCAAAAATTTTCTGCAAACCAAAACCAATACCGACACCGACGGCGCCACCAACTACAGCGAATGCCGTCAGGTCTACACCGACGATCGCGAGAGCCATGATGAATGCGACGGCGCTTAACGATATACGCATGAACTTGATGGTGAGAACTTGAATTGAGGGCGAGAGATTCCGTGAGGACTTCAGTTTGCTCTCGGTCAGCTGGCCGGCAATCGCCGAGATCCATAAAAGAATTCCCAATGTCACCAACGCCTGCATGATTGTAAGGACAGATATCGTTGCCTGTCCAAGGCTGAACGAAATTTCGTCCAGAAATTGAATCGTTGGAGTGAGGATTCCGAGAATATTCAGTGCTGCGATAACCCACGCTGTGATGGCTATGGTGCGCGACCAGAAATGGCTGCTGACGAAGATGGTAGCAGCCTTAATGATGACCCAGGCCGTGAGTAGGCTGGTGGTGATCAGCAGGGAGGCATTGGATACATCCCATTGTTCAGTGATAACAACTGAAACCCATTGTAAGAATAACCAGATAGCGGGGAAGGAAATGTCAAGAGCCGTTTCCCAAATGCGGCCCAATATTGGAAAGCGAGACTGTCGTTCGAGGAGTGAATTGATTTTTTTGCGTAGGCGAATCGCCAGGGGCCATGCAATTGTGCCTGCGATTACGATGATTGCGAGGCAAACTAAAGTATCGCTGACGAAAACGTCAGACATGAACCAGGACTGCAGCGTCTCGAGCCAGACAGCCCAGATAGCAGGGTCGGTGATTTGATCTATCAGAGGGTCGATCTCGCCATCCACTATAGCCACCCTTTGCGACGGAAAAGTATAAGTTGAATGATCGCGGCGACTGCCATAAAACCGAGGACGACGAAGTAGCCACCCTTGAAACCAAGCTCCGGTATGTATTCGAAATTCATTCCATAGAGACCGGCCACGAATGTTAGTGGTACGAAGATAACGGTGATGACGGTCAGAATCTGCATGACCTTATTCAGCCGATGTGAAGAGAGGGCAAGATATCCATCAGATAGATCAGTTAGCACATCATAGTAGAGGCTGGCCAGGCTCTGCGATCGTTCCACCTGTTCATAGAAGTCGACAATTTGGTGCGACAAAGCTTGATGGAATCTAGCGGGAGGCTCTTTCTTTAGTATAACTGCAATGAGCTTGTGGTAATTGGTATTGCGTTTGAAGTACCGCAGTCGAGATTTTAATTTCGTAATTTCTGAGAGTAGATCATCGTTTGGTTTGTCGAACATTTCTGTTTCTAAACCATCCATGCGTGGCTCGAATTCGATCAGAATTTTTACGTAACGGCGACTCAAGTGATTAGCTAATTGGAGCGCTAGTGCAGCAGCGCCTTCTGCCAGTAGCTCAGAATTTTTCCCGAGCTTTCTTGCAAGCCATTCGGTGCTTTCTGATTTTTTCCTATGGCGCGTAATTAGTATACGCTCTTTGATAAAGAGGGAGAGAGGGAAGAATTGAAGTTCGAGCGAGTTTTCAGTTTCCTCAAGATCGCGCAGCATGAGGAATTCATGCTCTGAGTAACTCTCGAGTTTGGGCGGATGGCGTTTCCTTAGAGCATCCTGGATAGCCAATTCGTGTAGATCTAAACCTTCTAAAATCGATCTCTCCTCACTCTCTTCATAGCCCAAGAGGTCTATCCATATAAAGGTGTCTGTCTGTTCTTTCCACGCGGCAAGCAATTCGTTGCCGCCGAATTGGGTGCTTTTATTCTTGGGGTCGAAGAGTACGCTTTGCATTTTACCTCGAGTCTTTTGTGCACGTTGAGCATGCTGGAGTGCTGGTGATTGTGATTCAGAACGGCTAGGAATGCTAGAGCTAAAAGGATTCGCAGGAGGGGAAAGGCGTGCTGCAGTGCCCCGAACCATAAGGGGTATCGGGGCTAGGTGTAAGGCTAGATGATAGCAGTTACTTCTTTACCCAGGCACCAGATGCATCTTGCAGATACTGTCCGCTCAGAGTCGCCTCTATTGCCTTGTCAAAGGCTAGGGCTGCGACCTGATCTAGGCTGATAGAATTCTGTCGCGCAATCTGTTGGTACAAATCCCGGCGCTGATTGTTTACGTCACGCACCATGGCGACAACATCCGCCGAAGCTGATTCCACCACTAGGCCGACATAGCCATTTCTTAGCTCGCCTACTAGTCCTTCGCTCTTTGCTTCCTGCAGGGTTAGGGCAAAGCTTAGAGGAATAAATAGCGTTAAGCAGGCTAAGAGTAGCGCTTTAGAAATTGCAATCTTCATAGTTACTCTCTTCATCAGAACAATCCACTGTCTAGGGTAAAAATTCCGTCCAATTCTTCTTCCACCTTAACGCGGATCTCGTGTTCGATCCTGACATTGAGGTTGATGGTAATCGGCTCGTTGGGCACAGCGACTTGAATAGTCGGCGTGCAGGCCACTAGGGCCAATACCAAAAGCGCGAAAGTGCTTCCTGCGCGTAGCGATTTAACAGACTTGGTACTCTGCATCATTTTATCCACTGTATTTGTTTTCAATCTTGCTGCCATTGTATCGGCTGAATATGAATATTTGCTTAAGATTTGCCGCTTCAACCTATTAGACCACGGAATTTGTATTTAGTTACGGCAAACTCACAAAGCGCTCTAATTCGTCTGTTATGACCCGGCTTGCCTGCAGGCTTTTAAGCAGCGAGGGAATATTGTCAGTGATATTTACGTTGAGGTTTATCGCCTGCCCTGCGTTCATATCAGGATTACTGCCCTGAAGTTGCACGCTCAGCAACAGCTCGCCATCTTTATCGTAGAAAACTTCGGTATTCATGGTTTGATACTGGTAATTGGCGAGCGCATCGTTGACCAATCGCAGAGCCGGGTTGTTGCTTGGTGCTGAGCCGGCTGGCGCATAGCGAATACTGCCCCCTGGCTTTAGCGCGCCAACTAAGCCTTTCTCAATGCTGATAGTATCGCCCTCGATGATGAAGGGCAGGTAGCCGCTAACTAGGCCGTCGGCCTCAAGCCCGGGATATTCCGCCAAGTTTATCAGTGAATCCACTCTCAGATCGGCGAGCACCACATCTACTTGCTGGCGATCTCTTGCGGGATTGTAACGGGCTGCGGGGATGCTGATTTTACCACCTAGCACAGCGGTATCGAAGTCGATAATCTGTACCTCGCCGGTTAGCGTGTCGAAACGGTATTGCCAGGATAGGTCTTCGAGAGGCATGCCTATATCGATGCGACTTAGCGATGCGCTAGCCGGATTAGAAACCTGTATTCCAAGTGGCGTAGTCGCCTCGGCGAATAAGTCAGTATTCAGGTCGACGAAGAAATAGTCTGCGTAGAAGCCGCTTAACTGGTCGATCTTGAGGGCTATCGGTCCGCCGAAACGCCATGAGTCATCTAGTTGCTTACTCCACGAAATATTAGCCAATCCTTCGATCTGGCCGGCGACAACATCAGCTTCCAACTCCTTAGGAGTTATCAATGTCGAGAGAGGCTCTGCCTCTGTGAATTCATAGGGAGCCAACTTCAAGACAACATCGCCGGTGTCGCGCAGGAAGAAGTGTTGTAGGCCGATGCCAAGGCGCAGACGCTGATCTAGGTCGACCTCTACTACTCCTGTTAGGGTATCTTTCTCCAGCAGCAGCTTGCCGGAATACGCAGGGTTACTAATGTCGGCGATGCTATTGTCTAGGCGAAATTCGCTACTGCTGAAGTTGAATCCGCCGCTGACCACATCGCCTACACGAAATGCCAATTCATCCAGTTGCAAACTAGTTGCTAGTTCTGAAATGACAGATTCGGAAGAAGTTCTAACCGACGGTACGCGAATCTGTACTAAGTCCGCTGCCAAGCGCATCTCATCGTTGGAATAGTTGAACCTAAGTGGGGCAGTCACGCTGGTGTTTTCCCCAATGTATTCGCCATAGCGCCAACTGGTGAGATTGCTTTGCCAATCGCTTTGCATATCGCAATTCGTGAAGGATGCGCAGTGAAGCCGTGTATTCTCGAAACTGTGTTCACTCTGCGCTGTAGCGTCTTCGAGGGTCGAGCTCCCGCTGCCATAAATTCCGCTGAGCGCGAGCTGCATCTCGCCTGTTGATGTCGCAACGTCGCCCTGTACACTTAAAGGTAGACGCAGCTGCAGTGTATTGCTGCCCAGGTCTGATTGCTGAGTAATCTTTAGCAGTGAACTCGGGCTGTCGAGAACGAGGCTTAGTTGTGTGATGGCGGTGTTACCGAATAGTTCCTGCACTTCGAAATTGCTCTGCACCGAGAGGCGTTCGTTTACTATAGCTGTAGTTGCAGGAATAAGTTCCTCGAGCTGCACCTGCAAGGGCTCGATAAACAACAAGCTCGTAGCAGTCACCGCGATAGCATCCTCAGCGATATCCAAGTCGATTTCGGATTCCAAGACTAGAGCCCCTGTTAGCAATGTCCTAGTTTCAACAGTCAGAGTTTTTGAGCTGGTACGCTGGATATCAAATTCGATGACTGTGTCTTGCAGCGCCTCGAATTGTGCATCACCGGCTATGCGCAGTGGCGGACTCTGCAGGCCCAAGCCTATTTTGTAGCTTTGATCGCTAGTAAGTAGTTCGACATGGGGAAGAGTTATTTCGCTTACCGGGAGTGCATCGAATGCATCTAGCATCGAGGCTAGGGTTGTGTAGTCCTCGTCGGTGGGTGAGTTCGGGTTCGAAAGCGATCGCAATTCGATCTTGCCTATGGAAAGGGATTGCGCCGTGCCTGCGAGTAACTGGGACAGGGAGTATTGGACATGTAATCGACTTAGCACGACGCGCTGGTCTTCGCTGGTTAGAACTAGTTGGTCTAGAGCTATTGAATTAATGCCTAGATGATTCACTTCTAGTGATGAAATCTCAAAGCCAAGCTCGGAGAGAGTAGGTTTAGCAAGAGTGCTAAAAACTAATTCGGGCCGTAAAAGCACAATTGCGAGGGAAGTGCCAATTAGGATTAGTAGCACAATCACTGTTTTTTTAGTACGGGACATGGGGTGAGTCGTCCTGCTGCATGAAGGCCTAGTTTCTCGCTTCGCTCTGTCCAGTGCAAGCGACTATGTGATCTCAGCTTTTGATGCAGTCAAAAAAAGGGGTTAGGCCTTTCGGCCCAACCCCTTTTTGTATTCCAGTTTTTTATTAGGGGGAGGACATGATCATGTTGTGCTGCATGTTCATGGCTTCGCGTGCGCGGTTTCTCTCCGACTGCATGAGTTCGCCAACGGCAGGACCACCCTGGTTGTAGATTCCGCCTCGAAGTGCGAATAGCAGATAATCCATAGATTGAGTGTTGTTGCTGTCTTTACCGGTAAAGTAAGTGATGGCCTGATCCATTAACTCATCGCGATTCTCAGCGTTCGGGAAGGCGAGGATGTCGGCGATGAGACTCTCTAGAAGGTTTAAGTTATCTAGGATTATCGCCGCCTCTGGAGATTGGCTATACAGGTCGGGCGCAATAGCGGGTGCCATAGGCAGCTCGCCAGGTGCTGGGAACATAGTCATGCCACCGGACGAGCCAATTTTTTTCCAGAAGCGTTCGAGAGCCACATCGACACCACCATTGAACTGGGGGTCCAGCCCCTGCAGTATCACAGCCTCAAGTGCAGCAAGTTGTAACCATTGATGAGTCCACAGGAAGCCCCTTAGAAGTGGGAATGCGGTCTTAAGCCCATTGGCTTGATCGTGGCTTAGGAGGTAGTCGCTCTCTTTCGGTACGACGGCTACAGAGTGTTGGTCATCGCTAAGATAGCTTTCTATTGCATCGGCTACTGCCGCGAGTTTGTCATCTACGTCGTCGTCGATATAGATCGTAAAAAGTGCCTTTTCGAAATTTCGGCCGTGCTTAAACACCTCGGCTGTGTGACGACCGATGGCCGAACTGTTTTCAAAGGCAGCCTCGGCTGACTCGTTACTATGCTTGCCGCGCATTACTTCTAAGAGGCGCATTCGTGCCGCAACCTCCAGGTCGTGATGGGGGCCGTTGCTCATGCCCATTTCCATAGCTGCCTCATGGGTCATCATGCCGGATGCCATCATCTCGCGCATGGTCATGCTGGCGCGCAGTTTCATATTCATCTGTAATTCATTTCGCACTTGCTGTGTGGCTGGGTCGGCATTGATCGCAGCAATTTCTTCGAGAGCTTTCGCCTGCGTGACATCGAAGGCATTAAATAGGTCAGCTACTTCTGGGTACTGCTCGCTGATTTCGGCAGTATTTTGCGCAGATAGGCCCGAGCTAAGAAAGCTGCTCAGTACTATCGATGAGATGATCAATGTCTGTTTTATGACTGGCTGCTGCCAGCGAAATATTCTTTCTATCATTTTCCATTTCCCGAGTGGATTTACGCTCACTGGCTAGCTCTATTGGTGGGCTTATTGCTTAGACTAGTGAAATGTCTTACTGCTGGCTGAGCCCCGAAGATAAGGAAGCAAACCTAGTATAAACGATTCGCTCAACCACTGCCAACGTGCACCAAGAGTCAGTGGAGCCTTTATCTTGCAAGGGGAAGTGCAGCGGTGTGTTGGTCGCGGATATTCTCATCGAAATGACGCTGGAGCGCACGGCTTTCGCCGCGTTCAAGCATAGCCCGTGACCTATCGGGCGATAGGCGTCGCTCAGGGGGTTATGTAATATTTTGTGACAGTAAGGCGGGCGGACTATTCTGAGTTGCAGTGGGCGAACTTGACGTTAGCCCACTGCAAAATATCAATGCAAAGAATTTAGCGCTGAAATAGGTAGGAGAACTTCATGAAGACTTGGTCTCCATCATTCTTTAGTTCGTTGGCTATCACTAATTCTCTTTCGCCTTCCATCTCGACGATGTCGAAATTACTCTGGTTCGTGTTGTAACCAACATAGAACGCAGACCATGGGTTGATCACGTAGCGTAGAAGTATATCGAAGTTTAAGTTCTCGTCGTCGACTAACCTTGATGCTGGACCGGCGTCTGTTTCATCGTATTGAGCGATGAAGCGCAGCGACCATTCCTTAGTGAACTGATAGTTCCAGTTACTGCGGAGAATATCGTTAGTGAAGATGTCTGTGCCGCCAGATTCAGTTTTCAGTTCTGTATGGAAGAAAGTATTCGAGATGCGCAGTCTATCGATTGGGCGCCAAAGCATGTCGAAACTGAATCGAGTGGTGTCTGCGATGTTAGGCAATGTTCCTCTCGGGGGCACCAAGTTCAGGGTTGTTCCAGTCCTGAGGTCCGCACTAAACGACAAGGTGTTTAGTGTTGTATTGGTATAGCCGAGGTTGAAATCTTCATACTCATAGGTTCGGTTCGTCATGATGCCAGAAAAATCTTTCGGCCGGAGCGTTTCTGAATACTCCGTATAGCTTGCGCTAAAGGTATTTGTATCGAAATTCGCACCGAATCCTGGTCCAAGCTGTGAGTAGATTTTATCGCCACCGATATCATTGATGTAGACAGCAAAGAGACTGGCATTCCATCTGTTGAGACTGGAATCTTCTGGATAGAAATTAAAGTTTACACGCTGGTGCAGGCCCGAAGAGTCAGAACGGAAGAACCGACTTTGGAAGCCTAACTCGGTGCGGAAGTCGCTAGTAGTCTCAATAAAATGTGTGTGGTTGCTGAACGAGCGGCCCGCGCGATTCACTTGAATATTGCGCTGGTAGCCAGTTGTTTCCGAGCTGCCATCGAAGGCTTCACTATCGGTGCCCACGAACTGTAGCTGAGTAGTCCAGTTATTGTTGAGCTTAAAGCGGCCATCAATGCTCGCTACTGTGTTGTGACCGTCGGCAAGATCGCGGTTGGTTAGTAGCACTCCGACGCGGTCCTGATCTGAGATATCCATAAAGCCACGCAAGATCGCAACGTTAGCTTTCTCGCCTCTTAGTGGGTCGCCATCAGCTCGATTAAGGCCGGGGGCCTCATCGTTGATTAGGATACTACCGAAGCCAAAGTTGCCTGCGCGGCCGGTAAAACGTGCGCCGCCCCCGGGGTCGACAATTCTTCTGGTGAATACTAAGTTTGAATCTGTCGCGAAGAAATCGGCGTTTTCGACGAAGAAAGGACGACGTTCAGGAAACTCAACTTCGAATCGTTCGTTCAATGTTACTTGTGGCTGATCCGATTCTACCTGCGAGAAATCTGGATTAAGCGTGATATCGAGTACCATCGAATCGTTGAAAATAAATTTTGCGTCCAAGCCTACATCTTGTTCAGAACTTTGATCGAATTTGGGTCCACCTGTTGCGCCTAGGTCTAGGGAATCAACTTCTCTGGCGAAGATGAAGGGGATGATCTGCGAGTTATTTCCCGGAGACACATCGCGAATCCCGGTGAGCGTGGCAGTTTGGTTCAGGCGGCCTTCGACGTCTACAGAGTAAGGGGGCCAATACGATTCCTCGCCATAGCGAGGGATGTTGCGGCCGAACTGAATGCGCCAATTCTGTTCTGAATTATCTGGAAATCGCAGGCTACGCAGCGGGATAGCCATTTTTGCCATATAGCCCTGATCGGTAAGCTGGCCGTCGCTTTCCCATACCATTTCTAATGTGGTGTCGAAGCCTGCACGGCGCGAAGCGCCTTCGGTCCAGCGTGCATCCCATTGAATGCCTAGTGGAGTGGTTCTGAATGAGAAAGCAGCGCGTTGATCGTTGAATGTGTCGAAGGATATCTCGACATGGTCATCGCCATCGATATTTTCTCGTGACGAGAGGTTTGCTCTAATTTGATCTGGATCTGTATCGAAGGCCAGGAATATTACATGCAATTCATCCTGATCGTAGCCGATGTATACTTCGGTGCGTTGTGCTGAGGGCTCGCCGGGCTCGGGCTCGCGCTGTACGAAACTGTCAACTTTCGCCATAGAGCGGGCTAACACTGAAGAGGGGGCCATATTCTGGAAGTCGGCGAAGTTCGGCTCACCGTCGATAAGGGGCATGACTAACTCAGACTCTGCTGCGTTTACTGATTTTGAAAACAACAAAGCTACGGCTGTGCACACTAGGCACAAATTCAACCAGGATTTTCTCATTGGATCTCTCTTGAGTTATGTTTCGAGGGCGAGGGGATAGTACTTGGATTTGCCGGGCTAGGGAACCTCCTGCAACATATGGTCACATATTCGTTTGGAGGCTCCCGGAGGGTATTTTAGAGAGCTTGGCTGCTATCGATGAATCCGTCTTTGTTTGGCATTTCGACCTGCATGAGGGTCTCCTTGTTGAGGATTAGAGAATCCTCAATAATGCCGTTTAAATTCAGTACATAGGCAATTACCTGATACACCTCGTCGCTGGTCAGTGATTTAGGGGCGTCTGCAGGCATGGCCCGCTGTACGTAGTCAAAAAGCGTGCTGGCATGGGGCCAGTAGCTGCCAACTGTGCGGATGGGTCGTTCCTCGGACTGCATGTCGCCGCCAACCAGACGAGTATTCGCGGATGTTCCCTCGCCAGTCATGCCATGACAGGCCACGCAGCGTCTCTCGAAGATGGCCTTTCCCTGCATTGCCGTGCCGCTGCCTTGGGGGTAACCACTGCCGTCGGGTTGCGCGATCAGATCGAAGTCCTGTAATTGGCTCTCATTGATTGGAATGCCAAGGGATTGAGCTTGGACTACAGCCGATAGGCCTATTACTAGGCTCGCTGAAACCGCTGAGGCAGTTAGAAGCTTTTTAAGCGTAAACATTGGCAACATCTCCTGCCGTGTTAACGGCCCAACTCTGAATACCGTGGAAATGATAGGTGCTGATATTGCCTTTCTCCGTTACTAGGCTGGTGCGTGTTGGCTGCACATTGCCCTGGCTGTCTGTAGCTCGACTCTGCAGAACAGCATCGCCTCCAGACCATTGCCACGGGATTCTGAATCTCGCCAAAGCCTTCTCACTCTGATGGGAATCAATCATCGCATCGGCCCAAGTGCGCCCGCCGTCTGCGCTAACTTCGACCCGGCGAATGCTGCCGCGACCAGACCACGCGATACCTGTTACCTGATAGATACCTTGTCTCTCCAGCTTCATTTGTCCTGAGGGTGCGGTGATGACCGACTTGGTGCCCATAGGAAAGGTAAATTGCTGACTCTTACGGTCGAGTCGGGTATCTGTGTATTTGCTGGTTTCATCGCGGAAGTGAGTCGGCTCACGCGTAAGTTTTATTTGCGTCAACCATTTTACGCTGATGTTGCCTTCACAACCCGGTACGAAAAGACGCATCGGATAGCCCTGACCAGGCCGCACCGGTTCGCCATTTTGGAACAAGGCGAGCATTACATCATCCATAGCACGATTGAGAGGGATAGAACGACCCATGCTGGCTGCATCTGCGCCTACGGCATTGATCCATCGAGCTTCGGGATATACTCCCGCCTCATCTAAGAGAGTCGATAGCGGGATACCAGTCCATTCGGCACCGGAAACCAGGCCGTGCAGACTCTGCGCGCTGCCGTCGGCAGGATTAGGGCCGAACAGTGAGCCGCTGTTGCCGGAGCACTCTAGAAAATAAATTTTGCTGACCATCGGGTAGCGCAGTAAGTCTTCATAGCTGAACACTAGAGGCTGACGCACCAAGCCATGAATGACCAGTTTATGCTGAGCGGGATCTATATCGGGAATGCCGGCGTGATGTCGCTCAAAATGCAGGCTATTCGGTGTAATGCTGCCGTGCAATTGATGCAGTGGCGAGCGCGATGAACCGCCGCCGGGATAGAGTGGATTAGGGTTGCCCGCCATTCTCTGCATGTCGTCAGTAAATCGAGAGCGCGAGCCATAGCCGCTGGCGTTGGCTCCCGGCGCTTTAGACCAACCTGGAATTTCCAGATTGAGCCCTGCGTCGGCGCCCAGTAAGGACGTGGAAGCGACAGTGCCCATGCCTGCTAAGCCAAGGCCTAGTAGATGGCGTCGATTGATCAGTCCATTGGCTGCTACTTTTTCTAATTCCTGCTTACTCATAAGTATTCTCTTCTTATTATTAATCACTTTTCATGTTTGGGCACATGGACTAGTAACCTAGGAACTGCTTCGCTTCCTGAACAGCAGGGTGGCTGTCATCGCTCCATACTGCTAATAATGATTCGTACATCTTTGATGCTTTAGCATGCTCGCCCAAATTCTTATGGCTGCGTGCAGCGCCTAGCAGTGACCAAGGTCGATTCTTAAGGCGTTGCAATGAAGTCCCGAACAACTCGGCTGCTTCGTCATGCATGCCCATCTCTAACATCATTTCTGCAGCTAATTCATGCACAGGTTTTAGCGGAGTAGCGGCGCCGTTTGGTGCGCGTTGACTCTCTCTAAGGTCCATTGCCTCGGTCATGAGTTCGATAGCTTGCTGTCGTTTAGTGACATCAACCATAGCCTGCTGCATAGATTCCTTGTGCAGTGTTAGCGCGGCGACTTCGTGATGTACTAATTTTAGCTCCCCATTATCTGGGCTAGCCGCAAGCATCTTGTCCAATTTCGCCACGACCTGATTTGCGAGTTCAAGCTCGTCAAGGTTGGCGGCACTTAGACCCAATGCGAGCAACTCGGTAGCATCAAGATCATCTGTAAATGGCTGCACTTGCCACTGCTTGCTCTCAATTATGTGTCTGGCTCTCATCGTCTTAACAGTGCTCGCCGCGCGTGCGCTGCTGGGAGCGTTGTCTAGGACCATTTGGCCGCGTCTGATCCATCTCTCGGATTTCTCAAGATCACCTAGTTGTAGATCGCCATACTGACCCCAGTCAGAGGAGTGATTCATGTCACCGGTGGAATCTCCTTCAGTCCAGAGTTCTAGCCCCGCGTTGAAGGCAGAATCGTTCCAGTTGGAGACTTCATTCCACATGCCATGTTGAATGAATATGTGTGTGGGCATATGGCGGGCATGAGATACCGCAGGTGCAATATCGGCGTAGGCAGTAGCCGCTTCCAGTGCAAGGGGCGCATGGACTGGATCGTCGAAGGAGTGAATCACGTAGTGAGCCGCACCGGGATGATTGTCGTTCTCTTTAAACAATTCTAGGGCTAAGGCACCGGCGCGCATGTTGATGCGTTCGCTGTTTTCGCCCGAGGCAGTCGCGCCGGACAGCATGGACGCGGCGTAGAAGGCTTTGACCTCATTGTCATCGGGGTATTGTGCGTAGAGGTCGGCCATTGCATTCATCCAGGCAATGCGTCTTTCTGGCATGCCCCCAACCGTCAATGCGTAGGCTTCGGCTGCTCTGAGAAAGCCTTTCTCACGTTCGGTAGGTGCCTTGGCGAGTCGCTCTTCGCTAGTCGCACCGAGGCGCATTAAGGCTTCGCCTGGGCCGGCATCTTTCTGTCCAAAGAACGGGTGCTGATAGGTGAATGCCTCGCCCCAGTAGGCCATGGCGAAGTCAGGTTGAATCTCCTGAGCGCTTCTAAACTCCTTCTGTGCCTGCACCATGCCAAAGCTGTGCAGATAGCCCACGCCGCGGATAAAATGTTCCTGAGCGGCAGGCGATCCTGAAGTTGGGAAATCGAAGGTGCCAATACGATCCAATTCGGCGGCGTGGATAGTAGCGGCGAACGGAATTGCGAATAGGCTGAAGAGCACTGCTATGACTGGCTTGGACTGATTTCGAATGGACATCTTGAATCCTCAATTTGTTATTCTAGGCTGCGCTTAAGGTTGCCAACTACGCAGCACCTTTGCAACCCTTATTTGATTGAGAACATAGGCAATTCAAGGAACTGAAGCCTACTGGATGAATCCCCCAGCAAGCACCAAACGCTCAGAATTCAACTGGAGGAGAATCTAGCCAGAACCTAGCCAATACAAAGCACTGAAGTTTGCTGGAAGAGAACCTAGCTGGATGAACCCAACACCGGCCCCCTCACGCCAAATGATCCGTAATAACCCTCAGAAATGCAGGCCCGTATTTCTCCAATTTCCTCTCGCCCACGCCACTCACCAAGCCGAAAGCAGTCATATCTTGGGGCAGATTCACGCACATTTCCTGCAGAGCGCTGTCGTGAAAGATCACATAGGGTGGCACGCCTTTATCTTCGGCAAACTGCCGTCTGCATTCACGCAGTGCTTCCCACAGTGCGACATCGACATCGGCGGCAAGTGGTGTCTTGGTTTGTCGTTTCGCTGTTTTCTGCTTTACGTCAACTCGAAGTTGAATCGTCTCTTCGCGGCGTAGCAAGGGCCGGCAACTTTCCTCTAGCCGAAGCGCGCCGAAGCGCTCCAGATCGACGCTTAAATAGCCTCTGGCGACCAACTGTCTGAATACCGAACGCCACTGATTATTGTCTAGTTCCTGGCCGATGCCGTGGGAGGCAAGCCGGTGGTGATCGAATTGAAATATCTTGTCGTTTTCGGCGCCACGCAGCACGTCAATGAGGTGATTCACCCCGAAGCGCTGATTAGTGCGATAGGTGACGCTTAATGCCTTTCTTGCCGCCTCAGTGCCATCCCAAGTTTGTGGCGGCTCGAGACAGCAATCACAATTTCCACAAGCATGTTCCATTTTGTCGTCAAAATAGCCAAGCAGTGCCTGACGACGACAGCTAGTAATCTCACACAGGCCCAGCATCGCATTCAGCCGGTGTTGCTCCGCGCGCTTGTGTTCTTCGCTGCCATCTGAACCTTCCATCATCTGTCTCAGTTTAATGACATCCTGCAAACCGTAGATCATCCAGGCATCGGCAGGCTCGCCATCACGGCCGGCGCGACCGGTTTCCTGATAGTAAGACTCGATCGTCTTCGGCAGGTCCAGATGAGCCACGAAACGTACATCGGGTTTATCGATTCCCATGCCGAAGGCGATGGTGGCAACGATGATCACTCCCTCATCGCGCAGGAATTTACTCTGATGATCCGCCCTAGTCTCGGCAGGCAGTCCAGCATGATAAGGAAGCGCGTTGAAGCCTTGCGCTTGCAGCCAATAGGCGATGTCTTCTGTCTTCTTTCGCGAGAGGCAATACACGATGCCCGCATCGTTCGCGTGCTCGTCTTTCAAAAATTTCAAGAATTGCTGTTTCGCATTGTGTTTTAACGCGATGCGGTAGCAGATATTGGGGCGGTCGAAGCCGGCGATGAATTGACCTGCTTCTTCTAATTGCAATCGACTGATAATTTCAGTGCGGGTTCTAGCGTCTGCGGTCGCTGTTAGTGCGATGCGCGGTATTTCGGGAAACAGTTCGTGCAGCAGGCTTAGCTTTAGGTAGTCGGCTCGAAAGTCATGACCCCACTGGGATACACAATGGGCCTCGTCGATGGCGAACAGTGAGATCGGGGCCTCTCGAAGCAGTCTTAGTGTGTTTGCCTGAGTGAATCGCTCCGGCGCTATATAGAGTAGGTCCAATTCGCCAGCAAGCAGTGCCCGCTCGATCTCTCTAGCTTCAGCGGCGCTCAAAGTAGAGTTGAGAAAGGAGGCGCGTACTCCCAGTAATCGCATTGCACTTACTTGATCCTGCATCAATGCGATCAGGGGGGAAATAACGACGCCGCAACCCTCTCGCACCAGTGCTGGAATCTGATAGCACAGCGACTTTCCACCGCCAGTTGGCATCAAAACCAATGCATCGTCGCCGAGGATAAGGGCGTCGATAATTTGATCTTGGGGAGGGCGGAAAGACGAAAAACCAAAAACGGAATGTAAAATGTCGTGTGCACTACTCATTGCGGGGCAGTATACCGTATAGTTAACAGATTCAGTTGCTACTATTGATGATAGTAGTCAATTTAGCGCGACACCGTTAAATTTCGCGAAAATTAGATGCTTAATGCTGTTATCAGCTTGGGCATCGGTCTCGGTTACCGCTTTGCACGAAAAGAAAGTAAGGGAGTCACTGAAGAAGTGCCAAGTATTCTAAATAGACTCGAGAAACTGAAGGCGAAACGGCTCGGTATCCGTATTCAGGATTTCAGCAATATTAGTTCACAATCTCACCTGATCATGGAGGAGCATTCGCGACTGGGTGATGTGCAAGTTCGATTGCCTAAGGCGGATCGGCCACTTCATATGGGCGCTTACAGTTACATGCGCGAGGGCGGCGAGATATTGCATCTCGAATCGATAGGCAGATTCTGTTCTATTGGTCGCAATGTGGTGCTTGGTCAGCCTACAGACAACCATCCGATCGATTGGGTCTCCAGTAGCATGTCTGTAAGCGGAGACTATGAGGCGAGCTGTGTCTACTCCAGCATAGGCCATGATGTTTGGATCGCCCATGATGTAGTTGTTATGGCGGGAGTAAAAATCGGTGACGGCGCAGTTATCGGGCGCAATGCTGTAGTTACTAAGGATGTTGAACCCTATCAGGTCGTGGTCGGCAATCCGGGTAAGGTTGTGCGTACGCGTTTTACTATGGAGCAGATTGTTAGTCTTATGAAGAGCGAGTGGTGGAATATTGATTATGCTGTGCTTAAAGACCTGCCCTTTGACGATGTTGATGTATTTCTGAAGCGATTGGAAACGCAGCTGCCTACGGCGGACTATGCGTCAGTCGAGATTCACAATAGAAAAATTAAGAATTAGAAGCAGCGGTCATTTATTGTCATCAATGAAAAAATTTCCTAATCCACTATTCCTGCGCTGCTACTAACGAAGCGGCGAGACTCCCGAGAAATGATCTTTTGACTATTAATAATCTAGAAGCTATAGAAAAATCCGCAGCAGTTTTTTTCGCGAGAAATCAGTCCGATGCGCGCAGAATCTTTCATGGTCGCGGGTATCTCTTTCCCGGCCTCGAACATGTCTGCATCGATTGGTTCCGGCCACTGGTTCTGATAACTGCGCATGCTGCGATAGACGATATTGAGGGGTTGACGAAAGTCTTGTTGCGGGCTGATGAACTCAAGCAAATTCGGACGATCGTATTGCAGAACCGCTTCGAGTGCGGTGCTCCGGCGCAGACCATTTATGGCGAAGCGGCAGGGCCTATAGTCGCAAAAGAGGGGAATCTATTATTCGACGTGCATCCCGGCACGCAGCAGAATTGTGGTTTGTTTCTCGATATGCGCTGCTTGCGCGACTGGTTGCTAGAGAATTCTCGTGAGGCCAATGTGCTTAACCTATTCGCCTATACCTGCTCGCTTTCTGTGGCGGCTATTGCTGGCGGTGCGAAATTAGTGACCAACGTGGATATGAGTAAGACAAGTATTAAGTGGGGTGAAGAGAATCATACTCTAAACCAGCAAGATCTTAGCAATGTACACTCCGTCCCGCACAACCTATTTAAGTCTTGGGGAAAAATCAAACAATTTGGGCGCTACGATATAGTGGTTATCGACCCACCGATGCGCCAGCGTGGAAGTTTTGATTCAGCGAAAAATTACGGCGCAGTAATGAAGAAGCTTCACAGTCTTTGTGCGCCCGGTGCGAAAGTCATCGCCACCATAAATAGCCCTTTTCTGAGTAGCGATTATCTGCAGGAACTCTTCGAGAAGCACAATCCTGAGGGAGCCTATCTCGGAGAGATAGCTGTCGCGCCGGAATTCGTAGACAAGTACCCCGAACGTGGGCTCAACATTTGCCTCTTCCAGATGCCGGATTTTGGTAATCGGACTGCCGACTAAGATGGGTAATTCTGCTAGTTTGTCTCGGGCATACGCCAGTAGCTGTTAGGTATATACTGATTATTCGGCGGAATCGAGTGGGGTGAACTATGAGTGATGAATTGAATCAGGAATCAACTCAAGATAAGAAAGGCGCTGCAGTTAAGTTTCCGCCTCCCGCGATATTTGCGAGCTGCATCCTCTTAGGGTCAGGTTTGCAATATCTGCGACCAGTGGGTCTGGGCATCCCGGAATCCATTGAGGTTCTCGGCTACCTACTAGTGTTGTTTGGCATCACCATAGCGATTCTCGTGGCTACTTCTTTCCAACGCGCTGGCACAGCCATCGAACCCTGGAAGCCTACTACCTCAATTGTAACAACGGGTTTCTACGCCTGGTCTCGTAATCCAATCTATGCTGGTTTCTGTCTAATAAACATCGGTATCGGAATTGCCAACAACAGCCTCTGGATTTTCGTTAGTTTTATCCCGGCCGCCTTCCTTCTCTATCATGTAGCGATTGCAAAGGAAGAGGCTTACTTGGCAGAGAAATTTGGCGAAGAATATCTCGCCTATAAAAACAAGGTAAGGCGCTGGGTGTAGGTATAGAGTGACGAGTAAACCTGTAGAACCCTACTGTACTCGAGCGCGAAAGGTGATTTGGAATGAAGATTATTCACTTTTTTTTGGCTACGATTGTGCTATTGGTATTGCTCAGTACCACGGCGAATGCTCAGCCAGATCAGGAGTCAGAAATGGACGCTAGGGCCGCTTTAGAGCGTTTTCTTGAAGCATGGAATTCGGCAGACAACAATACCATTCAAAAGACAGTTAACTACCCTTACGTTACTCACGCGCCCTTTGGCTTGGTTATCGCGAATGAGCCAGAGCAATTCACTACTGATTTCGATGGATTGAAAAAGCAGGGCTGGGCGCGTAGCACATTCGACAAGATCACTTCTGGGCAATCTTCAGATCAAAAAGTAAATTTCGAAGTAGAGTATAGCCGTCTTAATGCGGCTGGCGAGGTGATTAGCCGCGGTTATATGTTTTATGTAGTAACAAACAATGAGGGGCACTGGGGAATGCTGTATCGTGCGCCTGGCCAACTGAACCCGGAGCCTGTCGAGGCAGGGCTGATGGATGCCAGACAAGCGGCTATCGCTTTGGTTGACGAATTCTTTGTAGCATTCAACGCAGCTGACAATGCGGCGCTTCTGAAAGTAAATCACGTGCCACAAATCATGTTGAGCGCAGGGCAGTTCATCTTGGCCCAGGATATCGCATCGCCGATCGTGACGATGAATTTTGAGCGCATGCGCGAGAGAGAAAATTGGCATAGCAGCGGGTTAGGTGACTTCGAGGTCGTGAACGTCTCAGAGAATCAGGTGATTGTAGAATTGAGCTTTGAGCGCTTTAATCCTAGCGCGGAGCATTATTTAACCGGCCCAGCTGTCTGGGTTCTCACTAAGCGAGAAGGAAGCTGGGGTGTAGAATTTAGATCTCTAATGCCTCCAATTCGGCATCTGCAATAGAAAAGGAAAAAATGAAGCCACGAATCAGCATGATCACATTAGGTGTAGACGACATCGAGAGATCAGTTAAGTTTTACCGAGATGGACTCGGCTTTCCTCAATTAGAATCTCCGCCGGCAGTTGCGTTTTTCACTCTCAATGGAACTTGGTTGGGGTTATATGGAAGAGAAGCCTTAGCAGAGGACGCGATGGTGCCCGGAGCAGGCGAAGGTTTTAGTGGCTTTTCCCTTGCGCACAATCTTGACAGCGAAGCGGAAGTAGATGAAGCGATGAAAGAGGCAGTTGCCGCTGGAGCGACGTTGGTAAAAACTCCGCAGAAAGTATTTTGGGGTGGCTATTCCGGCTACTTCAAAGATCCCGATGGTCATCTCTGGGAATTAGCACACAATCCCTTCGTATGGATCGGACCCAAAGATAGCTGACAGGTTTGTTGAGGCAGCTCCCTAGTCCAAGAGTCGACTACTTCATTAATTGCTAGAAAGGAATTCAGCTTGTTAGATTCAACACCAATATTAGTTGGGGCCAGTCAGTTCGCAGACAGACAGGCTAACCCTGAGCTGGCGCACTCGCCGATGGGCATTGCTGCTGAGGCCGCAAAGGCTGCGCTGACCGACACGGGCATCGGGCACAAGCTCGCGGCAGAAATAGATACGCTTGCAGTAATTCGAATATTTTCCGATTCCTATAAGAAACCGCGCGTTGCTACCTCGTTTGGTCGCGCCGAGAATCCACCCCGTGCCGTAGCGAGAAGAATAGGCGCTAATCCTACAAACGCTATCTACAGTAATGTCGGAGGAAACACGCCGCAGAAATTGATCAACGAGATGGCGCAGCGCATAGTTTCCGGCGATGTATCAGTTGCGCTTCTCACCGGCTCCGAGGCGATTCGAACGGCGCAGCTGGCACTAAGAAGCAATGTTGAGTTGAATTGGCATGAAGAGGACGCGGGCTCGCAGGAAGATCGAGGCATAGGCGAGCCCCTAGCAAGTGCACATGAGGTGGCTCATGGATTGATTGCGCCAATACACGCCTATCCTCTTTTCGAGAACGCCATTCGAAAAGATAAAGGGCGATCTGTGGAAGAGCATATGTTGGCAATGGGGGAGCTGTTCTCACCCTTTACTGATGTTGCTGCGGATAACCCATTCTCTTTCTATGGTACCCGGCGCTCTGCAACTGAGCTGGCCAGTGTTACCAAAGAAAATCGCTTCATATGCTTTCCCTATCCTAAGTTTATGAATTCACGGGATGCTGTAAACCAGGGCGCGGCTGTTGTGATGACGTCGGTAGGAAAGGCAAAGCAGCTTGGTATCGATCCTAGCAAGTGGGTTTTCCTTCATGGCTGCAGCGAGGCGAATGAGAAACTGCTAATTAGTGACCGAGTTAACCTTCACTCTTCTCCAGCCATTGCAGCAAATAGTCAGCAGGCGTTTGAGATGGCTGGTAAAACTCTTGAGGATATAGATCTGATTGATATCTATTCCTGTTTTCCATCGGCTGTTGAGGTTGCTTGCGACGCGCTAGGATTGTCTCACTCCGATCCGCGCGGCCTAACGCTAACAGGCGGGCTGCCATTTTTCGGCGGGGCAGGAAACAATTATTCGATGCATGCTATCGCGACTGCAATACCTCTGCTGCGTGCCGATCCACAGCAGTACGCACTGATAACAGCAAATGGTGGGCGCCTATCGAAACACGCAACCGGCATTTATTCTGCCACGCCACTACGCGGTGAATGGCAGAGTGAATCTAATGCGAAGATACAGGCCCAGATCAATGCCATGCCTAGCCCAGAATTTATCGAAGCACCTAGTGGTGCCGCGAAGGTTGAAACCTATACGGTCTGTTTCGACAAGACGAACCCTGTAAAGGGGATAGTCATTGGAAGGTTAGTTGAGACTGATCAGCGCTTTATCGCCAACACGGCTAGCGATGAGCAAACGCTTTGGAAAATGATGCAGGATGATTTCCTAGCTAGCAGCGGAACCGTTGTCTCTGGCGGCGGGTTGAATACATTCACAGCTGCCTGAGATTCCGTTAAGGTAGAATCAATACAGTTATCTTCAAGGGACGTTTCAGTCCCAGTAATAGAGGGTTGGAAATGTCGACACGAGTGCAGAAGAAATTAAACTCCGGATTTAGCAAAAAACCTGAGCCCAGCGAAATTTTGGCCGGCAAAGAGCTGTCAGGAAAAGTCGCGGTCGTAACCGGTGGCTACTCCGGTATCGGTTTGGAGACTACGCGAGCGCTGGCTGCTGCAGGTGTAAAAGTCTACGTGCCGGTACGTACGCCTGACAAAGCGAAGGAAAACTTAAAGGATATAGAAGGTGAGGTGATTGTCGATGCGATGGACCTTGGCGATCTAGCAAGCGTGCGTGGCTATGCGGCCTCTGTAACGGACCGCGAATCGAAGCTCGACTTGTTGATTAATAATGCCGGCATTATGGCCTGCCCAGAAGCGCGTGTTGGCAATAACTGGGAGTCGCAATTCGCTGTCAATCATATAGGGCATTTCGTCTTGACTCAAAAATTGCGCGGACTACTTCTGAATGCTGGCTCGTCTCGCGTGGTTTGCCTGTCTTCTATCGGGCATCGCCGTAGCGATATTCTTTGGGACGATATTCAATTCGAATCCGCCGACTATGAGAAATGGACGGCGTATGCGCAGGCGAAAACAGCCAATGCCTTGTTCGCGCTTGGCCTGGACATGAAGTATCGAGATCAGGGTATACAGGCGTTCTCGGTTCACCCGGGCGGTATTCTTACGCCACTGCAACGGCACCTGCCCAACGAAGAGATGATGGCTCTAGGCTGGACTGATGCCGATGGCAATATCTCAGAGCAGGTTGCTGCATTGTTCAAGTCGACCACGCAGGGTTGCAGCACGACTTTGTGGGCTGCAACCAGTGATGCGCTCGCCGACACCGGCGGCCTGTATTGTGAGGATTGCGACGTGTCTAATCTCGCTACGCAGGACTCGCCCAGGTTTTGCGATGTTGCACCCTGGGCTGTAAGCGAAGAAGGTGCAATGAAACTTTGGGAGCTAACTGAGAAGATGTTGGCTGAATAGGCATAGTGTAGTTTTGGAGAAGTTCTATGGCGTTACCTAAAATTGCTATCAACGGTTTCGGTCGAATCGGTCGAACTATCATGCGTATCGCGAAGCTACGTAAACACTATGATGTGGTTGCGGTTAATGACCTTGCCAGTCCAGATCAGCTCGCCTATGCATTTAAGTATGATAGTACGCATGGAGTGTTTCCAGGTGAGGTGAGCTTTGATGGCGACGTGATGGAAATCGACGGCGACCAGTTCAAAGTGTTGAGCGAAAGAGACCCTGCGAAACTGCCCTGGAAGGAACTGGGAGTCGATTACGTCATCGAAAGCTCTGGCGCCTTTAGGCATTTAGTAGATTTACAGAAGCATATCGATGGTGGCGCTAGGCGTGTCGTACTAACAGTGCCTTGTAAAGATCCTCTTGATGCAACGCTTGTGAGCGGCGTTAACGATCATGTGGTCACGCCCTCCAGTACGATTATTAGCAACGCGAGCTGCACGACAAACTGCGCCGCGCCACTGACGAAGGTGTTGCACGATTCCTTTGGCATTCGTCGAGGCTTGCTCACTACAGTGCACGCTTATACCTCGGGTCAGCGCTTGATAGATTCGCCTCATGCTAGCGACAAACGGCGTTCGCGTAACGCGGCTACTAATATAGTACCAACTTCAACTGGAGCGGCGAAGGCTATTGGCTTAGTCATGCCCGAACTGGCTGGCAAGTTGGACGGTCTGGCGATGCGTGTGCCAATTCCTGATGGCAGCATCGTAGACCTTGTTCTCGAGCTCGACTCAGATGTCACGATCGAATCGATAAACGCGGCAATGCAAGCAGCCGCGCTCGGGCCCATGAAAGGTATCTTGCAGTATTCCGTCGATGAGATAGTTAGTAGCGATATTATCGGCAATTCCCACTCTAGTATCTTCGATTCATTGCTGACACAGGTAATGCAAGATCGCATGGTGAAGGTTATGAGTTGGTACGACAACGAGTGGGGCTATAGCACTAGAGTTGAGGAATTGGTTCAGCGCTTGGCAAAGATGGATGGGATAGTTTAGCTGTTAAATTTTTTAACATAGTTCGTCGTAACAATTGAGGGAATACTAGGTTGGATTTTACTAATAAGACGGTGTTAGTTACAGGCGGCACTCGAGGTATTGGCAAGGCGATCGCTTTTGCGTTTGCGAAAAAGGGTGCGCGAGTAGCAGTACTGTTTCGCAGTGATCAGGCGAGCGCCGATAAGACTCTCGCCGAACTTGAAGGAAACACTCACCTGGCAATCAAAGCTGATGTCGCCGACGCAGATCAGGTCAAGAAAGCACTCGATGAGGTAATAGAGAGCTTCGGCCGCTTGGACATCGTCGTTAACAATGCCGGTATCGGCGTATACCACCCGCTGCCAACTACCAGCTACGAAGACTGGCAACAGGCTTGGAGGCAAACGATCGACGCGAATCTTATTGGCCCCGCCAACATCTGTTTCTGTGCCGCAAAGCATATGATTGATCAGGGCGGCGGTCGCATCGTCAACATTACGTCCCGCGGCGCGTTTCGTGGAGAGCCAACAAAGGCGGCTTACGGCGCGAGCAAGGCTGGCTTAAACTCCCTCAGCCAGTCACTGGCTGTAGCGCTGGCCGAGTACAAGATATTCGTCGGTGCGGTAGCGCCGGGCTTCGTCAATACCGAGCTCACGGCTGATAGGTTGAATGGGCCGGAAGGCGCACAGATCAAAGCGCAGAGCCCGTTCAATCGTGTCGCTGAGCCTGAAGAGGTCGCCCATGCCGTGCTGTTCCTCGCCTCCGAAGGCGCCGAATTTTCTACCGGTACGATTATTGATGTGAACGGAGCTTCCTATTTACGAGGCTGAGTTAAAGGCGGGGGTTTCATGAGGCGGGTATCGATTAAGCAATTTACAATCTTGGCTATTCACGGCCTTTGCCTATTGGCAGCTACAAGTGTTTCTGCTCAACCACCGGAATTCGACGGCAAGATCGTGAAGCAGTTCGATGCCGACAATGCTTATCAGGCAGTCGCGGTAGGGCAAGATGCATTCTATGCGATAAGTAATGTGCGCCTAGCCCGGCATGACAAAGACACGGGCAGGGTATTGCAGCAGTGGGATGGCAGCTCGCAATTGAGCAGTCCCCTCAGTCATCTGGATAGCGGCGTGGTCTTAGATGGGAAATTGTACTCGGCTCATTCGAATTACCCGGGCTGGCCTATGACGAGTACTGTCGAAGTGTGGGATATAGCGAATATGCAGCACATCGAAACCCATAGCTTCGGTGTTATGTTGGGATCCTTCACCTGGTTAGATAGGCACAACGACTCATGGTGGGGCGCCTTCGCGAACTACGACATTGTGCAAAGAGGAATGACCGAGCCCTATGGGGGGACGCGCAATACTGTCGTAGTGCAATTTGATGATGACTTTGAAGTCTTGCAAAGCTGGTCGCTGCCTGCCGGAATTTTGCGAAGAATGTCGCCGATGAGTAACTCGGGAGGATCCTGGGGAAGCGACGGATATTTGTATCTTAGCGGACACGACGATCCGGAAATCTACGTCATGGCGCTGCCAGAGGCTGGGTCGGAGTTAGATTGGCTCGCAACAGTTCGGCTACCAGGGCTGAACGGTCAGGGCATCGCTTGGGATCGTTCGAATGATGAAAACACTCTCTGGGCGATTCTACGAAGTACGCGACAAGTGTTGAAGATAGAGATGCCGGTGCTGCCCAATCTCAAATAGATTAGATCTACTGATCAGTAATCTCGAACGTCATTGCCCCTTCACGCTGTTGACCAAACTCATCTTCCGTTTGGATTTCGACAGTATGCAAACCCACGTCTAAGCCATCTGGTAAATTCATTTCCCAGATATGGGCAGAGCGCGCCGCGGGGCTGTATTCACTGTCCGTATCCTGATATCTTCTGTCGAGCCCTTCCACGAAGGGGTCTGTTCGCACAATATAGGTCATAGGTCGCGCCTCGCCGCCATCTATGGACGCTGAGACCGAGTCTCGCACTCCACCGTCAAAGAGATTCACAACTATTTTAGTGTCTGTCTGGACAGCGCCCCGGTTGATGCTGCCGCCCTCGATCTCGGACAAGGGCGGGTCGAGGGTAATGCGCAGCCGCTGCGCTGCATCCGGCCCGAACGGGAAGGGGATGAAGTCGGGAGTAACAGCATTATCGTCAAACCTTAGGACATAGAAACCATTAGGATTGCCATCCTCCATTATAGAGTCCCTCACGCCTCGTGCATCACGCAGGCCTTTGGGCCAGCCGCTGCCACGGACCTCGGCCAGAGTATGGGCAATCCACGGCTGTCCCTGCCAGCCATGGTTATGGTTAACTTCAACCTTCCAGCTATTGCTGGTGTCGTGCCCAGCAATGCCATAAATATTCGAAAAAGGTTCGAGGATTTCCAGCAGTCTCGAAAAGTTTTCGGTGTTAGGCCCGCTATGGGATTCAGATAAGCCGTCATCGGCTTCGCTGATTAGTGGAATGTGGGTCGCAATAACAATGAGTTTGCTAGAGGAAACATTAGCAAGATCTTGCGCTAACCATTCGAGTTGGTGCTCTGGGATAAACCCGCGGTACCCAGAATTGCCAAACTGCTTGCCGTCACCGGCATATTCGACATTATTCAACGCCACGAAATGAACATTTCCTTGGTTGAAAGAGTAATAGGTTGGTCCGAAATGACTTTTGAAGGTTTCGTTTGCAAAAATTGCATCTGGGGAGGCGAAGTTGATGTCGTGATTGCCGGGTAAATTCCATTGTGGAATATCCATCAATGCCATCATCGCTTTGTGGCGATCGTAGAGCCCGAGATTGTCATAAACCACATCGCCGACTGTTATCCCAAATTCAACTCCATAGGGATTTCCGATTAACGGGTTGACCAAATCCTCGCGCAACATATCCTGACCTATCTCGAATCTTGCCTGGGTGTCCGCAAACGCATGAGCTGTAAACTCAGTCGCCGATTGTTCTCTTGGGATCAGCCCGAAATTCATCACGCTGGGTAGCGGGCCTGTGGGTTCAATCACGGGCCAAGCCCATTCTATAGATGTGCCGGCGATCTCTTTTGGGGTGCCATTAGGATAGTGTCTATAAAAGAATTGCGGTAGATTGTTCTCGTCTACTTGCAGATCGAACTCTGCAGGCTTAGTGATGAACAAGATCTGCGTCGCATGAATCGGTATTAGATAATTGCCGCCTCCATCTGTCTGCACCACCTGGCAGCCGTTGCTGACACTTACGCCTACAATGCCGGGCTCGAACCTGTCACGTCTATTATTGTTATTGGTTTCACTATAGACACTACCGCGGATGATCTCTTCGGTGCCGTCAGAAAAATTGCAGTTTGCGGATGCCGCAGAGGCTAAGAACATGCTGAGTAAAAGAGCAGGGCTTGCCAGTGATCTGGGGCTGATTCTAGGGCTGGGCAGCTTCACGATTAAGTCTCCGAGTATGGGGAAAAGTGCAACTCGCCTTGCATACTACAGGATAAATAATCGCTTCGTCTTTAGGCAGCGAGAAGATTCATCAAAGGTGTTTTTCGAGTGTTACCGTGGGCCGTGATGATGAGTTTTATCGAAGCTTTTCAATCCTCTGAGCGGAGATTTCTTCGCCGCTATTTCCCCAGGAATTGCGGACATAATTGATGATGCTCGCCATATCTTCATAGGTGATCGAGCCGGCGAAGGAGGGCATCTCGCCGCGGCCGATGAGCATCACCAGCGCCACGTCTACGGCGCTTCCTCGCACCACTTCGCTGCCTGCTAGAGCGGGATAGATATTCGGTATCCCTTTACCATCACGTTGATGGCATTCTGCGCAATTATTCAGGAATAGCAGCTCGCCCTTATCCTGAGCCAACGCAGCGCCTGCAATCGAGGAGCAGAAAACGAAGGCTGGGAATAGCAAGGAGGCGCGATTGCGCTTGTTTAGGTGCAACAGGGTTTGCTTTTTCATCGCTCTAGAATATACACACCCTGTGGCTATTCTGCGAACTAGAAACGTGGGAAGCATCTGGTTTTTTGCGGTAAACTCATTGCTATTACAAAATTACAGCTGAGCGGCCTGTGAGCACCATGAAAGAGATCGATTCCTTCAAACCACTCCTCGTTGGTATTGCGCTCCTGGCGCAATTGATAATAGGGCAGGCCGCTGCTCAGAACGCCAGTACGTTAGAACCTGTAGCGGCGCCAATTCCTCCAGGGCTAGAAACTGTCGAATTTTATAGTCCGGCAGTAGCTAGGCGGATGAAGTTCGATATCGTTTTGCCTGAAGGTTACTACCTCAGTGACGCGCGCTATCCTGTTCTCTACCTGCTGCACGGTTATATGCAAAATTACACGGTATGGGGGCGAAACCTGGCGGCAGCATTCTATGCGCGTGAATTGAATGATCTAATCGTTGTATTGCCCGATGCGGGAAATAGTTGGTTTATCAATTATGCGTCCAGCACTGCGGGGCAAACGAACAATTGGGAAGACTACATTGTTAATGATGTAATCGGCCAGGTGGATAAGCGTTATCGCACGGAACCAAAACGCGAAGCTCGAGCAATCGCTGGTCTGTCGATGGGTGGCTTTGGAGCTTACTCACTGGGTCTTCGGCATAGCGAACTATTTGTCTCTATTGGAAGCACTAGTGGCGCTTTAGGTCATGCACGTACGGCTGCCGCTGCAATCCGCGCTGGCGTAATCCGCGCATCCGCCCCGGCAGACCCTCAGCGCCAGGCCAAGATCGATGAGGCAGATGCTTTTATCTCGAAGATTATCGATGTGCCGGGTTTTAGCACGCAGGGTGAGCGCACACCCAAGGGAGTCGACTTCGTAACAGCTGAGCAGGCCGAGGCCTACGACCCTTTTGCGATTATCTATGAGGTTCCCAGAAGCCAGATGCCGCACATCTATATGGATTCTGGAACCGAGGATGGCCTAGTGCAAGTAGCACGCGAGATGGCGCAGCTATTGATGCTAAACAATGTGCCGTTTGACTATATGCAGGATCATGGAACGCATAACTCCGAATACTGGCGTCGCTCCATCGGTCATATGATGACAATCCAGAACGAGGTGATGCAGCGTGCTTTAGGCAAGAGGCCCTAGTAGAAATGGAAAAAGAAAACGTTAAAAAAAGCAGCGATGCAGTTTTATCTGAGTCTCAGGTAGCAGAGTTCCATGAACGTGGTTACCTAATTGCCGACTTTGATCTCGATGAGTCCATGCTCGATAGCATCAAGGAGAAACTTCAGCCGCTCTATCCTGAAGACTATCAACAGAACCCGACACTGCCAGCAAGAATTCAAGATGGTTGGAAAACTGTAGACGAAGTTAGACAGCTAGCGAGAAACGCCAATATTGCGGCCGCGCTGCAGCAGCTACTGGGTCGGCAATCGTTGCCATTTCAGACTTTGAATTTTCCCATTGGCACGCGGCAGTTCACGCACTCAGACACGATCCACTTCAATTCAATACCGAGCAACTTTATGGTTGGCGTCTGGGTGGCCTTGGAGGATATCGATGAAGACAATGGTCCGCTATTGTATTACCCCGGAAGTCACAAGCTGCACGAGTACTCAATGGATGATTTTGATCTCGAGCCGGGCTATCACAACTACCACAAATACGAGGAACGTATTGCGCAACTAGTTGAGAAGGAAAAGTTAGAAGGGGAATATGGGGTCATTAAGAAAGGTGATGCGCTAATCTGGCACGCCAATCTTTTACACGGGGGCGCGCCGCAGAAAGACTTGGCTCGGTCTCGACACTCGCAAGTAACTCACTACTATTTCGCGGATTGTAAGTATTACACGCCGATGAATAGTACGGCTAAGCAATTGAATTTTCGCGAACCTTACTGGGTTCCTGATAGCGCCGATTATCAGTTGCCGAAACCGAACAGTCTATTCAATAGACTAGCCAGAAAAATCGGTATCATTCAGTAATTGTCGGTTAGCTTGTCATTACCTTGCTGATCGAATCGCCACGGAGCTAGGAAAGTATGAGCACTTTAGTTCAGTCCTTAATTGCATTAGCCTTGGTTTGGGTATTCGCCTATAGGCGCGCTCGCATGTCTACCATTCTCGTTTCCGTGCTAGTGCTTCTGCTAGCCATGACGTTCTATGCTGGATTCGCTTGGTTACCTTGGCTACTCCTTTTATTGGTTGGTTTCTTCTATATCGCTACTGATTTGCGGATGCAATTGATGACGCAGCCGTTGTATAAATTCTTTCGCAGTTTGCTGCCGCCAATGAACCGTGCGGAGATGGAAGCATTGGAGGCCGGTGACGTCTGGTGGGAAGTAGAGCTATTTCAGGGGGACCCAGATTGGGACGAACTGCTGAACTACCCGAAACCGGAACTAACAGAGGCAGAGCAGGCATTCCTCGACAACGAGACTGAGACTCTGTGCGGCATGCTTGATGATTGGCAGATCGTGCAGATTGATAAAGACATGTCGCCCCAAGCCTGGCAATACATGAAGGATGCGGGTTTCCTCGGAATGATTATTCCGAAGGAATATGGTGGTCTAGGGTTCTCAGCCATCGCACATTCCAGCATTGTAACCAAGCTGGCCACCAAGAGCAGCAGCGCGGCGGTGACGGCTATGGTGCCAAACTCCTTGGGCCCTGCTGAACTGCTCTTAAAGTACGGCACCGATGAGCAGCGACAGCGCTATCTGCCCGGGTTAGCGAACGGGTCCGAGATTCCCTGTTTCGGCCTGACTAGTCCGGAAGCAGGCAGTGATGCAGGCTCGATCATAGACGCTGGCATCGTTTGTAAAGGAGAGTATAACGGCAAAGAATGCCTGGGCCTGTCTCTCACTTGGAATAAGCGCTATATCACCTTGGCGCCAGTTGCCACTGTATTGGGCCTAGCCTTTAAGATGTTTGACCCGGATAGATTGCTGGGTGATGAGGCTGAGTTGGGCATTACCGTTGCTTTGATACCGACCGATCATCCTGGTGTGGTTCACGGTAATCGTCATATTCCGATGGGCATGGCTTTTATGAACGGTCCGACCCAGGGCACGGACGTCTTCATTCCTCTGGATTGGATTATTGGCGGGCCAGACTACGCCGGTAAGGGTTGGCAGATGCTTGTTGATTGCCTCTCCGAAGGCCGCGCCATATCACTTCCCGCCCTTAGTACGGCGATTGCTAAAGTTTGTTACAGGCTAACGGGCGCGTATTCACGTATTCGAACACAGTTCAATATGCCTATCGGAAATTTTGAGGGGATAGAGGAGGCGCTCGCGCGCATAGCAGGTTACGCCTATCAGTTAGAAGCCTCTCGTGTCATGACCGCCGGCGCAGTCGACTTACATATCAAGCCTTCTGTGGTATCGGCGATAGCGAAGTACCACATGACCGAGAACGCACGTAAGGTGGTTCAGGATGCCATGGACGTACACGGTGGTCGGGGTCTGATTCTAGGGCCATCCAATTATCTGGCCTATGCCTACATGAGCGTGCCTATCGCGATCACGGTTGAGGGCGCGAACATTTTGACGCTAAACTTGATTATATTTGGTCAGGGCGCGATCCGTTGCCATCCATTCATCTTCCGCGAGATGCAGGCAGCGCAGGACAGCGACAGCGAAGCGGGGCTGAAGGAGTTCGATAGTCTCATCTTTCGTCACGCTGGCTACTGTTTTAGCAACTTCGTACGCACGCTCAGTCTTAGTCTCACGTTTGGTATAGTCGCGCGGGCACCAGTGCGTGATGCAACGGCGAAACACTATCGACAGATAACCCGCATGAGCTCTTCTCTGGCATTGGTCTCAGACATCTCCATGATGTTGCTAAGCGGTGCGCTTAAGCGCAAAGAACGACTCTCGTCATGACTTGGCGATGTGCTTAGTAATCTTTATCTAGCTACCGCCGTATTGAAGTACTACTCAGATAATGGCAGCAATCGAGAAGACTTGCCGTATGTAGATTGGAATATTCAATTGGCGATGTACAACTGTCAGATTGCGTTTAGCGAATTCTTCGAAAACTTGCCCAATAAGCCCATTGCCTGGCTGCTGAAGCTTGTGGTCTTCCCTTATGGCAGGCGTTACAAGCTGCCGAATGACGCGCTTGAACAGATCATGGTAAAGACTATGTTCAGCGATTCACCTCTTCGAGACCGAATTAGCGAGCCTATGTATATTGGTAAGGATGCTAGCGACCCGAGTTTCATTATCGAAGATGCCTTCACGAAACTGCAAGCAACTAAAGCCACTCGAGATGCGATTCGGCAGGCTTTGAAGGATGGGGATCTAACCGACAGCAGTGACCTAAGCGTCTTGGTTAAAGCGGCAGTTAAGAAGAAGGTTTGTTCTAAGTCCGAGGCTGATGCTTATCTGGCAGCCGAAGCGGCGAGAGATCTGGCAATACAAGTGGATGATTTTCCCGCCGACCAATTCTAGTTGGTAAGCGTTGAGAGGGTAGTAAGCGATTCACCACTAGTCGAACTTAATTTCGTCTTCGTCATGGACGTTGCCAACCTGCCTAGCGTCGACCATGGCCTGCAGTGAGCTAGACTTAAACTCGCGCCGATAGAGCACGAATATGACCACTGCGCATGCAGCCATGAAGAACCAATCGTTAATAAACCAGGCGAGTGCGGCCATAGCGAAATAGTAAGCGCGTATTCCGTAGTTGTAGCTGTGCGCGGCGCGGTCCAACACCTTCGCCACCGCCTTAAAATCCCGAGGCACTGCCTGCGCCTGATACTTCTCTTTGCCCTTGTAATATCTGACCGTATTGAAGGACGAACCAAATAAGATAAAACAGAACCCATACTGGCGCAGCGCCCAGCTAAATGTGAAGAAGCCATACACAAAGATAAAAATCATCAATAGCAATTTCATCTGAACGATTTCCAGAGAAACTTCATCGACGAACTGGAGCGACGACATATCCATGAAATCTTCGCTGGCTGCGCTGAGCACGGTAACAAGACTTGCCAATATGAGTAAGGATGTCGAGGCCATGAATGAGACCTGCCGCTCCAAGCTGCCGAGCAGGTCAGAATCCACTTCGCTCATACCGCTCTTCGAGAGCTTCAGTACCCATTCCTTACGGTATCGATACAGCACACTAGAGAGGCTATTTCGCCTCTTAGCCTGATTGCGTGCGAATAGGCTATAGCCTAGCCAGCAACTGAGGAACCAGAAAAAACTGAATATGTCGAGAGGGTATATGTCCATGGCGCGCAGCTTACTCACAGAGATATTGAATTGCAACATTGTGCCCTAAATCTGTGCGCTTGTTCTCGATAGATTGAGGAATTCTGTCGGCTGACATCAAGGCAGGAAACTTAGCAACGACTGTGGCAACATCGCTCTCATGCAAACAGTAGTTTCAATAGATAATGCGCAATGCCGCATCGGCAGGCAAGCGCTGTTGACGATAGGGCATTTTGCTATCGAGCCGGGCCAGCATTGGTGTCTGTTCGGGCCGAATGGCTGTGGAAAGACGCTTCTGGCTAATCTACTCGCCGGTAAGCGCCCCGAATCTAGCAGTTATGTCAGCTATGGCCCAAATTTTGATCCTGCCCTTGATCTGCATATCGTTTCCTTTGAGGAGCAGCAGCGCCTCTGGGCGAGAGATAATCGGCTCGATATCAGTGAATTCAGCGGTGACGCTCAGGACAAAGGGACTGTAGTTGAAGATTTAATTCGCGCGTCTCGGTCGAAGCAGAACCAAGACGATGTGCTACTCGCCGACCTAATTGAACAGCTCGCACTCGCACAAGTACTAAGCAAGGGTATTCGATTTCTGTCGTCGGGACAGATTCGCAAGGTGCTCATCGCACGTTCTCTCTATGCTTATCGTGATGGCTCGCCGCAGTTACTTATTCTGGATGATCCTCTCGAGAGTATAGATCGAGATTCTAGGGAGCAGATCAGAAGCACGATTGATAAAACCATGAGCGCGCAATTCAGTAGCCTGCAGTTGTGTCGGCGGCAGCAGGATATCTTGCCGGGCGTGAGCCATATGGCAGTCATGCAGCGCGGTAGTGCCCGCATGGAAATAACTGCGCAGGGCTTGCTTGCTGAAGTATTGAAGACTTCGGAATTTGCGAATGTCAGTGCTGTTGGCATCGAGCCAATTGCGAATCTGGATGCGCTTCTGCCTCACGAAACTCCAACAAGGGAGCGTAGTGAAGAGCTAATTCGACTGGAGGACGTACAGGCCAGCTATGGCGATAGCAAAGTCCTTGTCGATGTGAACTGGATCATGACTGGTCGAGACCACGTTGTAATAGAAGGGCCCAACGGCTGCGGAAAATCGACATTGCTCTCTCTAATCGACGGGGAGAATCACAAGGGCTATGGACAGCAGGTTTTTCTATTCGGTCGCCTAAAAGGAAGTGGCGAAACGATATGGGAAACCAAGAAACACTTCGGTATCGTCTCCAACGAGTTGCATAACAAATATATTAAGGGTTGGAGAGTGTTAGACGTTGTGGTTTCCGGCTTCTTCGACTCGGTCGGCCTGTATGACGAGAGTGGCACTACAGAAGTTGATCTAGCGAAGCGCTGGATAGCGGCGCTAGGACTGGAGCAATGGGAGAAACAGTATTATCACGAGATATCTTTTGGTCAGCAGCGGCTAGTTTTGCTCGCTCGGGCGATGATCAAGAAGCCCCGTATACTCATTCTGGATGAACCCTGCGTAGGTCTGGACGACTATCATCGTCAATTGATTCTTAGCGTGTTAGATGCGATTGCACAAAGGTCGCTGACCAATATTCTGTATGTGACTCACGTGGCCGATGAGCAGCCAAGTTGCATCAATCAGGTTCTGCGTTTTAAAGAACAGGACGACGGTGGGTTTAGTATCGAGCAGGTAGATTCTTAGGGCTGTTTAAAACCCAAGCACTACTAAGACCCGAATGCTATTTCCTGTTAGCGGACAAGCCGTTGAATGACAATACAACTAAGTTCGAATGTAACTAAGTGCGAATGTAACTTTCGAGCTGCTCTATGGTCGTTTGCTGCACAGAAATTACATCCTTCACAAGATCGCCAATAGACACCACCCCGACTACAGTTGTGTCATCTACGATAGGAAGGTGGCGGATATGATGCTCGGTCATCACCTCTAATGCGTTTTGCACGCTGTCAGTGGGTGCTACGGTGATGACATTCGAGCTCATGATCTCGCCGACCAAGGTCTTCTTTGAGCTGCGGCCTTTAAGGATCACCTCTCGCGCATAGTCCCGCTCCGAGATGATGCCCTCAAGTTTGGCGCCGTCCATGACCAGTAAAGCGCCGGCACGTTTATCCGCCATAACCTGAATCGCTTCGAAGACGGTATTAGTCGGTGGGACCGACCAGATGTCGCCATTCTCTTTTTGATTTAGTATCTGCTGTAATGTGTGCATCAATCACTCCCTCATAGGAGTAACGACTAATTTACCCGAGACAGAGAAATGCTGGCGAAGCCTGAATTATTACCATAGAAGCCATAACTATCATTAACAAACAGGGTGAGTTTGCCGTCACAAGTTGCGACGAAGTTGTAACTACCACTAGCTTCATCAAAAGTTAGATCGGAAACCCCGACCAAGCTGCTACGTTTGCAGTTTGCCTGCAGTAGCATCAATTCGAACCAATTATGTTCTCTGGAACGTTTCAGCAATGAAACCGCTGGGAGTGGCATCACGCTGTCGGCAAAACCGTACTGATCCAGAGTTTGCTCTTTTTCATTCTTATCGATAGTGCTGTCCACCCAGTTACTGAGCAGGTTTATTTTAAGTGCATACTGCATATTCGCCTGTAGACCAACCTCAGTATCGAAGTTTGGAATATTCGTGAAGAACTGCAGCGCTGCCGTTTCACCAGTCATCAATACCTCGCCTGGCTGCGCGTCACCGATAGACATCCAACCGGGCACGGCGCAGGAGCTCAGTGAAACCGTGGTTAGAATGGCAACTAGTGCCTTAAATTTCTTCAATGCTGTCTCTCTCTAAATAGGTTCCAATTTCATACTACTACTAGGTGTGGCTTAGCTCAATTGATGATCGAAAAAATCGAATCGTAAGTGTTACTATCTGGAACAGGTGCTGCAACTAGAGGAAGAGGCAAGACGATGGAACAGATTGAGTGGGAAGATTTTCTTAAGGTCGAGCTTAGAGTAGGCACTATTATTGCTGCGGAGGACTTTCCCGAGGCGCGGCGCCCGGCGTTCAAACTACAGGTGGATTTTGGTGAAGAGATTGGCATAAAGAAATCCAGCGCTCAGATTACACAGCTCTATAAGAAGGAGGACCTAGTAGGGAAGCAGGTCATGGCTGTGGTGAATTTTCCAGCCAAGCAGATTGGTCCCATTATGTCTGAGTGCCTAGTCACGGGGTTCTATGACAAGGATGGTGCGGTGGTATTAGCAGTGCCTGATCCATCGGTTGTAGGTGTTGGCGATGTTGCGAATGGTGAACGTCTCGTATAGGAAATCGTTATTTTTCTCAGATTCGAGGAGCGTAGTGAGTGATTAACAGGTTTTCTAGAATTTTGATCTTGTTCGTAAGCTTGGTTTTAGTCAGTCCGCTGAGCTATTCCCAGACTGAGATCGCTGCTCGTATTATTGTTACAACGGGCAAGGTGGAAGTGGTAAGAGCGAATGGCAACCGTGAACTCCTACAAAGGCGCAGTGCTATCAGTGTAGGAGAGACTGTAGAAACTCCGGCAGACGGAGCGGCGCAGCTTAGGTTTGTCGATGATGCTCCTGTCGCACTAGGGTGCGCTTCCAAGTTACGCGTGAACGCCTACAGTTACGGGCAAGTAGATACAGATCAGGCGGAGTTGGTGCTTCTAGCAGGAAATTTACGATCCATTTTTGGGGAAATTGAAGCCGCAAGCTATCGTTTGAGGATTGCAGATTCGGTGGTGCAGGGTGGTGCTCGAGATTTTGAGGTAACTCTTAGAGCTTAATCATTTCGACGATCGTTGTTCAGCAAGCTGATTCCAGCTCAAATACTTTTGAGAACTAGGCGCTCTAGTGGTAAAACAAGTTGCGGCTTACCGCAAACAAGGGAGTAAATAATGAAAAGAACATCCCAACTATCCATTTCCGTGCTGTTTCTGACTCTCCTGATGCATCAGCTTGCTCAAGGGCAGGCCTATGAGCCGCCGCGTACTATCAACGGCAAGCCGGACCTACAGGGCACTTGGAGCAATGCATCCATAACCACCCTCGAGCGAAATGTGCGCTATACCGGATCAACTCTAAGCAACGACGAAGTGATTCGCGCTACCGATGATCATCCGCAGAACGTGCGTTTAGCGACGGATGACAATATGGTCGCCGGCCAGCTGCCCGATGGCACCGATTTAGGTAGAGGTCGTGGCTATAATGCCTTCTGGATCGATCCCGGCACCAAGTTTGGCACCATCAACGGCGAACATCGTACTGCGTGGATCGTTGATCCCGTCGACGGGCGTATCCCCTATAACGACGCAGGGCGTGCTCGAAAAGCGGCGCTTAGGGCAAAAAATTCCAGCTTCGATGGCCCGGAGACAAGACCGCTAGCTGAGCGTTGTATTAGCACCGGGCTGCGCACGGGCCCCCCTATGATCAATGGCCTGTACAACAACAACTACGAATTTGTGCAGACAGAGGACTACATAGTCTTACGCACCGAAATGATCAGCCACGCGCGCATCATCCCCATCAACTCTGAACACAAGATGGCAGCCCTAGCTCCCATGTTCGGAGAGTCGGTCGCGCATTGGGACGGCGACACGCTTGTGGTGGAGACTACGAACTTCAACCCAATGCAGGAAGAGGCGGCTATTAGTCTAACCAGTAGTGGGCAGGTGGTAGAGCGATTCACCCGAGTATCTGAGGAGCAAATCGTCTACGAATTCACTGTTGATGACCCTGAGTACTATTCGCAGCCCTGGCATGGTGAGCTAAGTTTTCTTTCGACGCCGAGTAAGGTCTATGAGTTTGCCTGCCACGAAGGCAATTATGCGATGGGTGGAATTTTGGCTGGAGCCCGACGAGCCGAACACGATCAGCAGCAGGCCGAGCAGTAAAGGAAAGATTCAATGGCGGGCGAAGAAGACCTAGATACGTTGCTTGCTCTATTGCAGCCGAGTTTGCTCCCCGGCGACTTCGTGTTTTGTACAGCAGCTAATCTGAAGTACGGTGACTTTGCTGAATTGCAGCCACTAGCATCCTATCAAGAAGAAGAGGGTCTGACTCTAGTGCTAGCCAAGCAATCGGCTGATGTTGCCGGTCTAGCTTATGATGCAGTATTTAAATGTATTACTTTAATGGTGCATTCTAGCCTTGAAGCGGTGGGACTAACTGCTGCGGTTTCCGGTAAGTTAGCCGCCAACGGCATCAGTGCTAATGTTATAGCGGCCTATCATCACGACCATGTATTCGTGCCAAAAAACAAGGCGCAACTAGCGCTACAGCTGCTCACCGAGCTTTAGGTTTTTGCTCAATCGTTGTAGAGGTCATAAAAATTTTGAATAGTAACAACAAGACTAAAGGTAATCCACGATGCTAACTAAGCTGTCCACCAACTTTGTTGCCGTTACAACTATTGCTCTAGTGTGCAACTTCGCGCAGGCGCAAATTTCGAGTACCGTAAGTATTGACGGACTCGATCAGAGTGTAGAGATTCTCAAAGACAAGTGGGGCATCTCACACATTTACGCTAAGACGGAACACGACCTGTTTTTTGCGCAAGGCTACAGTGCGGCGAGAGATCGCCTGTTTCAATTCGAGATATGGCGCGCTCAGGCTACTGGAACAACAGCGGCACTGTTCGGGCCACGTGAGATTGATAGAGATCACGGGACGCGCTTGTTTAAATTTCGCGGCCCGATGGCGGATGAGATGAACCACTACCATCCGCGCGGGGTGGATATTATTACTTCCTTTGTACATGGTGTTAACGCCTATATAGACGAGGCCTTGGATGATCCTGATTCACTGCCGTTGCCCTTTAAGTTGCTCGGTATTGCGCCACAGCACTGGACAGAAGAAGTAGTCATCTCTAGGCATCAAGGTTTGCTTGGCAATATAGCTCAAGAATTAAGTACCGGAAGAGCGATTTGTGCTATCGGTGAAGATGCCGTGCGCGAGCTGCAATACTTTCACCCGGCGGACCCAGACTTAACCCTCGATCCAATGATAGATTGCGAGTCACTCCTCGAGAACGACATTTTGCATCTTTATACTTCATATCGCAGCACTATGAAGTTTGAGCCACGCGATATTGTTGCCTCGAGTAATCGAAATTCATCACAGTCCTTCGAACAAATAGCCTCAACAATTACGCTTGAGGACAGCAATCTACAAAAGCATGACCTCGACGATATCGGTAGCAACAATTGGGTAGTCAGCGGTGATCTCACGCAAGATGGTTGGCCGATGATGATCAACGACCCACATCGTGCGCAGTCGGTTCCCTCATTACGCTATTGGGCACATCTCGTGGGACCAGGTTGGAATGTGATCGGCGGGGGAGAGCCCGAGATTCCGGGGATATCTATTGGACACAACGAGCAAGGCTCCTGGGGCCTAACGGTGTTTGGCACCGACGGTGAAGACCTCATGGTCTATGAGACGAATCCTGCGAATCCAAACCAGTATCGTTATCAAGGTAGTTGGGAGGACATGGAGATCATCGAGGAAGTAATTGAGGTCAAGGGCGCTGCAGCGGTTATGGTAGAGCTGAAATACACGCGTCATGGTCCGGTAAGCTTCGAAGATACTGATAAGAACTTGGCCTATGCGATACGGCCAGCCTGGATGGAAGTTGGTGGTGCCCCTTATCTAGCATCACTGCGTATGGATCAGGCGAAGACGTGGGAAGAGTTTAGAGACGCTACGAATTACAGCCACATACCTGGCGAGAACATGATCTGGGCAGACCGCGATGGGAACATCGGCTGGCAGGCTGTAGGAATTGCGCCGCTTAGACGAAATTTCAGTGGATTGGTTCCGGTTCCAGGTGACGGTCGTTATGAATGGGATGGCTATCTAGAGATCAAACAGAAACCAAATTCGTTTAATCCTGACGTTGGCTACATCGAGACTTCGAATAGCAATTACACGCCGCCTGATTATGAACATCTGGACGCGATAGCATATACCTGGACCGATCCCTATCGCTGGGCGCGGGGCAGCGAACTGTTAAGTTCCGGGCGCAAGTTCAACATGACAGACATGATCGAATTTCAGCACGACTACCTTTCCATCCCTGCGCGCTCTCTAGTGCCTTTCTTCAAGGATTTGCCGGCCGATGATAGGCAGGTTGAAGCCGCGCGTCAGATGTTACTTAACTGGGACTTTCAATTAGACAAGGACTCGGTAGAAGCAGGAATCTACGTAGCCTTCGAACGACGGCTGCTAGACAATATCGAATCGTTAAAAGTGCCGGAGGCGGCGAGCAGTTTCCTCAATGTCGGCATGAAGACCACGATCGATATGTTGCTCGCGCCCGATGGTGATTTCGGCAGCGATCCAATTGCCGGCAGAGATAAATTCCTTCTTGATACGCTAGGACAAGCCGTTGCGATATTAAGCGAAAAATTCGGCCGTAACATGGATAGCTGGGTGTACGGGCAGGCAGATTACAAGCATGCACTGCTACGTCATCCACTGGGCGCTGCGGTAAGTGAAGAAATAAGAGAGCGCTTAGAGGTCGGCCCCGCTCCCCGAGGAGGCAACGGTTTTACCGTGGGCGCCACAGGCAGCGGCGACAATCAGACCTCGGGTGCCTCATTTCGAATTTTCATAGACACGCGCGATTGGGACAACACTCTAGGCATGAACACGCCGGGGCAGGTAGGTGATCCGGATAGTCCCTTGTATGACAACCTGTTCGAGTTGTGGGCGAACGACAAAGTGTTTCCTGCCTTCTACTCTCGCGATAAAATAGAATCAGTGTTATACGAGAAGCTCGACCTGATACCGGCAAACTAGGAGCTTCATCGGACTGATGAGTGGAGGCTCCAAGCTACCCTGCGAGGGTGTTGGGCAGATAGCTAACAGCCTCGAATCTCCTTTGTAGGAAATGCCAGAGAGCAATTAAACGTTGTTTCTGCCTTTATCTTAAGGTTCTCTTAAGACTTTCCCTCTATCTTGCTGCAATGACAAATTTCCAAACAAGAGCGGTCGAATTAACTAGCACTGCAGTAGCCGGGCAAACGTCCTTCATAATCACCCGACTCTCGCAGCAGAAACCATCTACGACACGCTTTACCTATGAAGGGGGATTCCATAGCGAGTTCTTAAGAAGTCGTGGATTCTTTGGGTATGAAGACTTCTGGAACCTCCCCCATGATTTTGTAGATGATATCAATTACCGCAAAGGTGGTTGGAGTGGGGTATCAGTATTGAACCTGTGGGACAAAAATTCCCAGAGAAATTACTATGTGAAGAGACAGGTAAATCAGTTTCGATACTCCCTTAAGAAGCCGTTCGGAGCACTTACGTTTGAGTATGAAGCTGAAGCCATCGCGCGCAGCCAAGCCCTCGGTCTTCCCGCTATCGATATCGCCTGCTGGGGCGTCAGGCGGGAAGCGGGTAGCACCATGGGCCTGTTAGTTACGGAGGAAATTGGTTTCAGCTCGCTCGAAGATATTCTTGCAACCCAGAAATTTTCGCCAACCTTAGGCGTGTTGCTCTATCGCTGTGGCGAACAGTTACTCGAGATGCATAGCCATGGGATTCAACACGGAGCCCTCTATCCTAAACACATATTTGTCGATCAATACTCTGGCGCTATCAAGCTAATAGATTTCGAGCGTTCTAGGAAGAAAGGTTCAATACATAAGGCTATGCGTGCCGACCTCAGGCAATTACTCAAGCACCTTAAGGCTCTGCCACATGAAGTAATCGAAATGTTGCTGAGTCCTTACCAAAAGAAGCATTCAAGGCTTCTTTCTGATCTGCAAAGCTAGCGCAGCAAGAGTAGCTCCGCCAATAAGGATACAAACAAGTATGCGAAACTATGAAAGGGTCAAATCAGACCCGGTAAGTGCTCAGCTCTATACTAATCGCAAGCCCAGAAAACATCAGTTCGAGATGGAGATGGTGAGCGAGGCTTTTCAGATGTTGCCGGCAGCTGAAGTCAAAACTGTTCTGGATGCACCTTGTGGAGTCGGACGTCTTAGTCTCTGGTTAGCTCAGAAAGGATTCGAGGTTTCTGCCGTGGACCTTGGCGAGTCTGCCGTGCAATTGACTAATGAGTTATTGCGTGATCAAAACTTCAAAGAAACCGCCGAATCGCAAGATGTCTTCAATATGCGCTTTGAAGATGGAGCATTAGATGTTTCGGTCTACTTTAGGCTCTTGCATCACTTCAAGGACGTCAGCGACCAACAGAAACTTGTTGCTGAACTTTGCCGTGTTTCTTCAAAATATGTCGTGATTTCCTACTTTTCGACTTACTCGGTAACTTCTCTACGCCGCAGGCTGCGAAGAACAATGACCGGAGAACCCATCAAGCAAAACCCAATGTCCCTCGCACAGCTTGAGGGATTGTTCGAGCCACAGCAGTTCGAACTTTTAGGCACCGTTAAGCGGTCGGGATTTCTTCACTCACTGCAGGTGGCCGTGTTTACGAAGCGCATTAACTAGTCTAGCCGACTAATTGAAGAACCGATTCTGTTCCAGTAAATACTCACTTAGAGCTGTCTGATAGTCTGATTTTTCATCGCCCAAGTTTATTGGCTGATCGTCTATAGTGGTGCTACTCGCCTGATAGGCGGCCCCCTTTACACTGAAGATTATTTTGACTTCAGGCGTTATCAACAGAGGCTGCTAAGTGTCTAGAGAATTGATAGCGATTCACTATACTGATGTATGTCCTATGGGGCGTATTCGGCCTGGGCTGGACGCTGGTGTTAATTTCGACTTTCCTTACCGACCATTTCGACCTGTTTGGCCTACGTCAGACCTGGCTGCATTTCATCGAAAAGACGTACAGCTCGGTGGGCTTTACTGAACGCCTGTTCTACCGCTGGATTCGTCACCCCATGATGCTTGGTTTGCTGATGGCTTTCTGGGCGGTCCCCAGCATGAGCATAGGACACCTAGTTTTTTCTGTCGGTATGACTGTCTATACCCTGCTTGGCATCCACTTTGAGGAAAAAGGTCTAGCTGCAACATTTGGTGCGGATTACGTGGCCTACCAACAAAGAACGTCACGAGTGATTCCAAAAATCTACTAGGTCACTCAAAAGGCATGAATAGACTAAAGGACAAAGGGACACTAACTGGACTTCCCAGGCTTTACTAGACACTTTCTAGCTTGGAAAAATAGTCTTGTTCAAACTTCGCTGGAG
>JAQCKF010000037.1 GCA_027592275.1 Pseudomonadota bacterium
TCATATTCACCTCTCTTATAGCCATTTTGTATGACTGAAAGGTGTCTAGTAAAGTGATAGCGATTCACAGCTTTGTTGGCGGGCCCTAGCAAAACTTTGGGAATTACTATGTTGCAGAAATTGGTATTGGCTAGTTTAGTTGCATCAAAGCTACTGGCAATGAATGTAGCTTTTGCGGATTCAGCCATTTTAGTCGCCGACGGCGTGCTGGTTGAGAAGAACCCTGTTGTAGTGGTAACCGCAACTGGAACTGAAGAGGACGACGGTACAGGGGATGCGCCCCCGGTAGCGACCATAGGAACCGCAGTAAATGCATCCTATGTCAGTTCTGATGGTTGGGCAGTAACCGGTACAGATTTTATAGATGCTGCCGTCGCTGTTTTCGATTTCAATACCACTACAAGTGTAAGCGCAGCAACTTTGACACTGCCGATAGAGCAAATCTTTCCGCAGAATGGCGCAGCGCCGCTGGAAATTTTTATGTATTCAGATAATGGCGTAGTTGAATTTACCGACTATTCCATAGGGTTTTCTGCAGCCATTGCAGAGATTGACGCTGTAAGTCTTACTCAGATCGATATCGATGTAACAGGAGCGGTTAACTCAGCTTTAAATACTGGTCGATATGTTGCGTTTAGAATTAGAAGTGCTGTACTGCCGTCTGTCGTTTCGACGAAGAGTTTACCTGCCTGAACGGGAGTCAAATTTCGTACGAATTACTCGCTAACTTTTGCCCCGGGGGCCGCTCCAGTAATTGCTACAGATGCAGCGCGCTTCGATGGATTTACGCTGGGTGTTCAAAATGTAGAAGTGGCCGGCATAGGTGAGATTGCCTTACAGATGCAGATGGTGGATGCAAACGGTCTAATCTTTCAACTGACGCAGGCAGAAATCACGAGCACTGGCGTGACTGCGCCAGCTATTTCCGGTGTTGATTTGATGAATTGTAGTGCATTCGCTCCTCCTACTATATCGAACGTCGCGGTTGGCGCATCGAGCTACTCCGTCAATTCCGGCGTTCTGGATGTGCCGAGTGTCAATTTCAATGAGGAACAGCTTTCATTGAGATTAGAATTCATAGAAGGCTCTAATCCTATGCAATTCGAAACCCTTAGTATTGGCGCAGTTCAGTCAAGACCTTCCGAGGCCGCAATTTCAGCGTTGGGTGGTGGTTTAATCACTGAGTCCAGTCAGGATTTTGTACCCCTTTGTCATGGTTGGGTGTTGATTGGGGATTCTGTGCGTAACCGCGTGGTCGAGCGAAATCTCATCTCCGGTGAAACGGGTAAAACCTATAGTTTCGGTCAGATACCCGATCAATTCACAGTTGATGAGGAAAATGGAGTGATCTTCATGACTGTGCATCCAGAGACGCAGAGACTCTATAAGCTTGATTTAAATACGGGTAGCTTTTCGGCCAATACGGTCACTCAGAATATTGGCGGATTTACTTACAGGTGGACACTACGTGATCTAGCTCTCGGTGAAGACGGCAATGTATTCGCTCTTATGTTTGACAATATTCTAAGGGATCCTGCTAATGGCATTCCTTTCGCGCAATCGGGTCTGTGGCTGGGGTTGATGTCAGAAAGTGCAAACTTTCTAACGACGAGTATCCCTCTTGAAGATCCGGTTAGAGTTGAATACGACGATGTCTTGGATCACGTATTTCTGGCTACCGCTTCAAATCTTGCTACTTTTGATTTCGATACAGCGACAAATGCACTTACTTTCCTTCCTAACACAGATATCGCCGTAGGTAGTTCTTGCACGGATTTTACGACTTCACCTGACGGCACAAGAATCGCCTACGCTTGCCCCAACGGCAATCGTAGCACGCAGAATTTTAGTATCGTCGACATGGCGCCCGATGATTATTTCGATTCCGATGGCGAGTGGTTCTTAGGTAGTTCGCCGGTGAGTGCTACTTTCAACAATGCGGGCACGATTCTAATTGCTACGGATAACGATAAGCTCTACTTCTTTGACGTGATTACGCATTTGATTCTAGAAGATTTTGAGCTGGGTTTACTAGAAGGAGAGGCGATTAGGAAGATTAGAATCTCACTGGATGGTAATTATCTTCTTATCTTTCTTAACAATGAGGTGCACGATGAAAGCAGCAAGTTCTATTGGATGCCAATGCCGGCTATAACAGGAACGCCGCTCTAATCAACAGTAAGGCCTTTCTCGTGCTCTCGTGTTTGGGCTACTGGTCGTATTCTTCCTCTGGGGCTGGGTAAACGGATTCTCCGGGAATGCTATTGCGTTCGCTTACCCAACCTCCAAAATCTATTAGCTTGCAGCGTTTGCTACAGAAAGGTCGGAAATTATTCTCATCCGTCCACTCCACAGGATTTTTACAGTTTGGGCAGTCGACGCTGGTAGTCTTTGTGTTCATTTCTCGGTAACCATCCCTAAATATTTCCTGTGGAGCGCCTCAATTTTTTCTCTTAGTTGCTCTAGGCCTGCCTCGTTAGATACAAGATCATCCGCACGCTGGATTCTCCCGGCACGATCAATCTGAGAGGCGATGATAGACCTGATTACTGCTTCATCGCTACCGTCTCTTCTTACTGATCGATCTATTTGTATTTCCTCATTAACGTCGATGACGATCACACTATCTACTAGCTTATATTGCTCGGTTTCTAACAGTAGTGGCGATTCCAGAATTGCATAAGGGGACTTCGTGGCATTCAGTCTACGCTGCAGTAGCTCTGCAATTAGCGGGTGCAATAAATTCTCTAACCAGGATTTGTGTTCGGGGTTCGAGAACACGATTTTGCGCAGTGCTGCCCTATCGAGATGCCCTTGAGCAGTAAGTATACCGCTACCGAAGTGAGCGGCAATATCGCCCAGTGCTGGCTGGCCTAGTTCGACGACTTCTCTAGCCAGTGAGTCGGCGTCAATGACTTCAATCCCACATGTTCGAAATATCTCGGCGGCGGCAGACTTACCGCTACCGATTCCACCCGTAAGACCGACTACATACCTTTTTGCGGTGTTCATTCTGGCAGGATCCGAATATTGATTAGGAAGAAGTTGTTGTTAGCTGATGAAGTTGTCGATATAGAAGGCGCTCAGTTGAGGGCCCCATATCAACATGAGAAACCCAGCGCCGGCGAGAAACGGCCCGAAGGGCATTGGCACGGACTTGTCTCTTCCGAAAAGTAGTATCATTGTGAGACCGAAAACAGCACCTACTAGTGAAGAAAGAATAATTATTGGCAGTAGGCTCTGCCAACCCATCCATGCTCCCAGGGCTGACAACAGCTTGAAATCCCCGTAACCCATACCATCTTTTCCGGTTGCGAGTTTAAACCCCCAGTAAAAGACCCAGAGTACGAGATATCCTGCGATCGCACCGATCATGGCGTCTCTGAGCGTAACACCGAAACCGAGATCGATTGTGTTGACGAGTAAGCCGAGCCAAATAAGTGGCAGCGTGATGTTGTCGGGCAATAGTTGGTGATCGAAGTCGATAAGTGTAAGAGCTATGAGCGCCCAGGTTAGGAACAGCAGGGCCAGCGTTAACCAAGTGGCACCGAAATGAAATGCGACTAAGCCTGAAAGAACTCCGCTCACAAACTCGACGCTTGGATAGCGAATCGAAATCTTTGCTTTGCAGTCAGAACACTTGCCGCCGAGAAAAAGATAGCTAAGGACAGGGATGTTTTCCCATGGCTTTATTTTGTGATTGCAAAGTGGGCAATGTGAATCAGGTTTCTGCAGATTGAATACTTTAAACTTGGCTGATGATTCATTGCTGTCAGGAGTTTCGTTATCTATTTCAAGATAGTCACAACATTGTTCTCGCCAATCGCGCTGCAACATTATAGGTAGCCGGTAGACGACTACATTGAGGAAGCTTCCAACTAACAACCCTAATACGATGCAGACGGTCAGTAGAAAAGCTGGGCTAGCAGAGAGGAGGTCGATTATTTCCATACAAAGGTATTTAGGCTACATCACCGCGCCGAGTTGGAAGATAGGCAGATACATCGCAATCATCAACCCGCCGATCAATATGCCCAGTACAGCCATGATCATCGGCTCCATCAAGGCGGTGAGCCCGTCTACTGCATTATCTGCTTCTGCTTCATAGTAGACAGCGCACTTATCTAGCATTCCATCTAGGGCGCCTGACTCTTCTCCAATACCGACCATCTGAGTAATCATGGCTGGAAATAGCGTGGTGTTTTTAATCGCGAAATTGAGCTGTTGTCCAGTTGTCACATCGTCTCTAATTTTTCTAGTTGCCGTAGAGTAAACGATATTACCAGTTGCGCCTGCCACTGACTCTAAAGCGTCTACCAGAGGCACGCCGGCGGAAAAGGTGGTTGACAATGTTCGGGTAAATCGCGCGTAGCAGGAAGAACTTAATATCGGGCCAACAATAGGTATCTTCAGTGAAATCCGGTCTACCATTTGAGCGACATTCACAGATCTCATTTTGGCTTCTTTAAAAACGTAACCACTGACAACTAGTACTCCTAATACTTTCCACCAGTGCGCGATTGCGAAGTCAGAAAGGCTTAGCACAAACAACGTAAATGCAGGTAGATCGGCACCAAAGCTAGAGAAGGTGGTAGCGAACTGCGGCACTACTTTAATGAGTAGAATTGCCGTTACGACCAGCGCAATGGCGACTACCGCGATCGGATAGTTCATCGCCTTTTTTATCTTTGACTTCAGTGCTTCGGATTTTTCTTTATACGTGGCTAAGCGATCGAGCATGGTTTCTAACGCACCGGATTGCTCACCGGCATCTACTAAGTTGCTGAACAGCTCATCGAAATAGCGTGGATGTTTGCGGATGCAGTCAGCAAAGGTATTGCCCGCTGCCACATCATCGCGAATCTGGCCAACTAATTCACGCATAGATGGATTTTCTAGGGTTTCACCGACGATCTCAAACGACTGAACAAGAGGGATGCCCGATTTCATCATCGTTGCTAGCTGACGTGTGAAAATGGCAATATCGCCAGGCTTGATCTTTTGCCTCCTGGGTCCGAATAGATCCTTTGATTTGCGTTTAACCTTGGTCGGGGCAACTCCCTGTTTACGAAGCTGTGCCTTTACCAGTGCTTGGCTGCTACCCTGGATTTCGCCTTTGGTTCTGTTACCGTTTTTATCGGTACCTTGCCAAAGATAGGTGGTTTGTACTGCTTCAGTAGCCATAGGGCGCCTCGCCAGATTACCTAGTCGTTAGATCGCGCTGACTATATCACGGCAGCGCTGAATTTTGTATTTAAGTCAGTCTGTTAGCCTCTTCGAGGCTTGTCAATCCCTGCGCAACTTTGAGCAGTGCCGCTTCCCGAAGATCAAGTAATCCGTGCTTTTTCATGTGTTTCCGGAACCGCTGTGTTCTTCCTCCTTCCATGATAATCCGAGATAGGCTCTTGGATACAGGAACTACTTCATAAAAGCCGATTCTGCCTCGAAAGCCATCTCTACAGTCGGCACAGCCCTTTGCGCGAAAAAACCGGGGGTTTGGATGCAGTTCAGCAGATAAACCCAGCTCTGCGAGTGTCTTTTCGGGTATTTCCACAGATTCTTTGCAGTGTTCGCAGAGCCTGCGCGCAAGCCTCTGCGCCACAATGAGGCTAATAGTGCTTGCTAGGTTGTAGCGAGGAATGCCGATATTACGTAGCCTGTTGAGGCTCGCTGCGGCGCTTAGCGTGTGGAGGGTGGTAAGTACTAGATGACCGGTTTGTGCTGCACGTAACACGATCTCTGCTGTTTCGAGGTCCCTGATCTCTCCCAGCATAATAATGTCCGGGTCTTGGCGGAGAATCGCGCGCAGTGCTACCGAGAAAGAGATCCCGGTTTTAGCGTTTACAGCGAGTTGGTTTATTCCTTCGATAGTAATTTCGACGGGATCTTCTACCGTAGAAATATTCTTTGTATTCGCATTTAAACTGTTTAAGCCACTATAGAGAGTTAGGCTTTTTCCGCTGCCAGTAGGTCCAGTAACCAATATCAGGCCTTGCTGTTTCTGCAAAGCCTGCAGGTACGCCTCTTTCTGCTGGGGTTCCATGCCTAGAGTGTCCATGTTGAGATCGGTGTTCAGAGGATCGAGAATTCGCATCACAATTTTCTCGCCCCACAGTGTGGGTAGGCTATTGACGCGAACATCGATAGTTCTTTTCCCAGCGAGTCGGATATGAATGCGACCATCTTGAGGGGCTCGTTTCTCGGCAATATCGAGATGCGCCATGATCTTTATGCGCGATGCAAGTCGGGCGGTGAGCTTTACTGGGGGCCTAGTCATTTCCCGTAACAGGCCATCTATGCGGAATCTAATTCGATAGATACTCTCATAGGGTTCGAAGTGAATATCCGATGCGCGCAGAGAGATGGCTTCCAACAGTAAGTTATTGATGAAACGCACGAGAGGTGTCTCATCGAAAGTGTTTAGCTCTTCTTCTCTTTCGCTCACGCTAGAGGAGTCGATCGCGATCTCATTCTCGAGATTGCTATCGATAGCTGCCTTGTTTGAATAGCTGCGGCTGGTTCGTTGCAGATAGTTGTTGATGGCTGAATCTAGTTTACTATCTTCTGCAATTACCAATTCTACTTTTAGCCCGCTGTGAAAGGCGATTTCGTCTATAGCGCCTAAATCGCCGGGATAGGATATAGCTAAGAACAGGCACTTGTCCCTAGTAGAAAGGGGCAGTATTCGATGTTTTTTTACTAGATCAACATCGACAATACTCACCGGACAATGGTCGAGGTCGAAGCTCTCGATCTCGATGAGAGGTAATTTAAATTCATCCGAGGTAATGACCGCTAGTGCATATTGATCAACAAGCTTATTACAGGCGAGGTAATGGCATAGGGCTATGTCTTGATGTGTGGCTTTCAAAATCGCTTGCTGGACCCTCGTTTCATCGATCAGATTTTCTGCAACTAATCGCCGCGCCAAGCCGACTAATTTTACAGCCATTGAAGAGTTCTCTGGTAGAATTCTGATTATGTTGGTTTCATATATTGTAGGACAAGCTTCGGCTTTACCCTCAATTGAATTAGGATTTCAAAGTTGGAGTGACTAGTCATGAGTCGATGGAAGGCGGGTGCCATACATTTTTTAATCAGCCTAGCGATATTTTTAGGGCTGTTAGCGGTAATACTACTTCTGTGGTACCCAGGAATTCTGTTTAGTATTGATAGTGGGTGGGCCGGGCTACAATTAGTCATAGGAGTAGACCTCATAGCGGGCCCTGTTTTGACTATGGTTGTTTTTAAGGCGGGAAAAAAGGGGCTAAACTTCGATCTTAGTTGTATCGCTTTTTTTCAGGCAGCGTGCATGGCCGCTGGGATGTGGATTATTTACAGTGAGCGACCTATAGCGTTGGTGTTAGCCTATGATACGTTCTACAGCATCGACACAGAAGAGTTTCTGGAGTATGAACGCGACCCAAAAATCCTTGAAGAATTTCCTGGGCCCTATCCTAAGCTGATTTATATCGAGCTACCGGAGTCTGAGATTGCCGCTCAGATTGCCACAATTCGAGCTCAATTTATCGGAGACCCTCTCTATATTCAAACTGAGAATTACCGAGCGATGCCAGATTCTCTCGATGGATTAAGAAGTACATTTAGAGCGGAGGAATCTACCCGACTTGGCGTGTCAGAAGATGTACTGGATCAGCTTGATGAATCCTGTCTCTTTAGTAAATTCATATCAGCAGTCGCTAATGGTTTCGTGTGTTTTGAAACCAAAGGTCGAACGCTAAGCAAGTTCTATTCGAACATCATTGCGCCTGCTGCTATCGCCGAGGAATAGAGCTTGCTTAGAGCGGCTTGATGTTTAGTTGCAGCCGAGTTTGACAGAAGGCAATAGAATCCATTACTTAGCAATATCCGCCTATAACACAGCTACCGCCTGAGACCCATGTAACTGGTGGCACTACGCCTTGGGCGGCTAGGGTATAAGTAGTTCCCGCTAGATCTGTTCCGTCTGCCATCCACGTTACCGTGATGACGCCATCGATCACATCAACGCCATGTGTAGAGGGAGCCTGGATTTGGGCCGGAGGAATACCATTCGTGCCTGCATCAACATCGGCGAGGTTGGCAAATTTATCGGAGTGAGCCTGTACTAATATCGAGGCGCGATAGAAGCCTATCGCTAGGATTGCTTCGGAAAATCGAGCGCGGTTTCTATAGAGATCATAAGCTGGTAGTGCTACTTAGACGAGGATTCCGATTATAGCGGTGACTATCATGAGCTCAATGAGGGTGAAGCCTGTTTGTTTTTTTTGACTCATTGGGTTGCCTTTTGTGCCCCATCAATTTTGGGTAAGATATTGAGGATGCAACTGTGGTTAAAGGTTATAGGGAATCGTTAAATAGAGTCAAGGTGGAGGAGCTTCTAAGTTATTGAAAGGCTGACACCGCGAAGGTGTCGGGTGCCAGCTTCTCGAACTCAAGCGAGACTTGAGTTAAGTAGGGTAGAGCGATCTGTTCTAGCAGAAACCTGCAGTCAGACAAGTGCCGCCTTCTGCCCACTGAACAGGAGGTGTAACGCTGCTCGCAGTTAGAGAGTAAGTGGTGCCAGCCAATGCTTCGGCAGCTGTACCATCAGTAGTCCGCCAAGTCATGAGGATGATCCCATCTGTGACATTAGCACCATGAATAAGTGCGGCAGCAGTTACGTTAGCAGGAATACCCATTAGTCCAGCGTCTAACGCCGCTATATTAGCCGGGCTGCGAGTCTGGATAGCTAGCTCAACAGCTGTCTTGCGAGGTGTTACAGCAAGAACTAGCTCGGAGAATGCGGCGCGGTTTGAGTAGTTTTGGTAAGCAGGAAGTGCTATTGCCGCCAGAATACCGATAATCGCAACAACGATCATCAGTTCGATCAATGTAAAACCATTTTGTACTTTTTTCATTTTCTATCTCCAGTTTGAAAAACTATCTAATTTAAAATCCTGTCCGCAGTGTTGCCAACGGGTAGGCTAACTAATACATTTTCCGTGCCAGAAATTGATAATATTTTAAGTTGTTGATTTATATCGGTATATAGGAATTTTGTAGTAGTTTTCTCAGTAATTCAACCTCGTCATAAACTGACAATAGAGGACATAACTGACAAAAATGGTCAATTATGTAGACAGTTCCACATTTATCCTCCGAATTGGCTGTGGCAGGCCACAGAAAAGAGGTCTGGGTGAGCGGCTTCTGCACCCCCTCGGCTCTCCTGTGCTGGGGCCATAATAAATAACGTGTAGGGCGTCCTCCTATAATGGGCATCAATAAGTATAACTTTGCAGCAGGGGCATAGAGACCGAGTATCTGAGACTTTTCGCTTTCCTGGTGGTGGGATCGCGATTAGCTGGTTGTTGGCTCTTCTTAATGGGGCACGACTCTTTATGTCGCACTGAGAACGACGCAGTTAATGCTAAAGCCGTGGCAAGTGCAGTTTTCTGCGCTGCCAGATGAAGGTCGCGCAATTTGCTGCTCTGGCTGTGCTATCGCTGGCGAATGACCCTAGGGCCAGCTAGCTTTTTTTGCACTTAGAACTCTTTGTGTGTTGTCGACAGCTTGATACTGCACTTGTTCTACTGCGTAATTCATTCGATCTAAACCTACACCCGAAGATCCCTGATAGCATGAAATGACCAGTGCCTAGTCAGGGCGCTATTCTTATGCGTTAATATTTCTGTATAGGGGAAGAGTTACAGACAATGAACAATCATTCTTGCTACCCTTCTTTGCAGATGAAATCGCTGTAATGGAAGCGAATATTAATGCCGGCTAGATGACCGGTAGTAGGCGTGCCCAGGAATCAATATGACTCAAACTGACCAGAACTATTCGCTATCAATTGTGATCCCGGCGAAAAATGAAGCAGAGAATTTGAAGCACTTCTTGCCGCGCTTGCTCGCTGTGGTGATGGATGCTGAGGTGATAGTAGTAAACGATGGATCTACCGACGATACGCTGGGTGTTTGCGAGCAGCATGGCGTTACCGTTGTTACCCACCCCTACAGCAAAGGAAACGGCGCTGCCATTAAGACTGGAGCGAGAGCAGCGAAGGGTGATGTGATTGTATTTCTGGATGGAGATGGACAGCACAAGCCCGAGGACATACCGCAGTTGCTCGAAAAACTCGCCTTTGGCTATGACATGGTAGTAGGGGCGAGAGATAAGCAATCGCAAGCAGATTCCTTTCGAGCAATAGCGAATGGTGTCTACAACTGGCTCTCATCGGCAATTACCGGTCATAAAATTTTAGACCTAACATCGGGATTTAGGGCAGTTAAGGCCGGTAAGTTTAAAGAATTTCTCTATTTACTGCCGAATGGGTTCTCCTACCCCACTACCAGTACGATGGCATTTTTTCGCGCGGGTTATTCAGTGGGATATATGCCCATTCAGACTGAGCAGCGTCTAGGCGAAAGTCATATCAGCTTGCTCAAAGATGGTATTCGGTTTCTGCTCATAATCTTTAAGGTTGGCACTTTGTATTCGCCACTGAAAATATTCTTGCCGGTTGCTGCTGGATTTTTCGGCTTAGGGCTTCTCAATTATGTGTATACCTATTCGACTCAGGGAACTTTCACAAATATGAGTGCGGTACTATTGATGAGCGCAATCATCGTATTCCTTATTGGGTTGGTGTCAGAACAGGTTACAGCGCTGATGTACAAAGACAGTGATCGGAACTAAGTGTTGGGAATCTGTTATCAGAGTGGCTTTTGAGTCTCGGCGCCTCATTTAGTCTGCATCTGTCCAATCGAACATTGAAAATTGCGATAGACCCCTACTTTCCCAGACGGGCCGATGGCACAGTTAAGCTGCGGTTCATTTATCTCGGTCTATAGTGGGAGCATGAGATTAAGCAGCTGATTTATAAGTCTTTTTTCTAACATTGATTAAGCTGAGAAGATGTAACTACTTGATAAAATCGCTGATGTAGTTTATGTTTACGCGGTTCTCAAATCAGCCCAGTTTATAAGACGCTTTGCGCTAGGGTTGGTTGCCAGTTGCATAAGTTGCAGAATATTTACCTTAAAGGATAAGCAGACCTGAAACACGAGTTTCACCTACTGCTGAGGAAATAAACGATGAATAATTCAGTGAAAATAATTTTGGCATTGACGGGTCTTGCCCTAAGTCAGATTGGTATGGCTCAGGACAAAACTGTGAATGACGGCGTTTTTACTGCAGCACAGGCGGAGACTGGCAAGAGCGTATACGATAATAGCTGTAAGACCTGCCACGATATGCGCTTCTATCGCGATATTCTGAAGTCTTACAACGATCAGCCCGTGCTCTGGTTATGGGAGTCAATCTTGGGAACGATGCCAGCCGATAATCCTGGCTCATTGATGCTCGAAGAGTATACAGACGTAATTGCCTATATTTTGTCTGAGAATGGATTCCCAGCAGGCGAAGCTAAGTTGGACCCAGACAATGGTATGGATGCCATTAAGGTCTTAAGCCCCTAATTTGAAGTAGCACAAACAGAAGTCCAAAAAAATGCCGAACTAAGTTCGGCATTTTTTTTGCAACTCTTTTTGTAATTCAACTTTTACTGGTTATTTAGATCGCCACTAGTCTGCGCAGCCTTCCAAGATTTTTCTAATTTTGTTCTTGTCTTGGGTCTCTATATCAAGATCATAGTTGTCTGCAATCGCTTGCCAGAGGCCCGCATACTCGCACTGAAATTCTTTGCGCGGTAGGTAGCGATCTGGGCCTCGTTCGCGTTTCTTCTTAATCTCTTGCTTATCAACCAGCATCATGTTGAGCGGATCATTTGCAAATTGCAGTTTCTTTTGTTGCGGCCAGCGATCGCCGCCATGGGTGTGCGCGTACATGAGCGGGATGACATGATCTATATCTACCTGAACGGCTACCTTGAAAATCTTGCCAGTATATTCATCTAACCACTCACCGGTACGAACTACGCAGTTGCGGGGATTGGTGTATCGAGACTCAGTACGGTTGGTGAGAATCAACATTTCCTGCCGGGTTGATTGGCAATCATTGTCATAATCCACTTCGAAGTCCCAATCATCAGTGTTATAGAATTTCTCTCTGTCCCGATGATTCGTCATGAGGCTATCCCTGCGATTTCTCCCGATGCTGAATGTGTCGGGCATTGCGCATCCGCTCATATGGCAGTGATAAGAGCGGCCGTAATAGTGCCCGCCATTGAGGTCGAGATTCCCGCCATGACTCGACGCTACCGCAGGAATTAGCAGTAGTGAGATTGAGAGTAGATTTTTGCACAAGAGTTTGTATTGCATCGATTCTCCCTGATTCTTATCAGTCGGGACAACTTTGATTAGTTCTCGCGATGGTCATCATTCTATCAATAGTGAAAGATCTATGGCCTGGCAGTTCTTGGTCAGTGCGCCTAGAGAAATATAGTCTACGCCAGTTTCAGCGATAGATACCAGCATATCCGCCTCTATGCCCCCGGAAGCCTCTAGTTTCAAGCGGCCAGCATTCAGTTTTACAGCCTTTAAAATGTTGCTACATTCGAAATTGTCGAGCATGACGATATCGGCCTTTGCGGATATAGCCAGTTCCAGCTCATCTAAACTCTGCACCTCTATCTCAACAGGTTTGTCGGGGTAGAGAGCTTTCGCTTTAGAAACAGCCGCTTCGATACCGCCGCAGGCGACGATGTGGTTTTCCTTGATCAGGAAGGCATCAAACAATCCCATGCGGTGATTGAAACAGCCTCCGATACGAACGGCGTATTTTTGTGCTGAGCGCAGACTGGGTAGGGTTTTTCTTGTATCTAGTAATTTTACCGAAGTGTGCCTTACTAAAGATGCATAGTGCTGGCTCATGGTGGAGACGGCGGAAAGTGTTTGTAGAAAATTTAAGACGGTTCGCTCAGCAGTTAGAATGCTACGTGCCGAACCAGCAATTTGGACGAGTGTCTGATCGGGAGAAAGCTTAACTCCCTCTTCGATGTTCCATTTTACAGTGAGCGAACTATCGACTTGATGAAATACCTCGTCTGCCCAAGGTCGTCCGCAAAAAATTCCGTTGTCTCTGCTTATTAGTTTTGCAGAAATTGTTTTATCGATTGGGATGAGTTCAGCAGTGATGTCGCCCGTGCCAACATCTTCTTGCAGACAAAAGGTGACGAGTTTAGCTATATCGGTGGGGATAGTAGGAGGCATGCTTTGTCAAGACTCCGGATAGTGTCGAAGCGTCAGTTCGTCGCCGCGCTGACTGAATTCTACTTGGCGCAGTGCGCTCATGCCGAGCAGGATCGTATCGCCGCTCATGCTTGTAGTGATGCTTGCGTTGACATCCTGGAGAACTATATTGCCTAAAGTTAGTTCGGCCACTCGGGTTGAATAGACAGTGACCACGCCATTCGCCGTCGATGCTCGTGATGTAGCTCCGCGCTGCAGACCAGCGGCTAAGGCAATTGACTCGGGTATAGCAACGTCGGTGGCCCCAGTGTCCAATAGAAAGAGAACCGGCACATTGTTCACGGTACCGCTTGCCACGTAATGCCCCTGTCTATTTTGCTGCAGAGTGACTTCTCGTATTCCTGAAGTTAACTCCATCGAGCGCGGGTTCTGATTCGGGTTTACTTGTTGTTGAATTTGATCTTCAAAGAAGAAAGTTAACCCGCCTAGCCCAAGCACGAAACTGAAGATTAGCATGCCCTGGCCAATGCGTTTGCCTGGTGGGGTTTTGTTTTCTGTCGCTGGTGAAGACATTTTGAAGATTATGTCTTATCCCACTTGGAATAGGAAGTTGTGAACTCAGTCATGTTTTTTGAAAAATATTGATAAGGTAAGCAATTGAATTTGTTCTAAATAGCCGCTAATTCCCCGGTCTGTGAACAGTGTCATGCTTTGCTTAAGGGCTGGGTGATATAAGAAATCTCGAAACACCCATAAACAGAGTGCTTACCCCGATAAATCATGTCCATAGTCTCGATGGTAAACCAAGCTACTAAACACCAATCTGCGGATACGGCGCAAATTGAGAAAGCTGGCTGGGCATTAAGACAGCGACTGCGGAAGCAATGAGTCAGTTGAGCGGTAGGTTCTTCGATGAGGTCGATGACTTTGTTTTTGAGGCAGGGCAAAAAGGCCAGTTCACAGCGGGTAGCGACTACCTGAGTACGATGAGAGAAATCCGCGCTAAACAAGTCTTGTTTGAAGAAACTTTCCTCGATGCCGCAGCGAACAATATGAAGCGCGGCAATTCGCAGTTTGACTACTCTAGCGCTGCGTCACGACAGGGTTCAGAATCGCCGGTTATCTTTGAGAGCATAAAGTTTGAGCTTGCAGTAAGCACCATGGCGCGAAAGGCGAATAAATACTACTCGCCCTACGTAAAGCAGATCGAAAGTCTTTTCTGTGCAATAGACACTAAGAAAGGGAAGCATCTGATACGTGGTAATACACTCGTTTCATCCGTGCTTCTCGGGTTTGTCGTGGCGCAAGATACGATCAAAATGAATCTAGAGATTCGATTGGTGTTTATGAAGCTGTTTGAGCAGAATTTCCTAATGAAATTGGAAAAGCTTTTCCTTGATAGCATCAGTATCTTGAATAATATCGACAATAAGCAGTTCGTTGACCGCCTCTATTCGTCCTCTTCTTCTTTTCATATGCCGGTCGCAAGTAGCTGCACACCAAGCAAGGTGACCCAACACAATTCGGCAACTGACAGTCAGCAGCTCAAGCCCGATTCTAAAGCGGTTGAATCATCAGTGAGTGATGCATTGCAAGTCGTTCAATCAAGTGCTGATGTGCCTGACTTTGTGCAACAGATGGCCAATGAGCATTGGCGCATGGTGTTGCTATTAATTGGTCTCAACAAAGGTGTGTCGAGTCTTGAGTGGCAAGAGGCGGAGCATGTATTGCAGTTATTGGTTCTGTGCAGTGCTGGTCAAATCGAAACGAGTAGGTTTGATGAATCGCTGCTCCTTGAAAAACTTAGTCAAGGGCTGCGATTGCTGAGAATTTCTAATGTCGATGAGGAACAGTTTATCAATGCGCTTAAAAATCAACTCTCGGGAAAAGTAACGCCACTGAGACCTTCATTTAGAGAGAGTGCTGTCGATTCTGGCGCTCGCATCGAGCCCGAGGCTAGTGTAAGTCCCTCGGGAGAAAGCATTCTAAATGCCGACGACTTAAACGAGATAGCGCAGCTTATAAACGGCGAGCCGGTAAATGACGATTATGTTGAAAGCGAGGAGAAGGCACAGTTACTTGATTGTCTTTCTTCGGTAGATGGCTTGGGCGCCTGTAGTTCTGTGAAGATGCTTATAAAGGGCAAGCTGCACGACTGCGTAGTCACTAAAAGTGGAGTTCAAGGTGATGTGTTCGTGATTACCAATTCGGGTTCGGATGCGAGCACTAGAAAGATCGCTATTACGCGCAGCCGATTGGGCCTAGCTATTTCCCTGCGCCGTTGTGAGATCATTCTGTCAGATGGAGCAAGTAGACCCGCCGCTTGCAATGTCACGGTATTTGAACGTAAGTCGTAGATTTTTCGCTCCCGCCCAGTCCGCCAGAGCCTGCTCGCCTAACGAGTCAGGGTTTGGCCGCCTACTTCGTCAAGCAAGTTAACATTTTGTGGTAATATCGAGCGAGTGCAGTGCGTATGACCCTTGAGAGGTTGGACGCCTTTTAGAAATCCATTCGTTCGCTGGACGGTTGCCATGGAACTCTCTATAGCCAACGACATCCTGATAGGTGCTCAAATTGTAGAGTCGCCCAACCAGAATGCTAGGCCAGATACCACCGATATCGAGTTGTTGGTGATTCACAATATTAGTCTCCCTCCAGGTGAATTTGGCACGTCCGCTATTCAGCAATTTTTCTGCAACGAGCTTGATAGCGAGTCTCATCCTTTCTATGCAGAAATAGCTGACGTCAAGGTATCAGCTCATCTGCTGATAGATCGAGAGGGTCGACTCACACAGTTCGTTCCTTTTAGCAATCGAGCTTGGCATGCGGGAGAATCACTTTTCTGCGAGAGAAGTAACTGCAATGATTTCTCCATTGGAATTGAGCTAGAGGGTACGGATTTCGAGTCATTTACCGATAGTCAGTACACTAGCCTCGCCAACGTGACTACTCTATTGCTGAGCACATACTCGAAGATGAGCAAGGACAAAATCGTTGGGCATAGCGATATAGCACCGGGTAGAAAAACCGATCCAGGTCCCTGTTTTGACTGGGGTAGATACAAAAAATCGCTGTCAGCTTGAGTGGTTGACTGACCAGTAGCAGCAATAAAAAGCGCATGCATCGAAATGCGCATAAAGAAGGATACGAAGAAGATCAACGATTATTGAGCCGGGTAAAAGAATTCTATATAGCCAGTGGCGGCACTTATGGGAGCCCC
>JAQCKF010000004.1 GCA_027592275.1 Pseudomonadota bacterium
AATATGCAGATCAAGCGGTTACTGGACGATAAAGAGGTGTTTGCCGGTAGTAAAGTGTTCGATGCTCAGGGGCGCTCCTATGCCTTTGTAGAGCATTCTGGTGGTGAGCTTGTAGTCGCAGCGGAAGACGGGCGCTCTATCAGGTTTAAGCCCGATGAGCTGGGTTGCTATGTTATTCACGTGAACAGGACTGATCGAGGGCTAGCTAAAGATCGCCTTCGTAGCTTTTGGGAAGACTCATAGAAGAGCAAGATGACAAAACTAATTGATGGTATCCTTGATGGTATCGTCTAACTTAATAAATTTAATACCTATATATAACAACGACTTATTGATACTATTCAGTAGCACCCATTGCTACCATATAAATCAATCACTTAGAGGTTTTCCTCTAGGTTATTTTTTAGTTGGGTAAGCACAGGGTAAGCAATAAAGCGCTTTTTAGAGCTATTTGGAGGTTTGTGTCACCTTGATGTAAACCTAGATCATATAAGTGCCATTGAAAAAGCTGGAATTATTACTGATTTGACACCAGAGGCTGAGTTAGGAAATCTTACTTTGCTGGCGAAGCAGACAGCAGAAGCTCTCAGTGAAATAAATAGCCTCACGGTGAAGACATCTGCTAATTTTTCAGACAGCACCCTTACTTCGCAAGTTCATGCGCTTTCAAACATGGCAAAACTTCAGTCTCTTGCTCAAGGCGGATTGGCTAGTGCCATTAGAGACGATACGAGCAAAGACCTTTCAAGTATCGTCGCTAACTACTCCGGTACTATGTTGTCGGATAAATCCAAGGGCGTTCGGTTAGGAACGCTTGATGGTTTAATTGATGCATCAGAAGGTTTTTCAACAGATGCAGATGCAGTTGCTGCTGCCGAAGCCGCTGCCCAAGCTGCCGCAGAAGTTGCTGCTGCCGAAGCCGCTGCCCAAGCTACCGCAGAAGTTGCTGCTGCCGAAGCTGCTGCTTTAAAAGACAAGGTAATTTCGGTGCCTGATAACACTGCATCATACTTTTTCCACGAAATATTAGTGCTGATTACTGGCGCCCCAGCGCAAGCTGGGTCAAGAGATTTGCTGCAAGATTTACTTCTGAAGGACAGCTCGTGGGGTTCAGTAGGAACGTATGTAGATAATTATCTTGGTGCAAGGCAGGCTCAGCATCCTGCAGGTGAAATAGGTGTAATCAAGGAAATTGCTGGTAATGGCCTGGGCTTAAGGCTAAGTGATCAGCAGGCGCAGGATGCCCTGACAGTACTCAACCAGGCAGGCTGTTACAGCTGGTCTGAACGCATTGGGTATGTAATCACAAAGTCGTTTGCTCAATAATTATGGCAACGTTTTTTGATTTCTTCGCGACTCCATATTAAGATTCATATTGAACTGGAGTAAGCAGAAATTTTAGACTAAGCCGCAGAAGGAACATAAGGGGACCAATAGAATAGTAAGAAACGACCGAAGGTGGCTATGACGCATTCTGCTAGCCAGCTTTGCTAATTCACTATTATATTATTGCCCCCTTATTTCACTTCTACCTTTTTTAATCGGCATCGCAATAAGTAGAATCATCCAGGCGCTTAACATAATTATTAAGAATTCGCATACCTTCTGCAGGTTTTACCGTGCCTGAAGCAATTTTTTGCCTGATTAACTCGGACATTCTCCGATCCAAGTCATTGGGGAAATACTGCACCTGCGAAAGCATGTCCTTGATACTGATCCCCTTAATTACTTCTTCTATCCAGAAATTATCCGGCTCGTCTGCATTGGCGTAGACATGTACCTCACCAACACGGCCAATCAGATTGTGCGCATCACCAAGAATTTCTTGGTAAGCACCCACCAGAAATATCCCCAGATAATAGGGCTCGTCCTGTTTGAAATCATGCAGTGGCAACCAACTCCTGTCCGGATTTGAAGATACATATTCACTAATCTTGCCATCGGAGTCGCAGGTCAGGTCAACTAATTGCCCACGCCGCATCGGTTCTTTATCCAACCTGTCCAGCGGCATCACCGGAAAAACCTGCTTAATTGCCCAGTGATCAGGTATGGACTGGAATACAGAAAAATCGCAAAGGTATAAATCTATTAACTGTCGCTCCAACTCCAACTGCTCATTGGGCAACGGGTTCAGGTCCTCTATTTTAAGAAGTCGCAACACCTCGCGACAAATAGTCCAGTATAAACTGTCAGTTTGAGCCAAATGATCAAGCGGCAAATAGCCTAGACGAGCTAGTTGCTCAGACTCTTCACGAATTTCCTGGGCATCATGAAAAACTTCGAATAGCATGCCGATATTTTCAATATCTTGGATTGCATCTAACACTTGTCTCATGCGTTTAATAACAGCATGAGGCTCAATTGGCATTTGCGATATTGGAGGACTGTCGGGCCGATGCACTCCCAGTACCGGCACCACCAACATTGAGTGATGGGCTGTCAAAGCGCGACCGCTTTCCGAGAGCAAATCTGGCTGCTTTACCCCGCGTTCTTCGCAAATCTCTTTAACTGCGAAGACGACAATGTTTGCGTACTCTCGCACACCATAATTTATAGAGGATTCAGGATTATCGGCGTCTCCTCCATAATCAACACCCAATCCCCCACCCACATCAAGAAAACGAATCTGCAAGCCTCGCAGGCACAGGTCAGCGTACATTTGCGTAATTTCTCTGACTGCAGCGCGGAGCACCTGAATGTCCGCAATTTGACTGCCCAGGTGAAAATGCAACAACTCGAGCCTATCGGCAATACCACGACGCTCTAACTCGTGCACCATGTGCATCAATTCAGGAACTGTCAGCCCGAATTTCGAACTAGAGCCCCCTGACTCAAACCAACGACCTGAACCTCTGGTGGAAAGTTTTACCCGCACTCCCAACTGCGGAGTCATATCGCGCTGATCCGCCAATGACATCAATTGCTCAAACTCGGAATACTTTTCAATAACCGGCAGCACCTGCTGCCCCAGCACTTGCGCATTAAGTATAAGACTCAGCATTGTTCGATCTTTCACACCGTTGCATAGCAACAGATGCACATCACCCACAAGTGGCAAGGCTGCGATCAGTTCAGCGCGGGAACCGCACTCTAGTCCAAGATTAAATTCTTTACCTGCTTCTAGTACCTCAGCCACTACTTCGTGCAATTGGTTGACTTTGATTGGGTAGATACTTCGATACTCACCGTCGTACGACGCTTCAGCGATGGCATCACGGAACTTGCGATTCAAACGACGAACGCGTGAGCTAATGATATCTTGAAAGCGAATCAAAAGCGGCAATGTAGAACCTTCTGCCAACGCTGCCGTAATCACATCCGTCACGTCGATGCTCAGCTCTCCTTCGCTTACCGGTTTAGCGGCGACATGGCCTTTCTCGTTGACAGAGAAAAAACCATCACTCCAAACATCCATCGCATACAATTCCTGGGCATCACTTGGGCTCCAGGTTCCACTCACTACAGTGCTGCTTGTGCTGTCAGTCAATTTAAGACTCCTGAATTTCCTCTACTTGATTCGGCATACAAACACAATAATTCAATTGAAATTTGTGCTGCTGCTAGCGCGGTGATTTCCGCATGATCGTAGGAAGGGGCCACTTCTACCACATCCATGCCTACTAAATTTATACCTGTTAGTCCACGGATGATGTTTAGAGCCTGAAAGGATGATAAACCACCAGGAACAGGGGTGCCAGTGCCAGGCGCAAAGGCAGGATCCAGACAATCGATATCGAAGGTAAGGTAGACCGGTGTTGTGCCGACTCTTTCTTTAATCTGTTGTAACACCTCAGAGGCTGGCCGAGTGTGAACATCGGCAGCAGACAGTATTTCATAACCCAGAGTATCCTCATTAGTGGTACGTATACCGATCTGTATCGAACTCTCGGGTCGAACTAGACCTTCTTTGGCAGCCTTGTAAAACATAGTGCCATGATTAACTCCTGCACCGGAAGACGGCCAGGTATCTGTGTGCGCATCAAAATGAATCAGGCTCAGTGGGCCATGAACTTTTGCATGGGCACAAATGCTCGGATAGGAAATAAAATGATCTCCACCCAGTAACAAGGCGGCGGCACCGCTTTGTAAAATTTGCGCAACATGAGCCTCTATATGATCAACACTGCACAGCCCAGAGCCCGAAGGAATTTCGCAATCCCCGTAATCAACAATCGCCAGTTCTGCCATGGGGTCCCTAGTCCATGGCCATGGACGTTCCCATGCCAAAGAGAGAGACGCAGCACGGATCGCTCTGGGCCCGAGTCGCGCTCCGGGTCGATTAGTAGTAGCGACATCCAAGGGGATGCCGGAGACTGCCACATCAATTCCGGTTAGATCGCGCTGATAGGGGGCACGAAAAAAACTGGCTGCACCTGCAAAACTGTGTGACTGAACAAGCCCTTGTTTTGGCTTGCCGGTGAACGCATGATCCCAATTACTCATCAAACTTGCTCCTTTTTCCCGGCGTGTTACTCGCCAAAATTAGTAGTACATTGGCAAAGCTGGCTCGCCAGATACTTACATGGCCGTCTTAGGCATTCTCTTAGGCAATATCTTACCATTTTATTAGTGCCCCTTCTTTCCCAACTGCAGTATTTAGGGGTCGTAGGGATCAATTTTTAATCCCTCTGGGGGAACCTCACTTTGAAATCAATCCAGCGACCATGCCACAGGACCAGGCTCCACGATGCGCCCAGCCTTCGGCTGTCCTAATTCGCTGTATGCGAATTGGCCCGCCCCTACAAACAATCTCCTCACTCCCAAAACTACTGTATATTTACTCAGACCCTTATTAATCAAGGCACTTATCCCTCAGGAAAGACTTTAGAAGATGTATGATCCAGAGAATCTCAATAAGATCGCCAATATGAAAATGCCCTTCGGTAAATACAAGAACAGAACTCTGATTGAATTACCAGAACCCTACTTGGTATGGTTTGCTAGGCAGGGATTTCCCCAAAGCCAAATCGGTGAATTACTTCAACTAACTTATGAAATTAAAGTGAATGGCTTAGAAAATTTGATTTACCCATTGAAGGAGAAGTAATTAAAGGGGTCCGGGGGATTTGAAATTGATCAGTTGTGAGATTGATTAAAAATAAATCCCCCCGGTCCCTTTCCTCCACTAAATATTTGCTTGCTTATTGAGCGACCACATTCGCACGCAGACGATAGGTGAAGTCGATTTCGGCACCGACAGCCATGGCGCCGCCCAATAACGAGAAAGGCTCCAAACCTAGGTCGGCATGCGTTAGTTGATACTCACCCTGAACGAGCACAGAATCTTCTGTAATAGAAATTGAAGCGGGAAAGGTCTGCTCGATTGTACGGCCCAACATCTGAATACTCACTGGCAGACTAGCTGCATCTAGCGAGCCTACGACACCGTTACCTTCGAGCCGAATCTCTGGGAAATTTGCGCCGTCGAGAAGAGCTTCAGTGAGCATATTTTCCTTCGTTCCCTCCTTTATAAAAACAGGGACACCCCCTTCGTCTATCTGGGACTCCAGCGGCAGCATTATCTCTAAACCCAAATTTTTGAAATTCGGCTTATACCGGCTTTCGGCCAAGAGCGGTCGTTACAGTTACCTTGGTATCACATAGCCTTGTACTTTAGGTTTCTGCTCAGCAGCGCTATCCACGACCGACTGACTCACCACGTTTGTAAACCTCTGTCGAATGTTAAGTGGCCCGTGATTTGGTAGCTGAATAAACATAAGCCCGATCAGATCTTCGACCGGGTCTGCATAGTACAACGTGCCGCGAGCTCCACCCCAGCCGTAGCTGCCAGGGGACAAGGTATCAAATGAAACTGTCGGATCGATCAATACGCCGAAGCCTAAACCAAAACCGTATCCCGGCCCACGAACATAAACATCCTTGTCGCCTGTATGATTGCTTATCATGAGATCGACGGTCATTCGACCGAGTAGCCGAACACCGTCTAGTTCTCCGCCGTTCGCGATCATCTGTGCGAAGCGAATATAGTCAGACGACGTACTATTCAGTCCACTAGTGCCAGGGAAGTAGGTAGTCGGCTCATTGAAATCTGGTGCTATTTGTAAATCCGCCTCGTTTGCTTCGTTCAACATGTAGGTCGCCGCCACGCGATCTACTTTGCTGCGAGGTATGTTGTAGAACGTGTCCACCATGCCTAGAGGCTCAAAGATCCGTTCCCGTAGAAACTGGTCAAGTGATTGACCAGAAATTTTCTCGACTAGTACGGCCACGAAGTCAGTTGATGTGCCGTACAACCAATGATCACCCGGGTGAAATGTGCCAGGAATCATAGCAGCTCGAACAACACGTTCACCGAGCGTCGCGAACGGTTTGCCGTTGTTACTTACCCACTGCATCTCCTCTTCAGATAGCCCAACGTTTGCAGGATCGAATGTCAATCCTGAGGTATGGGTCAGCACATGGCGAATTGTGATTGGCCGCGCCTGGGGCACGCTTCGTTTGCGTGGCCCGTCGCTGTCCAACACCATGTGATCTGCATATTCCGGTATCCATTCCGAGATAGGATCGTCTAGCCGAAACCTCCCTTCTTCGAATAGCATCATCAGTGCGGTTGATACTATCGGTTTAGTCATCGATGCCAGATAAAAAATGGTATCGGTTGTCATTGGAATATCCTGCTCTCGGTATTTCCAACCGAGTGCCGAGTGATGCACTATCTTACCGTGCCTAGCTACCAGTGTTACTGCGCCTGCGACTTGGTTGTCATCAATGAATCGTTGGAAATACTCGTCGATTCGGGCTAAACGCTCGGTAGAAATTCCGACAGATTCCGGCCTTGCCGTTGGAAAATTTTCTGACGCCCACCCAGTTACCGAAGTCGCCGCCAATAAGCCAGCGAGAAAAACCCTTCGAACCAAAACTCTTGCTAATTCACTCTGTTTTTTATTCATCGGTCCCGCTCCTTCTCACAAAAAGGTATAACAATTTTTAGTAGGTACTATCTTATCTCCTCAGCGCCAGCTCACTTCATTACTGCTTTCCGCCAGAAGCGGACACCAAAATCTCCGCTACCGCGGCCCGAATATTGCCCTATAGTGCGTCTCGTAATTCTCAGTCAATTCAACAAGGGTAGCTAGGTGGCGCGCAAACTCATTGCTAGAGGCTATCAGCGCAAGCATTTCATTCTGTAGATTTTCAAAGTCTTGTGCTGACCATCCAACCAAATCAAGTTGATTGTACCCTGCTCCAATCCCCATTCCGCCGTCTCGCGTTTTTTCCACTCGCAATTGTTTCAGAAACCGGGGTTCGCATTCCCTTTTCAATAGGTGAGTTCCTGTAGGCCTACGGTTGGTGCAAATGATATCCAAGCGGGGAGAACTATTATTGGCATTAAAGAAATTATAAATTTCTGCTTCTTTCTCATCCATGCGAAGACGCAAACGGGCTAGAGACTTCTGACGAACGACTGTAATTTCTTCAATTGGCCTCGGCGTTGAGGCTGTGATTGTCGTGTCAGTAGAATCGGACTCCTGAGCGGAAACCGTGCTGGTGGTTAACCCAATGAGAATGCATGGAATAAACAGCTTGTGTAAAAGTCGAATCATAGGGAGTAATCCCGATTTTGTAACGCCCAATACCCACTAACGCAAGGCTTCATAGATACCAAGGACAACCACCAAAAGCAATGACTTTATTACGCCGGGTGTAGGCCTTAAAAGCTGAGCTTTTCTTCTGAGATTGCCATAACTCAAAGTTTAATCTGTACCAAGTCAACTTTGTATGAGCGCACTAAACCATGTAAAGAATCATAGTGAATAAGACCTCAGAGACCTACTATTAGAGCTTAGAGGAGTTAAGCCTGGCTAATTGGCTAAAACCCTCGACTTAGATCGAAAGCAGAAATATTGCTAGTTGCTAGGTTATTCCTGATAACTAGGGACATTTAATTTCTGATAACTCAATGAGTAGTTCCGATAATTCATTTGTCGAAAACCCTAAAACTAAATCCGTTATATCTCTGTACTTGTAGGTATTATACATAGCCAGCATAGCTTTTAGTTTCGCGTCCCAGATCTCTGCGTCCATTAGGCCAAGTTTGTATTGAAGAAAATCATTTTCATAAAGCATCCAAAATTGCCATATAGCATCTCTGATCGTAGCCGTATCTGCTGGGTAAGTTCCATATACGATTCCAGTCATATATTCAACAAAGCTTGAATCGCCTTCGTCAAATCCTCCAATAATTTCGATAAGCACCTCAGTTCTAGCTTGTTGCTGTGCAGCTAAAGCTATTTTTGAGATTGGTCCATTTGCAACCCAACAAATATAAGCGAACCTATAACTCCGAATATGCCTATTACGTTGATAATTCGTTCTATGCTCATTACATCAGGCCTCCGAATAAAGGAGGCATTTTTATTGTTAGTAGTTCCATAGGTTTTTCTCAGGAATAACTATCCGTTCTTCCAAAATAGTCTGTATAGGGCTGCAATGGAACCATCCCAAATTAAGGGCATGTGCTCCCCCAGGTTGGAGTCCTGACTTAACGATTGATTGTCATTTGTAGGGGGTTATTTAGAAATTTAGTGAAAGATTTGAGGTGTGCCGAAGCTGATGATATTGAGCTGTTCACCGGCGGATACCCCACGATCGTTCCATTCGGACACTGTCGAGCAGTGCCTTTTGCGTATACGACTGCGTATCGAGACTTCCCGAATACACAGTATCTCGGTCCAGACCCTAACCTGAACCGCGTTATAGGCGACGATTTCCTCATCCGACATCATATTAGGGTTCAATCGAGAGCCATCATCAGTTGCACAGGCAGTCAGTAGCGCTACTAGAAATACGACGAATGGCAGATTTTTCATAGTTTCCTCATGGTCACGGAATATAGAGACTCTACATTCAGCATAAAACTCCGCATTACAGCCCCGGCCACCGGTTATCAGCTTTGATATCGAGGGCGCAATTTGAATTCAGCGAGAACTGTCCAGTCTGAATACCGCGACAACGCCATTGGACGTTGGAATATTAGTCATAAAAAGCATCCCAATCTTGATAAACTGGTTGCCGAGCATTATTAACGCCAGTGTTACAGCCAATAGCTTGTCCCGGCACTCTTAAGAAATTCCCGGTAACGTCTTGACCCTGACTATTAACCCAAGACAGCACTCAAAGCTGATAGTGCTAAAATTTTTCCCATATTCAAACTTCTGGCATTAAACGATTATTACAAATTGCTTTTATTAAATTAACTAACCGTTCGTCCACATATAGTATGTACAGGGGTTAGATGGAACCCTTCTGACCTATCGGGGCAGGCCCCTAGAGAGGGGTTAGTCTAACAACACGCATAACAATAACTATCTGCCTAAGTCTAATTCCAACTATCATGAGTCAACACCAATTTCCCAAATTGGTCCCCTGCGTGCATTTTATTATAAGCCTGGCGAATATCTTTTATAGAGGTGGGCCCATCTATCCGAGGCTGCATCTGCAACGTGTTAACCAGATCAACCATGTTCGCAAAGTCCGCGTTGTTACCCATGGTAGTTCCCTGAATAGTGATTTGTTTGAAAAACATTTTCCGTAGATCGATGCCAGAAGGAAAACCACGAGTGGCGCCAAAGAAAGTCAATCTCCCCCCAGGTTTCAGACAATCAAGCAATGAGGCAAAGCCATCGCCACCGGCGCTGTCTACAACCAGATCAATGCCATCTGATTCGGTTAGCGCTTGTAATTGCTTGACCCAATCTTCACTGTGGTAATTCACGCCAGCGATAGCTCCATCTGCCACAGCGGCGCCAATTTTCTCATCACTGCTGGAAGTAACATAAACCTTCGCGCCGCGTCCCACCGCCATGGCCAGCATTAGCGAAGACACACCACCCCCGATACCGCTTATAACAACCACCTGGCCCGATTCCAGTTTGCCCTGGGTGAACAAGGCTCGGTACCCTGTAATGCCCGCAAGAGGAAGTGCTGCCGCTTGTTCAAAGCTCAAAAAGTCTGGCTTCGCGAAGATATTTTCGGCGGGCACTCTAACGTACTCCGCATGCGTGCCATCCTCTGGCAGGCCAAGAATACTGAATTCTTTACCCTGTACTCGAGGATTATCACCGAAACGTAAACTCGGATTAATGATTACCGCACTACCAACCAAGCCAGCATCAACACTACTACCGACCTTGTCCACTACACCGGCTCCATCTGAGCCAAGAATGATCGGAGGCTTAATGCCTGCATACAAACCCCGAACTATCCATAGATCACGATGATTGAGTGCACTGGCCATTACCTTAACAGTTACTTCATTTTCCCGCGGCTCTGGATACGGCACATCGGTAGTCACCAAGCTATCGAACAAATTCATTCCTTCGGCATCCCTCCTCAGCTCTTGTAAGACTATGGCTTTCATATTGAGGCTCCGTGATTTTTCGAGTTGGGAAAAAGAAATAGGTAGACTGTTTTGCATGTTACCGCTTGCCAATTGCTGGCGTCCACTAACGAGGATCAAATCTAAACTTCGTATGATCCAAAAACTCAGAAACTTATCACCAAGGCTAAAGCAATTCATGGAGACCAGTATGACTATATGAAATGCTTATGCATAAAATCTAACCGCCATTTGACCACCAACTGTCCCGCACATGGTGATTTCCTACAATCACCTGATAGGCACTTAACGGGTAGAGGAAGTTTAGCGGAAAGAATCTATGCCAATCTATCAATCGATAAATTGTGTATGTCTAGAATTCAAACTCCAATAGAAAGCGATATGCTATCGAATTCGGCCTGGCTCAGCCCTTGCGCCCAGCGCGTGCTAGCCGCTTGGGCATCGACAGTTCGATAAGACCCGAGCGTCGCGGAAACAAGACTAGAGGTGGCACCTGCCCCTGCCCACAAGGCACCAACCAACACCAGTTTGCGAATCGATTCAGGGTGTTCGCCGGCGCAAGTCCCTGCAATGACGGTTCCCCAGGAATAGCCAATCAGATTCAATTGCGGAATGTTACGCTGATGTTGAATAAAGGCGACTGCCCAGCTCACGTCATCGACGCGAGTGTCACAGATCGGAGGGTGTCACAGATCGGAGGGTGTCACAGATCGGAGGGTGGTCCTCCGCGTATTCCTTTGCTAGCGAGTGGCTTAAGCAGCTATTGGGGTCGGAGTCCATAGATAGTGCTGATATTTACTCAGGCCTCTATTGTTTCTTGTTGATTAGTTCTCTGTAAGATACTAACGTACGCTGCGTGCCCTGAAAATACAGTGAAAACTCATGAAAACCAAACTACTCATATTAGTCTCAATCCTGTTAGCCCCACTTGGTGCATCCCTCGCCCAGACGACTGATGACTATGTTGCTCCCAGAACTGAGTGGGGCCAGCCCGACTTGCAGGGAGTCTGGAATTTCAATTCCAGCACACCGATGCAGCGACCCGAGCGCTTCGGCACACAGGAATTTCTAACGCCGGAAGAAGTAGAGCAGGACCAAGCCCAGCAAGAGGAGCGGCGTACTGCCGCCGATGCGGCTGAGGCAGAGCTTGTGCTGGACCCCCAAGCCCCACCGGTTGGTGAGAGTACCGGTGGCTATAACAATTTCTGGTACGAGACTGCGAGCATCGGCGAAAACGTTCGCACGTCGCTTATCGTCTATCCAGCAAACGGACGTTTTCCTGATCGAGTCGAAGGCGCAGCGGTGCATACCGCAAACCTCGGGCCCGATGTCGAAGGCGACAGGCCTGTGCTTGCCGTCTTCGGCGGCATTGGTAAGGACGGACCGGAAGACCGAGGGCTATCCGAGAGATGCTTAATAGGCTTTAACGCCGGCCCTCCATTCACCGGCGGCGGTTACAACGCGAATGTGCAGATTTTTCAGAACAAGGACCATGCGGTAATTATGACCGAGATGGTTCACGATGCGCGCATCGTGCCATTGGATGACCGCGGCCCACTCGATGACGATATTCGCCAGTGGTCAGGTGATTCTCGCGGCTATTGGGAAGGTGATTCGCTTGTGGTGACAACTAGAAACTTCACCGACCTCACCCCCAGCTTCAGTCGCTTTGGAAATGCCAAAGACAAAATGCTAACTGAGCGATTCACGCGTACAGACCAATTCACCGTCGAGTACGAGTGGACTCTAGAAGACCCTTCCACTTTTACAGATAAGATTGTTGCAACGATGCCAATGACCAAAGTGGCAGGTATCTTGTATGAGTATGGCTGCCATGAAGGTAACTATGGCATGCAGAATATCCTTCGTGGAGAACGCATGCAGGAACGTCGTGCGGCCGCTGGAGAGAGTGGGAATTAATTATTTGGAGTCAGAATAAATAAGCAGTAAAGACTATTTATTCTGACTCCATTAACTCTATCCAAATCTGACTATCTCCTAGTCCCCACAATATCTGTCCTAACACTAAACAAAGTTTTACCCGCTGTAATATACAAGGTTCGCAGATCCGGTCCGCCAAACGCCGCGTTGGTAATCGTGTCTTCAGGAATTGGGATATGTTCGAGTAGCTCGCCCGATGGTGAAAGCACATGGATGCCCGCAACGGTTGCAAGTGTCTCACTGGTGCCGCGTAGATTGTTTAAACCAGCGGCGACATACAGATTTCCCTCGCTATCGATGGTCATGCCATCCCCGCTGCGTCCAGGATAGAAGTCGTGAAACACACGCGAATTACTGACCTGCCCCAGGGCATTCAAATCATAGGCACGAATCAACCTTGGACCTCCCTCGGCTTGCTCTGTCTCGATGATATACAAGGTGGAATCATCGGGTGAAATAACTATACCGTTCGGGCGCATTACCTCCGGCTCGGTGAGGATGCGTTCAATCGATCCATCTAGATCTATTCGGTAGACCCCGTGAACTCCAGTCTGCTGTGGAGTCACATTCGCACCCGGCCTATCGGTAAAATAGATGCGCCCAAGCGCGTCGAAAGTTAGATCGTTTGGTTGGTGCAGTTGCTTGCCGTTGTATTCATCGGCGATGACTTCAATTTCACCTGTGTCCATATTGGTTCGAGTGACGCGTGGCAGTATCGTATCGCCATCACCCCCTTCGCAGGCTAGCAGACGCCATTCGCTGTCAAAGATTAGCCCATTTGCACGGTGGCTAGGCTGACGAAATACGGAGACCGCACCAGTAGTTGATAGCCGCATAATTCGGCTGCTGTAGAGGTCCGTGAAATAGACCGTGCCGTCTTCTGCCACGGTTGGCCCTTCGGTGAAAGCAACAGTCGCTGCTACGGACACGGAGCGTTCTGGCGTTAGTTCCATACAAGCGGAGATAAGGGGTAATACGGCAATTGTCATCCAAAGGGTAAGTCTCTTCATTTGTTAATCCCTACTATTAGTTAATTATTATTTGGGGTCAGAGTAAATATACAGTACTGTATATTTACTCTGACCCCATTTTTCACAGACTACAAGTAAGAAACAGCCTACAGGAGATACTGCGATGAGCAAGATCACACGACGCGATTTCATTAATCATGCAGGTTTGTACACCGCAGGAGGCATAGCCCTCGCAGCTAGCGCGTTTGGGCTTGTGACGAAGTCAGCCCATGGACAACCAATGCCCGACTGGCTCTCGCTAACAGACGAAGCTGCGCTTGAGCCAGATCTCCCCATAATCGATCCTCACCACCATCTATGGGACCGACCTGGCAACCGTTACATGCTCGAGGACCTGCTTCTTGATACCGCCGCACATAATGTTCGGCAGACTGTTTTTGTAGAATGCACGTCGATGTACCGCGCAGACGGACCAGAGGAGCTGAAGGTCGTTGGAGAGACCGAATTCGTACAAGGGGTTGCCGCTAAGAGTGCCAGTGGTGGCTATGGTGAAACACGTGTGGCGACAGGCATTGTCGGCTCGGCCGACCTGCGCTTGGGAGATCGAGTCGCACCGGTGTTGGAAGCACAGATTGCAGCCAGCCCGCAGCGCTTCCGCGGCATTCGCCATCGTGCCGCTTGGGCGGACCTGTCCGTGACCCCGAGCCGGGCTGCCGACGCACCCAATCATATTCTATTGGACCCAGATTTTCGTAAGGGCTACGCACATCTTCGTACCCATGGACTTACCTTTGAAGCCTGGCTCTATCACACACATATTGCCGATCTTACCGATTTAGCCAAGGCCTTCCCCGATACCACTATCATATTCAACCATCTGGGCGGGCCCATCGGTATAGGCAGTTATGCCGGCCGGCGTGACGAAGTATTCGCAGCATGGAAGCCGGCCGTTGCCGAGCTTGCTAAATGCCCTAACGTTGTTGCGAAAGTTGGTGGAATCCAGATGGTGGTTAATGGCTACGGCTGGCACGAGATGGACAAACCACCAACGTCGGATCAATTATTACAGACCAATCAGGATTGGTATCACTACATAATCGAGCAGTTTGGACCGGAGCGTTGCATGTTCGAGAGTAATTTCCCTGTCGACAAACTCTCGTGCTCGTACACCGTATTGTGGAACCAATTTAAGAAATTGACGGTAGATTATTCAGCCGACGAACGAGCAGCAATGTTTCACGATACTGCACAGCGAGTGTATCGACTACCGAAGGTATAAATAGGAACGGCGAAAGTGATTCTCGTCTTTTTCCCTCGGGCTCAATCTCAACATTTCTAACACCCTTTAGATGGGAAAGGATTTTTCATGTTCAAGATTTTTTCAGTATTAGCGTTACTCGCTTCAAGTTCTGTCTATGCCGACTTGAAACTTACTGTATTCGATTGCGGCGAACTAAGCTTTGCTGATGTCAGCCTATTTGGGCTAAGCAATGAAGAAACAACCGTGCGCGAACTATTCGTGCCCTGCTACCTGATTCAGCATGACGAGCATCTTATGGTATGGGATGCAGGCTTACCACTGACTGATGTTGGGCAGACAAGTGGAAATTCACGCTACGAGAAATCGTTTCTCGACCAACTTGCAGACATGGATATTGCACCTTCTGATATCGACCTAGTGGCCTTCTCCCACATGCACTACGACCATGTCGGTGCCGCCAACGCCTTCACCGATTCTACGCTGCTTATTCAGGAGACCGAGGCTGTAGCGGCATTTGAACACCCGGAAGATAACCCAGTGTTTCGAGCGGAACTCTACAATGCGCTTAGGAATACAAACAGACGCAGCTTAAATGGCGACTACGATGTTTTTGGCGACGCTAGCGTTAGAATCATTGCAGCCCCAGGACATACACCGGGACATCAGGTCTTGTATTTGGAGCTCAGCAACTATGGCCCACTCATACTGTCTGGCGATTTGTATCACTTCGAGGCAAGCAGAGTCATGCGCCGCGTACCTAGCTTCAATACCAACGTCGAGGACACATTAAATTCGATGGATAAAATTGAGGAACTGGTGGTGACAAGCGGAGCTACTTTCTGGATCGAGCACAGCAAGCAACTTGCCGAAAGTCTAAACTTGGCACCGGCTTTCTACGACTAAATCGAAACAAAAATGGGGTCAGAGTAAATATCCAGTACTGGATATTTACTCTGACCCCATTTTTGCATTTTGATCGCGCAGTTTCCTATCCAGAATCAAACCACTGTGACCAATTAGACTACGCGCTAAGGCTGATTCTCCGCCTCAATCTTGCGCTCCTGCCGATCTTTCTCTTCTTCAATGGCTGACTCTATTATCCTCAACATGTCATCCACATCAACGGCCTGCGTGTTCTCCGCAAAAAGTCCTGTAAGCTCAGAGTCCGGCCGCAAATCGCCTTCTTCATACAGTTTCCAAATTTCCTTGGCATATCCAGTCTGGAGTAACTCTGGAGCGGATTGCCCGTAGTAGCTGCTTATCTTATTAACATCGCGCTCCAGCATGGCTTCGGCGTTGTTATTTGCCGCGGCATCCACGGCCTGCGGCAAGTCGATAATCACCGGCCCCTGCTCGTCGACCAATATATTGAATTCGGACAAGTCACCGTGTACCAGACCGGCACAGAGCATTTGCACCACGAAACGCATGACCGCGGCATGGCCTTGAATGGCCTCTTCAGCCGACATTGACACCTCGCTAAGGCGTGGCGCCACAAGACCCTCATGGTCGGTAACCAGCTCCATGATCAGAACACCATCAACGCAGGTGTAAGGCTCTGGAACTCGTACACCGGCAGCGGCGAGCTTACGCAGTGCATCTACTTCAGCATTATGCCAAGTCTGTTCCTGCTGCTCGCGGCCAAACTTAGAACCTTTGTCCATAGCACGGCTGCGGCGGCTATTCCGTGACTTTCGGCCTTCTGTATACAGTACCGCCTGCTTGAAGCCGCGTTTGGCTGCCTCCTTGTAGACTTTGGCACAGCGGATTTCGGTATTGCAGCGGACCACATAGACATCCGCCTCTTTACCGCTCATCAATCGGCTGATGACCTCGTCAATTAGACCTTCTTCTATGAGGGGCTGGATTCGTTTAGGGATTTTCATGGCATCTTTTTACAGCACTAGGATTAGGTATGCTAGAGCAATCTTGAGATAAAGGCATTGCTAACACGTGAAGCAAATAGAAAAAGAGCTAGTTAAACCCGACAAAATGAACAAAGTCCTCAGCCTCAGCTCGGTGCGACTTTACACTATTCGCAGAAAACTCATCATTGGGATAGCCCATAGCAATGCAGGTAAGAATACTCTGGTCATCGGGAATTCCAGCATGCTCTCTCACAACCGGCGTTTGCATCACTCCCTGACCATTGATGACCGTTCCCAAGCCTCTCTCCCACGCAGCAAGACAGATACCGTAGGAGATCGCACCAAGATCAAACTGCGCGATTGCCGCAGGCTCTAGAATCTTGTCGTAGGTAAGCACTATAGAAACCGGCGCATCGAACTGACGAAAGCCGCGCATCACCCAATCGGTGCGCTTCTCCTTATCGTCCCGTTCGATCCCCATCGCCTCAAATAACTGTACGGCGATCTCGATCTGCCGTTGGCGGTGAATTCCCTCGTAGGCTTCCTTGGTGGGGAAATCACGCTGCGGTTTGATACCGGCCACCATATTCTCGGTGTTGCCCTTGCGAATTTTGTCCAGCGGCTCACCGGTGACTACATATAGATTCCACGGCTGAGTATTCATCGAAGACGGCGCGCCCTTGGCGACCTGGATTATTTCTTCGATGACTTCTCGCGCTACGGGTTTGTCTTGATAACCACGCACGCTGCGTCTCGTCTGTACCAGTGTTTCGAATTCCACTTCCTACTCCTATCCAAATAATCTCACGCCAGCCGGCGGCGCGCCTATTATGCATAGGATAGGGAAAATGGAAACTATTAAGATTAGATTGGCTGGCAAAGGGAGGAGCGATCTAGAATGTCGCGCGCACTTTGAATGTAAAACGCACGCCATTGGTAGTACAGAAGCGCTCGATCTCTATGACATCCCCATCCCTGAGATAGCCATTGAAGCGCCTTCGCTCACGACAATTCTCGAAATCCATTAGATTGTCTATTTCGAATCTGTAATTAAACCTGCCCACATTATTCTTCTCTGCGAACAAGCTTAGGTTACTGTTAGAGCCGATGAAAATTACGTTATCCACATCATAGAAGGGGCGATTGCCATCTATCCCATCTCGGTAGTTAAAACCGTAGTTGAAGTTTTTTGACGGAATGTCATGACGAAAACCGAGGCGAACATTTCCTCTGTCAAAGGGCACAACCTTTCTATTCTTTCCAATCATTGGAGAAAAGATTTTGGAATCCTGCACTAACAGACCGGCTGTTACGACAGCCTGGGGAAGATTCAGAAACCCCAGGCGGATGCTGGCATTCAAATTGAGACCATAGACCGTACCATCGCCCACATTACCATTCGTCGATGCGAGGTTAATAGGACTCGTTGAGACATCGATACGGTCGATCGAATTACCCACATCGAAATAAAATAGTCTTGAATTCAGCACGCCGCCATCGTTGGGAAGCCGATAGTCGAGATTGACGTTGTAACGCCAAACCTCTTCCTGCTCAAGCTCGGGGTTGCCGGCGATGGTGTCTTGTGTCTCGTCTCGATCATTGGCGGAAGCCGAGAAATCCGAGAAGCGCAGCTGTGACACATCTAGCTCGGCTGACATGCGCAGCTGAAAGCTACTGCTCATATTGAATCTGAAATCGACTTTAGGCTTCAGGAAATCGAAACTTCGACTGACATTTACATCGCCAGACTGCGATATCTCCGAGTCTTCATAGAACAGGCTGCTTTCCAAAGACATGCGCTGATTGATCTGCCAGTTATGTATGGCGAAGCCTTCGTAGCGAAGCTCCTCTACGCTGGAAACAGCATTCGGCAAATTAACAGCCGTAAGGCCGCCGTGATCGGGAGAGGCAACTCCCGGTATAGGCAAGCCGATCTTCAATGCATTGTCGAGAATAGTCTGCGCACGCTCTATACCTAACTCTAGATTCTGCCCCTCGAAAGGATCCCAGGCATAGGATGTACGAACGATACGTTCGCGCTCTCGGTTGCTGGTATCGAGGAAGAGATTCTTGTTCTCTGGATCGCCAAGGCCTAAGGACACGAATCGCTCGCGGGTAACCGCGTTATTGTCCTCATTCACGATAAAGAGAACTTTGTATTTCCCCCCACCGTCGAAATTGTATTCGTAGTCGCCACCGAACTCCCAGTTATCAGAGGTAGCTGGAAGTGTCTCACGCTCCACTCCGATTGTAGGCGGCGTGTTTAGAAAATTAGTAATGGTACGCACCAGATTTGCAGGGGGATCGTTCTGTCGATAAAGGCCGTTAAAAGCGATGCGACTCCCCGGCGATATCTGATAGGCGATATTAGAATTTAAAGTGTAATTAGTCTGCTCCTGTGTGCGTTCGATCTCGCGAACATCATTCAAGCCAAGCCCTGGTGGTATCACACTGATCTCATAGCTTTCCAAATCTTCATAGCCGGTGGCAACCTGGGCGCTCAATAGATAATCAAACTGTCCGGTCTGGCCACTGAAGGAAAATGTGCCTATCGGCTCAACCTGCCCATCACGGAAATGGGTCGCACCAACTTCCGTCGCGAAACTGGAACTCGATTGCGACTCCAGCAGCACGATATTGACTAATTGCCCGGTGTTGCGCACATCGAGATCACCCGAAGTGCCACGGATAATCTCGATATATTGCACTTGATCCGCAGAGATTCTATCGAGCTGACTGCTCGCCTCATTCGCCTTGCCGGCCATGCGCTTGCCGTTGATCAGTATCTGTTCGCTGGCACCCAAGCCTCGATCGGCACCATTAAAGGATCGAACTTCATTGCCTTCGAGTGCCAGACTAATACCGGGTATGACATTCAGCATGTCATTGACAGAGACGGGGCCGTATTGCGCAAAGAAAGAAGCTGGGTAAGTAACCGTGGATTCGTCTTCGGCGGCTTCCTGAGCAACAGCAGGGACAAAGATTCCAGAAAATATTGACATTATTATAATTTTTGATCGCACAGTAAGCTCCTGAGCATATTCTTGACTGACACTATCGTAACTGCGGCCAGCGAATAACACTAGCATCGCATACTCAGCCTGCCCCAGAAGTATTCATACTAACCGAATTTGTCATTCAATTGGCTCCGTTACGCGCCACGCCAATACAAAAATAAACACACTATAGGCACACAGCACCTACTGTAAGAGCTTATATTCGAGTACTATTTAACTACACTGACGAATTTCGAAAACAAGAGGCTTCCCATGAAAAACACCGGTATCTCACGACGTCGCTTTCTACAAGCTAGCGGAGCAGCCGCTATATGGTTACCTGGCGTGGCTCAAGGTTATACAGCATCCGAAATGCGGGGCTTCTATGCCAATGGAGAGATGTCGACCAACGTCTCTAAATGGGAGCTGGACACGCCCGCCCTATGTGTTGACCTCGATCTTCTGGAAGGCAATCTCGATAAAATGGCATCAACTATGACCACCAACGGCATAGCGAGCCGCCCTCATGCGAAGACCCATAAATGCCCTACCATCGCTCATATGCAAATGGACCGTGGTTCGGTAGGTATTTGCACGGCCAAGGTCAGTGAAGCAGAAGCCATGTTCCAAAATGGAATAGACCAAATTCTAAATACTACCGGCAACGTAACTCCAACGAAGATACGGCGCGCAATGAATCTCCGCGCCCAGTGCCCCGGTTTTATTCAGGCGACCGATTCAGAGCCGAATGCACGCCTACTCTCTGAGGCAGCCGTGGCGATGGGTATCACTGCCGACGTCGTGGTCGATGTAGACCCAGGCATACGCCGCACCGGCACTCCTTTTGGGCAACCTGCTTTGCAACTAGCGCAGCTCATCGATCAACTACCGGGACTAAACTTTCGCGGCATGCTTTGCTATGACGCGGCGGCACAACATGTCGTCGGCTTTCAAACAAGAAAGGCACAAACGCTCGAGCGTATGATACAGGCTACCGACACTCTCGAACTGATGCAGCGTTCTGGGCTTAATACCGAAATATTCAGCGGTGGTGGTACGGGCACCTACAATATTGACCATGAAACGAAGGGAATGACGGACGTGCAGGTTGGCAGTTACGTGTTCATGGATGCTCAGTATATTTCGATAGGCGGTGAGGAAGACATTGAAGTATATTCTGACTTCGCCACCTCACTGACTGTGATGACAACAGTATTGAACGATCAATACGAAGGTCGCGCTACTTCTGATGCTGGCGCTAAGGCCTGCACCATTAATCAGCCCTGGCCTATCGTGAAGGGCGAGTCCGATATCACCTATCGCTCTGGCTCCGATGAGTTTGGCACTATCACTTACGGCGACGATCCATCGAGAAACTATAGGGTTGGAGACAAACTCGAAGTCATCGTCTCGCACTGCGATCCGGTAGTGAATCTTTACGATCAGATGTACGCGATTCGTGGGGATAAAGTGGAAGCAGTATGGCCTATCTCGGCGCGGGGCATGTCGGCCTAAGGCACAACTAAGGTAACGTAAAAGGGAGCTTTCGCTCCCTTTTTATGCGTTGGTTTTTTATGCGTTGCTTCTTATGCGTTGAACAAGGCTCGCAGGTGCGGATTCAACATTCTTCCCTGCGGATCCAGCTCGCGCCGCAGCTGCATAAAATCTTTGAAGCGTGGATACAGCTCGGTCAACTCAAGGTGGGTGAGACTGTGCACTTTTCCCCAGTGTGGCCTGCCGCCGTACTTCCAGAAGATGGGTTCAATGACATTAAAGTAGGGTCGATAGTCTTCGCTCGCCGCTCGGTGAATCGAGATCGTTGCATGAGGATGATCTCCGTAAGCCATGCTTAGCCAATCATCATCGGCACCTACATAACGGTATTCCAACACGAAGTTTACATCGATAGCCTGATCGTAGATTGTCTTCAGAATCTCTCGCAGACATTCAGCCCCCACTTCCGCGGGCACCGAATACTCCATCTCATTGAAGCGACTGTTGCGCACATTGGTAAGTATCTTATGGGATACATCGACAGACTCACTCGGCTGAATTCGTGACGCGGTCGCATTCGATTGCCGGCGGCGCTCGGGCGGTGTTGGGTTTTCGCTTAAACCTAGGGACTCGGATATCGACGCATCGCTAGAAGGCTCTACATCTAATTCCACCTCACCGATAGGCTCGTCTGTCTCATCGATAGACAGCACCAGTGAATAATCGGAATACACCAGCGGGAAAATTTCAAAGTGCCTATGATTCGCGGCAAGCTCATCGAAGTTTGCGAGAATATCTTCGGTGGGCGCCGCCCATTCACGCTTCTTCAGTTTGTAGGATTCTCTGTTCTGCATAGTTACCTGGGTAACTATGCCAAGTGCTCCCACGTTCACGCGGGCAGCATGTAGTAAATCTTCATCGCTGGCATCGATGTCCATGACGTTGCCATTCGGAGTGACCAGGCGAAGCGAAGTAATAAACGATGACAGTGCTTGCAGCGTGACACCGGTGCCATGGGTTCCGGTTGCTATCGCGCCGGCTACAGTCTGTCTATCTATGTCGGGCAGATTGATCATGCCCTGACCGATCGCGTCGAGCTGTGCCCCAAGGTCACCTAGGCGAGACCCAGCGCCCAAGGTCACTTGGTTATTTGCACTATCTGAATCTAGGATGCCGTTAAGCTGGTCGATCACGACAAGATGGCCGTCTGTAGGCACCAGCGGACTAAATGAGTGACCTGATCCCACGGGACGAATTGGCCCCAAGGTATTTCTTAACAGGCTGCTTAGCTCTTCTTCGCTACCTATGTCATAACGACCCGCAGGCTGACAGGTCTGACCACCAGACCAGTTACTCCAAGACGCGGATTGTGCGAACGCCGCACCTGAACCTGCGTAGGCCCCGAACAACGCCGCTCTCACGCTGGAAGCTAAAAACGTACGCCTGGATATCTGCTTCATTGATTGATCCCCGCCATGTAAGCAACCATTGCCCTGAAATCGGAAATCTCACAAGCCATGCAGTAGCCAAGCGGTGGCATAGAGTTAACGCCCTGTAGCACGTTGTTAATAATTGTCTCTTCGCCCTGCTGCAGCCTGCGTTGCCATTCGGCCGTGTCACCTACAACGGGAGCTCCTGCCTCGCCAGTTATATGACACAGAGCACAGCTGCGAGACCACTTGGCCATCACCTCTTCATCGACAGTCACCGTGCGCAGCGCGGGAGGGCTGAACTGCTCGCCCGATCCCGAGTTTTGGCTTGCAACACTTGAGCACGCACTCAACAGCACCGTAATGAGCGCATAGGAAAATAAATGGGAGAAAGCTTTTTTCATGTTTGTCCAATAATCAATCAGTAAACCACCTTAACCAGTGAGTCATAAGCTGTCAATTGGGTATTAGTAGGGGAAATTTGAACAGCATTAATCTTCATAACGCCTGTTTTTCGCCTGAGCATTCAAGGAACGAAATGCATCTAGCTTTTCTTTGATGCGGGTTTCCAGTCCAGTGTTTTTAGGGAAATAAAACTGCTCATCCTTCAACTCCAGCGGTAGATAATTTTCACCAGCGGCGAAACCATTTTCTTCATCATGGGCATAGCGATAGTCTTCGCCATAGCCTAATGATTTGCTTAAGGAGGTGCTGGCGTTTCTTAGATGCAGCGGAACTTCCAAACTACCGTTCTGGCTAACCGCCTGCTTCGCTGCATTGAATGCCGCGTACACCGCATTGCTCTTCGGTGCACTGGCGAGGTATACCGCCGCCTGCGCTAGTGCTAGATCGCCTTCGGGACTGCCTAGACGTGTGTAGGTGTCCCAACAACTAAGTGTGAGTGGCAGGGCTCTGGGGTCTGCTATACCTATATCTTCGGACGCCATTCGTACTAGGCGGCGTGCCAGGTAGATCGGATCGCAGCCGCCGTCCAACATTCTTGCCAACCAATACAAGGCGGCATCAGGTGATGAACCTCTCACCGCTTTGTGCAGAGCGGAAATTTGTTCGTAGAAGCTATCTCCGCCTTTGTCGAAGCGTCGACTGCCTTCTTCCAATACCTGCTGAATATGGCCGTCAGCTATCGTTCTGCGCCCTTGTTCTACCTCGGCCATGTCGCTTAGCACTTCGAGATAGTTGAGGACGCGGCGCGCATCGCCATCGCCTGCACGAGCGAGCATCTGCCTCTGCGACTCGCTCAGATCCAATTTGAGAGCAGCTAATCCCCTCTCTTCATCCATTAGGGCGTTTTCGATGACTCCTAACAGATCATCTTCGGTAAGAGGCTTAAGTAGATAAACCCGCGCTCTGGAGAGCAAGGCATTGTTCAACTCGAAGGAAGGATTCTCTGTGGTAGCACCGATAAACAACACGGTACCGTTCTCGATATGGGGCAGGAAGGCGTCTTGCTGCGCCTTGTTGAAGCGATGGACCTCATCGACAAACAGTATGGTCTGGCTGGAACCACCCGCCTGATGATATTTGGCACGCTCAATAGTCGCGCGAATCTCCTTCACCCCATCGAGCACCGCAGACAGAGATTCGAAGTGATAGTCACAGGTGGCGGCGATAATCTTCGCCAGAGTGGTCTTGCCTACACCCGGCGGCCCCCAAAGGATCATCGAGTGAGGGAGTTTGTTTTGAATCGCCTCATAGATAGATTTGCCGGGGCTGAGCAGATGATCTTGCCCTATGAACTCTTCTAGGTTTAACGGACGCAGCCGCGCGGCCAGCGGCTTATAGCGCTGGCTGGGTTCTTCATCTGGCAGCAGTGATGCGCTCATATGATCTACGTACTAAGTAACTTATTAACTACGAAAGGCATAATCCCACCGCTATTAAAATATTGGACTTCTAACTTTGTATCTAGCCTGCACAGTAGTTCGCAAGAATCGCTTGAGCCGTCGACGTATTTCACTTCCATCAACACCTTCATACCGGCGGACACATTCGTGAGTCCGCTAAGGTTAATTGTTTCGTTACCGCTCAGCTTTAGTGACTTGCGATCGACACCGTCAGGAAACTGCAGAGGAAGTACTCCCATGCCGGCAAGGTTAGAACGATGAATGCGCTCGAAACTCTGCGCGACCACAGCCCGCACTCCAAGCAGGCGCGTGCCCTTAGCCGCCCAGTCGCGACTCGATCCAGTTCCATATTCTTTACCGGCAACCACAACCAGCGGCGTCTTGTTCTTCTCATACTGCATGGCTGCGTCATAAATCGGCATGGCCTCGCTCTCGCCTGCCATATGAGTGTAACCACCCTCAATGCCGCCAAGCATCTCGTTCTTAATGCGGATATTGGCGAACGTACCGCGCATCATCACTTCGTGATTGCCGCGCCTGGAACCGTAGGAATTGAATTGCGCTTTCTCTATACCATGAGACTTTAAATAGTCACCAGCCGGGCTGTCCTCGGCGATGGAACCAGCTGGGGAGATATGATCGGTAGTAACCGAGTCGCCCAACACCGCGAGGATGTTCGCACCAAGAATATCGCCACTAACTTCTGTAATTGCCGGATCGAAGAATGGCGGACTACGAATATAGGTGGAGTCTTCTTGCCATTGGTAGGTTTTCCCGGGCTCTATCGGCAGGCTATTCCATTCTTCATCGCCATCGAATACTTCGCTATAGCCCTTGTCGAACATCTGGCGGCGCACCAACTTTACCGCCTCATCTATTTCTTCGTTGCTTGGCCAAATGTCTTTCAGGTAGATGGATTCACCGGCCGCATTCTCACCAAGCGGTTCGGTGCTGATATCAATGTTTACGGAACCGGCAAGTGCATAGGCAACAACCAGCGGAGGAGAAGCGAGCCAGTTCGCCTTCACGCGCTGATGAATGCGACCTTCGAAGTTTCTATTCCCTGAGAGCACTGAGCACACGTTAAGATCATTTTTTGCAATCGCCGCATCGATAGCCGGCGCTAGCGGACCCGAGTTGCCTATACAAGTAGTACAACCATAGCCCACGAGATTGAATCCTAAGTCATCCAGAGGTTTCTGCAGGCCTGCCTGTTCTAGATATTCCGAGACCACTTTAGAACCTGGCGCTAAGGACGTCTTCACCCAGGGCTTACGCTGCAGGCCTTTTTCCAAGGCCTTCTTCGCCATCAGACCAGCGGCCATCATCACATCGGGATTCGATGTATTGGTGCAGGAAGTGATTGCCGCAATAACTACCGCACCCTCCTCTAACTCATAGTCTTCGCCTTCGACGGGGCAAGATTTCGCCTCGCTGATTTCGAATACCTTTTTAAAACGGCCAGCCAGCTCGGTAACGGGTACGTGATCCTGGGGCCTCTTCGGTCCCGCGAGACAGGGCACCACTTCGCTCATGTCGAGGGTGAGCGAACTACTGTAATTAACACCATCATCGTCGCGTCGCCACAAGCCCTGTGCCTTGCTATAGGCTTCAACTAGCTCTATGTTCTGAGCCTCTCTTCCAGTTAGTGTAAGATAGTCCAGCGTCTTCTGATCTACTGCAAAGAAACTACACGTGGCGCCATACTCCGGCGTCATGTTGGCGATGGTCGCTCGGTCTGCCAGACTCAGATTATTCAACCCTGCTCCATAGAACTCGACGAACTTTCCAACAACGCCGTGATTGCGCAGCATCTCAGTAATGGTCAACACGAGATCTGTCGCGGTTATACCTTCTGCTAAGTCCCCTTCCAGCTTAAAGCCAACTACTTGCGGAATATTCATAGAAAGTGGCTGCCCTAGCATGGCCGCTTCCGCTTCGATTCCGCCTACGCCCCAACCCAGGACAGCTAAGCCGTTAATCATCGTGGTATGGCTATCTGTGCCCACTAGCGTGTCGGGATAGGCAAATAAATCGCCATCTATCTCAGCCTGCCAAACAGACTTCGCGAGATATTCCAGATTAACCTGATGACAAATACCAGTACCCGGTGGCACCACACGAAAGTTATCGAAGGCGGTCTGTCCCCAACGCAGAAACTGATAGCGCTCGCGATTGCGCTGCATCTCGATCTTCACGTTCTCACGGTAGGCAGAATCGGTCGCGAACTTGTCAACCATGACAGAGTGATCGATAACCAGATCTACAGAATTAGTTGGATTGATCAAGGACGGATCTTTGCCGCCTCTGGCTACCGCATCACGCATCGCAGCAAGGTCGACTACAGCGGGTACACCAGTGAAATCTTGCATCAATACCCGCACCGGAAGAAACATTATCTCTTCGCTGCTGTGCTGAGAGTTCTGCCAATCGACTAACTTCTCGATATGTGTGCGAGTAACTACTTCTTCGTCATGGTGCCGCAACAGATTCTCAAGCAGGATTTTTATCGAGATAGGGAGCGAATCGACGCTCCCGAACCCCGCTTCTCCCAAGGCCTCTAAGCTGAAGTATTTATAGATGCTGGAACCAACACTCAGTTCACGGATACTCTGTTCTCGAAGATTAGTGATGATGTCACCTCCTATCAGTCAAAATTCATTTATCGAATCATCCTAGTAAAGCTGCGGGCTGAATGTCCATTGTTATTCGTGGCTACGGCAGAATTTAATCCGAAATCTGACGGTCAACTGTAATTCAATCTGATCATCTACTAAATCTAGGACTCACGCCATGAAATCAGTAACTGCAGATCACTACCTCTTATCGTCAAAAAGCACGAAAATAGGGGTCGTAGCCCTACTTCTCACTCTGCTGCAGGAGCGTCTGCAGCTTGGCCGCACCCAGCTCACGCAATAGCTGAATATTGCGCTCTGGAATTAGTGAAGTATCCTGATGCCTGGCTATTTCCCGCTCCAGGCTGGACTCTCTTAGCAGATGTAAGATTGGATACGGGGAACGATTGCTATAGTTCTCCGCATCACCGAATTCTGTATCTGCAAATCTATAGTTGGGATGAAAACTCGCAATCTGATAAATCCCAAGTAGACCCTCTTCTTCTAAGAGCGCATCAGCAATATTCAGGAATTGATTGTAGTCATCGAAGTCTTGCAGCACCTGAGGATGGATCAGTAACGTAGTTTCTATCTCATTATCTTCTTGAAGATGAGACAACTCTTGCTGCAGATCGGCAAGTAGTTGCTCTTCGGTACTCGCATCACTTACCGCAAACTTCACCCGCTCGTTGGTGAGCTCGCGTTTTGCGAAGGGACAAAGGTTGAGTTCGATAACGAATGCTTCTAACCAATGGCGAACCTGTTTCACTATTTCATGCTGCTGCATGGAGTCCTCTAGTATGCCGCATTGCGTGCCGCGGAAACTCTTTCAGTCTAGCTCTATTGATCGGTCTCATCGATATTGGCAGAGAACTGGAGGCTAGCAAGGTTTGCATATAACTCGCTCTCGAGGAGTAACTCTTTGTGGGAGCCCTGCGCGATTAGCTTGCCAGAATCGAGCACTGCTATCTTGCTTACATTCATTACCGTTGCTAAACGGTGTGCGATGACCAACGAAGTACGATTCGCCATCAGTTTTTCCAACGCCATCTGTACCTTGCGCTCGCTCTCGGCATCTAAGGCGCTAGTTGCCTCGTCTAGTAACAGAATCTCTGGGTCTTTCAGGATCGCCCTGGCTATTGCTATGCGCTGCTTCTGTCCGCCCGATAGACGAATGCCGGATTCGCCGAGATAGCTGTCGTAGCCCTCGGGTAACTTGTCTATGAATTCACTCGCATAGGCGGATTCGGCGGCGCTGCGAACTTCTTCGTCGCTGGCATCGGGCCTGCCGTAGCGAATATTATCCCAAACATTGCCTGTAAACATGGTCGGCTGCTGAGATACGATCGCGATGTGGCTTCTTAATTCTTGTGGATCGAGCTCTCTGATATCTAAGCCATCCAATGCAATAGATCCTGATTGCGGATCATAGAAACGTAGCACTAGATCGAAGAGTGTGGACTTGCCTGCGCCTGAAGGCCCCACTAAGGCAACGCTCTCCCCTGACTTAATTTGCAAGGTGACGCCGTCCAGCGCCGGAGTTTCGGGCCGCGATGCATAGGCGAACCTGACATCCGTAAAGGTCAGTAAGCCCTTAAAATCGCCTTTGAGCTGACGCGGCTTCTGGGGCGCCTCGATTTGGTTCTCTGCCTCCAACAACTCCATCAGTCTCTCCATCGCGCCTGCGGCACGCTGTAGCTCACTGATGACCTGGCTTATTGCACCAACCGCCGACGCCACTATCACCGCATAGGCCACGAACGCTGTGAGTTCGCCTGCGGACATCGTGCCGTTAATAACATCCTGACCACCGACCCAGATCATTACCGCTAGCGCACCAAATACCAGTGTTATAACAATTGTAATAAGGAAGGAGCGCATCATGATGCGGCGCAAAGCTACATTGAATGCAGTCTCTACGTGATCGGAAAACTGCTTGTCATCATGACTCTGATGATTGTATGCCTGCACTGTCTTGATCTGCTGAATAGTTTCGCCTACATAGGCACCAACATTCGCAATCTCATCCTGACTGCTTCTCGAGAGCAGCCTCACCTTCTTGCCGAAATACAGGATTGGGCCAATCACCAGCGGGATACAGATCAACACGACACTAGTGAGCTTAGGGTTCGTTATAAATAAAAATACTGTGCCGCCTAACATCATCAATATGTTACGCATTGCAATCGAAGCCGACGATCCGATGACGGATTGAATGAGCGTGGTATCGGTAGTGATACGCGACTGAATCTCGCCGCTGAGGTTGTCTTCGAAATAACCAGGATGCAAGTTAATGATGTGGGAATAGACCGCCATGCGAATGTCCGCCGTGACGCGCTCACCCAACCAAGACACCCAATAAAATCTGGCGAAGGTACCAACTGCTTGAAAGATGGCTATTATGAAAAAACCCAATACAGCGGTATTGAGCGCTTCGGTTGAGCCCTCGACAAATCCACTATCGACGATGATTCTTACGTATTGAACGAGGCCCAATGTCAGCCCTGCCGTAAAAACCAGAGCAACTGCTGAGATAGCAATTTGCTTCTTGTAGGGCTTTAAAAAAGAGGCGGACTTTAGGAGCAAGGAAGTACTGGATTCTGACATGGACGCAATGTAGCAACTACCGGCATAAAAGCAAGGATTAGCTTGATGAGTAGTGATGCCGACTGGATTGGCAGAGGTGTAAAGGCATCTATTTACTAGACAAGTGAACTCCTTTACTCCACTCCACTTGGCTCTTTCCTACCATGGCCTCACCGTTCCTCTTTCCATGCTAGTTGACGCTTTTCTGCCAGCGCCTTTCCGTATCTCTGGCTCTGTGCGGCGCTCTTTTTCACGGCGCTCCCCACTGCGCCGCTCTTCAGCTAGCCCATTTTCAGCTTTATCAGGTGAGTTTCTGCGGTCTGTGCTACGACGGCCGTCACTGCTTCTTTTTTCTTCAGTCAAAATCATTCCCCGTTGCTCAAATTAACACCTGTGGCGATGTCATTCCCCGTATCTCATAAGTATAGACTACGTTAGAATCTCCTGTCTTTTCAATCGCCCATTTCGGGCATGAGTCACAAAAATACCTTGAGGTAAATCATGTCGCTATCCATGCACTCCGCATCCGTTCCTTATTTCGTCCGCGCATTAAACAATCTATCAGCCATTCTTGAGAAGGGAGCCGCGCACGCGAAGGAGAAAGATATAGACCCTTCGATACTAGTGACAGATCGGCTATTCCCCGATATGTTCCCCCTTTCACGCCAAGTGCAGATTGCCTGCGACGTAAGCAAGGGAGCGGCCGCTCGAATCTCTGGAATAGAAGCACCTAGCCATGAGGACAACGAGTCGAGTTTTGAAGAACTGATAGCGCGAATCAGCAAGACTATCGAGTTTCTAAATTCGCTACCGGTTGATAAAATAAATGGAACCGAAGAGAAGGAAATAAAGTTCCAAGCAGGGCCGTATGAGCTAGAATTTACTGGCGCCACCTACCTCTCGACGTGGGCGTTGCCAAACATCTACTTTCACGTCACCACTACCTACAACATATTGCGCCACAATGGTGTCGCATTAGGAAAGATAGACTACGTAGGCGCACCTTAGTTAGTTAGAAGCTGCCATAAATCGACGGGAGTCAGCTCCTGACGATTTATGGCTTCGTCCTCTTTAGTCGCTTACTGTTGCACCAGTAAGTTTCGCTACCGCGGCAAGAGTGGTTTGTGCCGCATTCAATCCAAGCCTGAAATCTTTATCAGTAAAGTTTGTCCACACATCCAAGGGTGAATGCCACGTAGGATTCCACCCGCCGCCAGTATGTGAACCACGCTCGTTCTCGCGCAAACTGATAGAGGGAACCTCATTCATAAAAGGCGTGGAATCTGTATTCGTCATGTGCGGTCCGACAGTAGCAGGATAGTCGGTATTGTAAGCATCCGCCGCCGCCTTAAACACGAAGGCTAGACGCATTGAGTCATCGGCAAGATCAGAATCAGACTGGAACTCGATATTCACATCGGCTTCTGGACGCTGATCCCAGCTCACCGTGCCATCGGCACGCGGCGCACCATGATCCCAAAGCATCATGTCGTGCTGAATCATTCCTAGCCATGTTGGTTCCGGATAATTGCCAGAGCCTGCCGGCTCCTCGATACCCTGCAAGTCTTTGCGCTGCTCAACATAGGCAGATGACCCGTTAAGGCCTGTCTCCTCGTTGTTCCACAGAGCGAAGCGTATGGAGCGTTCAGTCTCGACTCCGGGCGCGCTCATGATACGCGCGAGTTCCATAACCAGCGCGGTACCCGATCCGTCATCGTTAACCGCTTCGTTTACACCGTGGCCATCCATGTGGGCGCTCACGATATACATCTCGTCAGGGCGGGTGGTCCCTATTTTCGTGCAGTACACTTCAGAGCGAGGGCCATCCACAGGTTCCTGCGCATTCAGCAATCGAATTCTTTCATCTGGCTGGGCTTCCAGATCCCGATTCACCCCGGTGGGAGAGCGATAGCCATAGACGGAACTGCCGCCTGGGCCATTTCCATTGCGGCCAACCAGCCCCCCCGTAGGAGTAGTCAGATCCGGAGTATCCGCAGCCGCTGCGCGGCCGGGACCGCGTGGGCGTGTAGTAAATGTGTAGTGAACTCTTTCGACATTGCTGCAGTCATAGGAAATTAGCTGCTCTTCGATCCAATCGACTGCTGCTTCGTTGCGGCTTGTGCCCTGGCGACGATCACCAAATTGGGTCAAGCCCTTGAGCGTGGATTTGTAGGTTTCTAGCTCTAGGCGAGAGACCAGTTCGGCGATCGGGTCATCTGCCTCCGCGGGTTGCGCTAGGACGACAGGGCTAACACTAAGTAGAATTGTGCTCGCGATGTATTTAATAATACCGAATGATTTTCTGCTCATTTAAACTCCTGAATATTGCCGGACTAGACAATAAGTTAATGGTATCGATAAGACACTAACTTTTGCGCCTTTAGAATACAATTCACAATTACCGTGAAATTGCTGAAACCTCTTGCCTGGTTATCCAACTAAACACAGCTAACGTAGTTCTCGCAGCCAAATATTTCTGAATGAAACTACTTGTCCATGATCCTGGAGTGTCAGTGGCATCGGCCCGCTGCAATCCTGCTCTCTCGTCTGCCCATAGGGAGTGCATCGGTTCGAATATTCCGGCTCTTCGGTATAGGTCGCGCCCAATATCTCGACGGTATTTAGAACTAGCACGCCGTTTTGAAAAACTGTCACGTAAGCGGATGATTCCAACTCGCCAGATGCAGCATACAGCGGCGCCTTAAAAATAATATCGTAACTCTGCCACTCTCCTGGTCGTTTGGAAACATTCACCAGTGGCGCATGTTGCAGGTAGACTGATCCCGCCTGACCATTAACATAAGTTGGGTTTTCCCAGCTATCAAGTACCTGCAACTCGAAGATTGAGTTTAGAAAGATACCGCTATTTCCTCTACTCTGCCCCTCACCCATAATTGTTGCTGTAGGAGACCATTCGATGTGCAATTGAAAATCAGCGAATGCCTGCTTCGTCTTAATGGAACCCGTACCATTTTTTACAGTGACGACGCCATCTTCGATTGTCCAGGCTGCTGCCTCCTCGCTATCTGCCGATTGCCAAGCATCCAAGTCACTCCCATCGAAGAGGACAATAGCGTCTGATGGTGCTGCGCTATTCATCACCCCGTTAATTTTCTCAGGAACTGGCGCGTACACTTCGGCAGCATTTGCTAATTGAGCAAGCATTGAGATAGTCAATCCAATCAATGTAATTGATGAAACTAGTTTTTTCATTGGCTAGGGGATTCCTTGCTGTTATCGAATTGAATCTAAGGTTTAACAGGAGTTTAGCACAAATGAAAACCCCCATGGACCGAATTTTTCGCAGCGAGATGTATAGTCAAATTCCTAGGCTGAAGGGGCTACATTTTTTATCTACAACGCAAAGCTGCATCTAGTCCATTACTTAAAGTCCTACAATTTTAGAAAGACACGGTTCGTATTGCAAAATTGGCTAAACTTATTTGTAAATGCCGCCGTTATTCATTGTATATTGGTCTTACGATCAGATACTGCTGCGAATAATAATCGAATATGTAGGTTTTTTCTGATGGAAACAAACAAGCCAAGCACGGTTCTAGTCGTAGAAGATGACCCAGGCGCCCGCGATATCGCAGTACAGATGCTGAAGTTCACAGGGTTTAATGTAATCGAAGCTATCGATGCGCAAAGCGGCCTCGAACAGTTCAAGCAGAATTCAGATATCGACCTTGTATTTTCCGATGTCATCATGCCCGGCGGCACCAGCGGCATCGAAATGGCGAAGGAAATGCTAGCGCAAAAACCCCACATACCAATTCTACTCGCGACCGGTTACTCGGCCAAGGCAGAAGCTCTTTTGAATAAGGCCGCGCAGTCAAACAATATCGGCGTGGTCGCTAAGCCTTACGATATCAACAAAATCCCCAAACTGATCTCAGCCATGATCCGCAACGCCCAGGATTAACCAAAGAAAGGGTAGATGGTTGCTACCTAGTCGTCCGCTAATGCTTGTTCCGCACGCATATTACAGGCCGTCACCTCAGGCAACTTCGTCATATACTTGAGCATCATCGCTCCACGAATATCGGTTTTTTCGAGCATCGATGACGAATCGTCTATGTAAAACACGCGCGAAGTGGTGGCTATTAAATCCTCTTCCATTGGCATAGCACAGCGATGCATTCCAAAACCCGCCGGTATGCGCCGTGGAAGCCGGTCTCGGTAGATGAATATTTCTTTACTCTCTTGGAAATAAGTATAGTCGACTACGCCGTCGCGATTGCTGTCACGCGCGCACATTTCGTAAAGAACAAAATTATCGCAGTAGAGGTCATTTACAGGACGATCCGCAAGGTTCGCTGTGGAGCAACCGACCAGCAGCAGGTAACCACTGAGTAGCGCGATAAGGCGATTGTTAGACGATAGAATAAACATAGCTACAAACTTTCTGGTTCTCATTTGACTCAGTAAGCTCAAAAGTTGAACACTAAGATGATAATTTAATTTGAGGAACAAGTTCGGCCTGCATTATACGCAGGTTTTAGACAAATACTAAATCTACGCGAATGTTTAACTAGTAGGAAAAGAGAATCGAGTTCCCTCGCTATCACCTTGAGCAGGCCATTTCTGCGTCATTGTCTTTCTGCGAGTATAAAAGCGAACCGAATCGGGGCCGTAGATACTGAGGTCACCGAACAGCGAACGTTTCCACCCGCCGAAACTATGGCTCGCAACAGGAACGGGCAGTGCTACGTTCACACCTACCATACCGACCTGGATATGATCAGAAAAATAACGTGCCGCGGCACCATCGCGCGTAAAGATACAAGTACCATTACCGTATTCGTGCCTGTTGATGATCGACATGGCCTGGTCTAGGCTCTCAACTCTCATGACACATAATATTGGGCCAAAAATTTCATCGGAGTGGATGCTCATCAATTCGCTCACCTCATCAAACAAACTACCGCCGATGAAATACCCGTCCTCGTTTCCCACAACCTTTAGGCCACGACCATCAACAATTAATTCAGCACCCTGATCCAAACCCTGCTCTATATAGGCGTTGATACGTTCGAGCGCATCCGCGCTTATGAGCGGTCCCATATCGTTTTCGGTGTCAGTGCCAGGACCTACTTTCAATTCCTTCACTCGACTGGCAAGCGCAGCGACAGCTTTGTCTGCGGTTTCTTCACCCACACAAACAACCACGGAAATAGCCATGCAGCGCTCACCACAAGAGCCATATGCAGCACCCATCAACGCGTTCACCGCATTATCCAAGTCAGCATCGGGCATTATGACGGCGTGATTCTTTGCGCCGCCCAACGCCTGTACACGCTTCCCCGTCTTACTCGCTCGCTGATAGATAGATTCCGCTATCGGCGTGGAGCCAACAAAACTCACTGCCTGAATACGCGGATCATCCAATATCAACTCCACCACGCGCCTATCTCCATTAACCACATTGAAGACCCCATTTGGCAACCCCGCCTCGGTAAATAGCTTCGCGAGCAACAGTGAAGCACTGGGATCTCGTTCTGACGGCTTAAGAATAAATGTATTTCCGCAGGCAATCGCCATGGGAAACATCCACATGGGAACCATGGCAGGGAAATTAAAAGGAGTGATGCCCGCCACGATGCCTAGAGCTTGAAATTCTGACCAGCTATCTATATCGGGCCCTGCATTCTTGGAATGCTCGCCCTTGAGTAACTCGGAAATACCGCAGGCGTATTCAACGACTTCTATTCCGCGAATTAGCTCGCCCCTAGCATCATCCAAGACCTTGCCGTGTTCGGCGGTGATCGCCTGACAGATCTCATCCATGTTTGCCTCTAGCAACTGCTTAAAACGAAAGAGTATCTGCGCGCGCTTTTGCGGCGGCGTGTTGCGCCAGGCTGCGAAGGCTGAGCTAGCCGCGACGATCGCCTCTTCCAGTTGGGGCTGCGCAGCACAGGCTAGCCTTTTAGCAACCTTACCCGTTGCCGGATTATAGATATCGAGCGTCTCGACACTACCGTCTTTAACTCCACCGTTGATGTAATGTCCGAGTGTCTCAATCGTTTCAATTGAACTCATGTAATGACTCTCCCACGGCATTAATTAGATCATCGATCTGCTTCTCGTCGACGATAAACGGTGGCGCCAATTGAATTGTGTCCCCGCCCCAGCGCACATAGAAGCCTTTCTCCAGACACTTCAGCCCCACTTCGAATGGACGACGCAGTGGTTCACCAGGATAATGCTCCAGGGAAATACCTGCAGACAATCCGTAGTTGCGAATGTCAGTCACGAAAGGACTACCTTTCAACGAATGAACCGCTGCCTCAAACTTCGAAGACATGCTCTTCACATTTTCAATCAACTTGTCATCGACTAATACATCTAGTGCGGCGATACCTGCGGCGCAGGCGACAGGATGTGCGGAGTAGGTATAACCATGGGGAAATTCAACCATATAATCTGGGCCGCCGTTATCCATGAAAGTGTCATACAGTTCAGATCCAACTACTACAGCGCCTAAGGGAATAGTGCCGTTGGTGATCTGCTTAGCAAGAGTCATTATGTCTGGTGTAACTCCGAACTCTTCAGCGCCGGTCATTGAACCCATTCTACCGAAGCCGGTGATAACCTCATCGAAGATCAATAGCAGGTCGTGCTTATCGCAAATCTCACGCAGTCGATTCAAGTAGCCAACCGGAGGCGGCAAGACACCTGCGGTGCCAGATAAGGGCTCGACAATTACTGCGGCAATGTTGGAGGCATCATGCAACTGCACCAACTGCTCTAATTCATCAGCTAGGTGCGCTCCGACCGCGGGCATTCCTCGACTAAATTTATTTTCATCCAGCAAGGTGTCGCACATGTGGTCTGCATCCACAGACTGACCGAACATTTTGCGATTGAATCCAATGCCTCCTACACCAACACCACCATAGTTAACCCCATGGTAGCCCTTAATTCTGCCTATAAACTTTGACTTCCCCGGTTGGCCTTTGCTGCGCCAATAACCGCGCGCCATTTTCAGGGCCGTATCGATTGTTTCAGATCCAGAGTCTGTAAAGAACACATGATCTAGCTTAGCAGGGGTCAGCTCTACTACTTTATTCGCCAGCTCGAAAGAAAGTTCGTGGCCGTATTGAAAACCTGGCGAGTAGTCCAAGTTGGACATCTGCGCACTAACAGCAGCGGTAATTTCTTCGCGACCATGACCTAGGCCACAGGTCCACAAACCGGAGAGACCATCGAATATCTTCCTGCCATCTGCATCAATGTAATACGCACCTTTGGCTGAGGCCATCATTCTTGGATGGTCTTTGAATTGTCGATTGCCGGTAAACGGCATCCAGTGTGCTTCCAGCTGTTCTCTACTCAGAGTCATGGGGATCCTCCTCATTCGTTTAATACAAATTTAGACTAGTTATTAACTACAGGCCCTACTTGCTTGGCCTTGGAGCCGCTCAGACCATGCCCTATGCTATCCAGGTCAGCCTGATACTGTGCGGCCAATTCATCATCGGGCCAAACAATGGTGACGATGTAACCAACTATCAACGCAGAAAGAAACGATGGCGGCATTGTTTCTAGCGCGACAAAAATAGGCCCAATGGACTCCATATCCTGAATGACAAACTTACAGATCATCGTCATGGAGAAACCGGTAATCATCGAGGCAATCGCTGCCCTCTCCGTGAATCGAGTCCAGAAGAGCGACATGAGCATCATCGGGCAGAATGTAGCAGCGATTCCCGCCCAACCAAAAATAACGAACCAGAATATAGTTCGCTGAGGTGACGCGATCGAAACTGTAATGGCTAGAGCTAGGGAGAGAACGGCAAAGACAATTGTTATGACGCGGCAGAGCCTAGCCGCCTGAGAATCGGTCAAGTCTGGATTGACTATCTTCGCATACAGGTCGTGGGTAACAGAGCCAGCCGCCATAACCAACAATGAGGATACGGTGGACATAATCGCAGACAAAACCGCAGCAACGTACAAGCCTACTATGAGAGGCGGAAACGTAAATTCAACTAACTCAGAAAGAACATTCTGCGCGCCATTACCTAACACTGTATCGGGCTCGACACCTTGTGTCGTAAATATATAACGGCCTAATACGCCGATACTGACGGCAGAGAAGTCCACTAGAAGCGTAAACAACATGGCGACCCACTTGCCGCGATTGATTTGATCCTCGCTGCGAATTGCAATGAGTCTGGCAAACACTTGCGGCGAGCCGAGAAAACCAAGACCTATTAACATCATGCCGACTACTACGGCTACGTTCATCAGCGTGAAGCCACCCGCTCCCCATATACTGACCAACCCGGGCTCTATCGCATAGAGACCGTCATAAATAGAACCGCTATTGGACAACGTGAGGTAGGCTACTGCAGGCAACAGCATGAGACACACCAGCATCATGGCTCCCTGAAACATATCGGTCCAGGCTGCTGCAAGAAAACCTCCAGCTATGCAGTAGGTAGCAACCACCAGGAACCCGACTACTGCCCCGGTGTGATAATCCCAATCGAGAAAGCTCTCAAAGGCGGAGCCGGTCGCGTCGATCTGCGCCGAGATATAAATTAACACGAAGATAGAAAGCGCAACCGAAGACACTAATCGCAGCACGTTCGTTTTGGACTTGAATCGACTGCCCATATAGTCGATCACCGTGATCGAGTCGTATTTATCGGTAAGACGCTTAAAGCGATTCGCCATCAAGAACCAAGCGACACCTACGCCGAACAATTCTCCGACCACTACCCAATAGGTACTGAAGCCCAGCATCGCACCCATGCCAGTGAGACCAAGCAATAACCATGCGGATTCGCCCGTTGCCTGTGCAGAAAAGGCGGCAACCCAGAAGCTGAGAGACTTGCCGCCCACCACGAAGTCACGCATACTTTTGACGCGTTTTGACGCGCGATACCCCAGAAATATCAATACTGAGAAGTAGATAATAATCATCGAGTATTTCTCGATCATGGAATTCCTCTGCCGATCTTTGCTCTATCTAGAGCTAGGTCGATAATACCTGCCAGCACAGCAAGTTACACCATAAGATGTCAGCTAAATCGCCGCGAATATGTGCTTCGGCATAGGTAAGTTTACTGCCTGGGCGAAGTAAGTTTTTGCTCTGGCTCGGTACTCGGTCTATAGTTAAGCTACCTTTAAGCGCGCCGTATAACGCTAGCAGCAACCCTCTTCACAATTGGAGATCCTCATGGCTAAGCAAACCTCTTCACGCAAGTTCTCTCGACGAAAATTCATTGGCTCCAGCAGCGCGCTAGCAGCAGCTAGCATCGGGCTTCCCACGCAGTCTGTATTGGCCGCCGCTGCGCCCGCGCCTCTGCAGTCAGCCGCCCCTGACTATGTCGTGCTAAATGCACGCGTGCTCACGGTAGATAGCAATCAACCCACAGCCGAGGCATTCGCCGTGAAAGGCGATCGCTTTACTGCAGTCGGCTCTAGTGCAGACATCAGAAATCTGGCCACTTCGAGAACAGAAATTATCGATGCGCAAGGCATGACAGTTACGCCAGGATTTATAGATGCGCACACCCATGCCTCGGGCGCGGGTGTGAACGAACTAGTGCAGGTCAATGTCGATATGCGCTCCATAGCCGAAATAAAGGACGCACTGCGACAACGTGCAGATGCAACGCCCGACGGTGAGTGGGTAAGAGGCTTCAAATATGACGATACTAAACTCGCCGAAGGTCGCCCGCTAAACCGCTTCGACATTGACGAGGTAGCTCCAAACAATCCAGTGGTGGTTGGTCATCGTGGCGGTCACACAGGTGTCTATAACAGCATGGCCCTAGCGTTGGCTGGCATTACTGCTGAGACTCCCGATCCTGATGATGGCCGTTTCTATAGAGATTCCAATGGTGTGCTAACTGGGCTCGTAGCCGAACGAGCCCGCGACGTTTTCGCAGGAATGATTCCTTCCACCTCCACTCGAGAGCAGCGCCGCGATGGCGTTAAGTTGATTTCCGAATTAATGACCAAAGCTGGCCTAACCTCGGTGCAACAAACCGGCGGCGCTCGCAACGACATGATCGCGTTTCAGGATGCGCGCGACGCGGGCGATATGCGTTTCCGCGTGTGTCTATTTCCACGCGACCAGCTCTTCGAGGACTTAGTCAACGCGGGCGTGCGCACCGGTTTCGGCGATGAAGTGTTTCGCTTAGGTGCGGTTAAATTCATGGCAGACGGTTCCGCATCGGAGCGCACCATGCGCATGAGCACTCCCTATGTGGGTCGCCCGGATGACTACGGCATTCTCACCATGTCGCAGCAAGAAATTCACGAGGCAGTTGAGAATGCACATCGCAATGGTTTTCAGATAGGCATACACGCCAATGGCGATGTCACCATAGACATGGTGTTGAATGCCTACGAGAGAGTGCAGTCGCTGTGGCCTCGACCGGATGCGAGGCATCGCATCGAACACTGCTCCTTAGTAAACCCTTCCATTTTAAGGCGCATTAAGGCTGCGGGCGTCATTCCGGCACCGTTCTATACCTACGTGCATTATCACGGCAACAAATGGGTGGAGTACGGACAGGACAAGATGGCTTGGATGTTTGCGCACAAGTCATTTCTGGACTATGACATTCCAGTCGCCCCTGCCTCGGACTACACGCCAGGGCCCTACGAGCCCCTGATGGCATTGCAGAGCATGGTCACACGAAAAGATTTCGACGGCCGCGTCTGGGGGCCGAATCAGCGAATCACACTGGATCAGGCTCTGAAGATTTGCACTATGAATGGCGCCTTCGCATCCTTCGAAGAAAACATTAAGGGCAGCATCACCGCCGGTAAGTTAGCCGACTTTGTAATTTTGGCTGACAACCCGCACGACGTTGACCCAGACACTATTAAGAACATCGAGATTGTTAGAACGGTAGTGGGTGGCTCTACCATGTACGGCGCTTAGGTTTATCGTTTAGAATCGATCTAGAAAGAGCAACTGAATGCGATAGCTAGCCAGCCTCGCAAAACCTTACTATGAGGCGATTTGCAAATGCCTGCAGGCCGTCACCCTTGGACTTCCCTCGATGTCACCGCTAGTCCTTTCAGCCGTCTTATTTGCGGCTCTGCTTCACGCCACTTGGAACGCCATGATCAAAGTGAGTGGCGACAGGCTCATTATTATGGGCGTGACTACGGCGACAACTTCGCTTCTTGCTCTACCGATTCTTTTCTACATTCCCCTACCAGCACCTGAGAGCTGGCCCTACCTAATCTTATCCGCCTGTGTACATACCTTTTATATGTTGGTACTTGTCAGAGCGTATGGCCTCGGTGACTTCGCTCAAGTTTATCCGCTCTCGCGCGGATCGGCGCCGCTGCTTACCGGAACTCTAGGCTTCTTGATATTAAATGAGTCGATGCAGTCGTCCGAGCTCTTTGGGATGCTGCTAGTCGTGGTCGGCATTTTTGGACTCGCTCTCGAAACAAGCGCCGGCGTATTGCGTCTCTCACGCCCCGTCCTTTTCTATTCCCTATTAACGGGATTGTGTATAACAACCTACTCTCTCGTCGATGGAATCGGTGTTCGCTTATCGGGCAACAGCCTCAGCTTCATTGTATGGATGTTTTTTCTCGATGGTTTTCTAGTACCTCTAATTGCTTTTACAAAAAGACCTCGCGCGGTATTTTTCAACACGATAAAAACCGTTTGGAAAACCGGCCTTTTAATTTCCCTTCTCTCAACCACTGGCTACGCGATCATCGTCTGGGCATTTAGCCAGGAACGCATAGCACCGGTTGCCGTCTTGAGGGAAACTAGCGTCTTGTTCGCAATGCTGATCTCAGTATTTATTATCAAAGAGGCCTTTTCCACTCTCCGCGCACTCATCGTAAGCGTAATTCTTACTGGCATAATCTTGCTCGGCATCTGAAGAAAAAGTAGCGAGACCGGACAGCAATATCTCTGCTCCAGCAAGCGAATTATTTTCGATGCGCCTTTCGACGTAGCAAGACAGGAAGCGAGCCAGTGCTCTCTATCCACTTAGATTCTAGTGAACCAAATGTATGCCAAATACGTTATGGTCCATATGCAAAAATATATCTCTAAACTCAGATTCAAGCCCCACATGCTATTGGCGAGTTGTCTATTGCCAATACTCACTCAAACCTCCTTCGCTCAGACGAGTAAATTCAGTCTCGAACTCGAACTGGGTTCTTCATGGCAAGCAAAGAACGATGTCCAGATTCCCAACGATCTCGATGGAAGCCGGTTCTCCGCAAAGGATATCGTTGGCAATGGCCCTTGGAGTAATGTTCGCCTGAACGGTCTTTACAACTTCAATGACAAGCATGCGCTTCGAGTTGTGCTCGCCCCCTTCTCCTATAGCGAGACAGGCGTGTCAAACATTCCTATTCAATACCAGAATCAAGCCTTTCAAGCCAATCAGCCATTACAGACAGACTACAAATTCAATTCATGGCGAGTCGGCTATCGATATCATTTCTATGAGCGCGAGAATCACGATATGTGGTTTGGCGTTACCAGCAAGATTAGGGATGCTGAAGTCAGTCTTAGGCAGCAGAACGTAAAGGGAACAGATGATAATGTTGGCTTCGTGCCACTGCTCTATTTTGCGACGGAATACAGATTGAACAATAGCTGGTCTGTTTTTGCCGACATAGACGGCCTCGCCGGCGGCCCGGGCAGAGCATTCGATCTAAGTGTAAAACTAAACTATGACCTCAATAGCGACTGGAAACTAGGTATCGGCTATCGCACTCTGGAGGGAGGCGTCGACAACGATGATGTCTACAATTTCGCCGGGTTTAACTCTGCGTTGATAAGCCTGTCGCGGAAGTTTTAGAACCACGAATGAAGTTTTCAGCAGATACGCAATTGAACGTTCACTGCGCCCGCAGTCGAGCCTCAAGTTGTTTTTCTCTATCTGCTGCCGAATTCAGCAAAGTTTGTTCTACACTTCTTGCAGCGTCCAAGGCCTTTTGCTGCTGGTTGCTTAAAATCCCCTGCTGCGATTGCTCTGTCTGTTGATTCACATTCGATTCTTCACTGTCGGCACCACAGGCGTTCAACAGCATTAGCAATGTAGGGATTATTCCTGGTAATAATATTCTCATGAGCCACCTTCCAATCTCTAAAATTCGAATCAATGGGTAGAGTGAATTAATGGAACAATACCAATAGAAAAGTAGCCTGATCTTTTTGATTCTACTGTACGCCGCTAGCTTGGTGAAGATAAGGCTAGGTGAACTGATACTTGCCGCTTCTCTCAAATCACGTACAGGTATACTGCGACAAAATGACAGATGCTGCCTACCAAAGTAAATATATGGAAGATGGCGTGATTGAGTGGAATTTTTCGGATCGCATAGAGTATCGCGCCTAGCGTATAGGCTAGGCCACCCGCTACCAACCAACGCATCCCCATGACAGGCATTTTTTCTATCAGCGGGACTATGGCAAACACGATCAGCCAACCCATGAACAAATACATCAGTGTAGACAGCAAGCGATAGCGGCCGGTAAAGAATATCTTTAGGGTGATGCCAACAAGTGCCATTCCCCAGGAAATGCCGAAAATAATCCAGCCGATAGAGCCTTGCAAGACGATCAGGACAAAAGGGGTGTAAGTGCCTGCGATCAGAAGATAGATACTGGCATGGTCCATGATGCGCAATCGACTGCGCCGTAGCGGCGAACGGCTGCTATGGTAGATCGTGGAGGCAGCGTAGGTAATTATCAGGCTGCAACCAAAAATCGTAACACTCACGATCGTTAATATGTCGCCATCGGGCATTGAGTGAAGCAGCAATGCCACTAAGGCAATAATACTCAGGACAAAGCCCAGAGCATGGGATGATACGTTAAGGGTTTCCTCCAGGGCGCTGTACTGTGAAGTGCTTGTATCGGATACCATGATTGGCAGTATGGCCGGAACTATTGGATCTTGCCAGCCCCCACCAATGCCTAGGAGAATAGAAACGCCTCAGGCCCGAAATGCCAGAGTTTGTTAGCAGGCTCAGTGAATCGATCAAAATGTATTCACAGTGTCATTCTGCTAAGCCTGGGTTCGCCGGGTGGGCTCAGCTAAAATGCACTATGGGCCTGCAGAAGCGGATGTCTACGAAAAGCTCCAATACGATCTTTACTAGATTGTAAATGCAAATCCAGCAATGGATTTCTTCATCTTATTACAGACGGTTGAGGTGGCACAGCATGAAAAGAGTGCGCGCTAGTTTTTGCTGCACACAAAAGTCTCGATGCAAGTATCACCTCATATACAATAAGCTATTTACACTAGCCTAAATATTTTATAATCCGCCTTTTCTGGGGATTACCAAAGGAACTTCATGAAATTCGATCTGGATGAGAGCAAGATAGTTGTCATCGGGCTAGGTTATGTTGGCCTTGACCTTTCCCCTAAGTTAGTACCACTCGCAGGATGAGAAATTCATTCTAAGCTGCCCTCTCAGCAAACACCACCGGGGGCAAATAATTCAGTGAACTGTGTGGTCGCACGTTATTGTAATGCTCTCTCCATTTATCAATTTCCCACCTCGCCTCATCAAGCGATCTGAACCAGTGTTGGTTTAAGCATTCATTTCTAAACTTACCATTGAGGCTTTCTACAAAGGCATTCTGAGTAGGTTTCCCTGGCTGAATAAAACTCAGCTTTACACCTGACTCCTTGCTCCAGAAGAACATCGCCTTACTCGTGTATTCGGTTCCATTGTCGCAAACTATGTTCTTTGGAAAGGGGCGAAACTCCTTTAATTCGTCTAAGAAACGGGCAACTTGATTGCCAGTGATCGAAACTGACACCAGTTGACCAACCATTTCTCTCGAATAGTCGTCAACAATATTAAGTACCCGAAAACGTCTGCCATTGCTTAGCTGATCTGAAACGAAGTCCATGGACCATCATTTAGGTAGTACATGTTTGTAGTCGGCTTAGCTGCTTTGCATGCTGTTTCCGACAGAAGTTTTTCACCTGCCATAATAAGCTCCAGTACCCATTCCAGTACCCAAGGATAACTGCGCACTTGGTGAAGTTCAATATAGCATAGTGAAGAAAAAGTACCCAAAATACAGTGTATTATGTAGCACAATTAAGCTTGGTGAAGCTTGATGAAGGAGAGTTTGGCGGAAGAGGCAGGAGTCGAACCCACCAAGCCTGTCATTAACAGACTTCACCGGGTTTGAAGTCCGGGCACCCCACCGGGGATGATACTCTTCCACCACCGAGTTTATCATAGTCAGGATTGGAGTCACCCTTCCCTGCGCACTCACTGCGTATCGTTCAGACTCCAATCGTATTTGAGATGGCGAATGCGGATATCATTGGCGCGAAGCTGATTTGCGGTTGCTCTATCTACATCTAACTCAGCCGCATACCCTGCCAGGAATTCGGCCACCGAATCGATACCGCCCCAGCCCTTCTCGAAATCTTCTTCATACCAATCGAAGATGCTGGAGATATACAGGCGGCCCTTGTCGAAATAGTTACGACTTCTGTCGCTTAAGAACTTCATGGTACTGTCCTCCAGCTGCATCTCCAACTTCGCACCGACGAAAGCTTCCGCCCGAAGTGCCGGACAACCTATCGCCGCACAATTCACTGCAAAATGAATCCTAGGCTCGTTATAGCGACCCCAACCGCGAATCATGTCGTGTTCGATCTCATCAAGAGTGACGGGCTCGCCGAATAGACTAGCGAATTCCTGATTCCATGCAGAGGATAAGAAGAAGCCAATATCTCTAATGGAATCGATATCGGGATATTCCTCCAGAATCACGTCGACAGTGCTGGCATTGTAAACGTTGATCAGGAAGGCTAGCTGAGCGGCGATCGACCAGCTATCGAAAGTGCTACGCGGCACCAGTGCGGCTTCGGCTAGATAGACTTTCAGTACTACTCTGTGCGCTGCGATTCCTGAGTAATCAAGCTGCGTGGCGATACCGCCATCGATAACTGTTACATGCTCTTTCAGCAGGCTGTCCCACGCAGCGTGATTGAAATCCGCCTGAGCGTGGACAGGAAGCAGCAAAAGCAGGCAGGCGAGTATTTTAATCAGGTGATACAAGTTAATTTCCTTGACTGTGTGTGATGACTTTCTCATTCTCCCGCGAAAGTGCTGGAAGCAGCACATTCATTGGGCTGGAGGCTATCATGGCCTGACAAAATGAAGTATGCTCCAAGCAACTTTGACACGCTGCTTCCCCTTATTCAACACAATGAAACAGCAGTTTGAGTTGGGCTGATAAAGAATAATTTCCTTCGGTCTATATAACAAGAAAGGCTTTAGCCGAATCTATTTCAAAATAATTTACTCTTTGCCAATTCGGACTTAGAGAATCGATTTAATCTGTATCGAGAGATTGGAGACTCACCATGAAGTACGCTGAAATCACCGGATGGGGAAAATGTGTACCACCTGCGGTGCTCAGTAATGATGATCTTGCCACTTTCATCGACACCTCCGACGAGTGGATCGCCTCCAGAACCGGCATCCGCGAGCGTCGTATCTGCCATACAAACTTCTCAGACATGGCGATCGTGGCAGCTAGGCACGCCCTGGCTGCGGCCGACATGGATCCTATGGAGCTGGATCTTATCCTACTCGGGAGTCTTACTAACGACAGTCTCTGCCCTAATACTGCATCAATAGTTCAAGATGCCATCGGTGCTCGCAACGCGGCATCGATCGACATTAATTCTGCCTGCACCGGCTTCCTGTATGGCCTGCACATCGGCACGAATCTCATCCGTACCGGTGCCCACAAGAAAGTCTTGGTTATCGGCGGTGAATTTATATCGCATTACATGAACTGGGCCCAAAGAGATGTCGCTGTATTGTTTGGCGATGCATGTGGCGCCGCAGTGATAGAAGCTACCGATAAAGAGGTCGGTCTGCTGGCAGCCAAAATCGGTTGTGAGGCCGATGCGAAATACGCCATCCAGATTACCAACCTCGGTTCGGCCTATAGCCGGCTCAGCGACGATTTCTTGTATGTAGGATGGAATTTCGAAGGACAGGAAGTCTTCAGACGTGCTGTAAAGGCGATGGCTCAAGCCTGCCTAAGCGTTCTTGAAGAGACCGGCGTGAGTCTGGACGAGGTAAACCTTGTCGTACCTCATCAGGCGAATAAGCGAATCCTCGACGCCCTCGCCAAGCGAGTAGGCATCCCTACAGATAAGGTGTTCACCAATGTTCACAAATACGGCAATACTTCTGCAGGCACTATTCCAGTAGCACTCACGGAGGCATTGGAAGAGAACAGAATTAAACCCGGAGACTACGTGTTGTCTGCCACCTTCGGAGCCGGTCTTACTTGGGGAGCTGCCCTCATTCGCTGGGGAGACCGCGTAACGCCGCTAACACTCAGCGATGCCGAAATGCCGCCTTGCAATCAGACCGCATTGGAAATTCTCGCTCCTCAGATAAAGCGCTATACAGAGCGCGCTGCGAAGTCTGCTACCGACTGATTGCCTGACCATTTAGCCAGACTAAGCTGCTACTCTAGGCCTATCGAGCTCGGGCCCTTCTTTCTATTCGAATGGAATCTATTGTGACTCTGTCTTTTCTCATTTGGAGTACCCTAATCGCATCCCTCGTCGCCTTCTGGTGGGGCGGTGATAAGGTTAAGGCCATCGCCATGACCCATGTATACAAACTTTGCAAAGAACAGAACCTGCAACTGCTGGATCAGACTATGGTCTTGAAGGGGGTCTGGCCGGTGCGGGACAACGAAGGCTTATTGAGACTGCGAAGACGCTATAGCTTCGAGTTCACATCAACCGGAGAGGCACGATCTCAGGGCACCGCGGAGCTACACGGCATGCGCTTGCACAATCTGCATCTCGATCCCCATATGCTGCCCGAAGACCACGACAAATTTCTACATTAGCGATCGATGGATTTGCGCAGCGCAGGATAAAACAGCAGTAGCGCATCGGCGCGGGCCGCCACATAGATAATCATCGCCCACCACAACCCGTTCACCCCAAACCTATCCATCAGTATCCACCATGCGGCCAAGAAAACTGCGATGGAGAGAAATGCCGCATTGCGCATTTGCCGCGTAAACGAAGCACCGATAAAAATACCATCCAGCTGAAAGGCGGCAAAGGAAAAGAAGATGTAGATCGCCGCAAGAAATAGCGACCCCTGCGCCGCTACTTGAACTGGCTCGAGGTCGGTCAGCACAGACACAGCCAAGTCGCCAAACAGCAGAAGCACCAGTGCCAATGCCGTGGCTGTCACCAGTGCAAGAATACTCGAGCGCTTCACTGCGATATCAAACGAGTCTCGACGCTTCGCACCCACAGAAGAGCCAACCAGAGATTCGACGACGAACGCATAGCCGTCTAAAAAGAAGGCGGCGAAGGAGATAAGCTGCAACAAGATGTGGTTTGCAGCGAGCACGACATCGCCAAATTGCGCACTCTGATTAATGAAGAAGCCGAAGGAGAAGACCAGCAACAGCGTGCGGATCATAATGTCTCTATTCGCAGCGAGCATCTTTTTAAGTGCGGCGGTATCTAACAGGCGAGAGCGTGGCCAAAATTCGCTACCCGGCTCGCGACGAGAATTTAACTCCCGCATGATAAGCCACACCGCGAATATCACAGTTGACCATTCTGCGATGATAGTACCCAGTGCGATACCCTCAACACCCCAATCAAGTACCCCCGCAAAATAGATATCGAGACTAATGTTGAGCCCGTTAAGGAACAGCTGCACTAGCAGTAGTTGCCGACTATTACCCAGGCCGATCAACACTCCCATCAAGGCAAATGTGGCCAGGGTGGCAGGTGCCCCCCATATGCGAATATTGAAGTACTGCGCAGTGACCTCTTCAACAGCAGCACTACCATCCAATAAAGCCAAGGCGACTAGGCGGATTCCCCACTGCATCACGATTAACATGAGACCCAGTGTAACAGCCAAAATCAGGGCCCTGCCAAGTACTGCGCGAATCTCAGTTTGATCTGCGGCACCCAGAGCCTGCGCTACTGACCCAGTAGTTCCCATGCGCAAGAAACCGAAGCTCCAGTAAACGAAGGAAAAGATTAACGCGCCGAAAGCTATAGCGCCTAGATCAGTCACCGTGCCTACGTTGCCGATTACCGCTGTGTCTACCAATCCCAATAGAGGCACTGCGGCATTGGCCAAGATAATCGGCCAAGCCTTCTCGATAAGATATCTGTATGTGATGGAATCTGGATTTTGCATAATCGAATGCGCAGGGTTCTTACCTATAGTTAATGAAATTAAAATTGTTCATAGCAGGTTCGGCCAGCCATGTCTGCTCACTCTTTTCGGACAGTTATGGCGAAAGCTCCAGCAACATGCGACTATCCCAGTCATCGAAACTGGGGTCCAACATGATCATATTGCATCACTTACGCATCGGCCGCTCAATGATAGCCGTCTGGCAACTCGAAGAATTAGGGATTGATTACGAATTAAAAGTCTACCACAGAGACCCTGAGACATTTCTCGCCCAGGAAGACTTAAAGGCTGTACACCCTCTAGGAAAATCTCCGGTCATCGAGGATCATGATTTGATGATTTCGGAATCTAGTGCAATCACTACCTACCTGTTAGAAAAATACGATACCGAGCATAAGTTCGCCTCACCTCGCTCTGACACTAGTAAATGGGCCAACTTCACACAGTGGCTACACTATCCAGAAGGATCGGTATTCGGACCGCTGTTGGTAAAAATGATATTACTTCGATCCGCTGAACCCCACGCGGGGCTAGATGCCTATAGCAAGCGTGAGGTAGCACTGCATCTAGGTCATATTTCTAATCAGCTAGCAGACAATGAATTTATTCTAGGTGAGGATTTTTCAGCTGCAGATTTTGGTGTGAGCTATGTTATCTCTATGGCCAAACGACTTGGCCAACTGGAACCTTTCCCTAAACTGGAAGCTTACTTAGAGCGCAACTTCGCTAGGCCTGCCTATCTGCGCGCTGTGGAAAAAGCTGTCGAATAAAATCTACTAATTGCTGCGCCTGCAACGCAGCAGGCTCATCGCCTCCTGACCGGAAGAAATTATCAAACAGCAGATCGCTGGGATCCTGCACAAGTTTTTGGCGAGAATTGGAAGTAGTACAGGCCGCAAGTAGCCTCGTGAGTAGCAGCAATAGGATAGTAGGGAAAGTTTTCACTAGGTCTCGCCTCCCAGAATTATTCTACTTTCCACACTAACTCATCACAATGCGATTGCAAACCACCTTCTTTTTGATCCAGCCTTCTAAAACAAGCCAGATACCAATACGGTGCATAGACGGTGCATATTATTGATGATAAATCTAGGCAGAATTAGGGGCAGGAAGTGATGTCTAGAAAAACGAACTGGTGTTTTTAGCTTGAAACAGAAAAGAACGTCCCTATATCTATGCTATAGCTTGTCCTTTAGGCTTCATAACATCCTAGTGATAAGCTCTAGCAAGATGGCATCGAAGTTAGATACTTAACGAGAAAGACAACGAGAGCAGAGCCATGACTGACGCGATCGAAACAACGAAGACAGAACCTGCAGGGCTAATCAATACAGCGACTAATATCCTACTTTCCCCCGGTGAAGCATTTACCGAATTGCAGCAACGACCCAACAAACTATTTCCTCTTACCCTGATAGTCCTTAGCACTGTGGCTGTAAATTTTTGGTATTTCTCTATTGTGGATTTTGCTTGGTTTATCGATGCAACGTTGGCTGCTTCCAATCTCGATGGCGAGCAATTAGAAGCAGCGCGAGAAAACATGGCCTCGATGTCGCAGACGACATTCAAAATGTTTGGGGTTTTGGGCGGTGCTGTCGGAATACTGGTCATCTATGTCTTACAATCAGGCTATCTCAGTCTAATTTCGGCAATAACTGGAAGCGGCCAAAAGTTTAGTAATTGGTTTTCGTTAGTGCTCTGGACCGGCCTACCTTATATGTTGTCAGTAGTGGGAATGGTAGCCACCATCGCACTGAGCCCCAGCGGACAACTCAGTCCCTACGACCTAGATCCATTGACCCTAGCGAACCTAGGCATGCAATCCAGCAACGACTCTCTTACTACAATTTTCAATTCCATTAGTCTTCCTATGCTCTGGGGTATGGCGCTGACAGTAATGGGATACAGACAGTGGCTAGATTGCAGCCTAATGAAAGCGATGACAGTGGTTTTAGCGCCCTATCTCCTATTATTGGGGGTTTGGGCGTATTTCGCGTTCACTTAAACTCAAATATGTTAATTTTGAACGTGTTTACTGTAATTCAATGGGTCGGTAGCCGTTAACACTAGTGAACTAAGCTACCTTCGACTTGTCTGATGACTTTCAGAAAAATGGATTCGCGCAATGAATGCAAAGAAATTGGTATTGATCTTGCTCCTCGCAGGAACTGTGATTGCCCTCCCCTTTATTAATCGGTCAGTCTTTGGTACCGACGCGAAGGTAGTCAATGTATCCACACTTTCGCAGCGCGTAATTAGCCCTTCAATCCTTGCCTCAGGTTTTCTCGCTCACGAGGAAGAGGTCATGCTCAGCTCTGAAGTCATTGGAAAGGTTTCTCAGCTGTTCGTTGAGGAAGGCGATACGGTAACTGCGGGGCAATTACTCCTACAGGTAGATGACAAAAACTTCATCGCCGGCTTGGAACAGTCTGAGGCCGCTGAGCGCATTAATACTATCGACATTGAACGACAGGAAGTTCGTATTGAGAATCTGTCTAGACAGTTCGAGCGCAGCAGAAGTCTGCACGAGCGCAAGATGATCGGTGACAATGAGTTTGACAATCTCAAGAATCAATTAGACCTCGCGCGAATCGATTTGAAATCTTCCACTGAACGACTTACCCAGGCGCGAGCACAGCTAGATCAGGTAAATGACAACCTCAGCAAGACTAAGATTGTTTCTCCAATCGAAGGCGTTATCACCAGCCTAGATATCAAAGTCGGAGAAACGGCTATAGCCAGCTCAACGAATATACCCGGCTCATCGCTAATGACCATCGCCAATCCGGCGAGTATCTACACCGAAGTTTTGGTGGACGAGGCAGATGTCGCCAACATTCAAATTGGACAGCGAACTGAGATCGTTGCGATCGCCTATCCCGATCAACCCATGCAAGGCGTCGTGCGCTATATCGCGAATACAGCGAAGATAGCACCGGGCCGACAGGGGCTTAGCTTCACCGTTAAAATCGAGATCACCGATCCAGGCGATGTTGTACTTCGCCCAGGCATGTCATGCCGCGCCGAGATATTCACGCGGCAGGATCAGGAAGTTGTTGCGGTTCCGATTCAGGCCCTGATCTTCGAGGAAGATCGTTCGGCTCTGCGTAGCGAATATTTTATCTTCGTGAACGATGGCGGCATTGCCAGAAAGACGAAGGTTGAAGTTGGCATCTCAGATGATGAGTATCAGGAATTGATGACTACTATCGATGACGACATCGAGATAGTAATCGGCCCCGATCAGGAGCTGCGGCATCTGTTAGAAGGCGATAAAATCGATACCACACGCATCGAACTTCAATAAGCCCTTCTATCCTAAAGACAAGCTGAATAGATATTCCTATGGCACTTATCGAACTTAACGGTGTTACCAAGTATTACGAGATGGGTGATCAGGTCGTCAAGGCGCTGGACGGAATCGATATTGATATCTTAGAGAACGATTACCTCGCCTTCATAGGCTCCTCTGGTTCAGGCAAGTCGACCATGCTGAATATCTTGGGCTGCCTAGATAAGCCCAGTAGCGGGCAATACCACTTGAATGGCAAGAACGTAGAAAGCCTCGATGCCAACGAGCTTTCAGAGATCCGCAATCTTGAAATCGGATTTATCTTTCAGAGTTTTAATCTATTACCCCGAGCCACAGCCCTTGGTAATGTGATGCAGCCTCTAGTGTATCGTGGTATCGGTCATAGCAAGCGCAAGGAAATGGCGATGGAGTCATTGCAGCGAGTTGGCCTAGGCGATCGTACCGATCACTTACCCAATCAGCTGTCTGGCGGCCAGCGTCAGCGTGTTGCCATCGCTCGCGCTCTGGTTACCCACCCTTCAATCCTCCTTGCCGACGAACCCACAGGAAACCTGGATTCGCAGACTACCATCGAGATCATGCAATTATTCGATGAGCTGCACGCAGAAGGACATACACTGATTGTAGTAACTCACGAAGACGAGATCGCACAACATTGCCACCGCGTCGTAGAGATGAAAGATGGCAGAGTGTTCAATGACAGCACCAACAATTCATCAGCCGCGGTGACCAGCTAATGTTCTTTTCCCTCATGGAGAGTTCTCGTTCCGCCTTCGCATCGATAATTGCCCACGGTCTTCGAAGCTTCCTCACAACCCTCGGCATAGTTATTGGCGTCGCTAGCGTTATTGCGGTGATATCGGTCACACAGGGCATGAGTTCATTTATCGGCGATACATTCGCCTCACTAGGCTCCAATAGCCTCACCATCCAATCCTATACCCCCTTTGAAGATCAGATGAAAGGAATACGTGCACGGCTCACGCCAGAAGATATGGAGCTCATCGAAAGGCGCGCTGAGGGAATAGCCTCCATTACACCCATGATCTACGCCAACCGCGCATCGCAGATAAAGTTCGGATCCCAGACCGCCTTTAGCCAAATACTTGGTACTACCTATGCCTTTCAAGATGTTCGGCAATACTATATGTCTGTCGGGCGCTTTATCGCACAGAGCGATAATTTGACGCGCAGAAGAGTTGTCGTTATCGGCGACAAGGTTCGAGAAAATCTCAACCTGCCTGACAATCCCATCAACGAATATGTCGATGTCGGCGGCGAATGGTTCAAGATCATCGGCCTTATGGAAGGGAAGGGAGAGATCATGGGCCAGAGTCAGGACGATATCGTACTGATGCCCTACAACACGATGCGCAGTCTACAGGGCAATCAGGCGCGTACCGATATTCAGATTCAGTTGAGCCTTAGTGAGAATGCAGTTGTCGAGAATGTGACTCAACAACTCACCACCCTCTTGCGAAACGCCCATGATTTGGACACGGATGAAGATGACGATTTTCAGATACAGACCGCCGAACAGCTAATGGAAACATTCGACACGGTGATCAATATGGTCACCATCGTTATCGGCGGCATCGTTAGCATCTCGCTTCTAGTAGGCGGCATCGGCATCATGAACATCATGCTGGTTTCAGTCACCGAACGGACACGCGAGATTGGCATCTGCAAGGCAATCGGCGCTAAGCGTCATCATATTCTTATGCAGTTCCTGATTGAGGCGCTATTGCTCTCTCTACTTGGCGGACTAATCGGCTTGGCGATTGGCTATGGGCTAGGCACGCTAATCTCCAGCAGCATCCCGGGGTTTCCGCCAGCAAGCATCCCCCTTTGGTCCGTAGCTCTGGCATTAGGCTTTTCCGGCTTTGTGGGCGTACTTTTCGGCATATTACCTGCCGCTAAGGCTGCAAATCTGGACCCGATAGACGCTCTACGATACGAGTAGGAAGACTCCTATGAAGCTGGATCGCGCACTACTGAAAAAGATTTTCTTCATATTGATCATTTTAGCTGTAGCACCCTTTGCCTTCGAAGTCGTTCTTCTCGCCGATGTCGCCGGGGCTGAATTTGCAGTTTTCTTTCTAATTTACTATTTAAAAACAACAGCTTACATAGCTTTGGAGCGATGGTTAGAGTTTAAGCGCAGCGTTCTCGCTGCCTGCGCACTGCTCGCCGAGATGTACTGTTTTAGGCCTCGTATCATGGCCTCGCACCTGGCCGCTAGCAGCCTCATTTTGGTGCTTACCAGTTCACTACTACTAAGTTGCCTCATGTGGCTGCCACCGCTCTATCTGAGCTCGGGCCTATTTAGTTGACTCCTAACCCTCCACGAGTGCTTAAGCTACTGCAATCCGCTCAAATAATATGCTAATCTGCGTTCCACGAAAGCCATCAACCAAATAGCAGAAGATTAAATAGTCCTAGAAGTGTTTAAAAATCCCGCAGACCGTTGGCCAGTATTTTTCATTCTCTGCCTTAGCGCATTGGATTTTGCTCTCTATTTTTTGGTGAGCAGCCCCTATGTACTGGGTGGCTATTTCTTTATAATGATTATTCCCAAGTCGCAGATTTGCGCGTGGAATCATCATCATCAGCATGCACCCACATTCAAAACATTAATTCCCAATCGCCTAATGGAATTTTTCTATGCACTGCACACGGGCGTAACAACTAATCTCTGGGTGCTGCATCATAATTACGGGCATCACAATAACTTCCTCGATCAGACAAAAGACGAGAGCCGCTGGACCCGCGATAACGGCACAAAAATGAAGGAATTTGAATACAGCCTTACGATCACCCTTACAGCCTACTACCGCGGCTATCTTGTTGGAAAGAAACACCCGAAGGAACAGCGAGACTTCATTCTCTATACGATTATTACTTTTGGAATAGTCGCAGGCTTGGTGGCTTATCAACCAGCTGCTGGACTATTGCTATTCGTTCTACCCATGATCATTGGTCTTTTTATGACTGCATGGGCAACCTACGATCATCATGCCGGCTTGAATACTGAAGAGGAATTTGAGGCATCATTTAATAACGTTAATCGCTGGTATAATTTATTCACCGGCAATCTTGGCTATCATACTGCTCATCACTATAAACAGGGTCTGCACTGGTCTAAGCTACCGCAGCTACACGATAAAATTAAAAACAATATCCCAGAAGAGTTGATTCAAAAAACCTGGATCTAGGTTTAGTTCTACAAATATCATTGCAAAAAAAAGGGGCTCACTATTGAGCCCCTTTTTTATTGTCTGTTATACGGTTACTACCGCACACTTTTCTTAATGAGTTCTCATTAATTATCAACACTAACAATGTGGATGTCGCTGTTGTTAGTGCTAAGCCTGATGGGATTGCCACCGCCGTTAATGTCGCCTCGGCCTACGATGTCACCATCATCGTCTTCCTGAACAGTCAGCGGGAAATCTGTGTATATACGGTAGTCACCGCGAGATCTGCGCGACACTTCCAGCTCCGCACGAACAGTGCCACTCAAGTTTGAGGGGATACGTAAGGTAATGTCGCCGCCAGAAGTATCAAGATCAATGCTGCCATCCATACTTCCGGTAGTAGAGGTGATTTCAACCTCAATCCTGCCGCCAGAAGTATCTGCCTTTACCCCAGACTTGGCATTTCTAATGGTTATATTGCCTCCCGAGCTAGCAGCCTCAACGGGCCCATCACTGCCTTCGACTTCTATGCTTCCACCTGATGTGTCCGCCTTTACCGAAATAGCGCTTCCCGCGAGGTATATATTGCCGCCAGAGGTGTTGACGTCAATTGGCCCCTGAGCCCAACCTGCACGAATTGAACCACCTGAAGTTTTGAGTTTCACGCGCCCACCGCCCTCTCCCACTGAAATGTTGCCACCAGAAGTATCTGCGTCGATATCTCCCTGCACATTACCTATTTCAATTCGACCACCGGAGGTATCTGCTTGCACATTCCCGGTAGCATCGCCGATATTGATATTGCCGCCAGAGGTATCTGCAATAATGTCGCCATCGACTTTCTCAATCTCGATTGAACCTCCGGATGTGTCGGCGCGCACATTAGCACCAGTCACAACACCAATTCGAATGCTTCCGCCACTGGTGTCTACATCTACCTCACCGAAAATATCCTCCACATCGATGCTGCCGCCCCCTGTATTGAGATTCACGTTATAGATAACAGGTACATCAATTGTGAATCCTATCCTTGAGCTTCCTATTCCAAATAGACTGCCTCGTGAATCGGCTTCAATTCGAACATCATCCCCGCTTTGATTTTTATCCACCTCAAAACCACCCGTATTGCGAATGCGAACGCGTACCCGATCCTCCTCCCAAGTGTTGATTTCGATAGGCCCAGAATCGCTCTCTAGCGTTAGTGTTCCTCCCGAGCCTACGTTGAACTCCTGCTCTATATCATCACTAGCAGCAGAAACATCTGCTGCGACGCCAAGCAGTAAAAATAGCGCCAGTAGTCTTTTCATTTGTGGTTGATGAGACATTTTGTTTCCCCTGTAGTACATATGTAAGTACAACTTTTCAGTGCAATTTTGAATGTAAATTCTTGTAGAGCGTTTAACTAAATAACGACACTGTCCGATTCTTCGACTATCTGTCTAGATTGCGCCCGAATGTATTCATTACTATCGGCGTCCATCTTCTGACGGAAAATCTGTAAGGTTTCCTCTTCTGGATAAGCAACCAGTGCCTGGAAGGCTTCCAGCCTAACCCCTGGATTAACATCATCGCTGAGGGCATAGCGCAGCGCATCACGAACATCTTCTTCGTGTGCTAGGGCAACCAAGGAGCGAACGGCCTGATAGCGCACGCCAGGATTCAGATCGTTCCTCAGCACATGGATAAGCGCCTGATATACCTCATTACCAGTTGATACCGTCTGCAGTGCGTCGATCGCATCCAGTCGTGACGCACTGTCTATATCATTCTGCAGCGCGACGGCCATCAAGCCGTGAATATTCTTATCCGCAACGTTGCCAGTAATACGGGTCTCAGAGGCGAGAGAGAAAGACAGATCGATATCACCGGTAACCGCATCGTAGCCATTAACTTCGAGCTGATATATCTCATAGTCTTCATTGTTAACCAGCTGTAAAGGCGAAAAAGCAACTTCGGTAGTAGCGATAACTACCCCCTCAGTAACAGATGAACCGGGCGAAACCGCCGGCGAGGCAACATAGATGCCGAGCACGAATGTCATCGCCATGGCCGCTCCCTGAAAGGCAACTGCGAAGGGTCTCTGGGCCAAGCCATCCACCCATTGCCTAAACGAGAACAGGCTACGACTTTGCTTCTGAAGATTCTGATGCAGCAGCCAGCGATTCCCCTGCAAGCGCTCAGCACTCACTGAAGGCTGCGTACCTATCGGGATTGCACTATCTAATCGCTGCTCGTCTTCCAACAGCTGCTGCAATTGCGAATCGCTCTTCAGCTCTTTCTCAAACTGCAGCACTTCCTGCGCATCTAGGTCTCCGTACAAGTAGGAGATAACTCGTAGCTGCAGCTGTTCTGTATTTTCTGGAATAGTCATAACCTTTATCCTAACTAGTGATATTCCCGCAGTATTTTCTTTAATTTGTTTCGTGCCCTAAACAGCACAACCTTTACCGAACTATCTGTGCAGCCCATCACTTCTGCCGCCTCACGAATCTTGAATCCTTGTTGATGACAGAGCACGAATGCTATTCGTTCATTGTCACTGAGCTTACGCATGGCCTCGTTTATTGCTGAGTTTAGTTCACCATCCAATGCGATGGATTCTGGTGACCTGCTCTGTATGTAGGTCTCTTGGTGCTCATATTCAGTCTGAATGATCGCCATCTTCTACCAGGTTCGCTTCAGCTTGCGCCGATTCGACAGGGCGGTGTTAACGACGATCTTGTGTATCCATGTGCTGAATTTGCTCTCCAGCTTAAACTTTGGCAATGCTCGGAACGCGGCCAGCATCGCATCCTGATAGATATCGTTGGCATCATCGGGGGTGTGAGCAAACCCCGCGGCCACAGCCAACATCAGTCCTTCTAGCGGGCGAACGAGCCTCTCAAACGCAGCAATATTGCCCGACTGCGCGGATCTAACTAGCTCTTCTTCAGTTTCCTTCAGCAAGGAAAGCCCCCAAAAATAATACTCTTCGGCCTATTTCGGCCCTTTCTGCTTGTTCTGTAGATTAGAGTGTACTTTCGCCGAAAGGGTTAACAAGAGAATTGCATAAAAATGCTTCGATCTGGTCAGTGAAGCAAGGTTCAAATGGCTGTTAGCGAGTAAAGAGGGGCTTGGAGAGGTAGGCGCGTCGAATAATGGCAAAAAGAAAGCAGAGCATGCTGCTCTGCTAATTACTAGCAAGTCTTGATGGATAACTAAGTGGAGAGAATCGCTATTGCTACGGGGATTCCTCATTCTCTAATTCTGCAGAGCCCGCCGGCGGACTAGCTGGAGGTCGGCGGCGCGGCGGACGTTGACCGCGTTGCCCTGCTCCGCTGCCTTCGCGTATGCGGCGACGCTCACGCAGTGCTTGGCGCTGTTCATCGCTTAGGGAACCGATTTGTCGCTGTCGCTCGGCGCGGCGAGCCTCGCGCTCCTGGCTCTGCTCAACTTCGGGCCCCTCTGGATCTTCGTCATCCTGCGCGTAAAGCGCAGGCGCTACCAAGAAGAAGCCCAGCACCATAAATAGTAAACGCGAGAGTCTCTGCATTGTCTTGTCTCCTGTGAACAAAGTGTGGCATTCGGAGCTGGATTTAGAGTCCGTTACCTCTACCGTTACTGAATAAAACGCAGAGCTACGTGATCGGTTTACATAGAACCTAGATATAGAGATAACAGATCTAATTATATAATGTATCTATCTAGAAATTAGATCTGCTCAGGGAAAGAATCAATCCAGAACTCACCCATCAAGAGAACGAATCTATTAAGAACGGGGGTCTATCCAGAAATTGGATCTGTCCAGAACACATCTATCAGAGAACAGATCTATTTAGAAACGGGATCTACCAAGAAATTGGATCTCTCCGGATAAAGAAACTATCAGAACAAACCTATCAAGAGAAAAATGCGGCTAAGACTCTACCCAGTCAAGAATGATACGAGCAAGCTGATCCGGCTTCTCAAAAGGCACAAGATGGCCGGCATCTTCGATCTCCACGAAATCAACATCCGATGCCATCGCTCGCCACTTATTCCAGGAGGAAGCAGCGAGAGTATTAGAATCTTGCGCCCGAATTGCCAGGGTTGGCACACGAAGATGGGGCAGCAAGCGCCACAAGTTGTAGACGAGCGTGTAGCAGCGTGCCTCCCATTCCCTACTATAGCTAAGCGCAAATACACCAGGCACAATCTCTTTCGTTCCATGCTGGACGTAGTCCCACAACACTGCATCGCTAATCTGTCGGAAAACCCGTTTTGGTCGATAGTGATCGAAGGCCTCCTGCCTGCTGGAGAATCGATCGACACGCGACAGCGTCCTCTTCACCAGTGGAATCACCTCGGGTCGAAAACGCCGAAAGAAACTCAGACCTACAAGAAAACGGCGCGGCACTAGTACAGGTTCGATTAAGACCAAAGACTTAAATAGATCCGGGCGTTGTACTGCTGCTATAAGTATTGCAGCCGTGCCCATCGAATGGCCGACACTAACGACTGGGTGTTGCAGCTGGCTAACTAATTGACAAACATCCTCGCCAAGCACGTCCCATGAGCTAAATGACTCGAGCTCGGGCGGGGTTTCCCACAGTGGACAATGCAAGCTAGCAACTACCTCATGGCTTTCGGCAAACGGTTCCAAGAACGCCCGATAGGCGCCCGGCGGATAACCATTAGCAGCGGCAAAGTGAAGAGGGGCACCTTGACCACCCATGTGAAGGTGCGGTATGGACAATTGAGATATCGTGGACATAGCAGCTTGGTTGGGTTCTTCTCTTCAGGGGAGCGTATTCTGACAGAATCACACGACTATTTCAGTGAGAATTACTCGCCAGATGCGCTACAACCATTGATAGCACTGGGGTTAAGGGACCCCGCTATTCTCGTAGTAGAAATTGAGCGATTTAGCCCCGTATCTATTTACTAGACGACCAAAACAGCCCAGTATGAGCAAGGAGCCCACTTTGCGAGTCCTTGGAAATTCGGGTCCGAGAGACGCTATTTTGGCAAGCTCGAAGAATACGTTGCACAGGGATGTGCAACCATTGCCCGCTCAGGGCAATGCGAGTGAGCCAAAAGCAAGTAAAATAACATTTTACGCCAGCTTTTGGCTCACGACATACTGAAAAAGTCATGGATGACTTTTTCAGTATCAACAATAAACAGGAGAACCACTATGGGGTTTGAACTTCTATATTGGCACTGGATTGTACTGGGCTTTATTCTCATGCTCAGCGAAATTTTTATTGGTTCCTTTTTCATATTTTGGTTCGGCGCTTCTGCACTGAGTGTGGGCGTAGCTATGCTCGCCATCCCCAATATGTCCGAGGCGGCGCAAATAATAATTTGGGCCTTTACCTCCTTGATGTTCGCCCTAGGCTGGTTCAAGTTTGTAAAACCACTCTCCCGCGACAATACTAAGGCAGGTCTTTCCAATGAAGCACTGTTAGGTCAAATTGGGCAGGTGTTAGACCCGCCCAATGGCGAAAAGTTTGGGATGCTTCGCTTCCCCGCACCCCTTCTCGGATCAGATGAATGGCTGATCATATCGCAAGATGAGTTAACTGCAGGCGATCGAGTTAGCGTTGTCGATCTATCTGGCAACTCGCTCATAGTTACAAAAGCCTAACTGGTAAAGGCAGTCATAACTCTACTTTAAGAGTTCAAACTTTTAGCCAAGGAGAATTACAATGGAAATTGGAACTATACTGGCCATCGCGATCGCTGCTTTCCTGTTCATCACTCTCGCCCAGGGCGTTCGCCAAGTTCCTCAAGGCTATAAGTGGGTCGTGCAGCGACTCGGCAAGTATCACACCTCGCTAAAACCCGGCCTCAATTTTATTATTCCCTATGTCGACACTGTCGCCTTCAAGGTCACGACCAAAGATATCGTGCTCGATATTCCCTCGCAGGAGGTAATCACCAAAGACAACGCCGTGCTGATCACCAATGCGGTCGCTTATATCAATATCGTGTCGCCCGAGAAGGCAGTCTACGGCGTAGAAAACTACATCATAGCAATTCAAACCCTGGTGCAGACCTCACTGCGATCTATCCTCGGCGAAATGAGTCTAGACGACGCACTCTCTTCGAGAGATCACATCAAGACGAAGCTCAAGGCCGCGATTTCGGATGACATTGCTGATTGGGGTATTACCCTAAAGACCGTAGAGATTCAGGACATCAACCCCTCCGGCACCATGCAAAGCGCGATGGAAGAGCAGGCGGCAGCTGAGCGTGCTCGGCGCGCCACAGTGACTCGAGCAGATGGCGATAAGCAAGCGGCCATCCTGAAGGCTGAAGGTGTACTGGAAGCATCGAAGCGCGAAGCCGAGGGACAGGTAATTCTCGCCGAAGCCAGTAAGCGCTCTATTACTCTTGTTTCCGAGGCAATAGGCGATAAGGAAATGCCCGTTGTCTATCTATTGGGCGAGAAGTACATCAGCTCGTTGCAGAATCTGTCGGGTTCGGACAATACGAAATTCGTAGTGTTTCCAGCGGACATTCCGGCGGCAATCAAGGGTTTAATGGGCCGCTAATCGGTCGCATGATCCCTAGACTGGGAAGCTAATATTTCGCTAAGGCGGTGTTAGTAGGATGAATTAACGGGTGTGTTTTAGAAGTGTGCGCTCGGTGATGACCTTGATCTCGCTGCCCCCACGCTTCAGCAGCAGGGCCTTCTCTATCTTTCGGCCATGGCTGGTGTACAACCAATCACGGCTGGCTAGAGTTCCTATAACCAGATAGTCGACGCTCTTATTGATACTGGAATTGGTCTGCGCACCGAGCAAGCGCAGCAGGGTATCCACCGACTCTCGATCTCAACTGACGAAATCACCGGTAAGGCAGAATACTGATCCCGCTAGCCTCAAGTCATCTACTGAGTCTTCCCAGACTTCCGTCGACGCTTCATAACTCAGGCCCGATTCGTCTGTATCCGTACCGGTCACTTGTCGCACCGTGATCAATAGGTCTTCACGTTCTTCATCGGTGATGATTCCGTCTTCAAGTATGATTGTTAGACGCTGCACGATGACACTCGCTGGCCACACCTCTCTCACCGATTCGTTGTGCTCAAGCCAAGAAGACATCGCAGTGATTTCTTGATCGTTCAACACTCCGTCGGAGGCGGTACCGGTGAGAAAACCCACCAGCTCTTCGATGTGACCCACGCTTTCTGGAGTCTCGGAGTCTTTGTCGCTGATGATCTGTTCGATGTGTGTCTGCATCTGGCTCAATTCATCAGGATTAATTTCTCCATCCTCAAGAATGTCGCCGACTAGGCTAAGAATGGCTCGCACATCTGCGTCATCGGAAAGATATTCTTGAGATTGCAGCCAGGAATCCAAAAACAGCAACTCCATCTCGTTGAGACGCTGATCTGCAACAACGCCTGCCAGTATGCCTTTCAATCCGTACAGCGCCCTATCCTTCTCGTTGCTAAAGCTAAAAGCTCGCTCGAGAGGCTGGCTGTCAATTTCTTTACGAATGTCCACGATCGATAACCTGATTCTTTTTCTTAGTCACAATCATAAGACTTTACTATATAGCTGTCGAAGCATTTGATTGCCTATCTAGCCATATCTCCCCCTGATTGGCCCCATACGCAAAAACCCACCGGATGGCGGGTTTTTGAGGCTCAGCATTACTGTGGCGCTTGGGGTCAGCTAATTCAAAACGTACCATTAATCTTCAGCGAGACAACACGGCCAGATGTGGCACATTGGTCTTCTATCTCTTCCAATATTCCAGTGTTAATACGCCCGATGTAGCGCTGTCTCTCCCTACACTGCAAATTACTAGTCGCGTTTCTAGCATCGAAGCGATAGGTGATGCCGCGAGAATCCACGAACTGCACAAATGCCGTCGTATTTGGTTCCCCGATATAGTCCGCTATATCATCGATATCGTAGATTTTCTCATTACTATCGAAGCGATTGCTCCACTCCAGGCCATAGTTCATGTTCCATTTAGGCACATCATGACGAAAACCAAGATTCAAGCGCCCGCGGCCAAAGCGCGAAAAACGGCGATCAATGCCCAGGAATGGGTCGGTAATATTGGAGTCGCGCACGTTTAGCCTAGAAGTCACGAGCAGGTTGGGCATATTGAACATGCGCATGCGGATGCTAGCGTTGAGGGTAATCCCGTACATATCACCCTCGCCAATATTGCCATTGGCCGACTGCAGATCGTCTTCGGAGGGGGATACGTCGATCCGTGAAATAACATCAGTATGGCGGTGATAGAAAATGTTCGCATCGACTACGCCGATGTCATTCGGCAAGCGATACTCAGCGTTAATATCGTATTTCCAAAACCATTCCTGACGCAGATTCTCGTTTCCAGCAAGCGTGAGGGAATCATTGTCCTGTGGATCATTAGACGCAACGAAATCACTAAAGCGTAACTGTTGTACTACCTTCTCGATCGAGCCGCGCAGCTGCAGCTGCGGAGTTAGGTTGTAGCGCAGATCAACCTTGGGCTTAATGAAATCGAAGTCGCGCTTTCGATTCACGTCGCCCGATTGGCTAATCTGAGAGAGCTCATACAATAAGGTGCTCTCCAAAGACGTGCGCGAATTGATATTCCAGTTATAAATTATGAAGGGCTCTAGGCGAATCTCCTCAACCGTGGAATTTGCATTGGATACATTCTGCGGCACCAATCCGCCGAAGTCTGCCGACGGAGTACCCGTTGAATCGGGCAAGCCCAGATCTAGGCTCGAGGCTAGCGTAGTCTGTGCGCGTTCCGCGCCAAACTCGATATCCTGATCCTCTAGAAAGCCCCTCGTGAAAGAAGCACGCACAATACGTTCTGTCGTGGTGCTGGCTAGGTCAAGAAACAGATCCTTGGACTCGCTACCATCAGCAAACACATCGAACCGCTCTCTTGTCGAGGCACTATCATTTCTGTTGCTGATAAAGAGAAACTTGAAACGGCTGCCGCTGTCCATCACATACTCATAGTCGCCGCCGATCTCCCAGTTATCTCGATCGCCAGGAATCTCTTCGCGTTCTATGGCGGTCAAACTCGGGTTGACTCGAAAGTCGGTGGTGTAGCGCAGTACATCCGTCGGATTGTCATTCTGAGAGTAAAGCCCATTGAGTCTGGCACTGCTCTTAAGATTGATTTCATAGTCGAGGTTTACACTCAAATCATAGCTGTCCTGCTCCCGTATTCTCTCTTCTCGCACCTCATCGTTGAGAGAGAAATCTGCGAGCACACTAGTCTCTTTACTAACACCATGATCGTAACGAGGCTCGGCAGCCGCACTAAGCACATAGTTCAGGGCACCGCTCTGACCGCTATAGGCTAGAGAACCACCAGGGGCAGTGTTGTGGTCAAGGTAGCGGTCCATGTTCGCTTCAAAGCTCAGACTGTTGGACGAAAGCTCCTCAAACAACACGACGTTTACCACTTGGCTACTGCCGCGCACATCAAGCTCGCCCGAGGTACCCCGAATGATCTGAATGTAGTCCACCTGCTCGGCCGTAATGCGATCCATTTGCCCACTAGTCTGATTGTTCTTGCCGGCTGTCCGCTTGCCGTTAATGATTATCTGACTGCCACCGCTGCCGCTGCCAAGGCCTCTGCCACCATTACCGCCTCCCTGACGAGAACCCCCAAAGTTTCCTCCACCACCAGTTGCCGAACCCACTCCAGGTATCCGGTCCAACATATCCTGCGCGGTAACCGGGTTGAATTCAGCGAAGTAGCTCGCAGGATAGACGACGGTCGAATCATCACCCACATTGTCCTGAGCACTCACGAACTGAGCAGCCAAGAGAAGCAGAGTTAGCGTCACAAAACGGCTTGATAGGGCGCGAAACACAAGAGTCTTAATGCTCATAGATGGATCTCATTGCAAAATGGCTACTTGGGGTCAACCAAAGTGATTAGAAGGATCAGAATTCAGGATATCGGCTACCGCCGATTTTTGACCTGAAATCGTCACAAACTGTTGAATCGCGGATTATAGAAGAAGCTTCGCCTCTGGTTTGTGACAAATTGTAGGCAATTCTGCCTCTTACACACTTCTTGGGGCTGCTGCTATTGCGTACCCAGCGGATTTCTTAATTTAGGCGGCCTGCGTTACACTTAGCGTCTTATTGAGAGTGGTTATATGAGCGACGTAGAACAAGCAGTGGATAGCGAGTCTGCGGGCGAAAAGTCCCTCCTAGCCAAGATGTTAGCAGGCGACTTTGGTCTTGCCACCACCTATTGGGCTCTGTATTTCGTTGGAGCTGGCTTATTTGCGGCATTTGGATCTCGGGCCGTCGACGACGAACGCTGGATACCCTACCTACTTATGGTCGCCGCAATGATGGCGTATACGGTCACACTAATCATCGGCATTCGTGCTGCCTACAAAGGGCCGCAGTTATGGAAGGTTATGTCTAGGACATCTTCGGTGTTCATGATCATCAATATTCTCATCGGTATATCAACTCTAGGATTTGTCTACTAGGCCAATTTGAGACAGAAACCAAGCCTCGATAACCCCGGCTTGAAATAAGGAATTCCTTTATTGAACCAAGCACTTGAAACCCAGCCAGCAAACTATGTACTGGTAGTTAAAAAAGACTGTCCTACTTGCACCTTGATCGAACCTGTCATTCAGGCTCTGGCGAGAAGCACAGCACTTTCCCTGAAAGTCTATGTACAGGACGACCCCTCGTTTCCAGCGAACTTAGACGGCGTAATCGACGATTCAAGTCTGGAGTATTCGTATCAAGCCGACATTGAAGTTGTTCCAACCCTAATTCGCCTTACAGATGGCTTCGACCCGCACTCTGAAGAGTCCCGAATCTATGGCTGGGATAAGGAGCAGTGGCAGAGCTTTACGCGCATAAAAGACCTGGGCGCCGAGCTTGTTAATTTTAAACCTGGCTGCGGATCCAAGACACAAGACCCCGGCATGAGCGAAGTCTTAGCACTGCGTTTCGGCAAGCAGATACTGCAGGCTCGATCCATTGAGGTGGCCGAGGCCGAGGACATCATGGAGGCCTGCTACGACCGAGGCTGGAGCGATGGTCTGCCGGTAGTGCCACCCACTCCCCTTCGCGTTATGCGCATGCTAGGTGGCAGCGAACGTGATGCCGCCGAGATTGTCGGCAAGGCGCCTCCTGACAATGTGCCTTGCACCATCGAGAAGATCGCAATTAACGCGGTCATGGCCGGTTGCAAACCCGAATACTTCCCCGTTGTTATCGCCAGCGTCGAGGCAGCCTTGCAAGATCGCTTCTGTATGCACGGTCTACTCTGTACCACCTATTTCTCTTCACCTGTGATGGTGGTCAACGGGCCGATTACAAAACAGATTGGCATGAACTCGGGCGTCAATGCGCTTGGTCAGGGTAATCGTGCTAACGCTACAATAGGCAGAGCGCTGCAGCTGATAATCCGTAACGTCGGCGGCGGTGTGCCCGGTGGTATCGATCGAGCGAATATGGGCAACCCGGGCAAATACACCTACTGTTTCGCCGAAGACGAGAGCGATGAGAATTGGGCAAGTCTCTCTATGGATCGCGGCTTCGAGCGCAAAGACTCTGTTATCAGCCTGTTCGCGGGCGACGGTCTGCAACCGGTGCTCGATCAACAATCGCGCACGCCACAATCACTCGCCAAGAGCATGGCAATGAGCCTGCGCAGCGTGGCACATACCAAACTATTCGGCATGGCAGATGCTATTCTCGTGGTCTGTCCAGAACATCGCCGTGTTTTCCGTGAAGGCGGCTGGAATAAAGAGGACCTACGCAAAGCACTGTATGAAGAACTAATGACACCTGGCGCTGAGGTTATTCGCGGAGCCAATGACATAGCCGAAGGCATGCCGGCAAAGTTCAAAGACAAGATGCTCAACAAATTTCGAGACGATGGCCTGCATATCGTTACCACTGGTGGCACGGCAGGAATGTTCTCTGCCATCATCGGTGGCTGGGTTGCCTCAGGTGAACGTGGCAGCCAGTTAACATCACAAAAGATTTAACCCTAGGTTGTAATTAGGGCACCTCTGAACAACGCGGATAGCGCTCAGCGGGGCATAAAGCACTCATATGCTAGGCGTGCTTTGAAGCTAATGGCCTTAGTCCTTAGCAAGAAGCACAACAACGCAGATGGGTGCTTTAGGCCCCGCCCGAAGGGGCTTACAAGCGAGCCCGCCCTCTTCGTTGCCACTTTTTGGCGTACGGACGTATGCCAGCAAAGTGACGTCTCGATGGCAAGCTCGCCTGTAAGCCTGAGTGCCAGCCGCGTTGTTCAGAGGCGCCCTAACAATCGATACACGTAGTAAACTGAAACTGAAAACGAAGAGGTACACTATGCAAAACACTACCACCCTTCTGGATCCGACCGCGGAGCTGCAGAGCGCAGTGCGGCAGTTGTTACCCAGGCTAAAGAGTATCGCTGGCTTGACCGTTGGCTTGTTGGATATTTCCAAGCCCCGCGGCAAAGAATTTCTAGATGAAGTACAGAAGCATCTGGAAGAAGCCGGTGCGAAGGTAAAGCGCTATACCAAGCCCACCTTCACACGTGTAGCGCCGACAGAGCTAACGCAGCAAATTAGCGTCGAGTGCGACGCAGTAATCGAAGGACTCGCCGACTGAGGCTCATGTACCTCGTGCAGTTTGCATGACATCATGGACTTAGAAAGCAGAGGCCTTCCGTCGGGCTTCATCGCCTCAAGAGAATTTATCGACGCCGCTGCCGCACAGGGAAAGTCTCTAGGCATTATCCCGGCGAGCGTGTTCGTTGCACATCCAATTCAGGATCGAACTGATGAAGAAATGGCGCAACTAGCACTTAGTTCGATCGACGCGATCACAGCAATGATTTGCGAAAAGAGCCAGTAAAAGAATTGATTTCAAGTTAAGTGAAGCCAAGCTAATTAAATAGCCGCGCGAACTTTTTAAATAGATGGACAGAGGAAGAGTAGAATGACCAGAGAAGCAGTAATTGTATCAACAGCACGCACTCCAATTGGCAAAGCCTATAGAGGCGCATTCAATAATACGGACGCCCCTACACTGGGAGGACATGCAATTGCTGCAGCCGTTGAACGCGCAGGTATCGATCCTAGCGAAGTAGATGACGTAGTAATGGGTTGTGCCATGCAGCAAGGATCTTCTGGCAACAACATAGGCCGCACTGCTGGTGTTGTAGCAGGACTACCGAGTTCTGTAGCCGGCATGAGCGTAGATCGCCAGTGTGCCTCCGGCATGATGGCTATAGCTACTGCAGCGAAGCAGGTCATCGTTGATGGCATGCCTATCGTAGTTGGTGGTGGTCTGGATTCGATTTCTCTCGTGGCGAATGAGCACCGCAATTCCTATCGCGCGCAAGACCCGAATGTACTAGCCAAATCTCAACACGCCTATATGTCCATGATAGAGACAGCCGAAGTTGTAGCTAAGCGCTACGGTGTGTCCCGCGATGCACAGGACGAATATGCTCTTCGATCGCAACAGCGAACAGCCGCCGCACAACTGGCCGGTGCGTTTGATGATGAGATCGTACCCATGGTTTCTAAGATGCTGTTCATGGACAAGGAAACGAAAGAGCAGAGCGTACACGAGACGATGCTAGAGAAGGATGAGGGCAATCGTCCTACGACGACTCTCGAAGGCCTACAAGGCTTGAAGCCAGTCTATGAAGGCGGCGTAATTAGCGCCGGTAATGCCAGTCAGTTATCTGATGGCGCATCTGCTTCGGTGGTTATGGATAGCAAATTGGCCGAACAGAGAGGCTTGCAACCACTTGGTGCCTATCGCGGCATGGCTGTTGCTGGCTTGGAGCCTGATGAGATGGGCATCGGTCCAATCTACGCTGTGCCTAAGTTGCTGGAACGCAATAATCTGAAGATGGATGACATCGGGCTTTGGGAATTGAATGAGGCGTTTGCGGTACAGGTAATCTACTGCCGTGACCAACTGGGCATTCCTGATGAACTACTCAACGTAAATGGTGGTGCCATCTCAATCGGACACCCTTTTGGTATGAGCGGTGCACGCATGGTCGGACACGCCCTTATCGAAGGCAAGCGACGCGGCGTTAAATACGTTGTTTGTACGATGTGTGTAGGCGGCGGAATGGGTGCTGCTGGACTATTTGAAGTTTACTAGCTACACATTGAGTCAAGAAAGTTAATCGTGGCTGCCTCATCGAAAGCAGATGATGGCAGCCGCTGATTACTCACTGACTCTACTTTGATTACATTAATATAATCTAAAACTATTCGCCCAAACTGATCATCAACGTTGTCCTTGAATTCGACATTCACAGAAATGTATAACGTAATTCTATCTGCTAGATCACGCAGGAAGCTAAGACTTAACTCCGCCCGTTCTTCTATTGTCATCCTGCCATTTTCCGGATCCCTATAAAAACGGCACATGGCGCTTTCACTGTTAAACTCTCTGCTGAAACTCAGGTGTGACTCATCAAGAAGCGCAATAAAGAACTCTAAATCGGAACCATCGATCCCCGGGTTATTTATCAGCCTGCCGCTACCGCGAAAAGTCTGTAGCGTACTAGAGATATAACTGAAGCTCGCCTGGGCATCTTCGATGCCGTCTGCGGCATTCAGCCAAGGCGAAAAGCAAGCCAAAGACGAGAAACAGCAGGCTTTTAGCAATGAAGACATTCTATTCTTCTTTGAAATTTCTGGGGGCTCAGTTTAGCCAGGGCCAACAAGGTTATAGGGGTTTCCATATAGATCTCGAATGACTCCGGAAAGCCCCCAGGGAACTTCTTCCGGTGGCCCGACGATATCGACACCTTCTCGCGCCAATCGCGCCATATCTGAAATGCAGTCGGTACTACTTAATACAGTCATTAGATTAGTGCCCACTCTGCTCTTGTCTGATTCTTCACGCACTAACATCAACACGAACTGTGTTGCAGCGTTCCCAGCAGGGCAGACCGTTAACCATCGCATCCCTGATACCACTTCATCGTTGTCCATGCAGACTTCAAAGCCCAACTTCTCTTGATACCAAGCTAGGGCTTCATCCTGATCTGTGACATAGACGGTAATGTGGGTGACACGGTTTATGCTCATCTGCGATTCTTTCCGTTGTTGGACTCACTATTGGTCATAGGAACGGGGCGTACCTCGCTTCAATTTTTTATCGCCGGTTTTCTTCTTCTGCTGTATTCGCCTCTCTTTCGATGCCCTGCCCGGCCGCGTCTCAATTCTCTTCTTGTCTACATGGGTAGCCGCCGCAATTAATTTTTCCAAACGCTCTACTGCATCTTGCTTGTTCTTTTCCTGGCTTCTGAAGCGCTGCGCCTTAATGACGACACAACCCTCGCTGTTAATTCGGCTATCAGCATAGACCAGCACCCTATCTTTAATTTCCCGGGAGAGGCTGGAGCGCCGCACATCGAATCGCAGCTGCACTGCCGTGGACACTTTATTTACATTCTGACCACCGGGCCCGCTGGCTCGAATTGCAGCGAATTCGATCTCAGATTCTGCGATTTTAACCATTAGACATTCTGCTAGTTGTTTGCGGGTAGAGGCCATCATTTAAACAGCTAGGTCGAATCAACCCAATGGCTTGTGAGGGAAGTATATTCGGTTCCCGCCTCCATAACAGCCGCAAGTCACAACTTACTGAAATTAAAGAGATTAGCTGCCAGATCAGCACAAGTTTCTGTCCGCTTATCGCATAGGGATGCTGATATCTTGATTCACGCAGGCTACTAGGTTACTGTCGATATTCGCTGTTTAACGCACAACCGACAGCCAAACAATAACTACTAAAAGTACTGCATTGCTTATGAAAAAATCCCAACTCTCCAGCAAGATTTTCCGCTCATTTCGTAAGCCGCTTATAGCTATCAGCCTAGTCTCAGTAGCTATATTGAATAGCACCAGCTCAGCACAAGAACCCGTGCGCATCGCCTTCATGGACCCTCTCTCCGGCACGTTTGCATCGATCGGCAACACTGGACTGAAGCTCTTGGAGTTTGCAGCGGACTACTACTACAATTCCAAGGGCGGAATATTAGGGGGACGCATGATCGAAATCCTTCCTCTGGACAACAAGCAAAGTCCTACTGAGACACAGCTACAGTTTCGCCGAGCGATAAGCGAAGAGATTCAAATTATCTTTCAGGGAAATAGCTCGGCAGTTGCCAGCACTCTGAGCCAGACTATCTCTCGACATAACCGACGCAATCCTGACCAAGAAGTCTTGCAGATAAACTATTCCGCAGTAGACCCCATCCTTACCGAAGACAACTGCAGCTTCTGGCATTTTCGTTTCGATGCGCATGCCAACATGAAGCTAGATATTCTCACCGATTACATCGCCCTCAACCCTGACATATCGCGCATGTACATCATCGGCCAGGACTATTCTTTCGGGCAAGTGGTATCAGACACCACAATCAAATTGTTGAATGAAAAACGTCCAGACATCGAAATTGTCGGCAATGAGTTTCATCCTATCGGTCAGGTAAAAGACTTTACTCCGTATGTAACCAAGATCGTCTCCTCAGGTGCTGATGCAGTAGTTACGGGTAATTTTGGAGCGGACATGGTTTCCCTTGCACGATCCATAATCGACTCAGGTCTCGATATACCCATCTACACTTTCTACGCTGCCTACGACGGCATTACCGCTACTCTCGGTGAAAGCGGTAAGAATAAGATCAGACTAATACACAACGGTGTCGCCAACCCTCTTCCAACGGAGGCGCGTAAGCAGCTCAATCGAGATTTCAAAATAGCGAATCCAAATTACGATATAACACAGCCTCGCATAGTCAATGCATTACAAATGGTAGTCACGGCGATGGAAGAGACACAGAGTACTGACCCGTATGACATTGCCATAGCTTTGGAAGACATGCGCTTCACCACAATTGGCGGCGAAGAGATTTGGATGCGCGGAGAAGATCACCAGATTTTTCAGAAACTGAGCATATCGGTACACACAGATGAAGGTGTGGAATTCGACGCAGATAATTCAGGCTATGGCTTAGTTACCGAGTACCAGGTTCCGCTAGAAGAGACCATAGTTGAGTCAAGCTGCCAAATGAGACGACCCCGGCGTTGAAATTTCTAACACTCCAGCTTAAAATAAGACACATGGAACCAGTTAAACGCTAAGGCCAGCATGCTAGAAGTTTTAATCTTTGCCACACTAAATGGCCTAGTCACCGGATTCTTGTTGTTCATGTTGGCCAGTGGTCTGACGCTTATCTTCAGCATGATGGGTGTGCTTAATTTCGCACACGCCAGTTTCTACATGCTCGGCGCCTACTTCGCCTATTCGCTTAGTCTCTATTTCGGTTTTTGGACCGGACTGATCTTTGCCCCTCTCATCGTCGGTGCGCTAGGCGCTCTTGTTGAACGCTACGGCCTAAGAAAGGTCCATGCCTCTGGGCACGTTGCCGAGCTCGTGTTTACATTCGGGCTCGCTTTTCTCATAGAAGAATCTATACAGTTCTTCTGGGGTCGCGACACGAAGAACTACCAAACCCCCGACCTCTTAGATTTCCCATTGTTTACCCTCTTCGGACAAGAGTTCTCTGCCTATCGTGGTTTCATGATGGCGATCTCCATCGGCATCTTTATCGCGCTTTACTACGTACTCACAAAGAGTCGAGTCGGCATTATTATTCAAGCGGCGATTACCCACCCGCAGACTGTTTCGAATCTCGGTCACAATGTTCCTCTGATCTTTATGGGAGTGTTCGGCGTAGGCACAGCGCTCGCAGGCCTCGCTGGAGTTATAGCAGGGCCAGTACTCACTACATTCCCCGGCATGGCTACTGTGTTGGGCAGCATCGTGTTTGTGATAGTGATAATCGGCGGGCTAGGCTCACTAGCCGGCGCATTTATTGCCTCGCTGTTGATCGGTCTATTGCAGTCCTATGCTATCGCCTCCGATGTCGGCATGCCTGACTTGCTCAACTTACTAGGCATCTCCTTTGATCGAAGTCATCCGTTGAACGATCTGTGGACGATGAACCTTCCGCAGATTGCCCCAGTGTTACCGTATCTGTTGTTGGTTCTAGTGCTGATCTTCAGACCGACAGGCTTGTTGGGTAAGCGAGAAGAATAATGGCGCTATTGAAAAAATCATCGATCTGGATTGCCTTTCTAGTTGCGTTGTTGGGGCTTCCGCTACTGTTCGACTCCATACTCGCGATCTCCATACTGAATCAGATGGCGATAGGTATCGTATTCGCCCTTAGCTACAATATGCTACTCGGCCAGGGTGGCATGCTCTCCTTCGGACATGCCGTCTACTTTGGGCTGGGAGGTTTTCTCTCGGTTCACGCGTTAATGCTCATCGAATACGAGACGATGGTGTTCTCTATTCTTTGGATTCCATTGATAGGCGGTCTATTCGGTCTTCTGGCTGGAATATTTATTGGCAGCTTCTCCACGCGCAAGGCTGGCACCGTATTCGCGATGATTTCACTTGGCATCGGTGAACTCATCGCTGCCTCTTCGCTTATCTTCTCCAGCTTTTTCGGTGGCGAAGCAGGCATCAGTGGCGATCGCACATTCGGCCCCACTTTTTTCGGTTTTGACTTTGCACAGAATATCGAGATCTACTATGTCGCCGCCGTCTGGGCGTTCATTGCCACTCTGTTTACGTGGCTGTTTACACAGACGCCAGCGGGTAGAATGGCCAATGCCGTGCGTGACAACCCTGAGCGCGCTGAGTTTATTGGCTACAGTTCGAGAAAGGTACGCTTCATCTCCTTCTGCGCATCGGGGATGTTTGCTGGAATCGCCGGCGGGCTATTTGCCCTCAACTACGAGTTCATCACCGAAGAAAACTTAAACGCTGCAACCTCAGGCCGCGTACTTCTAATGGCCTACATCGGTGGCTTGGGTTATTTCATAGGCCCGATAATTGGCGCAGTGGTACTGACGCTAATGAATTCTTTGCTAAGCAACTATTCCGAACTCTGGATGTTGTATCTGGGCATAATGTTTTTACTAACCGTGATGTTTCTACCGCGAGGCTTTGCCGGGTTCATCATGATGCATCAGGTCGCTTGGGTTCGCGGCAACATGAAGATGCTGATCAAGCCGTACATCATCACTGGTATTCCTGCGTTGCTATTCACAGCTTGCGCCATCGTACTGATTGAGATGAGTCATACTGATGATGAGGTTTTTCACTACCTTGGGCTCGCGCTGAATCCTGCTAGCCCAATTACTTGGATCGTTATTCTTGCCATTGCCGGCGGAGCCTTCTATGCCACCAAGAGGTCTCTGATACAACTGAATGACGCATGGGAGACCGCTAATGCGATTCCCAAGGAAGAGGAGGCTTAGCGCGTGGCTATTCTTTCCCTTATCGATGTGAAGAAAAGTTTCGGTATCACGGAAATTATCCGTGGCGTCTCGCTCGATATAGTCGAGGGCGAGAAGCACGCCATCATTGGGCCCAATGGCGCTGGAAAGTCCACGCTATTCCATCTCATCAGCGGGCGCTACAACGTAAGCGCCGGCAGCATCCACTTCAAGGAACAACAGATAGAGAACAAGCCGCCCTATGAGATTGCTCGCATGGGCCTCGCGCGCAGTTTTCAGGTTACGAATATATTCCAGCGCATGAGCGTATTCGAGAATATTCGCTGCGCCTTGTTCTGGTCGAAAGGTTACGGCTATTCCTTCTGGCACCTACTAGGCAAGCAAACAGAATTGAACGATGAGGCCATGCATGTACTCGAACAGATCGGCCTCGCAGACAGGGCAAAGTTTCCTTCCGGAGAACTCGCCTACGCAGAACTGAGGGCGCTAGAGCTGGGTGTAGCCATAGCCAGCGGTTCAGAACTTATTATGCTGGATGAGCCGGTTGCGGGCATGAGCCATAGCGAAGCGCAGAATGCGGTTGAGCTGATCCGCAAGATTACCGAGGGCAAGACGCTGATTATGGTTGAGCACGATATGAATATCGTCTTTGATGTCGCGGATCGCATCTCAGTCCTCGTATACGGTGAAATTATTGCAACGGACGAGCCGAAAAACATCCGCGCCAATTCCAAGGTTCAAGAAGCCTATCTCGGCGAGGTGCCTAGTGCTTAAAGTCAGCGATCTTCATGCCTTTTACGGCAAAAGCCACATCCTGCAAGGCGTCAATTTCGACGTTGCCGAGGGCGAGATTGTAAGCTTGCTCGGGCGCAACGGTGTCGGCCGCTCTACGACTGTTAAAACTATAATGGGCGAAGTCGAACCGCAGGGCTCTATCCAATTCAAAGGTAAAGAGATCGCAGGCAAAAAGAGTTTTGAGATCGCGCACTTAGGACTGGGTTATGTTCCGGAGAATCGTGACATCTTCCCGACGCTCAGCGTCCGCCAGAACCTTGTTCTGGGGATGAAGACGAATACTCCCCAGGGCCGCTGGAATATCGATGAAATGTTTAACATGTTTCCAAATCTAGCTGAGCGCGCCGATGTGCCCGGCGGGGCGCTCAGTGGTGGCGAGCAGCAGATGTTGTGTATGTGTCGCACGCTAATGGGCGATCCTGACATGATCATGATCGATGAACCTACCGAGGGCTTGGCCCCGAAAATTGTCGAGCAACTCGCGCAATTACTGCAGGAAATCGCAAAGCGAGGCGTATCCATCTTATTGGTAGAGCAGAAGTTGTCTATCGCCCTCAAAATTTCTAATCGCCTCTACGTGATGGGTCACGGCAAGATCGTTTACGAAGGCACTCCAGAAAGTTTGCTACAGGCAGACGATGTCAAAGCTGAGTGGCTGGAAGTATAATCCAGCCCTGTGTCATCAAAATTTCAAGCTGTGAACATTCATCACAGCGAGTCGCAACTCATGATCCGCTACCGTAAATACCTCCTATTCGCTCTATTTACAGCTCTAGCATCTCTGTTCATGCAAAGCGCTCTAGCCTGGGACTCCGTCGGCCACCGTCTGTCAGCGGCAATAGCGGTTCACTACCTAAGTGACGGCTCAAAGGCAGAACTACTGGGAATCCTGCAGCAACACCCGCGCTATCAGCAGGACTTTGTAGAGCAAATGTCCGCATCGATTAGCCGAGGCGATAACGAGGCTCGATTGAATTGGCTGTTAGGTCAGGCTGCATTCTGGCCAGATATCACCCGCGGCCTACCGGAAATTGAGCGAAACAAATACAACCGAGCCAACTGGCATTACATCGATGGCGCATGGCTACGCGGCCAAGCCAACACTCAAGGCAATACCTACATTGGCATTTCCCCCTTCGACGATATCCCAGGGCTAGCGGCTCAAAATATTCGCTCTGAAGCGAGCGTAGATAATGTGATGAACGCTTTGGACTTCAATACTGCCCTGCTCGCTAATTCGCAGGCCCCAATGCCACAACGTGCAATTGCTTTGTGTTGGGTGTTACACCTTGTTGGTGACATTCATCAGCCGCTGCACGTAGGGTCGCTCTATTCTACGAACCGATTTTCAGATGGAGATCGCGGAGGAAACGGTATCGATACCGGCAACAGAAATTTACACGCTCGCTGGGACAGAGCCGTCAGCAGCATCGGAGTAAATTCCAATCTCGAAACTGTGTTGGCACAACATTCTACGACACTGGAAAAAATGGATGAGCAAGACGATGGAGATTGGTCGCTCTGGATGAAGGAGAGTCGAGCGCTACTGCTCAACACGGTTTACACCGAGGAAATGAAATCGGCGATCGCGCGTACCGACAGATCCAATCAAAAATTGCGCGAGTTTAATTTAAACGATGACTATGTCGCGACAATGCAATATCACGCACGCATGCGGCTCGCCCTTGCAGGCCGTCGCCTCGCAATCTGGTTCGACGACAACCTATAAGTAACTCTTCTACACGGCCTAGGCTATCGACTTGTGCTGCGCTACCAATTTGACTGCGTTGCGAATGAGCGCGTGTCCCGCTGCGTTTCGCAGACTCATTATCGATTCCGGGTGGAACTGCACGGCACGAATAGGAAGACTTGTATGGGCAATGGCCATTACGTTCCCATCTTCAGTTTTAGCTGTGATTTTCAGACAATCGGGTACGGACCTCGCCACCAGTGAATGATAGCGTCCGGCAGCGAACGGTGATTCGATACCTGCAAATAACTCGCTAGCATCATGGCTTACATCAGACTGCTTCCCGTGCATTGGATGGCCTAACTCTTCTAGATCCCCACCGAAGTATTCAACCAGTCCTTGCAGCCCGAGGCAGACACCAAATAGTGGAATAGACCTCGATAGCGCCGCCTCAATAGTCTCATTCATAGAAAAGTGTTTCGGAGTAGAAGGGCCTGGCGAAAGAATTACCAAGTCCACGCTGTTATTCTCCAAATACTTGCGCGCCGCTTCAGGGCGCAGCGTAAGTACATCAACGCCACACTGCCTGAAATAGGTGCCGAGATTGTGTACGAAGGAATCCTGATGATCGACCATGAGCGCCGTAATACCAACTCCCTGGGTGCTACTAAACACCCTATCCGCACCACTTAAGGCCTTCTTGGCTGTGCCGCGAATCGAATCGATTAACGCCGAGGCTTTCAGCCGCGTCTCCAGCTCCTCTTCTACGGGGTCGGAATCAATTAGCAAGGTTGCGCCCGCTCTAACTTCTGCGATGCCATTCTTGATACGGATTGTTCGTAGAGTAAGGCCTGTATTCAAATTACCATCGAAGCCGATATGGCCAATGGCGCCACCGTACCAGTGACGTTGTGATTTCTCATTCTGCTCGATGAACTGCATGGCGGCGAGTTTCGGTGCGCCGGTTACAGTCACGGCCCAGGTATGTGCCAAGAACCCATCGAGAGCGTCGAATTCCGGCTTCAGTATTCCCTTCACATGATCGGCAGTATGAATGAGCCGGGAGTACATTTCGATCTGCCTCCGCCCTACCACACGCACCGAACCGGGCTCACAGACCCGCGACTTATCGTTGCGATCTACATCGGTACACATCGATAATTCCGATTCATCTTTGTCCGAGTTAAGTAGCGTTTTTATCTGATTCGCATCATCGATAGCATCGATGCCACGTTTGATGGTTCCAGAAATTGGGCAAGTCTCGATCTGAGAACCCTCGACACGAACGAACATCTCCGGTGAGGCAGCTACTAGGTATTCCTGCTCACCGAGGTTCATCAGTGCGCCATAGGGTGACGGATTACTCTGCTTGAGCCGTTTGAATACTGACGCGGGACTGTCTTTGCAGGGCTCAAAGAAGACCTGACCGGGAACAACTTCGAACAGATCTCCACGGCGGAAATAGTCCAGCGCCTTTTCGACCTGCTCAGCATATTCTCCTTCAACGTGATCGCAGTCTTTCTCAACTTCTGTTGCTGGCACATAGTCGGCGCATGGGCCGCTACGACGGAACCCCCCAGTAGTTTCGGAGAATTCATCAGAATCCCATCCTCTGCAGACAAATTCATAGCTATAGCAGAATGTCTTCTCAATGCGATGATCTGACACCGTGATTTGATCCGGCAGGTACAGCACCAGATCTCTATCTTCATCACTGCGCGATTGATGACGAATGACGTCTTCGAATTGAAACGTCAGGTCGTAGCCGAAGGCTCCGAACAGTCCCAAATAGGGGTCACTAGGGCTTGAGAAACAGGACACAATTTCTCTAAGCACAGAGAATAGGCTCGCCTTCCTGCTGCGCATTTCTTCCGCGAACTCTTCTGGCTCATCACTCACGGTTACCATAATCGATTTCTGTTTTACATCCATGGATGCAATGGCAGCGCAGTTTTGTAACGCTCGGTGAACTTCGGGTAGGAGAATTTCCCCCCGAACATTCAAAGCGGCGATCTCTAAGTTTCTATCTTTCCCCGTTATCTTTAGCGGGGGATTAACGAAGCCTATATCCCAGCGCGTATAGCGGCCAGGAAATTCGAAGCTAGAGGCGAGCAAGACACCCGGCGATTCATCCAGCGAATCCGCAAGCTGATCGATGGCTGTGGCATAGTCCAGCTGTGAAGTGAGGCGACGAACTTGTACACCGCTAGTACAGCGGTATTGAATGTGATTACTGATTGGCATTACCAATTCCTCTTAATCCGATATGACGGTAAGAGCTATGGCGAGGGAGTATTTTGAGGAGCAATAGACCGCCATAACTCTTGGCGGCCATAGAAAGAAAACCTAGATGTTGTTCTCCTGGCTACCCGCAGATTCCGGCCACCAGAAATAAAATCGTGTATTCATAGCGGCGCGATGATGCGCCAGCAATAAAATGATGTCAACCCAAACCCTCTAAATTTGAAACTAATTTCTAATTAGTTCATTCTTATCAATTAGTTAACAAAAGAAAAAATAAGTCTAAAAACACGCAACATCACTACTTGCATGGACCATGGCCAACATTGATAATCGCTATAATCGCACAATAACTAGAGAGAGAATCTCCATGCAAAAAATTTCGATTCGTCTTATCGCTCCACTACTTCTATTACTACTTTGCACTGCCAGTATCGCAGCCGATTTCGATCGCGCACGTCCTGAACGCTTAGGCATGTCTTCGGATCGGCTCGAACGTCTTGATGCGGTGCTCAAGTCCTACGTCGACAATGATCAATTAGCTGGGCAAGTGGTCATGGTGCTACGCAAGGGCAGAATCGCTTACTCCAGCGCGAATGGTATGCAGGACATTGCAGCTGGCATTCCGATGAGTGACGACACCATGTTTCGTATCGCCTCGCAGACCAAGGCGATAGTCAGCACAGGCATCATGATTCTGCATGAACGTGGCGCGCTAGATATTAGTCACCCTCTCGAGCGGTATATTCCGGAATGGGAAGATATGCAGGTCGCAGTGCCAAATGACAATGGCGGCTACAGCCTTGAGCCCTCCAGGAGCTCTATCACTCTGCGCAACCTGTTAACCCATACTGGCGGCATGAGCTATGGCAGCGGACCAGCGGCCGATGAGTGGGACGAAGCAGGCTTTCAGGGTTGGTACTTCGCCGATCGTAATGAGCCGGTTGGCGATACCATTGCTCGCATGGCTTCCCTACCTCTGGATGAACATCCTGGTGAGCGTTGGATATACGGTTATAACACTGACATTTTGGGCGCCGTTATCGAAAAGGCAAGCGGCATGGATTTGAACAGTTTTCTTAAGAAAGAAATTTTCGAACCCCTAGACATGATTGATACACACTTCTATCTACCCGAAGAAAAGAAGGGCCGCCTCGCAACGGTATACCGCCCTAAAGCAGGCGGTGGTATTGAGGCACGACCTGAGACTAATGGCATGCAAAGCCAGGGCATGTACTACAATGGCCCTAGGGTTAGTTTCTCTGGCGGCGCAGGGCTGCTGTCGACTGCTAGCGACTATGCGAAATTTCTACAGATGACCCTCAACGGTGGCCAGCTCAATGGCGAGAGACTCCTCTCCCCCAAAACCATCGAACTAATGACTACTAATCATCTAGGGGATATTCCCTTTCGAAGTGGCACAGGGTTTGGCTTGGGCTTCTCCGTAGTCACGGATTTAGGGGAGCGCGGCAGTCTAGGCTCAGTCGGTGAATATGGCTGGGGCGGAGCCTATCACTCTACCTATTGGGTCGATCCACAGGAAGAGTTGGTCGTCGTGTACCTAACACAAATCATTCCCGCAACAGGCTTGGACGATTACGCCAAGCTGCGTAGTGGCATCTATCAAGCGATAGTCGATTAAGGGCAGAACATGGCCGGCAACACACAGAAGAGAGATGGGCTTCGGGTTCTATTCCCGACACTTATCTACGAGGCATGGTATCCCGAGTTCTCTACATCGGAGGATGAACTCGTCTCCTATGTAGAGACACTACGCGACCGAGATGAAGAAGGACGGAAAATTAGCGCTGAGCAATATCCCAGCGGCTATACGTCTTATTACACCAATAGCAGTCTATTTAACGATAGCAAGCTGGAGGGACTTGTTAGATTCTTTCATCAGTGTGCGCAGAATTACGCGCGGGATCATCACTGGGATACGACAAACTATCAGCCGGAAATGAATTCGTTATTCGCGAACATCAATCCGAAACACAGTTTTCACCCAGAGCATCTGCATCCCTATTCTCACATCAGTGGCGTTTTCTATGTGAAGAGCGATGTGAACAGCCCAGCTATCGGCTTCAAAGACCCGCGGATGGCGCGCTGGATGATGCCGCCGGCTGCGGATGGTCAGCGGGCCGAGAACTCTTTCCATGCCAAGCTGGCGCCAGAGCCGGGCAAGCTGTTTCTATTTCCTTCATGGTTGGAACACGGTGTCGCGCAGAATCAATCTGATAGAGAACGCATCAGCATGTCGTTCAACTTCGAGATGAGACAGAAGCCGGCTACATAACTCCCCAGCTTCAAGCTCAGAAATTCCTAGAAACCAACATTCTCAAGACGAAAAAAAACGGCGATGATTTCTCATCGCCGTTTTCCAAATTACTAAACTAGTCAGTAATTAGAACTGCCACAATGCTCGGGCATAGAGTCTTCGACCGCGAGGATCGAATACTGTTGCATCGTAGTTCAAGCCATTAACTTCACGATAGGGAATATCCTCATCAAACATGTCGAGAACACCAAACGTGAAAATAGTATTACCCAGATTGCTATTACCCCAATCGTGAGAATAGCGATACTGAATATCCCAAGTGTTGTAACTACTTACAGATTTCTCTACCAGAGATCTCACCAGATCATTACCTAGTTCATAAACAGTATCATAGGCCAGATCCCTATAAGAGCCGATATGACGATTAATCAAGGTCACACCATGCTGATCGCGTTGCCAGCTAAAGGTCACATTGCCTTTGTTATCTGGTAATGAACGCACATGTAAATTATTACCCGAGGTACCCGCAGCATTGAACACGCCAGTATCCAGCAAGCCTAACTCTAGACCAGGAACACCGACTAACTCGTACAAATTTACGTGGGTGTAGTCCGTACTGACACGGAATCTGCCCCAATCATTATCCCAGCTATAACCCATCTTCACGTCGACACCATCAGCATTGATCCGTCCAGCATTTATAGCCGCCAAAGTCAGGGTAATCATACTGGCGTCTTCGTCCCTGAACGCACGGCTGATACCAACCCCTTGTGTAGCGTCGGTGTAAAGCGATGGATTAACCACACAATTCAATCGCTCGTCAGAGTCAACTCCATACTGCGCAGCAATTGCATTAGGGTCACATTTCACATCTAACACAGCTGAATCTGCGGAGATAGAATCGTTCAGGATGTAGTTATTGGGATCACCCACGACCGTTTTAAATCTTTCGATTTCCGGCTGCACTGCTCTAATTGCAGGTTCAGGCAACACGCGGTCGGTTACCTCAAAGCGCCAGACATCTGCCTGGATGCTGAGACCCTCGAGAGCGCCACCCGGGGTCCAGATAAATCCGAGACTATACGTGTCGGCATACTCATTACCCACAAATGGCGCAGGGCCACCTAGCGTATAAGAAAATTCGGTCTCACCATTTTCAGGAGTCGGAGGAATCAAGCCAGCTCTAACCTTCTGGTTCGAGATCGGGTCTTTGAACACGGTGCTGCTAGCTTCCAATCCTTCCTCGACGATACCGATGTTCGGCGCGCGGAATGACTGAGAGTAAGAACCCCTAAGCAGTAGTGATTCTATGGGTCGCCAGCTCATAGCAAGCTTAGGCGATATATCACTGCCTATAAAACCGCCATAATCCTCATAACGAACCGCTATCTGTGTTTCTATATTCTCCATGAACGGCAAGGCAATCTCGAAGAACACTGCCGTTGTGTCACGTTGATTCTCGAAGTTAAAGATACAATTTGCACATTCGTAATTGTTATCCACCTTATGAAATGCATTGGGCACACCGTTATCGTCATAACCCAGGATCGCATTCGGAATACCCGGAAAGTTCAATGAAGGGGCTCTGGATTTTGCGTCTCTCTGTCTGTACTGGGCTCCCATTGCTATCGCCGCTGGGCCACCAGCCATATCGAATAATTCACCACCAACTACTGCATCTAACACAGCTAGCGTATTACGCTTGTCCGCCCTGAGTACAGTCTGGTTGAGATACTCCATCAACTCGGGAGAGTTAGCCACGTTGGGGTTGGTAAACTGAGTGAGGTAAGGATTATAGAATTCACATCCTCCCTGACCCTGGTTACTACTGGTCAGCCCCTGAGAAATACTCTCCCTAGTAGTTAACACGTAGTTCGGGAAGAAGGTCTGCGAATAGCCACTGCCGTAGTAGTCCCAGGCTGTGGGTATAGCTCCACCGAAAGGTCCTGGCTGGCCTTGCCAATCAAAATCTGACCTACCGTTTGGCGTGCAGTTTGGACCACCCAAACCCATCGCGGCCATCTCCGTTCGCTCACGATTAAAAGTTTGATAGGTCTGTTCATTGCTAGACTGACTCCAGGACACGCCTACGTCGTAGCTCCAAGGCCGATCCTGATAATCAAAATCACCACGCAAACCCGCCTGGACTATCGTTGATTCTGAAGTATTGAAGTTGGAACGCTCACCGTTTCTGGGGATTCCGTCCCGCGGATAGATGATATTGGATACGTTCGGACCACCATTTGCGAGGGAATTAGGATTATTCGTAATATCCGCTGCAGTTGGCCGGATATTACCCGCTGCCGCTGCATAATAACCAAGCTCAGCCGGTTGACCGATCGCATAGCCGCCCCAGGCTGGATTACCTATATAAGAACCAGGTGTAGCCAGCTGCACTGTAGGTCCACGAGTCCGGCTGGAACCACCGGTATTGTTCAAGCCGCCACCCTCGAGAGTGATCTTATTCTCCATATAGTTAACGAAGGAATAAAACTCTGCCGCTTCGCTGAAGGTATGGTCGAATGCCATTGCCACACTAGAACGCTCAGTATCTCTTGATAGGAAATTAAATCGAGACACTTCCTCGTTACAAGCGCCTCCGCGCTCACCGCGCGTCTCCCTCAGGCTACCAGTATAGAATGGCCTGCCTAGTTCGTCGGTAAGTGATTCACACAACGGGTCACTAAGGATAAGTTGATCAGTACCGCCCTGAGAGACGTTATAGGCCATAATATCCGAAGCAATGTACGCTGGATTTAGATTTGCGCCGAAAGCAGGACTGGCAATACCCGCGTTTGGATTAGAAACCGCGCCGTTAAACTGACTATTTTCATCGATGAAATTGCCGTCTGAAACACTCAGATTATCGCGTTCAAAACGCTCAGCTGAGACAACAAAGTGAGTATCTCCGTCATCGCTAGCCCAGCCCCAGATACCACTGAGTGTAGTATCAAAGGCGTCGCCTGCAGCCTCAACACCTTGCAGGTCACCGTAGAGTTCAAATCCTTCGAAGTCGGTACGCATGATAACGTTCACCACACCGGCTACCGCGTCTGACCCATATAACGCAGAACCGCCATCTGTGAGGACTTCAACACGGTCCGTCATCACCAGAGGTATCGCGTTAATATCAACAAATTCGCCACCATTATTAGTTATGGCCGCATAAGGGGCAACTCGCTTACCGTTTATCAATGTTAGCGTTGAGTTCTCACCCAAGTTACGCAAATTTATTTGCGCCGTACCTTCTACTTGAGAGCGTTCGCCGGAACCTGAGTTCGTAAATGAACCGGAGTTCACTTCGAGGTTTTTTATCACGTCCCAAATAAGCGCGGCACCCTGTGCCTCGATACTTGTTCTGTCGACGACCTGGACAGGTGATGGAGCATCGAGAGCGGAGCCACGAATAAATGAGCCCGTTACTATCACCTCTTCAACTTCTACATCCTGAGCAACTACCGGAGCTGCTAGTCCAGCAAGGATTACACCAAGTGTAATCGCCTTGCGTTTACTAGGAAAATTTTTTCGCATTCTTACTCCCCTTTACTGTATAGGTAAATCTTATAAACTAGTGGTTATTTTTTAAATTTCGTCACTGAATTTCACAATCACTCACTCACTCATTCCAGAGTGAATTCCAGAGTGAATTCCAGAGTGAATTCCAGAGTGAATTCCAGAGTGAATTCCAGAGTGAATTCTCATATTAAACCAGAACTGCTTTGGTTACTAAATATTTTCTCATTAAAAACGGTCAGAATACACTGTTTTAGGCATACAGAGGCGATGTGTTACCATATTTCACACTTTGTTAAAGTTACTTAGTCCGCGTAGGATTTGACCCCTGAATTTCAGATAACAATGGTAATTATGAAAACTAAAATAAAGCTCTCTGTGCTCGACCAGTCACCTGTCAAAACCGGCTCCAACGCTGTAGCCGCACTACAAGAAACAATCGAGCTAGCGTCTCTGTGTGACCAACTCGGCTATCACCGTTATTGGGTTGCAGAGCATCATGCTTCCGATGCTCTAGCTGGTTGTTCACCCGAAGTATTACTGGGAAGGCTGGGTGCAGAAACCACGCAGATTCGCCTCGGTTCTGGCGGCGTCATGTTGCCCTACTACAGCCCGTATAAAGTCGCAGAAAATTTTAAGATTCTGCAAACCCTGTACCCCGACAGAATTGATCTAGGTGTAGGAAGAGCGCCTGGAACCGACCCCTTCACGGCTTCGGCTATTCGCTACGGCTCGCGCGTAGGCGCAGAACATTTTCCCAACATGGTCGTCGATCTGCAGGCACTGCTCAACGACAATGACCCACGCACGCCAGGCATGGAAAACGCGCGCGCCTTTCCGAAGGTAGCGACACCACCCGAGATGTGGATGCTGGGTTCGAGTGAAGACAGTGCCGTGTTGGCTGCACTGACTGGCCTGCCTTACAACTTCGCTTATTTTATTAATCCTAATATACGAACAGATATTTTCGAGCTCTATCGTGAGCGCTTCACTGCGGGACCGAACTTGGATGCCCCATGGACCTGTCTTAGTCTATTCAGCATCACCGCCGACACTGAGGAAGAGGCGATGCGCTTATCGCGCAGCCGCGATCTCTGGTACTGTCGCTTACTACAAGGCAACCCAGGACCCTTTCCTAGCGTGGCCGAGGCACTAGCCTATCCGTACTCCCCCGGTGAATTGCGAACGCTAGAGGAGAACAGAGGAAAGCGAGCCGTCGGGACACCCGAACAAGTCAAAGAGAAGCTATTGCAACTCGCGGATCAGTTTCAAGCCGACGAGATCATGTTAGTGACGATCACTCATGATATTGAGGCCCGACGCCGCTCTTACGAGTTGTTAGCCGACATCTGGTAAGCATCGAGATCAGCCTTTTAGATTAATCACCGTAGCGCAGCTGGTGTGTGAATCCATGGACTCGGAGTCCACAAGCTACTATTCTTAATTCAACTATTTCTAATTCACTTATTTTTTAACCCTGCGCCCTACAATAAGAAAGGATTTAGCACCATGAGACTTCTATCTGCTTTACTACTTTTCGCCCTTACGACTACCGCACAAGCTCAACTTGCCACACCGAATCCAGCTGGCCTTACCTATGGCCATGTTCACCTTAATGTTGTGGACATGGATCGGCATAAAGAGATTTGGGTCGAACACTTCAACGGTGTGGTCGTGGAGAAAGGACCGCTAACAGCGGTTCGCCTACCGAATATGCTCGTTGCGTTAACAGAAAAGGAACCGACTCTGGCGATGCAGGAAACTATCATGGATCATTTTGGTTTCAAGGTACGCAACATGGATACCTTCCTCGCTAAATGGCGTGCAGATGGCCTAGAAGTCGGTCGAGTTTTCATTGGCGCAGAAGGCCAGACCAATGCCTACATCATGCTGCCCGGCAATGTGTATGTGGAAATGCAGGAAGATCAGGGGTTGTCCGAGGAGATCACTGGATACCATATTCATTTCATCTCACCGGACTATGAAGAGATGCTCGCCTGGTACACCGATATTTTCTCACTCGAGGTTAAGCCTCGTGGATCTATTCAGACCACGACAAATGCACCGGGCATGAACATCAGTTTTGGCAATTCAACTTCTCCCAGACTGCCAACACGTGGCGCTGCGCTGGATCACATCGGTTTTGAATTCGATGACCTTGAGGCTTTTTGCGATGAGCTAACGGCAAAAGGCATTGTGTTCGATGTGCCCTATCGTGACATACCTGCAATAGGCCTGAAGATTGCTTTCATCACAGATCCTTGGGGAGGCTATATCGAGTTGACAGAAGGCTATGACGAATTCTAATTAGCTTTCACCCAAGCAAACAGGATTTACTATGAAGCGTCGACAATTTCTTTCCAGTCTATCTTCTAGCGCCGCTGCGCTGGCTTCTCTATCGCTGCCCGGCGTTGCCTTGGCCCAGAATGAGCGCCCGCGCATCACCGATGTTCGCGTACATAGGCTGCGCACTCTCGGTGAGACTGGAATCATGGAATCTGCGTGGGCACCTGGACGCCCTTATATGCGCCGAATCGGTGGCGGCAGCTTCACAGAAATATTGACCGATCAGGGCATCACTGGCATTGCTCCGGGCATGAACCCCGCCGGCATTAATCGTATGAAACAATTACTGGTCGGCCAAGATCCCTTCGACAACGAGACTCTCGGTCACCAGATGCGCTACACGAATGGCGCAGCGAATAACTGGCGCGATGTTGGCTGCATCGAGATAGCGCTCTGGGATATCGTTGGAAAGGTGACAGGTCAGCCACTTTATAAGTTATGGGGAGCACAGAAAAATAAGGTGCCGGCATACGCCAGTATGATCCAGCTATCTACGCCGGAGGAACGCGCTGAAACTGCAGCCAAACTGAAGACACAAGGTTGGCAAGGGGTGAAGATTCGCCTGCATCACCTAGACATGAAAGAAGACATTCGAACTATCGAGCTAGTAAGAGATGCGGTCGGTGATGACTTTACGATAATGACCGATGCCAATCAGGCGCAGTCCAGCGGCATCTGGCAACCAGGAGTACAGTGGGATTTTACTCGTGCACTGGACACCGCTAGAGCATTAAAAGACCTGAACGTGTACTGGCTGGAAGAACCACTCAGACGTTATGACTTCGATGGCTTAAGCGAACTCAATCGCATGGTGGATATTCCACTAGCCGGTGGTGAAAACAATCAAGGTATACAGGAATTCCAATGGATTCTGGAACGCGGTGTCTACGATATTCTGCAGCCCGAGATTCTGGTAACTGAGGGAATACAAGGTCTGCGTGCCGTTGCGGCACTGGCTCTGGCGAACCACAAGCTGGTTATTCCACATCACGGCGGCGGTCAGCTCGGCACCATTGCCCAGCTGCATATGATCGGTACTTGGCCCCACTGCCCTTGGATTGAAATTTTGAACGACCCACCCATCTCGCCCTATACGAATGGTTTCGCCGTCATGGAGAATCCACCAATAGTAGATAGCGAAGGGTTCATGGCGATGCCAAGCGGGCCTGGCCTAGGTGTAGAGATTAATAGAGAGCTAATTATCGCCGACTAGGGAACAGCGAATTCAACTTACGCAATAGTTCTTGGACCATCGGCAAATCCTCACTTCTTCGGGCCACCTCCACACCGATCCAATAACCAACGTAGGCCACCAATAGCGACACAATGACTCCATCGTCCGACCAATAGCTAAACCAAACGAAGGCCTTTACTAGATTGGAAAATTGATTCACCACTAGGTTTACTACGGCGGCCACGAGACCATCATCAAAAGACTCAGAGATCAGGGAAGGATTGACCATAACGCGAAAGACGTCGATAAATTCAATGACTGCAAAAGTCCAAAGACCCGCAAGTCCGTAGAAGCCACTGCCAAACCACATCCACTTCTCGACCATGTAGTTCGAGGTTCCGCCATCTTTCTTTTTCTTGAAGGACTTCTTCATCTTCTTGACCTGCTTGTTGATAGATTTTCTATCCGCGTCTCGATCTAAGTCACCGCCGCCATAGAGCCAAGTAAAGATAACCCAGCTGAGGACAACCATGGGAATTCCTAACTTGATGATCGTTTCCAAGATTGCAATAAAATCCATGTTTAACCTTTAATCTAGACCCTGTCGACCACAATCACTCTGACTCAGAACTCGTGACTCGACTATTCAAACTGACCTTCAATTTTCATCAAGCCGGCCTTAATTGCCGTGCCCCATATCGCATTTCCCTTGTCGTTCAGATGTAATCCATCCTCCACGAAAATATCGGTCATCACCGAGCCATCGGATTTCAGAAACGGTGAGGCAACGTCAATGTAGTACACAAGAGAATCAGATTCGGCGATAGCGTGCATTCGAGCGCTCACTTGCTGCGCAGCTGGCCACACACTTACCCGTGCCACACTCGGTTTAACCGAGAGCGCATACACGCGAGTTTCAGGCAGAACTTCGTGTACTCTTGCAACAATCTCTTCGAACTGACCGATGATCTTTTCTTCCGATTGCTTGTACCAAGTATCGTTATCACCTTCGTAGATAAGAATGGCACGTGGCTTGTAGGTCAGCGCGACACGGTCTAAATAGTGCAGGACATCGCCCATAACGCTACCCCCGAATCCGCGCGGTATCACCGACAGAGGCGCCAAAGCTGCCTCCGCCTGATCGTTCCAGCGCGCAATACTGGAACTGCCAGTGAGCAAAATAGCGCCTTCTTCTGGCTGTGACTTCGTATCACTAGCCTCGAAACCAAGTATCGTATTCTCAAACCGAGTTGGGTCTAGATTTTGCCCGCCTGCTAGTGAAGCAGTCGCACTCAAGACCAATAAAAGTACTATTTGAACTGTACGTCGAGCATCATAAATAACCATTTTTTCACCTTCTTCTTATTGTTGTTGTTGTTGTTGTTGTTATCACTATTGAGTGTGCTACTAGAATATTTATCCCAAAATAATTCATACCTGCGAGCGCGTTATAAGCCAAGCAGTTTATTATCCACTGGCACCGATGCGTTGCTTGCGATCGATATAGCTACATTCATAATCTCGAAAAGCTCGCGCTGCGCAGCAACTGCCGCCACTAGCTTTTTCTCCTTAAAATCCCTTCAAACTAATATTTCTGATTAGCTCTGGAACCATTAACCACATCAGCATACTGCTTTCGCACTACCAGAAAAATGCCAATCGCCATAAAAAGTAAGCCCATGAGCCGCGGCAGTGTTAACGACGTCTGCGGCGCACCCATCAGGCCAAACTGATCTATCGTTGCCATCGATATTAGCTGACCAAGAAGTACAAAGGAAACCGCATTGCCGATTCCAAACTGTGGAGCGATCCATGTCACGCTTAGCACATAGAAGACGACGAACAAGCCACCGAGATAATAATAAATCGGCGTCGAGGGTGCCGAGAACGATGTGGGAATCCCCTCTACCAACAATAGGTAGGAGAGTGACGCTACCATGGCTACAAGAAAAAGAATGCCACCTGCCAGCGCTGGACTCTGCAATTTTGTTCCTAGCCCCGCATTTAGAGCGGCCATGATTGGAATCCCAATGCCTGCGAACAGCATTGTCACGGCATAGACGGTTGAATTCTGCGGAATCTCAATCATGTAAAGTTATCTCCAAGGTCGAGGTAAATATTTATTCTTGCTCATAAGAACTAGACAGGGCCACGTATCTACTGTGGTAGCTAGGAGACTCCTATTCTGCCGGCTCGCTTTTCACCTCGCAGCTCACCAACACTAAGCCAATCGCAATCACAGAAATTCCAGTGAGATAACGATGCAAACTTATGGCCACTAGTTTAAGTCTGCAGCAAACTCTTTCAGCTTGTCGATGCTAACTATCTCCAGAGCACGTTTGTGAGTGCGCGTTAGGTAAACCTTAGGCGCCATATCCTGCTCATAAGCTTCCAGCCACCGCGCAGCACATAGACACCAGCTGTCGCCCGGACTCAGCCCTGGAAACCCAAAGTCTGGCATGGGCGTGGAAAGATCGTTGCCGCGAAATCGTGAATATTGCAGGAATCGCTCGTCGACCCGGATGCATGCCGTATGCAAACCCGGATCGTCATCGCTCGTATTGCAGCAACCGTCGCGATAAAACCCAGTAACCGGATCAGTGCCACAAGGCACTAATTCTTCATCGAATACATTGAGTGAGTCATCCATTTCCTACCCCTTCATTAACGTCTTAGTAGCATAAACCAGCGACCGACATGGAGAACATTCGCCAATGCGGCCGCAAAATACGTTAGCGCCGCCGCCTTCAGCACCTGTCGAACGGCGGGCATGTGTGCCGGTTCTATGTATCTGCCTTCGATTAGGACAGGCAATGCCTTGTTAAAACTCGCGTCCCATTCTTCGGGCAAAATAATCAAGTAGGCAAAGGCACCTGCAAGCTGAAGTAACAAACTTAGTGCTATAACTCCACCTATCACCAGCGGCATGCGAATCAGCAGCGCAATAAAGGGAATCGTCATCATGATGACAACGCCAACCCGATTGAGCCTGGTAGCCAGAGGAAGATAGCGTTTACGTAGCTCAAATATTTTTTCCCCACGATGAAACTGCATAGCATGACCGACCTCATGTGCCGCTACCGCTACAGCCGTAAGCGATCTACCGTTGAAGTTGTCCGGGCTTAGCCGAACGACAGGTCCACAAGGGTCGAAGTGATCGCTATTCGGCGCTGCCTCTTCGACAGTGATACCGGTTAGCTCGAAACGCTCTATCAGGTGCTTCGCTAGCTCACCGCCGGTGCCTGGCAATTCTGCAATCTCCTTGCTGTGCTTGGACATAATATGGCGCACCCAAAAGCTTGGCACATAGACCAAAATCGCTAGTACAGCACCAACAATCAGCAAGGGCATGATTTATCTCATTAGATAACGCGACTGTATTTGGGTGGAACAGCTGTGCCCACAGGCTCGGTTGGAACAGTTCCGGGAGCTTGATACACCAGCTCTCGAAACCAAAAATTACAGGCCCATTTCTCGCCCTTCAGAACGGGCATGCCACCATGCAGACTGTCCGGGTGACGAACAGTGCTGCCCTCGTGGCAATTATGAAACAGTACCATCCGCCCCTTCTTAGCCCTAATTTCCATGTCTAGATTTGGGAAGGATGTCCCGCCCCCTTCTTCTACATCATTTAGATAAAGCAGACAGGTGACCATGCGCTGACCACCCTTTTCCATACAACGCTGGCCTCGCTGAGAGGCCTTATCCCAGGCATCAAAATGCGGGGCGTACTGCTCATTCTCGTTATAGTGAATTACCTGCAAGGATTCGGCGTATTCGAGACCATTACCAACGATTTCGGCAATACGCAGAGATAGTTTTTCGATAACTCCATCATAGCCATGGGGAATCCAGCAATTACTACCCGAGCGCCCCGCGCTCGTCACACCGAATTTTTCTGAGCTGACCAATGCCTGCTTGAGCTTTGGCTGAGCAGAGGCAAGCACGTGTTCAACCTCACTATCGCTTAAGAAATCTTCGAAAACACAAACCAGCGGCTCATCGTTAACCTGATTACCGGTTTCGTAAAACTTGCGAAGCTTCGCGGTCATCTTCAGACTCCTACTAAGGAACAAGCTCTAGTGAATTTTCGAATAATCTTAAAAACCGTTTAGGGTCGCATATCGATCTCGGTGAAATGAAGCATCACCCAAAAACTGTTGAGCAACTCGCGCACGCTTGATGAAAAAGCCTACATCGAATTCGTCAGTCATACCTATACCGCCGTGCATCTGTATGCCTTCGTTACTCACGAGGAAAAAAACCTCGGAGAGCTTCGCTTTGGTCATGCTAGCGAGTTCTGCTCGCTCAGCCAGAGTCGTATCAGGGTCATCCAGACCCGCTAAGGCCGCACGAACAGCTGACTTACAGAGCTCTATCTCACTGTACATCTCTGCGGCGCGATGCTGAAGCCCCTGAAAAGAGCCTATCAATACACCGAATTGTTCGCGCTGTTTCAGAAATTCCAAAATGCTCTCGAAAACCGCCTGCATGCTACCCAACATCTCGGCAGCAATTCCTATGCGCGCGATATCCAGCACCGAATCCAGGCCATTGAAACCTTGGTCCAGTTCTCCGAGAAGAGCATCCTCGGCAACGACTACATTGTTGAATTGAATATTAGAAGAGTTACGGCTATCCACCATGATAGTGCGAGCAACGTTAAGCCCCTCGGCGTTAGCATCCACTAGAAATAGCGATATCCCCCGCTCACTATCAGTCTCACCAGATGTTCGCGCAACAACAATTAACACGTTCGCAATATGTCCATCGAGGACAAACGTCTTACTGCCATTCAGACTGTAACCACCGTCAACCTTCGTTGCAGTAGTCGCTATCTTGCTGGGATTGTGATTCGTGTGTTCATCGAGCGCTAATGCTATGAGCAGCTCGCCAGCGACAATTTTCGGTAGTAAGTCTTGCTTCTGTGTTTCATTCCCCAGCTGGACAATGGCAGTAGCACCGACTAGCACAGTGGAAATCAACGGAGAACTAACCAGTGTCTTCCCCGTTTCTTCCAAGACAACACCGAGCCCGCCGTAGCCAAAATCGAATCCGCCGTAAGCCTCTGGTATTGCCATTCCTGCCCAACCTAGCTCGAGCATCTGCGACCATATCGCCTGGTCGTAGCCTTGCTCATCTTTGCTATCGCGCAGTCCTCTAAGTACTGAGACTGGCGCATTCTGCTCGCAGAAACTCTTTGCCGAGTCTTTCAACAACTGCTGGTCTTCACTTAACACTAAAGCCATTATTCAAACCTTCCTTACAAGTAATATCATTCGAGCCAGACGACTATTTTCGCGCCAGACTTAGAATGTCAGGCAAGCCCAGCACTCTTTTGGCAATTATATTTAACTGCACTTCCGATGTGCCGCCTTCGATGGAGTTCGCCTTGGAGCGCAGCCATTCGCGAGTCAGCTGCAACTCTTCATCACTAAAACCTTCGCCTTCCCAACCTAGACCCTGGCTTCCGATCGCTTGCAACATTAATTCGTAGCGTCGTTTGTTCAATTCACAGCCATAGTTCTTCAGCATGGAGGAAGTTGCGTTCGGCCCTTGCTTGGATTCTTCTACCGAGCGTCTTGATGTATGAGCGAATGCGTCAGCATCTATCTTAAATCGCGCAATCTGATCGCGCAGCACCGGATCTGATAACTTTTTAGTATCGCCGCGATAATGCATGGCGGTGCCTTCCAAACTTGAAATGGTAGACGTGGTGCCACCGTTATCAGATTGGCCAGCGCTTAAACCGAAACCAGAAATCATCGTGCGCTCGTGCTGTAATAAACGTTTGGCTATGCTCCAGCCTTCGTTGAGGCGACCTATTAAATTGCGCGCGGGCGCTTTCACGTCATCAAAAAATGTTTCGCAGAACGGCGACGAACCACTGATCAATTGAATCGGTTTAGTTGATATGCCTTCGCTGGCCATATCGAACAAGATAAAACTAATGCCTGAATGCTTCGGGACATCGAAGTCGGTGCGCACGAGACAGAATATCCAATCGGCCTTGTCAGCATAGGAGGTCCATACCTTGGAGCCATTGATGAGGTAGTTGTCTCCCTGCAATTCTGCCTTGGTGGAAAGGCTTGCAAGGTCCGACCCGGAGCCCGGCTCAGAATAACCCTGACACCAGCGAATTTCGCCACGCACGATCTTCGGTATATGCTCCGCCTTCTGCTGATGATTGCCGTATTCCAGCAGCACCGGACCCAGCATGCTGATACCGAAACTCGTCAACGCAGGTCGTGCATTAATCCTAGCCAATTCCTCGCCCAATACGATCGCCTGATCCTTGTCCAGACCCCCGCCACCATACTCAGCAGGCCAAGAGGGACAGGTCCATCCCTTCTGTGCCATCCGCTGTAGCCAAGTTTCGCTGTCGGGGTTGGCAAACTCAGCATTGCGCCCGCCCCAGACAACTTCCTCTTGTACCATTGAGGTTCGCATCGACTCTGGGCAGTTTTGCTCCAACCAGATTCGAGTCTCGTTTCTAAATTCTTGTTGGGACTGCAAGGCAAGCCTCCTATCTATTCAATCTACAAATTAAATTTCTATGCATTACTAAACAAGCTAACCGGTAATCAGAACTTGGCGCCCCTGTACCTTACCCGCCTTAAGATCTGCTAATGCCGCAGAAACTTCGGACAGCGGTCGCTCGTGTATCTCGATTGGCGCAATCTTACCCGCGCGCACCAACTCCATGAGCTCGGCCATATCTTGCGGCGTTCCCACGTAGCTGCCTTGAATAACGCGCGCATTCATCGGTATGAAGGGGATAGGTATATTCAATGCTCCGCCAAAGAGGCCGACGATGACCAACATACCGCCCTTACGCAGGCAGCCTAGGCCATAATTAACCGACGCTTCTGCGCCAACGAAGTCTAGTACAGCGAATGCACCGCCGGTTGCCTTACGAAGCGCTTTCGAAGTCTGTGGATCGGAAGAATTAAATGTTCGAGTTACGCCAAGCTCCCGCGCTGCTGCTAGTTTTGTCTCGTCGATATCGACCACAATTGGATCGATACCCATCGATGAGATCGCGATCTGAATAGCCATCATACCAACGCCGCCAGCACCGATGATGACTACAGCGTCATCATCGTGAAGCTCGCCAACTTTCTTTAGAGCACTGTAGGCAGTGAGACCGGAACAGGCATAGGTTGCTGCCAAGGCATCAGACACATCGCCTTTGTCGAACAAATAACGACTGTGAGGAATGATCACATGATCGGCAAAACCGCCGCTGACTGCGATGCCTAGAGCGCGACCGGGTGTACAGAGCTGTTCTTCACCGCGTTTGCAGGCTGCACATTCGCCACAACCTATCCAAGGATAGACTACCCGGCGATCGCCAACCTGTACGTCCTGAGCATCAGGGCCTACAGCTACAACTTCTCCAAATATCTCATGACCCAGCACCATGCCCTCTCGACCCACTTCGAGCTGCTTGTCATTACCAAGGTTGAAAACACCATCATGCATGTGTATATCGGAGTGACATACACCGCAGGCGATTGTCTTAACCAACACCTCGGTACCGGTGGGCACTGGCGTCTGGGATTCTACTTCTACCAGAGCCGCACCGGGTGCAGCGGTTTGATATGAAATCATGTTGTAGTCTCTTCTATAAAATCATGTGAATAAAACAGAAAACTTTAAACGAGAGCTCTATCCGTTTTCGGATCCCCACTCTGCGAACGTCTTACCCTCTTTCGCTAGCTTCTCCAAAAGCGGAGCCGGCTTCCAATACATCTCGCCGTCGCGCTCTCTGAACTCACAGATTTTATCGTAGACATTCTTCAGCCCGATTTGATCGGCATAGTGCATCGGCCCACCTTTAGCTGCCGGGAATGCATAACCAAACACGTAGACAACATCGATGTCGCTAGGACGCTGAGCAATGCCCTCTTCAAGAATCAGTGCGCCTTCATTGATCAGCGGATAGAGACAACGCTGTAGGATTTCTTCGTCGGAGATATCTCGTTGCTCGAGGTTTAACTTCGCCGCCTCTTCCTTAATCATCGACTCGACTTCCGGGTCTGACAGGCGACGTCTAGTCTCGGGGTCGTATTTATAGAAGCCGGAGCCAGTCTTCTGGCCATGCCGACCCATCTCAACTAGCAGCGTACCCATACGATAGAGTTTTGGGTCGTCGGGTAGATCCGTGCGCCCCTCACGTGCCTTGTAGCCAACGTCCAGACCTGCCAGATCGCCCATGGCCAAAGGACCCATCGCCATACCAAATTTTTCTAGCGCTGAATCGACCTGCGCTGGCGTACAGCCATCCATTAGCAACATCTGCGCCTCGCGGCCATAGCCGCCTAGCATGCGGTTTCCGATGAAGCCGTAGCACACTCTTGATAACGCACATACTTTGCCAATCTTCTTGCCGATTTGCATAGACGTTGCCAAGGCATCGTCAGCAGTCTTCTCGCCGCGCACGATTTCCAATAGCTTCATCACATTAGCCGGGCTAAAGAAATGCAGTCCCAGCACGTCCTGTGGTCGGTTAGTAGCAGCAGCGATGGCGTCCACGTCTTGATAAGAAGTGTTTGTCGCCAGGATTGCACCTGGCTTACAGACTGCATCTAATTTCGCAAAAATCTCTTTCTTGAGTTCTAGATTCTCGAAGACAGCTTCGATGACTAAATCGACATCGCCTAAGTCTGCGTAATCAGTTGTGCCAGTAATTGTACTAATTAATTGCTCCATCTTGTCCGCAGGGAGCTTTCCTTTGGCCACGGTAATCGTGTAGTTCTTGCGGATGATCTTCATGCCACGCGCAAGCGCTTCGTCATTAATCTCTACCATGACAACGGGAATGCCTACATTCGCGAAACACATGGCAATACCGCCGCCCATAGTGCCGCCGCCGATGATGGCAACCTTCTTAATGTCTCGTAGCGGGGTATCTTTAGGCAGGTCTTTGATCTTCGCCGCTTGGCGCTCTGCGAAGAAGATATGGCGCATAGCTGCGGACTCTGGGGACGTTACCAATTCACGGAACAATTCTCGTTCTCGCTCTAAGCCTTCATCCATAAGCAGATTCACCGCCGCTTCGATGCAAGACACGATCTTATCTGGAGCTATCTGCCCGCGGGCGCGCAAGGCAAGCTTCTTTCTAGCGGCGTCAAAAAAACCAGGCTCAATAGTTGAAGCATCGATAGTAATGTCGCGAACTCTCTTCAATGGAGCGCCGGAGGCCACCAAATCACTTGCATACTTAATCGCTGCCGCCTGCAGATCATCGCCTTCGACGACTTCATCTATCAGACCCATGCTATTTGCCTTCGCCGCCGCAACCGGGTTGCCAGTAGTGATCATATCCAGTGCTGCTTCCACCCCAGCCAATCGCGGTACACGCTGTGTTCCGCCGGCACCTGGAAGAAGACCTAACTTAACCTCTGGCAAGCCAACCTTTGCTGACGCAATAGCGCAGCGGTAGTGACAGGCAAGAGCAACTTCAAATCCACCGCCCAGCGCCGTGCCATGAATAGCTGCGATTACTGGCTTCTTCGAATTCTCAATGGCCGAGAGGACTTCTGGTAAACCAGGCTCCATCGGTGGCTTGCCAAACTCTGTGATGTCCGCGCCTGCGATAAAGGTACGACCCTCGCAGCGCAACACCACCGCTTCAGATGCATCTTCAGCTGCAGCATTCACAGTATTTAGGATGCCCTCGCGTACTGCTTGTGAGAGTGCGTTCACTGGGGGGCTGTTGACACTGATTACGCCAATATTTCCAACTAATTCATAACTAACGACATTCGACATGTTTAATTCCTGTGTTGCTGATTTGTGTGTAAGAAGTACTATTAACTACTTTTTAATTAATTAATCTACTCGCTCAATAATCGCGGCAACACCCTGGCCGATTCCGATACAGAGACTTATAGCCGCATAGCGGCCACCGGTTCTTTCTAGCTGACGCATCGCCGTGATAGCGATTCTCGCGCCTGATGCTCCTAAGGGGTGCCCCAACGCTATCGCACCACCATTTGGGTTTACACGCGAGTCACTAAAATCGACTTCCAACATCTTCAGACAACCCAGAACCTGCGCTGAGAATGCCTCGTTGATCTCAATGATATCCATATCCTTAAGTTCTAGGTTAGCTCGCAGCAATGCCTTACGAATTGCGAACACCGGGCCTAGCCCCATGACGCGAGGCTCAACACCTGCAACCGCACCAGCTATAATGCGTACTCGTGGCTTGACTGAATATTTTTCTCCGATAGCGGCACTACCAACAATAAGTGCTGCCGCACCGTCGTTAATACCACTCGCGCTGCCCGCAGTGACCACGCCATCCGCAGACAGTGAACGCAGCCCAGCTAGAACTTCGAGTGTAGAGGAAGGCCGTGGATGTTCATCGGCATCGACTGTCAGATCCGGCTTCTTTCGGCCTTGGGGCACGTCGATAGCTATGATCTCGTCCTTAAAGAAACCGTCGGCTCGAGCTGCCTCGTATTTGGCCTGAGACGCAGCGGCGAAGACATCGCAGTCTTCTCTGGAGATATCCAGATCGCTAGCAATATTATCTGCCGTCTGTGGCATCGTGTCGTTTCCGAACTCGGCTGCGTAGGCGGGGTTTGTGAATCTTGCACCTAGAGTGCTGTCTGCTATTTGCTGCCCGCGATCGAATGCGGTGTGCGCCTTGGACATAACGATCGGCGCGCGGCTCATGGACTCAACGCCGCCTGCCAGAAATAATTCGCCCTCGCCTGCTTTGACTCCCCTTGCCGCATCTAGCGTTGCCGCTAAACCCGAGCCACAAAGCCTATTCACCGTTAAGCCTGCGACGGACGTTGGCATACCAGCTCGCAGTGAAGCAAAGCGCGCAACATTGCGGCAGTCTTCACCAGCGCCATTAGTATTTCCCATGATGACATCTTCATAGGCATCTGCTTCGAAGGCATTTCGCTCAACAACCGACTTGATTACATGGGCCAATAGATCATCGGGACGAACTGGGGAAAGCGCACCCGCATGTCGACCGAAGGCGGTACGACCACCGTCATAGATAAAGGCATCGCGCTGAGGATTATCAAGCATGTTTCACTCTCACTCTGTTTTGTAGGTAGGGGAAATAGTTTTAGGACAGAATCAATTACAGCTCATTCTTACTGAAACTTATCTACTTCTAATATATCTAATGCGAGGTCACTCGCTCTTTCGGTATTGGTTCTCCTTGAATCCAATACCAAACCTCCCTCTGCAGCGGTATATACCGATATTACAGACACGAGGCCGGACATTCTAGCATAGCCATTCGGCCTAGGGTATTGGGCCGAACTCCAGCAATTACGCCGCATGCAGTCGCATCAAACAGACAATTATGCTAGCTTAAAGCCGATACCTTCTGAGCATTCAGGCTCTGCGATTTAAGTACATCACAAGGACTGAACTGCTCAGATTTTGGCTACACTACTAATTCAGGAACTCAGGTAAATAACCCAATGATACGAGACCCAGAAACACTCAAACTACTGGTCGATCTAGTCGAGCGCTTTGTGAACGAAAAATTGATTCCCGCCGAGAACCAAATGGCCGAAGAGGGAAAACTATCTGAGGCGCTCCTCGAAGAGATGAAAAACCTAGGCCTGTTCGGCCTGACCATTCCAGAAGAATACGGCGGACTGGGGCTGACCATGGAGGAAGAGCTTCTCGTCTCAATGGCGCTGGGGCATACCTCCCCCGCTTTTCGTTCTATCTTAGGAACGAATAACGGCATCGGTTCCGCTGCCATCGTGTTCGCAGGAACGCAGGAGCAGAAACAAAAGTACTTGCCCAAGTACGCCAGTGGCGAATGGGTGAGTTGTTTCTGTCTAACAGAGCCCGAAGCCGGTTCTGATGCGGCGTCACTTCGAACCACAGCTAGGCGCGAGGGCGATCAGTACATACTGAATGGAACGAAGCGCTATATCACCAATGCGGCAGTAGCCGACACCTTTAACGTCATGGCCCGAACCAATCCCGACATCAAAGGCGCGCGTGGCATCTCATCATTTATAGTTGAGAAGGGCACACCTGGCATCACTTTAGGGCCTATCGATAAAAAGATGGGCCAATCTGGCTCCATGACCTGCGACGTCATCTTCGAAGACTGCCCGGTTCCCGCAGCAAACATCATCGGCGAGGAAGGCACTGGGTTTATTACCGCAATGAAGGTACTCGACCGCGGACGCCTGCACATATCCGGCGTTAGTGTCGGCGTAGCAAAGCGTCTAATCAAAGACGCATTAGACTATGCTATGCAGCGCAAACAGTTTGGTGTACCCCTGTCGGATCAGCAACTCATCCAGGCGATGCTTGCCGATTCCCAGACAGAAACCTACGCGGCAGAATGCATGATTTTAGAAACGGCGCGCAAGCGAGACAATGGCGAGAATGTCAGTACCGAATCCTCTGCATGTAAGTTGTTTGCGACAGAAATGGTTGGCCGAGTTGCCGACCGTGCCGTGCAAATACATGGTGGTGCGGGCTATATGTCAGAATATGCAGTGGAAAGATTCTATCGCGATGTTCGCCTGTTCCGACTCTACGAAGGCACGAGCCAGATTCAACAAATTATCATCGCTCGAAATATGATTAGAGACGCACAGTAGGTAGACGTTGGATAGCCAGAGCACAGCACAGAAGAAAATCTACGAAGTAATTTTCGGCTACGAGACGAGGGCTGGTAGGTGGTTCGATATCCTACTTATCTTGCTGATAATCATTAGTGTTTCAGCTGTGCTTCTGGATTCGATAGCCTCGGTGCACGCACGCTATAGCGATCTGCTCTATCGGCTGGAGCTGATTTTTACTGTACTGTTCACTCTCGAGTATGCACTTCGGCTCTATAGCACTCCCGATAAGCGCCGCTACCTATTTAGCTTCTACGGCGTGATAGATCTACTCTCTATACTCCCAACTTATATCGCCTTCTTCTATCCTTCGGCGGTATACCTAATCGTTGTGCGCATAATGCGCGTGCTTCGCGTATTTAGAATCTTAAAACTTATGCGCTATATGGGTGAGGCGAACATGCTCTACGCCGCATTGCTGTACCAACAGGAATAATCGGCGCTGAACTCATGCAGCAGGTTCATGATCAGAAAAATACACCAAAAACTCTGGACAGCGAATGCACTAGTTGCAAGGCAACGGGTCATGACCTAGACGCGCGCCACTGCAAATACTGCGGCAACCTCATACACCAAAACTGATCGCCGCAAACTCTCAACTCCCCCTATCAAGCCCAACGCAGGCGCTAGCTAGACTGTCTTCTCCCACTACTCACTTTCGACTTGACATACATCAAGAGGCTACAGGAAGATAAAGGTTGCAATAGAGTTATGGAAAAAAGTCTCAAAGTAAGATCTAGAAATTAGTTGAGGAGAAAACACAATGTATAACACTATTCTGGTAGCGGTAGATTTATCCAAAGATTCCCTAAAGGTGCTCGACAAGGCCATTGCTGCAGCAAACGGTGACAACAGCAACATCCACCTAGTGCATGTCGTGGAACCGGTTGCCGCTGCATATAGCATGGACATCTATGCAATTAACATTACCGAGTTACAACAAGAAGCAATCTCAATGACAGAGAAAAAACTAAAAGAGATCGCGAAGCAACTGGGTATTGATGAGATTAAAGCGCATACGTTATTAGGCGCACCTGGACCGGAGATTAGAAACCTCGCTGCAGAAATAAATGCTGACGCAATCGTTATTGGTAGCCACGGACATTCCGGGTGGAAAATATTGCTTGGCTCTACGGCCATCAAGGTACTACATGGCGCGACCTGTGATGTGCTGACTGTGCATGTGGGCGAAGGTTAAGAGAACGAGAACGAGAAACATTGCGCCGCAAAGGATTGCGATATCAATCGTTCGGTTATTAAAGCCGTCACTATTCACGCCGAGGCCATTCCTGCGCGCCTGATCGATTCTCACTATACAAATTGTATAGCTATCATTTTAATGTCACAATTCTTGCTTAAAGACCGACTCCGACGATTCGAGAGCAATTATTGTGGCCAATTCAGTAGAGAACAATGCAGATATAGAAGAGGGCAGACTAACTACGGCAAAAGGTAATATCTCCGTACGACCGAGTGCAACAGTACTAAAAATTTGCCCTCACAACCCCACCGTGTCCTGCGCCAGCTGTCGTCTTAACGAACTCTGCCTCCCTCTAGCCCTAAATAAGTCTGAGATACACAAACTAGATGCCATAGTAGAAAGGAACCGTCCCTTCACGAAAGGCGATCACCTCTACCGGCAGAGTGATGAGTTTAAATCCGTCTATGCAGTTCGCTCCGGAAGTTTTAAGTCCTACTTTCTAAGCGACAGCGGTAAAGGTCGGGTTACAGGCTTCTATCTGCCGGGTGAGATTATCGGAATGGACGGCATCGCGAGCAACAAGTACGCGAACTCCACATCGGCGCTAGAACATTCTTCTATCTGCGATATTCCTTTTTCACAACTGGAGAAACTCAGTCGAGAACTGCCATCTCTGCAGCATCATTTCTTCGCAATAATGGGCAATGAAATAGCGAAAGACCAGCAAGTGCATACGCTGCTCAGCAGTTACAGCGCCGAAGAACGTACCGCATCTTTTCTTTTGGGCCTATCGAGTCGCTACGCTCGCGTATCGCTATCCCCAACTCGATTCCTGCTCTCTATGACTCGCGGTGATATTGGAGAATATTTAGGGCTAACTGTAGAAACTGTTAGCCGAATCTTCACATCCTTGCAGAAAAAAGGATTGATAAGTGTAGACAATCGAGAGATTGAACTACTTGATATCAAGAGACTTCGAGACATCTTCAGCCGCGGCGAGTAAGCGCTCAAACATTCAGCCAGGGCAAAAAAATCGCCGTAGCTTTTGCAAACCACAGCGACTCTTTTTCTAATCAATTTTCTACAGCAGGTGTTTCTTAAACCATTCCAGACTAGCTGCCGCGGCAGTGTCCGCATCATCACCTCGAAAACCGTGCCCTGCACCTGGAATAGTGATGAATTCAGTGGTCACGTTTTTCTTCTTAAACTCGGCATACATGATCTGGGAATTGCTAATGTTTACAAGCTCATCAGCATCGCCATGTATAAGTAAAGTAGGCGGATCACCTGCATCTGCGTAGAGAATCGGCGAAATTGCAGCTGCCTTTTCCTGCGAGAAATTCAGAGCGGGAAATCGATCATTGGGGCCGGTAATCTCACGCAGATCAACGGGTGGGAAATAGGCAACAACTGCAGCCACATCGTTGGCTTGACGCATGATTATATCCTGCGAGTCTGCTGTCCCGTGATCTGAATTGAGGCCAAGCATCAAGGACAAATGTCCACCTGCACTGCCACCAATCACGCCAATTCGGTCTGCATCAATACCGTGTGCCTCACCGTGCATTTTTATGTGCCTGATAGCACGGCTCACATCGGAGTAAGCCTCGGGCACGACGTACCGTGGCGCGCTTCCATGATGCACTGGAATGACTGTAAACCCTGCATCCAACAGATAGGCGAATTGTTCTACACGATTCTCCGGTGGTGCCCAACGGGAATACCAACCACCACTAACCATATACACAATGGCGGCACCATTGGGATTTACCGGTTTAATTACGTCATACACTAGCGCCATTCCATCTTTATGACCGTAGACTACATCTGCATCGATGTGATCATTGCCAAAACTATTTGCAGCAAACACAAATAGCGATGTGACTAGAATTAGACCTTTCAGGATCATTCGATTTTGCATAATCTATCTTCTCCTTATGTAATTCTTTTTATTAGTTATTTTGCAGCAGATTCGCCGGCGCATACTGATCGGTAAGAACACGACGACTCATATCCCAGTCAACGCGTGTAGAGAGACGGGCTGGATATTCGAGCAAAGGCACTCCATATTTCTCTAGCGAGGGAGCTAGAGACTGCGCTTGAGTAATTAGATTTCCGCGAGGTGGCAACGGGTCTAGCTGCGTAATTATCATGCGATTACCACTGGCGGGCAGTTTGAAGTTAAAAAACTCGCCAAACACGCGCTGATACGTTACAGACTCATGATCATAGAAGCGGCTGGTAGAGAATGTATTAGCAACTAACACGGCATCTTCCGTCATGATCTGCTTAACTTCTTCAAGGAACTCCCTAGTCAGCAGATGTTCGGGTATGTAGTCACCACCGAAAGCATCGAGAATTATGTAGTCGTACTTCTCGCCTAGGATACCGGCGCGTTTTACGAACACCCTAGCGTCATTAACTGCCACGCTCATGTTCGCATTCTCTTCAAAAAAGAAGAACTCTTTCGCGACATTCACTACTGCTTGATCAACTTCTACCACATCTATCTGTGCATCGGGAAATAAGTCATTGAATGCCAGGGGAAGAGTTCCTCCACCAAGCCCTGCTATTAGTATCTTCTTCGGCTGGGGCGTTAAAAGTAAGCCAGCGAAACTCATCTTGGTATAGCTGAATATCAATTCATCGCGATTGTTCACGTTGAGGCAGGTTTGGTTTCTATCACCTCTATGTACATTGAATATCAGACATCGTCGATTGCCCGTTTGCACAACATTGATATCTCGATAGAGCGATTTTTCTTCATGAATTACCTCCGCTGCAATGAGGGTCTGCGTAACCGCCATCAGTCCACAAAGTGAAAGTAGTAGCCTAAGTTTATTTTTCATAGCGCGAAGCCTGAGCGTCTGCAGCTCTTTTTTGCAATAAATAATTGATAAGAAGAATTACTGAGCCCGCCAGAAGCAACACAGCTACGGCGCCCCAGAGAATCTGATTTACATCGAACCACAAGACAAAATAGAAACTAGTTGCTAGCGTTCCTCCTGCACTACCGATCGTAGAGACAAAGAACAGTAAGCCTGCCATATGACCGCTGTGTTCATGTGAGTCCACCATCAGGCGCACGGAATAAGGCGAGATCATCCCAAGTATGCTCGTAGGAATGAAATACAGAAAGATAGAGGCGAGCAATGACCCATAACGAGGATCTTCTATCGCCAGGAATATCGGGCGCATAATCGCATCGGCGAAGAGAATAATGGGAATTGACGAGATGGCCGCGCCGATAAAAAAGAGTGCGAATGTCTTGGGATTGGGATTACGTGTCGAGAGACGGCCGCCGATTAGGTAACCCACAGATAACGCCAACATAAAAACCGTAATGAGGCTGCCCCAAACGGAAATGCTTCCACCAAAATACGGCGCCATAATCCGCGCACCCAACATCTCCACCGTCATAATGCAAAATCCACTTACGAAGGCGACACAGACTACGACTATTTTAGGAAGGCTAACTGGGTTCACGGGCTACTCTTATCTACGAATACTAAAGAGCGGTAAAAGTACCATTGAAGCGCACCACAATGAAGGGGTTTCGCGACAAAACGCCCTTCTATGGGCGCCAGATAACTTAAGTCATGCAGTGAGGACGGGAATCAGCGAGGATGGATTCGATAGGGGAAAGAAGCTAGCGGGAGCCTAAGTTGCGCCCGCCGTCGATAGCTATCACCTGCCCCGTCATATATTTGGATGCATTAGAGGCCAAAAATAGCGCCAGCCCTGCCATATCAGTCGGACGGCCTATTCGACCCAGCGGGTTTTCCTCTTCTATCTTGTCGCGGAATTTACTCAGTGTGTGATCCATCATTTGGCTCTCAAAAGCCCCTGGTGCGATCGCATTCACCGTCAGCCCCTTTGACGCCAATCGTACTGCCAAATTCTTAGTGAGAAAGTGCACGGCCGCCTTACTCGCCCCATAGGCAAAATTATCCATAGAAGAGACACGCAGTCCGTCTATAGAGCCTATGTTAATGACTCTACTGGGCTCTTCCGAGCTTGAATCTTTACAAAGTAAGGGCATTAGGTCCCGGGTTAGCGTGAATATCGCCTTCACATTGATGTCCATAACCTTGTCATAGCCTTCGTCTGGATATTCTTCGAAGGGAGCGCCCCAAGCAGCGCCTGCATTATTTACGAGTATGTCGATCTTCTGTTCGCGCCTTTTAATTTCATTCACAAAAGAGTCTCTACCTTCTTTGGTAGATAGATCCGCTGGAATCGCAATGCACTCTCCCTGGGCAGATAGCTCTTTGGCAGTTGCCTCACAGGCATCAGCTTTACGAGCAGTGATATAGGTTTTTACACCATTGGCAACATAGCCCTCGGCGATCATCTTACCTATGCCTCTGGAGCCACCGGTGACTATTGCCACCTTACCTGCTACTGAAAAAAGTTCACCGATATCGAAAGTCATTTTTATTAATCCTAATTCTAGCCAAGTGCAAATAAATAGCATCTCAACAATGCTGAGATGGAGAGTTTCTATGTGTGTGTCTTCCTAAGAATTCTTAATTCTAGCAATTTACAAATAGCACTGATCTACAACGCGCCAATAGACAGAGTTCTTACGTGGTTACTTCTCCAGCCATAATCAGCTCACACATCTGCTGCAGGATATGGGTTTTCTTCACCATCATCGCGAAGCGTTTGTCCTTGGTCAGACCCTGGTAATAGCGATAGTAGATCTGCTGACCGATCACCGCTAGCCGAAACAGACCGAAGCAAAAGTAGAACGGAAAGTTGTCAACCGCAATGCCCGTCTTCTCTTGGAAGCGCGCGACTATCTCCGCACGGGTAGGCGCACCTTCGATATCACTTGGCATCGTTCTATACTCGCGAAAGAAGGCGGGATCCCCTGTTTCGACCCAGTAACCGAGAGTACAACCTAGGTCCATCAATGGATCACCAACGGTAGCCATCTCCCAATCTAGAACACCAATCACGTTCAAGGGGTTCTCAGCAGAGAAGATCGCATTATCCATCTTATAGTCGTTATGAATAACGCTGGCCTTGCCACTCTCGGCCGGCATATTGTCGTGCAACCACTGCATGGTTGAATCACAGTTAATCGTGTCCGGCGTTACCGCATCGCCCCAGCGTTTGAACCAACCCTCTACCTGCCTTTTAACATAGCCTTCGGGTCGACCGAAGGTGTCAAGGCCAGCGGCAACAAGATCAACAGAGTGTAGCTCGCTTAGAACGTCGAAGAAATTGAAGAGCTGCTGACGAATCTGGTCCGGACTAAGATTTAGGCTTTGCGGATATTCTCTACGGATAACCAATCCTTCGATATAGGACATCAAGTAGAAATCGCAGCCAAGGATTTCGTGATCTTCACAGAAATGAATGGGCACCGGTCCGTAGGAATAGACTTTCTGCAGAGCCGAGAGAATCTTAAACTCTCGCGACATGTCATGAGCTGATTTTACGGTGCTACCAAAGGGTGGTCTGCGCAGCACCCACTTATCATCCCCGCTACTCAACAGGTAGGTAAGATTGGAAAATCCTCCGGGGAACTGCTTAACTTCTAAGGTTGCCACAGCACTGCCTAGCACAGGCTCTAGGTACTGACGAAGACAATCGAGATCTAACTCCTCACCCTCGCGTATGCTGCCGGCTTGATCGACTAGTTCGTTATTCGTCAAAGCGAATTCCTTTGCTTTATCTGTAGGTGATCATTTCTTGCAAGCCCGGTCGTTCGAGATGGGGCAAGCTATTGAATTGGATCAAGGATACCTTTCCTTGCCCGTATTTAACACGGCTCACGGAACTATTGCGCACCATCCAGTTTGTCGTGATCACTGCTTGATCAGGAAATTGTAATACTCTTTGCAGCGCCATGGCTATCACACCGCCGGAGGTAGAAATTAAGACTCGCGAACCGCTGCTGTGCCTGGCCATGATTTCATCAATTGCGGTATAGACGCGATGCTGGAAATTTTCCCAATATTCAAAGTTAGCATCTTCCGAACCTGGCTTCAGCTCACCCAGTATCCACTTCGCGCAAGCAGCCTCGAATACGGTTTGAAATAGGCGTTCATCTTTTATGGGCCAAGAGAAAGGCGTATCAAAGCCATCCTCTGCTGCGTGGTCACGCAAATATACGCGCATCAAGGGATCGCCGTTGTATTCATTGAATGCCGGATTTTCGATAGAGGCCGTCGGCGCGCCTTTGACTAAGGACAGCAACTCGTTGGCCGTCTCTTTCTGACGCAGCAATGTGCCGCTATAGACATGATCGAACTGCTCGCCGATGTCGTGCCAGTGCCGCGCAAGAATCTTAACTTGCTCAACACCTTTCTCGCTTAGCTTGTCGTAAGAAGCCTCGCCGAATGACGCCTGCCCGTGGCGAACTAATATAAGTTCGCTCACGGCGTAGATACCCGGTTACGGGGATTAGAAGAGAGTGTCATGAAAACTTCTCTTACAGCGACGCGAATCGCTGGGTGTGGAAATCGGTATTGCCAAACATAATTTCGGCAGCGGTAACCGACTTGAAAAGATGACCTACATCTAATTCCTCAGTCATGCCGATACCGCCATGAATCTGAATAGCTTCCTGACCAACTTTTTGTATGGCCTTGCCGATGCGGCTCTTCGCAGCAGAAACCGACTTGGTTTTTTCAATCGCGTCTTCGCCGCCATCTAATTTCATAGCTGCCATGATCACGATTGAACGCGCCAATTGGCATTCGATAAACATATCTGCCATGCGGTGTTGCAAAGCCTGGAACGTACCAATAGCCGTGCCGAACTGCTTGCGCGTCTTACTGTACTCTACAGTCTTGTGTAACAACGATTCCATCGCTCCAACTGCTTCGGCGCTCACTGCTAGCGTGGCGCGATCGACGCTATCTTGCAATGCCTGCAAGGCAGAGCCTGAAGCTCCCAGCCTTTGTGTAAGCGGCACACTGACATCTTTCAAGCCGATTTCTGCAGACTTCTTCCCGTCCACATTAGCAAAGGCTTGAATAGTAACGCCTGCGCTTGCTGCATCAACCATAAACACCGAGATACCCTCGCTATCCGTTGCCGCACCAGACTCTCGCGCTACAACCAAGAGGATCTCGGCATTCGGCCCATTCAAAACTGCGGTCTTGCCGCCATTAAGCACGACAGTGTCACCAGAAACTGTAGCCGACGTCTTGATATGTGCGAGATTGAAGCGACTGCCTTGTTCTGCATAGGCACAGGCCAACTGCAATTTTCCTTCCATAATCTTAGGAAGTAGCTCAGCCTTCTGCTGGGCACTGCCCTGCTCGCTTATCACTCCACCGGAAAGTACGGCGCTCGCAATAAAGGGCTCGACCAACATCGCCTTACCGAATTCTTCCATCATCACCGCGAGGTCTACGGCAGATCCACCGAAGCCACCATCTTCTTCCTTAAAGGGCACGGTCAGCCAACCTAGCTCGGCGAAGAGATCCCAGTTTTCCTGGCTAAACCCTTTCTCGCTAGCGATAATTTTGGTGCGAGTATCAAAGTCATAACTTTTTTGAACAAACTTCTGCACGCTTTCTTGCAGCATCTGCTGCTCTTCAGTGTTCGAAAAATCCACAATAATTCCTCTCTAAATCTGTATACAATTTCAGCTCAAAATCTTAGTCGATACTATTTCAAGTCCACTAAAGACCCAATACGGCCTTGCTGATAATGTTGCGTTGAATTTCATTTGAGCCACCGAATATCGTTAGCTTTCTGTTATTAAAATAGGTCAGTGCTGCAGCCGCGGTGTTTCCGGGGCCAATTGCCACACCTTGGAAGCCGTCTTCAAACTGCTCAGGCACGAAGGGTAAGCAATTGTAACCAGCCAGATCGACGAACAATTCATCCATCTCTTGAGCCAGCTCTGTTCCTACAATTTTTAAGATTGATGATTCAGGGCCAGGTGCCTTGCCTACGCTCAATGCTGCCAAAGTTCGTAGCTCTGAATATTCCAAGGCCTGAAGTTCGATTTCAACCTCGGCGAGTTTCGTTCTGAATGCCGCGTTCGCTAACATTGTGTTACCGAAACCATCATCCGTATTGCCGGCCAATCGCTTCAGCGCGGCGAGGCGACGCTTGCCACGAGGAACGCCCGAAATATTCGTGCGTTCGTGAGTTAGCAATACCTTCGCGTAGGTCCAACCCTTGTTCTCTTCGCCTATCAGATTGCTGACAGGTACCCGAACGTCATCGAAGAATACTTCGTTAACCTCCGCGTGGCCGTCTAACAACACGATCGGTTTAAGGGTAATACCCGGTGTCTTCATATCGATCAATAAGAAACTAATACCTTCCTGCTTCTTAACGCCGGTATCGGTACGTACCAGGCAGAAGATCCAATCTGCATATTGTCCGTAGGTATTCCAGGTTTTACTGCCATTCACAACATATTCGTCACCGTCTCTCACAGCAGATGTCTTCAGTGAAGCCAAGTCTGAACCCGAGTTAGGCTCAGAGTATCCCTGACACCACCACACATTGCTCTGAAGGATGTCTGGCAGAAACCTCTGCTTTTGTTCATCCGAGCCGTAGGCCATGATGACCGGTGCCACCATCTTCATCCCGAAAGGGACCGGTTCTGGAGCGCCGATCAACCCCATCTCAGTCGCGAAGATATGCTTCTGAGTTGCGGTCCAGCCAGTACCACCGTATTCAGCGGGCCAGTTTGGTGCAGCCCAACCCTTCTTGTAGAGAATTTTCTGCCACAGCACTAGTTCATCTTTGCTCAGACGAATGCCTGCATCTACCTTTTCACGGTATTCGGCTGGGAAATCGTTCTGCAAAAACTCCTGAACTTCGATCTCAAATTGCAGTTCGTCAGCGGTAAAGTCAGCGTTCAATGGAAATCTCCTGTTGTTCCGGGCCATTTCGGCCCTAATCATCACGCTTATAGGCTAGTCGCAGCGAGTGACGTGTCTAATTAGTAATAATGTGTCGAAATTGAAAGTGGTCGAAGATTACCATTATTCCCAGTTCTTGATAAGCAATAATCGAGCGATTGCTCGGAATTTCGCAGACCCCGCGAGCTGGATTGATGCAGCACCGTTACCTGTACTTATTTAACAGTAAATAGCCATCACTTGTTGGCTTTAAATCTTCAATTACGTTATCCTTCTCCCTCTTTCTAAGACGCTGTAATTCCAAGCAAAAATTGGTAAAAGCAGCGAAAATATAGACCACCACTAGATACTCCTTAGGAGATGACATGAAATTCTCTCAATCAACTAAATTTGCCCTGCTGTTTGTTGCCCTATTCAGCCTGGCCGCATGTAGCTCAACAGGCGAAGAAGAAGCCGCGACTGAAGAGGTAGCGGAGACTGAATCCGGCATAGATGCAACTACCCGTCGCACACAAGAGCTTGCAGCCGAAGCAGCTGCCCGCGCCGCGGCCGCCGAAGCACGAATTGCGGCAGCAGCACTCAACACTAACGTCTTCTATTTCGACTTTGATGTATCTGAGTTCCGCCCAGCAGACCGCGACGTATTAACTTTTCACGCCAGAGACCTCGCCGCGAATTCAAACAAGCGAATTCGTCTAGAAGGTCATGCTGATGAGCGTGGCACAAGAGAATATAACCTAGCACTGGGCGAACGCCGTGCTCAGGGAATCCAGAACTATCTCATCGTTAATGGCGCATCACGCAGCCAGATAGAGATTGTTAGTTATGGCGAGGAACAACCTGCAGATCGCGGATCAAACGATAGCGCCTATCAGCAGAATCGTCGAGTACAAATCTCTACTCCCTAGTAGCTGACTGCTGTTACATTTGTACTTTCTTAGTAGCAACTGAATTTTTCAGTTTGGAAGTTAGGCCGAACCTTGTGTTCGGCCTTTTTTTGTCTAAAAAAAAGCAAAAGCAAAAAATATCAATGCCTACTTGCTAGAGAACACTCGCTGCAGCTGCTCACCTATCTTTTCCAGTGCAGTCATTCCAGCAGGAATTCCACCGGCGAAAGACACGAACGCGTGAATCATATCTGTGTAGCACACGTGCTCTACCTCGACGCCGTGGTCCGACAGACGTTTTGCGAAGGCTTCGCCTTCATCGCGCAGTGGGTCGAAACCAGCGGTAATCACTAGGCCGGGAGGAAGGCCGGTAAGATCGGCCAGAAGCGATGAAACCAACGGGTCGCTAGCGCGCTCTTCAGATTCAAGGAACTGACTTCTAAACCACTGCTTGTCAGCCTTGGTGAGAAAATATCCTTCCGCAAATTCGTCGATTGAGGGGTAACCCATTTGATAATCGATACCAGGATATATCTGTACCTGATAATTCGGCTGCCTAATCTTATGCTGCTTACACTGCAGCATAACGGCTATCGAAATATTGCCACCGGCACTGTCGCCACCAATAGCGATGCGCCCGGTGTCGATGCCTAGCTCTTCACCTGAGCTCAAAAGCCAGGCATAGACATCGAAGCCATCTTGATAGATTCCTGCGGATTTTGTTTCCGGCGCTAAACGGTATTCGACCGACAACACCACACAATTCCCCAATCGCGCCAGCTGCTGGGCGAACGTGTCGTAACCATCCAGTGTACCCAAAACATGGCCACCTCCATGAAAAAACAACAGCGCTGGCTGCAGATCAGAACAGAGTGACTTGGGGTGATAGCGCCTCACTCTTAACTCGCCGCCACTACTTGGCAACCAATGGTCTTTGATACTCTCCATTTCGCAGCTAGGGGGAGCAAACGGGTTGCCTAGCGTCTCACGCATGGTACGCGCTTCTTCAGCCGTGCATTCACACAACGGTTTCTGCCGCGCGGAAGCTCGGGCCACCTTCGCGGCCATAGGATGCAGTTCATCGGCACGCTTGGCTACCGAACTAATTAATTCCGTCATAATGAGCCTTTCCTGCGACTTGAAAGCGATAGATCAGAAGAATTTGTTTTTCGGCTTAGCAGGCTCAAAACCCACGAGCCAAATTAGCACTGTAAATAGGGCAAAACCGGGTAACACGTACACAGCGATATCCATAGTGGACTGTTCAATTAGCTGCAAGAAGGTCACCCCTGCATAGGCCATCATGCTGAGCAGATGCGCCATCATGTAGTAATTCAAAAATGGTGTGCTGTTATGGGTCATGGGCCAGGGCTTGCAAAACACTAACCAGCGCATCGCTACTATTAAGCCCAACAGGTCGGTAGGCCAGAACAACAGAAGATTAATATTGTGGTGTAGATCTAGGTGCTGGGATACAAACCAACTCCCCAACATGAGTATGCCGTAGATACCACTGAACAAAGCCGTGACGATACCCAGCAAGCCTAGCAAGCGATAATTAATGCTAGGAAATTTTAATCCTATTCGAGAGTGGGTCGCAAAATACGACATGGGGATCTTCTTTAGCATCAACAACAGCATCAGCACCGGGGCTAATAGACCAACAGAGGCTATCTGATAGGGGTCTGTCTCCACCGTTGGTGGTGCAAATAGCATTATCTCCTGTGGGTCGGACAAGAGCTTATTGCGCACACCGTTCTCTGCGACATCCGATTCAATTAGATACAGTCGCTCCCTAAGTTTGAGTGGCAGAAACATCTCATCCCATTGGCTTAGGGGTGCCTCGATATTGCTATTCATCAACACATCAAGGGAGAAGCCTATTAGCGCTACGGATTCATAGTGCCCCTGAACCTGATCACGAAAAGTCAGAGTCGGGAGGTCGTAATTGGAAGTCTGCGCTGTAATTCTGCTCGAAAGAGCTTCATTCAAGTAGTCACGTACACGGGTCGTACAGTTATCAAAAAAGTACTGATACGGATAAACAATATTTTCTGGCTGCAAATTCCAAAGCAGGCGCCGGTAAAGGATTTCTTTCTGCGGATTCGTGAGGTTGATTTTATCCTGCCAAACACTGCGCTCCTGAGAGCGATACATCGCGAATTCCTGACTGGGTGATTGTGTTCCCAATTCGTAGTTCATTATTCCCTTGAAGAAATTGTAGGAAAATGAAACTGGACCGCCATTTATGCGGAATAGGCCCCAGTTAAAAACCACATCAGTATTGGTATTTTCGTCGATTACCCGCAGCGCCGTATGACCGAAGTTGTCCCAGACCTTGTCGCCCACATCGACTGTAATCAAATAGAAATGAACGCCATCCATATCCGCCGGCAAGGCGTACTGATCCGGCGACTCGATAGGCTCTAGAGCCGAAGCACGAGAGACCGGAAATATTGTTAGGCCAAGTGCTAAGAGAATTAGCAGGAACGCAGAATAGACACGCATAGAGCGCCCACACGGTGCATATAGATCTGATCGAAGAGAGGAAATCATCTGGACTTTAGGGGCCACGGTCTAGTTCTTATGATAGCGGTAATTTTGCAATCTTATCAAAGATTTACTATTGATCAAACCAGCAGAGACAGATGCTCTCAGGCCCAGTTTATCGACGATACCGCCTGCTCGATTCCCAGATCGATTGACATAAAAAATCCCCACTCTCTAACCGCCATTAGTTGAGTGAGGATTTGCGGCAGACTGTGCTACCAGCAAACAGGTTAATTAGTGTGCGTTTTGCGAGGCTGCCTGTCGCTAGTTCTTTTCCGCTAAGGGTTGAAGAGTACGCGAGCGAATCTGAACAGAATCTGAATGAGAACTAACATGATAGAATCTCTACCATTTTAACGGGCACTACAGTGTGGATATAAACAAATCATGAAAACACGGCAACTCGGAGAATTACAGGTTTCCGCCCTAGGATTGGGCTGCATGAGCATGTCGCAATCCTACGGAGAGGCGAATCGTCAGGAGTCGGAGCGAACCATGCACCGCGCATTGGATGTGGGCTATACCTTTCTGGACACCGCCAGCCTATATGGCCTCGGCCACAACGAGACTCTGCTGGGCGAGGTTCTGCCTGCCCGGCGCAATGAATTCATTCTTGCTAGTAAGTGCGGGATTGTCGACAGAGAGGGAAAGCGCGCTATCGATTGTACCCCCGAGAACATAAAGAAGACCTGCGAAGACAGCCTACGCCGGCTGAATACCGATGTCATCGATCTGTATTATCTGCATCGCCGTGATTTCAATGTCCCTATCGAAGAAAGTGTAGGCGCACTGGCAGACTGTGTCAGTGCCGGTAAGATTCGCGCTATCGGTCTGTCCGAGTGTTCTTCCACTACCATAAGGAAGGCTCATGACGAGCACCCGATCTGCGCGGTGCAATCGGAATATTCTCTGTGGAGCCGCGAACCTGAAAACAAGGTGTTCGATTGCTGTAGGGAATTGGGGATAGGCTTCGTGCCCTTTAGCCCCCTTGGCAGAGGATTTCTTACTGGCGTAATCACTGACATGTCTGCCCTAGGCGATGACGATATGCGACACACCATGCCAAGATTCCTTGGCGATGATTTTAAACAGAACCTTAAACAGTTAAGCGTTCTGAGGGAGATAGCGGCCTCGAATTCTTGCACTTTGGCGCAACTCGCCTTAGCTTGGGTGCTTGCACAAGATCCTAACTTCGTGCCAATTCCCGGCACCAAACACGTAAAATATGTAGAAGAGAATGCGCAGGCGACTGAGCTATCGATCAGCAGCGAGGAGCTAGCCCGAGTGGGAGAGGTGTTTAGTGGGGATTCGGTATATGGCGATCGCTATGCAAAGTCACATATGATCTCGCTTGACCCTGAGGAATCATAGAACTTAACTGAGCTGGTGCTGCTTGAACTAGAGGAGAAAGCGAGCCTAAGCCCGCTTCCTCACTTGTAGTCTATTGACCGTTCTCGCTGGCCCGCTGTTCTTCCATACGCTCACCGCGCAGTATATTGACCATGCCGTAGTTACCCTCATGGCAGGCATACTCGTACATCAAACCATCAAGTTTCGCCATCGGTATTACAGCAGTGATCTTGTCTTTGAATGTACTCGGGTCATCGACTGTGAACTCATAGTTAACAGTGAATTCATCGACACGCGTAAATTTCTCCGTAAGAACCTTATCGATGGAACTACCGAAGACACTGAAACTCTGCGTTAGGTCGTTGAAGTTTCTAGTCTCAACAACCAGGGTATCACCTTCCCAATAACCGCGTGAGTCACCGGACCATTGACTAATGCTATCGTCAATGTGATCGCGGCCGTCTAGTGGCACAATACGCGCATCGTGAATCATCTCAGTCATGATCACGGCGGTATCCTTACCCAGAACCAACTGCACATTATTGTTATACAAGTTTGGTGTGAATGGTGGTCCCGAGTTGAAGCCCACGATACATCGCTCGGAGATACCCCTGTCTTCTGGGCCGTCTTTTGCAATACCGCCCACAACCATACGCACTGGTCGTGTGCCAGGCTCGTCCGGCCCAAGCCCGCCGATTTGAACTGGCACGCCCTCAACTGTTTCAGGTACTCGACCATTGCGAGGATAGGTAATAAGTGAGGTACGAGTGTTATCGCCCCTTCCAGCGTTCTCAACCCAGAACGTGTTGTAGCCACCGACTCCGATGTTATTCAATGCTTGCAGACCCGCTTCGGTCTGGCTCGCAATCAAGGCGATGTCTTCGGGTGTAAGAAACTCTTTGTCAGCAAATTGCCTAGGACGCTGCATAGGAACGAAGGAACTAAAATTCCACACCCCGTTTAGATCAGGCTGGCCATATTCGGTACGCGGTACGACATAGTCGCCATCCTGCGCCTGCGCTGATGTCACACTAAGACCCAGGACAGCAGCGGTTACTGCACCGAGAGTAAGAAGTCGAGATTTCATGGAATGCCCCTGGACAACCAATTTACGAAGCGCTGAGTGTACACTAATTGACCATCAGCAGCTATTGCTTGGCTTCGCCTAACGCGTTGCTCGATGCTTATAGCCACTACGGACTCCTGTGACGCCTATCGATCTCGTACTTACCCGTTCAATCTTTGATGCTATGATAGCCAGCTTTTCCACGAATAGATTCGCGGCTCCAACTTTCCCGCAAATAGATTCGCGGGTCCAATCCTCCCGCGAATAAATTCGCGGGTTATTCTAGATCGAAGGAGAGCCTCAACATGAACGGAGCAACCGCATTAATTGAAACATTGGCAGACTGCGGAGTCGAGCTTTGCATTGCAAATCCTGGTACCTCCGAGATGCATCTAGTCCAGGCACTCGACAGCGTTCCACAAATGAAATCTGTGCTCGCACTTTTCGAAGGGGTTTGCACTGGCGCCGCCGATGGCTACGCGCGCATGACAGGCAAGCCTGCCGCCACACTACTGCACTTAGGGCCAGGACTAGCGAACGGTATAGCAAATCTGCACAATGCACGCCGTGCGAATTCTCCAATGATCAATATTGTTGGAAACCATCCGAATTACCATGTTGGCTTCGATGCACCACTTACTTCAGATATTGAAACCCTCGCGAAGAATTATTCTTCTTGGATCAAGTCTTGTAGTACTAATGAAACTCTCGCACAAGACGGCGCGGACGCATACACCGCCACCCTACGTCAGAGCACAGGTTCTAATGGCCAGATAGCTACCCTGATTATGGGTGCGGATGCAGCCTGGGGCGAGAGCTCGGGGCCGGTGATGCCGAATGCGCTGCCTCAGCGCAGCAAAATAGACGAACAGCCGATCGAAAGGATAGCGCCGCTTCTAGAGAAAGGTGGTCGCAGCATGATGCTTCTAGAGCATCATGCTACTGACCCAGCTGCTCTGGCAGCTGCTAGCAAGATAGCGAGTAAAACAGGTTGTCGATTGATGACCGGCACCTTCCCCGGGCGCGTAGATGGCGGCCCTGGGGCGGTAGCTGTAGAACGTCTACCCTACTTCCCCGAGCAGGTTCTTCAGACCTTAGATGGTGTTGAGCACCTCATCATAGTTGGCGGGCAGGTTCCCGCGAGCTTCTTCGCCTATAAGGGCATACCTGGACAGCTCGTTCCGAAAGGCTGCAAAGTTAGTCGCCTGACGCACATCGAAGAAGACTCCATCGATGCACTACAACGATTGGCTGAAAGACTCGGCGCGCAAAACGAAGTCATTAAGAATTTTGAGAAAGTTGAAATCGGCAAGCCAAGCGGTGAGCTCGACACGAAATCTATTATTCAATCTGTCGCGGCAACGATGCCTGAAAATCTAATTGTTGCAACTGACTCTGGTGGCGGCAATGCAGCCTACCCTTACTGCCAAAACTCTGCGCCGAATACTTGGCTTAGTCTTACCGGCGGCGCCATTGGTCAGGGCGGCCCTTGCGCTACTGGCGCGGCTCTTGCCTGCCCAGATCGGCAGGTACTCGCCATGCTTGGTGACGGTGGTGCAGCCTATACGAATCAAAGTTTCTGGACTCAGGCGAGAGAAGGCCTAAATGTTACAACGGTTATTTTCGCGAACCGCTCTTACAATATTCTCAATGTGGAATATGCTCGACTAGGCGTCACCGAAGTTGGCGACATAGCCGCGAGCCTTTTCGATATCGGCAATCCAGCGCTAAATTGGGTCGATATGGCCAGAGGCTTTGGAGTGCCAGGCGCTACTGCTGATACTGCCGAGGAGCTAACCACTTTGCTTGAGAAGAGTTATGAGACACCCGGCCCCTTCGTGATTCAGGCCAACGCTGAAATGCAAAGATAGAGAAAAATCTGTGACGAGAGCTAAATTCTAGCTCTCGTCATCCGAACTCCCCTGAGATTTCAATGCCCGTGCGTAGAACAGACTAAACCCAGTCAAAATTGCGCTGAATCCTTCCCAAGTCTTTGTAGAACGTAGCCGATATCTCTGTGTCTGCTGCGCTATCCTTAGCGGGAAACATCAGGGTGACTATCGGAATCGTGAAGACCGGCAGTAATAGCGTTAGGAACGATGGATCGCGCCACTCCCCTAGATACTGACAAAGCTCATACCAAGTCTGTGCAAATCCACCTACGTCGGCATTCTCGGCACCGGAGTACCAGTTGTTTAGCAGCCACATGAGCAAGCCACTTATAAATCCAATCAACATTCCCCAGAACGCCGCCTTCTCGGTCGTCTTCTTCCAGTAAAACACGTATGTCACTGCTATAGCGGGCGGCACTACCATGGCAAAGCCCAACAGCAGAAATTGCAGCACCGAACCGAAGTTAAAATACCAAGCGCAGAATGCTGCAGTAGAGCCATAGAGCACTGTCACCAGCTTATACAGGCGCAGCTTCTTCTCGCTAGTAAAATTCTTTGAGCCCGGTATCCAGTCACTAACCAACATCGTTGCACTAGCCAAGAGAATAGGTGCTCCAGAAGAGATCACGGCGGCCAACACCGCTGCCAGCGCAATACCCCCGAGTAGTGGCCCGGTATCCATCGCAAGTTGCGCAATATTTAGATAGCCAGACAATCCGGATTCTGAGCCATAGCTCACCATCGTTAAGATACCGATAAATCCTGCAACCATCGGCATCAATGCGGCGATTACCCCAGCCAGGAAAAAGCCCGGGATAAGATATTCCTGCTTCGCTGCCGAACTCGCATAGTTCGCATATATCGATGCCGCCGGTGTATGAATCGTGGCAGAAATAAATAGTGCGATGATTGTTGCCCAGCCGATACCGGTAAAGCTCCACCATGACGGAATATCTTTGCCCGCCTCAGTTAGCCTAATTTCAGATTGCGCGACCACTGACTCCCAGCCACCTAGATTCTGCATCGCTATATAACCAACCGCAGACAGGCCGAAGATAATGACAGTGCAGTGCACAATATTTGTTATTGCCGTGCCTTTCAGGCCACCGGTGACGGTGAACAACACAATCACTACCGCACCGATGATGATGCACAATCCAAATGGCCATCCCGTCACGCCGCTGACAATGGTCGCTATTACGTAAGGCTCAATAATATTTACAACCAGATATTCGGCCTGCACACACAGGCTAGTCAGAGACTGACAACGGCTTGAGCCGAAGCGTCTATCGAATACCTCGCCTACACTGGTAAGTCTCAACTTACGATAAGGTATAGCGAAGAACAAACCAACCATAAACAGGGCGGCGAAGGAATTGACACCGTACCACAGGTGACCGATGCCCTCTGTAATAACATCGCCCGCGACACCATAGGTACCCGCACCACCGATGCGAGTTCCGGCTATGCCGGCTGCGAGCATGCCTACGCCCAGCGTGCCCCCACCGATTGCCCAGTCAGAAGAGCTTTTATTGCCACTACTGATATAAATCCCCACCGCGATGAAGAACAACAAATACCCGAGGATCACATAAGCGGTCAAATCCATGTACAACTCCAACTCTAATTCTAATTCTAATTCTAATTCTAATTCTAGTTATTCCACAATCAGCTGATAGAGAGCAAACGATCCAGACCAGACTGACATGTATCAACCTATTGTTCTAATGCTTACGCATACTACACGATGGCAATTGTAAGGCAACAGATGGGCAGCAAACTCCTGCCGCTATTCCCATAAATACAACCTGATGCTAACGTGACTGCTTGATTTGTATATAAGCATCAACAGGAAATATTATGTCTGAATTAGAACCAGGTTCCGACCCATGGCTGGCTCAAATTGAGGAAGAAATCCTCGATCCTGACCGAGCAATCATCGACCCACATCATCACCTGTGGAAGAAGCGCTTCAATCGCGACTATCTATTAGCTGAACTATGGGGAGACACCGGCTCAGGTCACAATATTGTAAAGACAGTTTTCATAGAATGTCGAGCGTTCTATCGGCGCGAGGGAGAAGAACATCTCAAGTCCGTAGGAGAAACGGAAACAATTGCGGCGCTAGCCTCGCAGAGCCTGGCCAATAATTCGAATAAAGCCTACATCGCCGGCATCGTTGCACACAGCGATCTCACCCTAGCCGGCGAATCTGAAGAGAAGTTGCTTGAGGCGCTAGAGCAACATCGCGCTGCGAGCAATGGCCTGCTGCGTGGTATTCGCCACTCTGCCGCGCGTGACAACCGCCCGGAAGACTTATTTATCGTAGGATCTGCCCCGCCCTACCTGCACGGCAAGGAAGCATTTCGCAAAGGTCTTCGAATCATCGCGGAACAAGACCTAACTTATGATACTTGGCATTATCATCATCAGAATCTGGACTTCTTAGACCTCGCTCGAGCGGTGCCAGAATGCACGATGGTCCTCGATCATTTCGGCACACCACTCGGTGTTGGCATCTATAAGCATTGCAGAGATGAAATCTTTCAGGAATGGAAAGCGGAGATTCGCGAGATTTCGGAGTGCCCGAATGTCTATGCGAAGCTAGGCGGGCTAGCAATGCCCGACAATGGATTCGACTGGCACTTGCAAAGCAGGCCGCCAAGCTCCGATGAATTCATCAAGGAGCAACAGAGGTACTACATGCACGCCATCGACTGTTTCGGCCCCGAGCGCTGCATGTTCGAGAGCAACTTCCCCGTGGATCGACTATCAATTAACTATCATGTCTTGTTTAATGCCTACAAGAAAATGGTCGCCGAGTTTAGCGAAGAAGAGAAGCATGCCATGTTCTATGGCACAGCGGAAAAGGTCTACAGCCTACAGGACTAGCGATGTCTTACCACAGCTTAATATTCGATTTAGACGGAACCCTAACCGACCCACTTACCGGCATCGTGCGCTGCATGAACTATGCCCTGAGCAGTCATGACCATCAGGTGAAATCCGAGCAGGAGATCAGACCCTATATCGGGCCGCCTCTGGAAATCGCGTTGAGCGACCTATCGGGAAGCACTGACGAAGCTCACATCAAAGAATTGATAGCCACCTACAGAGAGCGCTATGGGGAACTAGGTTATACAGAGAATGTCGTCTACGACGGTATCTACGAACTATTAGACACCCTACAAGGACAAGGCTTTCGAATGGGGGTGTGCACCTCCAAGTTCGAACAATACGCGATCAAGGTGCTGGAAGAATTTAAGCTGGATAAGTACTTTACGTTCGTGAGTGGAAGCGGTGCTTATGGGACCACTAAGTCGGATCAGCTGCGTGATTTATTAGAGTCTAAAACTGTCTTAGTTACCTCGCTAATGATCGGTGATCGCTACATCGACCTGACCTCTGCCCATAAAGTGGGCCTGCGTTGTGCCGGCGTTCTTTGGGGATACGGTAGTTTAGAAGAACTAGCTGCAGAAGAACCCACGTTCATCGCCGAATCCCCCGCTCAATTAAGCGCAACCATCATAAAGAATAGCCAATAAGAACTATTTCTTTCTAAGCATTTTGATCACGGCACTGCTCGTTAGCACGACAGTTTCACCAACAAAAAGTTGGCAGCGTGAGAACACCATCGATCCACCGCGCCGAGTCAGCTCTCCCCGACCCTCCACCAAATCTCCTTTGAAGGCTGGAGCAATGAATTCGCTGTTGCAACTTACCGTAACGACACTATCAGTTTCTCCCCCATTTGCACAGATGCACAGCGTGTAGTCTGCCAATGCCATCATCACGCCACCGTGCAAGGAATCATGCGCATTGCAGTGATGCTCCTGCACTCGAAATGCTGTCCGGGTATTCTCGCCATCCATTACAAAGAAGAATGGGCCAATATAGTCCTCGGCCTTGTCTCCTTCCCAATGACGATAGTTAGAATCTATCTCGTAGTCTTCGGGCTTTATACTCATCTAATAATCTCTTCGATCTACACTCGATTTTTTACTAGTCATCGTCATCAGGCACGGCTAAATCTACGGCAGCCCCGACGACCTTAAAGGGCACCTTCACCACCTCGATCGTCGTATCTACCACAGCACCGACTACGGCACCAACGCAGGAAAATAGCAGCAGACAGAGAGCTATCAACATGAGCGATCTGAATTTTCTGAATTGAATAGTAAGTAGTTTCATAACTTTAATTTCCAATACCCTACATCTACGAACTTACCAGATTTGTATCCGATCTCAGAGAACTGACCTGCCTTAACAAATCCGAGGTTCTCATGCAATGCAACACTACTCACATTGGGCAGAGCGATACTTACGATTAGACACTGTATCGGCTTCTTGCGTAATTCATCAATAAGATGTTAATACAACTACCTACAGCACCTATTCCCTGTCGCTTATTAGTATAGATTGACCGCTAGCGCTCGCCGGTAAAAGGCTGCACGTCCTCAATCCCCGCCCCGCTGCCTACCAACGCGGCGAAGTCATCAGCCAGACGCTTACTCTTCTCGAGAACGGTAGACCAATAGGCAACGCGACTGGAATAGTCGAGAGTCTCGAAGTCGGTTCGATCTGGAATCTTGCCATAGGGTAGGCTGGCAACGAATTCTTTAGAGGGAACAACCATTACCACGTTCTCGAAGTTCTTAAGGTCAACCCGCCGCCAGGGAATTCGCTTATCAAACCAACCTGGTATGACAGCTGCTGAGAAATGTGGATACAAGACAAGATCGTCGCCCGCGTGAAAGGGAAAGTCAAAATGGTAATCTGTGATGCCGCCATCCCAATACATGCCGCGCTTCGCACTGTGAATATCACGCACTCCATTTAGCACGAAGGGAATAGAACCGCTCGCCATCATGGCATCCATTAGGTTTTCTTTACTCATAGCAACGTGAGCAGTCTTAAGATCGCTGGCATTCGAGAAGGGTGATGTTTGCCCCATGTTGGAAAAGATATTTCGCTCAAAGAAAAGGGAGAGCGTCTTCCTGCTGGCGGTATTCAGCAAGGCACTGCTGAGTAACTGCAACATGCGCAGAGCTTTGACTTGTGATGAGCCAATCCCTCGCGCGCGGTCGGCAATTATATGCGTCCTGAAAATCTCGTTCTCAACGATCTCTTTTACGCCATCCGGGCCAAGAGTCTGCGCAAGCATCTCTCGCGCCTGGTCAGTTATCTCGTCGGTGGTTGGTTGTTCGCTGTACTGCTCCTGGCTGTAGAGTTTCGCGAGACGTTCGATAGCTGCCACGGGGTCGGAGGTAGCGAGACAGCACATTCTCCAGGCCCCTGCGGAGGAACCAAGCGTTATCAACTCCCGCTCTCTATTCGCGAAGAACTCACCGAAGATATAGCGATCCAGACCAAACAACACAAACCATTTAGGGCCGCCAGAGGCACCGAGCATCACTTTAAACTGATCGGCATTGAGTCCTTCGCTACGAAGGCGCTGCAAAGCGTGGGGACCGGCAAAAATAGTAAGAGATGACATCAAGCGCTAATGATATAATCGTCGGCGCTCTCAGGCTATAGCCATCATTCGTAGCAATCGAGCAATCCCACTCACCAAGCCTTGTAGTGCATCCATGTTCAGCAAGCTACTCACCGAGCGCAAGACACTCCTGTATCTGCTGGCGATAGGCAACACGATCGCCTTTGCCACGTGGCAGGTAATGCTTAATAATTTTGCCGTAGAGCATGCCGCCTTTACCGGCGAAGAGATCGGCATCCTGCAAAGTCTGCGTGAAGTGCCGGGTTTCCTCGCCTTCACCGCTATCTTGGTGATGATATTCATCAGGCAACAGACCTTCGCCATACTCGCCCTACTCACGCTAGGCATAGGCACCGCCATTACCGCCATCTATCCAACTGCCCTGTGGCTGTATTTCGCCACGGTTGTGATGTCGATAGGTTTTCACTACCTCGAGACTCTGCACAATTCCTTAAGTCTGCAGTGGCTAAGTAAAGACGAAGCACCGAAAGTGCTCGGAAAAATACTGAGTGTCCGCGCCCTGTGTAATTTTATGATTCTGGGCACGCTCTACATCTATCTGATGTTCTTTGCAGCCAACTACAACCTCATTTATATGCTCGCAGGATTCACCGCCGCGGCTATCGGCATTTTCTGCTGGCTCGCCATCCCGCATTTCGACGATGGCGTCGCGCAGAAGAAAACCCTGTTCCTGCGTAAGAAATACTGGCTGTACTACCTGCTGACCTTCTTCGCTGGAGCCAGGCGTCAGATATTCGTCGTGTTCGCTGGGTTTCTACTCGTAGAGAAATTCGATTTTCCGATCGAGGACGTAGTGATGCTGACGCTCGTAAACGCGGCACTCACTTTCTATCTAGCGCCAAAGATTGGCCGTTTGATCAGTTACATTGGCGAGAGGCGCGCACTAACGCTCGAATACATTGGGCTGATAGTCATCTTCGTCAGCTACGCCTTCGTGGACACTATCGAATTCGCGATCGCGCTGTATCTGCTTGACCATATGTTCTTTGCCATGGCGATTGCAATCAAGACCTATTTTCAGAAGATCGCCGACCCAGCAGATATTGCCGCCACGTCCAGCATCAGCTTTACCATCAACCACATAGCGGCAGTCGTACTGCCTGCACTGCTGGGGCTTGTATGGATGGTTAATCACAGCGCCGTGTTCCTTATAGGCGCAGCGATTGCCTGCGCCTCCTTAGTCCTATCACAGCTCATACCAGACCATCCGCGGCCCGAAGCTGCGACTCGATTAACAAGAGCGCAGCTACTCTGAGCTGATTCTCGCCTTCCTTAACTTTAAATAACGTTACTTCACTTATTCTGCGTGATTTTTTGCCGTATCTTTCGATTCCAAACTAGCAATCTGCTTATGCATTAGAGCCTAACCGCCCTAGGAAATGAGCAAGTAGAACCAAACGAGAGAGCCGTGACAAGACGCACTATATCCCCCGCCATCACTACCGCCATCGCCTGCTTCCTAGGCAGCCAACTGGCGCACTCACAAGATACCGAGCAGGTCGAGGAGGTCGTCGTTTGGGGACGCTCTCTGCAACTTTTAGGCAACTCCAATTCTGCATCACAGGGGGTTGTCGGCTATAGCGACTTCTCAACTCGACCACTATCGCGAGTCGCAGAACTGGTCGAGGTTGTTCCCGGCATGATTGCCACTCAGCACAGCGGCCCGGGCAAGGCGAATCAGTATTTCCTGCGCGGCATCAATCTCGATCACGGCTCCGACTTCTCTACCTACTTCGATGGCATGCCGGTTAACTTTCGCACCCATGCTCACGCCCAAGGCTACATGGACCTGAATTTCATCATTCCAGAGATCATCGAGAGAGTGGATTTCCAGAAAGGTCCCTACTTTGCGGACACCGGAGACTTCTCCTTAGCGGGCTCCAACTCTATGAAGACCTACGATGCTCTTGCTGAGAATTTTACAGAGATTACCTTCGGCTCCGAAGATGAAATTCGCTTAGTAACCGCAAATTCCTTTCAGCTCGAGAACGGAAGCGTACTCGCCGCCTTTGAGCATCATCGCTCCAACGGCCATTTCGACTTGGACCAAGATGTACGCAAATACAACGGCCTGCTCAAGTACACTGGGACCCTAGCTGACATACCCAGCCGCATCACCTTCTCGGCCTATGACTCTCAGTGGATATCAACGAATCAAGTGCCACAGCGCGCCGTAGACAGCGGCTTAATCTCACGCTTTGGATTCATTGACCCCGATCTGGGCGGCGAGTCGCACAGATACTCACTGACCGGCAATTTCGAGATCAATGACTGGGATCTCAATCTGTATGCAAGTTCCTACTACATGAGCCTGATTAACAATCCGACTTATTTTCTCAACAATCCAGCAGACGGAGATGAGTTTGAGCAGGAAGACGAACGACGCCTCTTCGGTGGCTCACTACGCAAAGTAAGCGAGTCGGAAATATTCGGTCTGCCTGCCAGGCAGACTGTCGGCATCGACATTCGCTATGATGATGTGAACGAGCTAAACCTGTTCAATACGATAAGCAAACGTCGGGTTAGCAGCATTCGCGAAGACGAGGCTGAGGAATTCAGTGCCGGGCTGTTCGCCGAGTCACAGATCTCCCTAACGAAAAAGCTGCGCGCCACATTTGGTGTGCGAGTAGATTTCTATGACTTCGAGGTCGACGCGCTGCGCGAAGGCAACTCTGGCAAGGACCAAGACTCGCTCTGGCAACCGAATATCGGGCTCGCTTATCGCGTCAACGAAAACATTGAGCTTTACCTAAACTATGGCCACGGCTTCCATTCGAATGATGTGCGCGCCGCGGTCAATACCATAGATCCAGTCACCGGGGACCCTACGCAGGCACAAGACGTTTTAGTCGAAGGCAAAGGTAGCGAGATCGGCTTTCGCTACGACACACTAAATGGATTCAATATCGCTATCGCCGCCTTCGAGTTACGCACAGACTCAGAACTAGTGTTCGTTGGCGACGCCGGAACTACCGAGCCTAGCGATCCAACCAGACGCAGCGGTGTCGAAGTCAATTCCTTCTGGGAGATTAGCGAGAATTGGGTATTCGATTTCAGTGCAGCCAAAACCAGCGGTTATTTCCGTGGACTACCCTCGAATGCCGACAGCATTACTGACGCGCACGAGGAAGTACTCGCCGCGGGTCTGACCCACGTGGGCAACAATGGACTAACTGCCAGCCTACGTGTCCGTCATTTTAGCGACGCGGCATTAACCGAGGACGAGGCAGTGCAGAAGGACGGCTCGACCCTTGTCCATGCCGGCGTGTCCTATGAGTTCAACAACTGGGAGATCGGAATCGACGTTCTAAACTTGTTGGATGCTGAAGACGACGACATTGCCTTCTTCTTCGAGTCACAGCTTGCTAGCGAGACAACTGGAGTAGAGGACATTCATTTCCATCCCTCGAATCCGCGGCACATTCGCCTGCTATTGAAATACCGCTTCTAAAGCAGCAGGCAAAAAAAAGCCCGCCAACATTGTTGGCAGGCTTTTTAAAAATACTCTAACTAGTGCTAGTGCCCTTCTTCGAACACTACCGTAAAACTCACAGGAACTGCGCGACTAATGCTAGGCAGCCCAGCTACCTCACGCAACTTCTCAACGCCTGCTGCTAGAGAGAATGAATCAGCCATAACAATGAGTGGCTTCAGCGTGGAGACGATAACGCCCTCGCCAGTTCGCGTAATCTGAACATCTGCCGCTAGGGCAACGCTCTGACCATGCAAGGACAATTCAAAGTCGATCTGTCTAGCAACAGATGCCCCGGCTTCCATACCTGCTAGCGCATCCAGATTGATCGAACCAGTGATCGTGGCATCTGGAAATAGAGCCGTCTCGAATAGCATTTCCTGCATGCGCTCGTTGCGAATTTGGATCATGGTGTTCACACTAGCCAACTCAATAGTGATTTCGACACTACCGTCGTCACCAATTGTTCCAGAGAGACTGTCGAAGGTATGCACCTCGGCTACGTGTTCTGCCTTGACAGTGACGAAGCTGAGGCTGGAAGCATCGTTGTCCAGCGACCAATGAGCCTGTGCTGCGCCCGCAAATAGAATTGCAGCCAACGCAGCTGCGAACCTAGCTTGTAGTGATTTCGAGATCATTCTTGACACTCCTGTTATGTTTTAACCAAAACGTCTTAACCCAAACGGCATTTGGATGACTCAATAGGTTGATTCTCTGCGCGATCATCTACGTAGATCAACTTCAAAGGCTGCCTAGCTTACTGCAAAATACTGACAGGTGACTATCAAAGTTGAAGAAATTTCCAATTTCACGGTCATACTGTACTCATACTTTGATAATACCAGGGTCACAGTATGGGCAATAGCGCTTTGAGCGCCGTACTGTAGCGGTTAGAATCGGCTTCTCCAGCAGGTTAGTGACGAGCCAGCCACATAATTTAACCGCCCATTCATCTCATTGAAGATTTACAGGCTTTCCAGTCAATCCAGGCAATATGTAGTCAGGCATGAAATCAAACACTAACAGTCCAATAGTAAAGCAACTGGTTTTGCTTGGCGGCGGCCACAGTCACCTGGCGGTGCTGAAGCAGTTTGGCATGAATCCGGTTCCTGGGCTTGGCCTCACGCTGATCAGCGCAGATATAGAAACACCCTATTCCGGCTCCCTGCCAGGCCACATCAGTGGCATCTATGAGCGCGATGAGATTCATATCGACCTGCGGCCCTTGGCGCAATTTGCGGGGGCGCGACTAATTCAAAGCGAAATCACTCGCATCGATTTCGAGCAGAAGATTATTCACTGCGAAGGCAGACCCACAATCGAGTTCGATCTCATATCACTGAATATTGGGTCAAAGCCGAATGCCATAAAGATTCCTGGAGCATCGGAGTTTGCGCTAGGCATAAAGCCCATTGATCAGTTCCTCGTACATTGGCAACAGCTCTATGCAGATATGCTTAGCACCATTGGTTCTGAAAAGAAGTCATACAGATTTCTAATCGTAGGCGGTGGACCGGCGAGTGTAGAACTCGCCTTTGCTGTGCAACAACGCATTCACAATGAATTGAAGATAAAAAATTACGAAAACTCGCCTTTGGAAATCGGCATCGTCACAGCTGATAATGAAGTGCTCAAATCTCATAACAGCAAAGTTCGCCATTTCGTAAAATCCGAGCTCGCCACCCGCGGGATCGAAGTCTTACTGGAACACGAGGTCATCGAATTTGGCTCCGGAAAAATTCATTGCAACAATGACCGCACTATCGAAGCCGATTCGATGATCTATGCAACAGGAGCCAGCATTTCATCCTGGCCAGAAAAATGCGGCCTCGCTATTGGTGAAGATGGCTTCATCGAAGTGAACAATTTTCTGCAATCAACCAGCCATGATTTCGTCTTCGCTGCTGGCGATGCCGCAACTATCAAAGGCGAGCCCAGACCGAAGTCTGGCGTGTATGCGGTACGACAAGGTAAGCCGCTGGCAGAAAACTTACGGCGCTTCGCCACCGCGAACAAGTTAAAGGCCTATTCTCCGCAGAAGCATGCCTTGGCGCTGATCAATCTAGGCAACAAGAAAGCTATCGCATCGCGCAGCAACCTGTTCTTTCAAGGGCGTTCGGTCTGGTCACTAAAAAACTCTATCGATACTGGCTTCATTCGGAAATACAGCGAGTTTCCAGTGATGCCGGACAACTTTGAAATCGCCAAAGGCTTAGTCGATGACCCTACAGAGCAGCAACTTCGTAAACACGCGATGCGTTGTGCCGGCTGTGGCGCCAAGATTGCAGGCGACGCATTACAAGAAGTACTGCAGGAATTGCCCCGTCATGAGAACGCAGACATTCTCTCCTCAGGATCAGCAACCGAAGATGCGGCGTTGATACAATTAGAAGATGGCCGCGTCTTGCTACAGAGCGTAGACCAACTAAGCGCCTTCATAAATGATCCCTGGCTGTTCGCCAAGATCGCAAGCAACCACTGCATGAGCGACATCTATGCGATGGGCTGTATGCCTCATTCCGCTCTTGCCGTTGTCGGTGTGCCTGCTGCGAGCAAGAAAATCAGCAAGGCCCAGCTACGCGAGATAATGCATGGCTGCAGCGAGGCGCTTCAGGAAAATGACTGTACGTTGATTGGCGGCCACTCTGCCGAATCTACAGATCTACAATTTGGTCTTTGTGTAAACGGCTTCGCCGAGCGCGATGCCCTGCTTAGCAAGGACGGAATGCAAACCGGAGACATCGTCATCCTCTGCAAGCCTCTTGGAACTGGCACGCTCTTAGCCGCCGACATGCGTTTCAAGGCGAAGCATCGTTGGATGGAAGAGGCTCTTACTCAGATGCTGGTATCGAATAGGAAAGCGGCACAGTGCTTTATCCAATATAAGGCCACGGCCTGTACCGATATAACCGGCTTCGGGCTCGCCGGCCATCTTTTCGAAATGCTAACTCCAAACAACGTGGAGTTAGAGCTAAGCCTGGCCGATCTACCTGTACTTGATGGCGCATTGGAGACACTCAAACAAGGAATTCTAAGCTCACTTCACGCCGACAATTCCCTAGTCAGTCGCGACATCTTCAATAGCGAAGCGTTTCAGGGCGATCCACGCTTCGATCTACTATTTGATCCGCAGACCGCAGGAGGTTTGTTAGCAAGCGTGGCAGAATCGCAAGCCGAAGATTGCATCAAGCAACTTCGTGAATCTGGATACCCGCAGGCTAAGGTGATTGGGCGAGTCGCTAAAACAGGTGGCCAGTTACCCGCACTGATACTGAAATAAAGAAAAACAGATTGGCTACATCACATTGCGTAGCTCAACAGTGTTACCTGCAATGTCCTTTAGATAAATGGAACGTCCCAACCCCTGAGCTCCATACCGATCCTGAAAGTCTCCTACTTCTATGCCTTTTCCCTGCAAATAAGCTTTTAACGCTTCTTCTCCGACTGGTTCGATCTGCAGGCAAAAATGATCGACATTGTTCCCTTTCTCGCCAGGAGAAGGACCTCCCGCCTTCCCTAACTCACCATCGACATTCACGATATCGATCAACGAATCACCGGCCCTGAGTTGTGTTAATCCCACCTCATCGGAAGTCTCTCGCTCCAGCGTACAGCCCAACACATCGCAATAAAAATCGATAAGCTCTCTATAGAGATCGGTTCGCAACACGATGTGATCTATCAGCTTCGGCCTAATCATGGTATTTACTTAACCTCGTATCATTTACATCTATTCTAAGGCATCGATTCCGCTTTTATCCACCTGCTTTGAAAATGCGTTTGCTGGAAGATGAATATCAGCTGGGTTATAGTCCTGAGAAGAATTTATACTGCCTAACAGGGTTAAACAATGAAGTTATTTTGCGCCATTTATCGCACAAGCATCACGCTGGCCATCCTCGCCATGGGTACAGCTAGCGTTGCCCAGATTGATGGTGCCGCATCGGTACTACAGCGCTACGGTAACCTCGAACTAGAACGTACCGGCCCCACCATAGATGCCGAACTTGGACAAAAGTACCTACGTCGCGGCAATACCTATAGCAATTTAGAACGCTTCGAAGAGGCAATCGACGAATACAAAAAGGCGATCAGCGCCGACCCGAATCTTGCAGATGCCCTTCGCAATCTGGCCAACACCTACTCCTATCTGGAACGCTTTGATGAAGCAAAACCAATGCTTGCTCGCTTCATACGGTTGCAAACAACCACTACCGCTTCACTGATTGCCGCCGTAACCACATTAGGCGAGCTCGAGCGCGGCGATGGCAACTATGCTGCATCGATTGCCTATGACTTACACGCTATTGAACTGAATTCCGACAACGATTCACAAGTACACATTATGGCGAACACCTACAACAATGCAGGTGAGGCCGACAAGGCCATCGCTATCTATCAAAAGGCAATTGAAGTCATGCCTGGCAATGCGTTCTTCGACCGAAGCCTTGGGCGAATACTGGAGCAGGAGAATCGTATCGAGGATGCACTTCAGGCCTATGAATCTGCCGCCGCTAAGAATCCTGATTCGAGTTTCTATTCTGACCTTGTGGAATCGACGCGTAGTCGCTTATAGCGTTTTCAGCTGCGAACGCGCCTCTATTCAATAGCCGCTATTAGTTCATCCCGCTCCTGTTCTGGCAGATCTGCTAGGCGACTAACTTCTGTATAGAAAGCGGAAAAATCCTGATTCGATTGTTCAAAAACTGCCGCGAAGAATGGCAGTAAATCGTTGTAGGAAGCGACCGTTGAAAGCTGCGCGTTGTTTAGCGATCGCGAGAACCAGCCATCGTAACCCTCGTAACCTTGCCACTGCTGCTTCAACGTCGCATATTCTTCGCGCAGCGTCTGCTGTAGTTCCAGTTTCTGGCTACGCATCGAAGACTCATTGAGGGCAAGTTGATAAAGCGACTCAAATCGATCTCTATAGTCGGCAACCAAGTCAACAAACTGCTGCTGTCGATCATAGTCTAGCAAGGCCGCATCGATGTTAGATGCCTTATTGCTCTTAGCAAGCCAGCGCCGCACGCCCTCCCTTTCTACCGCCGTAGCGAAGCTCTCATTAAAGGTTGTATCGCCAGGCAAATAAACGAGTTGGTGAGCGAGTTCATGAAATAGTAATCCGGCGAGCTGATAGTCGGCACGATTCAGCACCGTGCTAAGTAGCGAGTCTTCGAACCAACCTAGCGTCGAATAGGCGTCGACCCCACCTGTGTAGACGTCGAAGCCGTCTTCTTCCAGCTTCGCGGCGTAGCTCAGGGCGGATTGCTCTGAGAAATAGCCGCGATAGGCTACGCAGCCTGCTATCGGGTAGCACCAATTCACTGGATCGACGGAAAACTCAGGTGCTGCAAACACATTCCATACCACGTGCTCTCGCTCTATATCGACATAGCTTGAGTAGTTTCCCCCAACTGGCAGGCCCAACTCACTCTCGGCGAATTCGCGAACATCCATGACAATAGCAAACTTCTCCACTAGCTCATCAGGCAAGTCTTGCTCTGCTTTTAGTAGCTGCTGAATATCTTCACGCCCGAATACGATTGTTAGCTGCCCTCTCGCGGCCTGCGAGTAATAGCCCACGGTCTCGCAGGAGACCAGCGCGATGGAGAGCAGAACGAGGAGAGTTGCCTTCACGCTATTTGATCTAAGAAGTACGCGGACATTCTGCACCAGCTATTCTCCCATTAGCGTCGCGATAAGGGTTCGCGAACTCGCACTATTGCGATGCTCGCCGAGATAGATACCCTGCCAGGTACCCAGCTGCAAACGTCCCTGTGCTATTGGCAGACTCATCTCACAGCCAAGCAGAGCTGACTTGATATGAGCTGGCATGTCATCGGAACCCTCATAGGTGTGCTCATAGTAGGGGGCATCTTCCGGCGCGAGTTGATTGAAATGTGATTCCATGTCGCGCCGCACCGAACTGTCGGCACAACATTGATGCTCAACGATGCCGAGGTATGCTGCAGAAAAAGATGTAGCAACCCAACATTGATAGACGAAATCTCAGGAAGGGCCTCTAGTATTTCATCGCTGACCAGATGAAAGCCTCGAGGCTTTTCTTGGAGTTTGACCGACTTCTGTAACCACATATTAGGGAGCCTCTGGCTCTAACTCAATTCATGACCACTGTGGCTTACAGACCAACCAGTTCGATCTCAAATAAGTTTGCCCAATGTTTGCCGGTTACAAACAAACGTTTCGCCTCGGCGTCCCAGGCAATACCATTAAGCACTGCCTCGGAGCTTCCCAATTGGGTTTGCCCGGACAAGCCTGTCAAGTCTACGATGGAATTGACCTCGCCGCTTTCGGGATCGATGCGCAGAATAAAATCTGTCTGCCAAACATTCGCCCAGACCTCGCCATTAATATATTCCAACTCATTCAATTGGTTTATGGCATTACCGTCGAGCTGGACTTCAACCTTGCGCACCGGCGCGAAAGTCTCTGGGTCCATAAATTGTAGAGTCGCCGTTCCGTCACTCAGGATGAGATGACTGCCATCGTAGGCGAGTCCCCAACCCTGCGTTGCATTGTAGTGTGATCCCTTCGATTCGAAAGTCGTCTTATCGTGTACGAAGACGAGATGAGACTGCCAGGTTAACTGATAAATTTTATCGTCTACTATTTCGATGCCTTCTCCAAAGTAGCGCTGGGACATGCTCTTGTTCATTAGCACCTCACCATCCTCGAGATTTATCTTGCTCAAGTTTGACTGTCCGTTCTTGCCAGTGCCCTCGAACAGAAAACCTTCGTGATAGAGCAGACCTTGAGTAAAGGAATTAATGTTGTGCGGATAGGTATTCAAGATATTGTAGCCATAGCGAGCCACCTGCTCTTGTGCCAGCAACACAGGTGACATGCAGCACGCTAGCAAGAACAGTAATAACCTTGATTGTTTAGAGATGATACTCAAATCTGTTCCCCTGATACCCCATGTTATAGTATAGCCCGACCGCATTAATCACAGCTGAATGATTGGAGCACTGCATGTCGAAAAACTGTCTGTTTTGCAAAATTATCGCAGGGGAAATACCCTCAAACAAGGTTTATTCCGACGATGACGTGTATGCCTTTCATGATATTAATCCTGCCGCACCTACGCATATCCTTGTTATCCCCAAGAAACATCTGACCTACGTGAGTTCGGCAGATGACGCAGATGAGGCGCTGCTGGGTAAATTGCTATTGAAAGCCAATCAGATCGCCGCAGACCTAGGCCTTAGTGAAGATGGATTTCGCTACGTGATTAACACTGGCCGCGATGGAGGGCAGACTGTCTTCCACCTCCATCTGCACATTCTCGGTGGTCGTGCACTTGGCTGGCCTCCGGGTTAGTACTGATAAGCCTAGCAGCAGAAAATAAAGTACAAAAAAACCTAACTACGCAGCCGCTGCAGCTGTGACTGCTGCGCATCGAACACGCCCTTCTCGGTAATAATCTTTGTGACTAGGCGCGCGGGCGTTACATCGAACCCGAAGTTACTCACCGTTACACCTTCAGGGCAGAGTCTAATCTTGCTCAATAGCCCATTTGCATCGATACCGCTGAGGTGACTAACCTCTTGCGCATCGCGCTCTTCTATTGGAATCTCTTTAATGCCGTCCGTCAGCGTAAAATCAATGCTCGACACCGGTAGAGCAACGAAGAATGGCACCTCATTATCAAACGCAGCTAACGCCTTCAGATAGGTACCAATCTTATTGCAAACGTCACCGGTAATTGTAGTTCTATCACTACCGACGACACAGCAATCCACTAAGCCCTGTTGCATGAGGTGACCGCCAGCATTATCCACTATCAGAGTATGGGCTATCTCTTGTTGGCCAAGCTCCCAACAGGTAAGTGACGCTCCCTGATTGCGAGGTCGAGTCTCATCTACCCAAACATGAATTGGCACTCCCGCCTCGGCAGCCTTGTAGATGACAGAAAGCGCCGTCCCCCAATCAACGGCCGCTAGGGCCCCCGCGTTGCAGTGAGTTAGAACATTTAGCGACTTACTCTTATCTAACTTAGCATCCCAAATCTCCTGCAATAGCTTAGCTCCCTGCACGCCAATTTCGGCGCAGATCGCACTGTCCTCAGCCTCCATCGCGCGAGCCTGCTGCAAAGCAACTTCGACTCGCTTCTCGACCAGGGTGTTGCGCAGCGCTGCATTCATTCTATCGAGAGCCCACTGCAGATTTACGGCAGTAGGCCGCGTGGCAGCCAATCTATCTACCGCCACTGCTAGTTGATTAGGGTCTTCAAGCAGCGCGAGGTACACACCATAGACGGCTGTCACCCCGATCAGAGGCGCGCCTCGGACCTGCATAGATTCAATTGCATGGCAGGCATCGTGTAAGGTATTGAGTGTCACGATCTCGAACCGATGAGGCAGGCGAGTCTGATCGATGATGTTGACACTACCGTCAGATTCATCGAACCAGATGCTTTGGAAATGCTGGCCATCCACATTCACAGTCGTATCGTCTCCTGTAGTCGATACTGAAAAATCATCCCTAATTTTCCCAGTATGTCGTGCGCCAAAAGCTGGCGTGAAAGTGTCATTTCACTTAGCCTAGCGCACTCGCATTGCCCTTAACGGGCAATGGTTGCACATCCGATGTGCAACGTCGCTGACCAAGAAAAGGTAGTGAAACTAGATGACGCGCTCGTTACCGCCGTCGATTGGTAACTGTGCTCCAGTGGTCTTAGCTAGTGAATCTCCTGCAAATAGCACGGCGGCCTTCGCAACGTCGATTGATGCGACTTCGGTACGTAGCACATTCGAAGTCTTATACTCCTCAACGCTGACACCATAATGTTGGGCTCGGCTAGCCAACACGTCGTCAGTCCATATCGCCGTATCATACACGGCATTCGGATGCAGCACGTTTACGCGTATGCCTGCCTCGCCAAACTCCAGAGCAGCGACTCGCGCCATCTGTGTAAGGCCGGCTTTCGCGACAGAATAGGCTGCAGCACCCGGCCCCGGTGCAGGCACATTCTTAGACGCAACGATTACCACCGCCGGATCGATACCATTCCTTAGAAAAGGCGTAGCGCAGCGCAACAGTTTCATGTGCGAGCCCAGATTCAAGCGCAGTGATGATTCCCAATTCTCGTCGTCCATGTCTTCTAGCGATTGGCTCGCGGGAAAACTACCCGCATTACTAATTACGATATCTATGCCCCCGAATTCTACGACCATCTGCTGCAGTGCATCATCAATTGCCACAGAATCGGTCACGTCACAGTGAACTGGCAATACGCAAGCGCTGTCGAATTGAGCCGCGAAGTCCTGGGCGATATCTAGCGCCAACACTACCGCGCCCTTGTCTACGAATTCTTGAACACAGGCTCTTCCTATACCCGATGCGGCGCCGCTCACGACCACCACCTTGCCTTCAAACTCCGGCGTCTTAGCCGAAGATTTCAGCTTCGCCTGTTCCAGTTCCCAGTATTCAACATCGAATAGATCCTGACTGGGTAATGTCTGCCAGCCTCCTAGCTGCTGCGCTTGCTGAATCGATTTGATCGTATGCTGTGAGATATCCTGCACTATGCCTAGGCGCTTCTGGTTAGGGGCCAGATAGACCATGCCCTTGCCACGCCAAACACCATAGCGGGGCATGCTATCCAGGCATTGATGGGATTCATCGCTATGCTTCTCGAAATAGTCACGGTAATCGGCTTGGAACTGCTGCAGCCCCTGAACCGGATCATCTGCAAATATGGCAGCGAAGGCTTTCGTGTGTATCGTATGATCGGGCGTCAACGGACCACGAGTAGCCAATTCAGCACAATCCTTCAGGCTCGCGAATCCAGCCGCCTGACTCGAGGTCTCAAGCCTGAGTAAAACCGGTCTACCCATAACGTCTGCTGCAGATCGGCGTAGCCGGCTGAGCTGCAGACAATCCCCGGCGTCGGGGGCGTAGGTAGCAGCGGCCAATTCAGTAGTACCCATCTTCTCTTTTAAATACTGTTCCGCCTTGCTAACAAGCTCAATCATTGTGCTATAGCTAGCACCTGCATCTTCATCGAAAGTAAATATGCCATGATGCAATAAGATTATGCCGCGCAGCGATGACCACTCGGCTGAGGCTGTCGCCTGCGCCACCTGCTTAGCCAAGATAAACCCCGGCATCGTATAGGGCAATATCAATACCTCATCGCCGTAGATTTCCTGCAGCATAGCCTCGCCGTTCGGGCTATTACTTATCGCAACGACGGCATCGGCATGACTATGATCTACGTACTTGTGAGGAATGAGCGCATGCAGAATAGCTTCTACCGAAGGCGTTGGCGCCGTAGGGTCTAGCAGCGCGAGACGAAGCTGGCGCATCATCTCACTATCGCTGAGGGTGTCGAGTTGGCCCAAGCGCAGGAGATAATCCATCTTCACCGCTGGAAAACCCGCGCTTTGTATCGTGCGCAGATCCCATCCGGAGCCTTTCACGAACAGAACAGACTCCATTTCGCCGAATACGTTCTGCAACTCTCCCTTCACAGAAGTATTGCCACCGCCATGAAGCACGAGGTCGGCGTCCCCTCCCAGCAACTGCGATGTGTAAACACGCAGGCCAAGATCATCGCCTTCGCCGGCTATGGCTGCAGCTTCGGATTCTATCCAACGGTTTTTCATGATGTTAGGTAACTCGATTTGAGGTTAGCAGACGCGGCCTTAAACGAAAAACGCACCATCGTAAGCGATAGTGCGTTTCTTTTACTACTCTTCTGACTGATCGCAGTTAACAACTGCAATAGTTAGTCATCTAGCCGCTACTGAGGCTCTACAATAGAGATATTCGACATACCTGCTTGCCGTGCCGCGTCCATGATCATCACCAAGGAAGCGACATCAGATGCATTATTGGGCTGAATAATTACCGACGCTGATGGGTTTTCAGCTTTGAGTTGGTCAATATTCGAGCGAATGAAGTTTGGCAGAATCGGACGTGGATTACCGTTAAGGATAATCTCGTTATTAGGGCCAATTTCGAAAAGAATGTTCTTTTTGTCGTCGTCCTCTGGAGGCGGATCGCTATTGTTGTTGTCGCTACTCGCGGCACTCACCGAAGTCTCGGAGAGAAATGTCGCTGTTACTACGAAGAAAATCAATAATATAAAGACCACGTCCAACATGGGTGTAAGGTCAATCTTAGTATCGTCGCTCTTCTTTCTGCCGGCTATTTTTTTCATTGTCTTGTCCTAACTACGGTGTCCTAACTACTTAAGCTGCAGTGGCTAGCAGCGGTGCATCAAATCTGGACTGATCCCACAAATGAGGGAACCGAGGCTTGGAGTATAGCAACCCTTTCGACTGAATTAAAAGGCGGATTTTAGGCCTTCTACTACGCTTTTTTAGCAGGCCACAAAAAAGGGAGGCTGTAGCCTCCCTTTTTTGTTTTCGCGATCTTAAATATCTGGATTATTAAATTTAACTATTTGATTTTTAATGAATTACTTTCAAGAAGCACGCCTGTATTTGTTTCTTACTACTTCTGCAGCGAAGCAACATTGAACGTAATAAGCTCTTTCAGCTGCTTTGGAGTCTTGCCGTCTCGGCTATTTACGCGGATGCCGTGAAGGCTGTTCATCAGAACTTCCGCGGCAAATTCTGCGCTGACGCCCTTCTTCATCTTACGATTCTTATGGGCTTCCTTCAAACGAGCCAATAGGCCTTTGCGAATACTAGACAGAGAGCCACGGACGACCTTGCGCATTTCCTTGTCGTAATTAATGCTTTCGCAGACCGAATTAACTAGCAGACAGCCCATGCTGCGGTGCTTATTTGTCACATTGAGAACAGTCTCATCTAAATAGGCTTCGATAGCTTCCCAGGGACCAAGTTTAGAATTCTTCAGAGTGGCGGCAATCTGCCTATCCACCACTTTATTGTACTGATCGACACAAGATTTGAAGAAAGTGTCCTTGTCACCGAAAGAATTATAGAGAGTGCCTCTGTTGATACCCGTGCAATCTAGCAATTTTTGAACGGAGCTTGCCTCGTATCCTTCGCGCCAGAACTGCTCCATCGCGTTAGTTAAAACTTCTTCTTCATCAAATTCTACTGGTCGTGCCATATTCTTCTACTCAATCTGTGCTTTACAGTTAACGGGTTAATTAAATCGCCTGCATAAGAAATAGACCTGCATTTCGTGCGTGATCTTTAGCATGCTTTCGAAGCGGGCATTATAGTACAGCGATTTAGTTTTTTCACCCAATGCGCGTGATAACTTCCCGTTTTTACCCGTGAATCGATTTGGATTATTCGCCGCGAAATTAAATGCCCTAATAGTGTGCGACAATGTGATCTGCATCACTCTCTATCAGCGTATAAATTAAGATAGTTGCGACGAGCATTAGCCGTGATATTGCTTGGTGGACAAAAAATTGAATGGCAGTTCAAGAAAAAGAAAGAGAACCACTAGACGCTACTGGGTTAAAGGGCGTTAATTACCGTCACCACAAGACCGATCAGTCCGCCGAACACACAACCCCAAACGACCAACCAACCTAAGTGCTTACGAATCATCTGCTGAATTATTTCCTTGACCATTTTTGGCGTCATTTGATTCAGCCGATCATCGATCATGAACTCCAGCTTGCTACGTATCACCTCATCATCCATAGCAGAGCTTAAAGCGGCCTGGATCTGATCCTGGAAGCTCCCGTCGGTCAATTGCTCGCCGAAGAAATCGCGCATCTTCTCTACGAATGGCGCCTTCAGCGCGCCTAGGCCATCGCGACCGCCTAACATGCCAACCATACTGCCAAATGAGGAGCTCATTATCACGTCTAGCAGCGATTCGAAGGCGGCATCGAGATCCAACTCTTCGATCGCCTTCTTCAGTTGACCCGTCATCTTCTTGGAGATATCACCGGCACCATGAAAAAACTCCTCCAGGTCAGCTTTGTGGAAGAACTGCTCCATAATCAACTCTCTTATACCCAGCTTGAACTCCTCGAATCGCAGAGGAATTACGCCTGAGCCATAGATACCCGGAACACGCTCGAACAGCATATGAACAGCCAACCAATTGGTTATGCCTCCAGATAGCGCGAAAAGACCCGTGTTAAGCACATAAGTCTGATACGGCCATTCTACGAGCAGACCTACTATGACTAAGGCCGCTGCAATAAGATTGCTGAGAATACTTATATTGATGGTAGACCTCTTGGAGCGTTATCGATGAGAGTTGGAGACATCGGCGCATCTTAATAGATCATCGCCGGATGGGGCAAGTGACTAGGCAGATTTGCAAGAAGGAAGACGGGCGGAGCGCGCTTAGCAATTACTGCATTCAATCACTGGCTGAGCTGAACCCGCTCCATGTCAGCCATTTGCCTATAACTAGAAGTAATCACGCGATCACCTTGCTGTAGGCCTTCGATCACCTCGACATAGCGGTTATTACGTCGGCCCACACGAATGTCCCGACGGTTAGCGTAGACGCCATCAGCATCGACCACAAAAACCCAATTGCCTCCGGTATCCTGAACGAAGCCGCCGATGGGCAGTAGCATTGACTCCACCGGACTGCCTAGGGTCAGCTCCATTTGCAAACTCTGCTCACGCCTAACATCGCTGGGATTGAGCCCATCGAAAACGAGATCCACCTCGAAGGTACCATCGGTGATTTCTGGATAGACTTTTAACAGGCGCGTAACATATTCGCATCCCGTCAGGGAGAATGTAGCCGGCTGATCTGCAAATACTCTGGAAACATAAAATTCATCAATCTGAGCAACTACCTTGTACTGATCAATTACATCGATCTGTCCGAGTCGCTGTCCTGCCTGTTTGCTCTCCCCTATCTCTACAGGTAGAGAAGTCAATTGCCCTGCTATGGGTGCTCGCACGAGAAGACTCTCAAAACTGCTCTGGGAAACCTGGAGGTTCTCTTCCAGCTTTTCAACCTGAGTCTCAATCTGGACCAGACGCGTCTCACGGATTCTATTTTCAAGTGGCTGCCGTGCCTGATGATTCGCCAAGACCTTCGACTGATACTCCAACTCATCGACTATAGCGTCGTATTGTTCAATAGAAACCAGACCATCTTCAACTAGCTGCTCATGGCGAGATTTCTGCCGCTGGAGAACGATAAGCTTATAATCCGTATCGATGATCTGACGCTCGGTGCTTAGCTTCGTGGTCTCGAACCCATCGGTGATATTGTTCAGCAGATTGAGCTGTTCTGTAATATTGGTGTCGTTCTGTGCGGCGCTGAGGCGTAGATTGGTATTACTCAAAGTTACAGTTACTTCTGCTATTTAGGATGACTCCCATACGGCAAATGGATGCAGCCTGGCAAAACTACCGACCGGGCTAAATTTATACTATGATGGGCTGATATTTCCCTGAAAAAATAGTAAGTACATGAAAATATTGGAAAATATCTCCATTCAACTACTGCTTTTCTGCCTTTATGCTGCTTCTTTTTCCGTAAATGCACAGGATTTCAGCCCGCAGCTGACCGAGTTTGGCCACCCTGATTTACGCGGCGTCTGGAATTTCTCCAACAAGACACCCCTAGAGAGACCAGAACGCTTTGGCGACCAAGAATTTCTGACCAATGAACAACTGGCAAGCACACTACAGTCAAGAGTGGAGAGAGTCGCAGCCACAGCAGCGAGAGAGGCAGCTACCTCGGAGCGTATCCTGACTACGCAGAATGCTCGCTCGGTAGAAGCTGTGAATAATTTTTGGTTCGAGGTCGACGCACTTGGGGAGAATGGCAGGACTTCACTAGTGACCTATCCAAGAAACGGCAGGTTTCCAGATGTTGTTCCAGGAACCCTAATTCAACGCAGTGATGCTAACGGTGTCACAGTGATACCCGGAGATCGCCCTGTGCGCTTCACCCATGGAGGTATCAGTAGCGATGGACCCGAAGACCGAGGACTATCTGAGCGCTGCATGGTCTTTAATTCCGGTCCGCCCATGTTCAGCGGCCACTACAATAATAATCTGCAGATTTTTCAAAACAGCGATCATGTCGTCATCCTGACCGAGATGGGTTTCGACGCGCGAATCGTGCCGCTTGAGAAAGCAGAGCATGTTGATCCTGCCATAACTCTCTGGTCTGGAGACTCAAGAGGCTATTTTGAAGGCAACACCCTAGTCGTTGAGTCCAAAAACTTCACCGATTCCATCGCCAGTATTGGTATGAGACAAGTTGCCTATGGCAGCGCGAAGAATCGATTGCTTATAGAGCGCTTCACACCGACGGCAGAAGGCTCGCTAGATTACGAGGTCACCATCGACGACGCCGACACATTCCAGGATCGAATAGTAATCCTTATGCCCATGACTAGGACCGACGAAAGGTTGTACGAATATGCTTGCCATGCCGGCAACTACGCGCTGAGAAATATTTTGCGCGGAGCGCGTTCGGAAGGAATTTAGTACTGATCCAACTCTAATTCGTAAATACAGTACTAGCCTGCTGGATCGAGGCGCAGAAAATAGCGCGGAGGGAAGCCAGTCAAAATCTTAAACATCAAGCCCAGTGAATTATCCGCATTGACCAAATCATGCTCTGCGCCTGCAACGGGTACTGCAATATAGCTGCCCTGCCCACTTTCCAAACTTACCTCTACCGCCGGGTTGGCGAGCGCTTCCCTATACCAAGCACGAGGCCAGTGATTGGCTGCAACGTAGAGCTGCCCGGCATTATCTATACGTGCCAGAATGCGTTGATTAACGGCTCCATCAGCATCGATCGTTGCAATCTGCAGCGTGCTCGCGTTCTGGGGCTGGAAATAACCGAGTGAGGATTCGAATAGCACGACAAGCAGTGCGTACGAGACCAGCAGAATAATTGCTATCTTAAGCAGCTTATTTGTCAGAACTTGTTTCATAGGCTTATCTCGAATCGATTACTGTACAGCGGGTGCAGGGCTATTTGGAGAACCAAATGCCTGCTTAAACTCAGGCTCTAAATCTTCCCACGGGCCTTCGAGTGTATAGACTGCACTGGTCAAACTATTCACTTGATCTCCGAAGATTCGTTCGAATAAATAGGCCCCAACCGCCAGCGGAATATTCGCGGTTAACACACCAATCCAAGGAATATTACTACTAACCGGCAACGTCAAATACATCTCGCCCACGATGCTTTCGTCTTTGAGGTTTAGATCGCCTGTAATCTGATAGAGACTAGATGGCCCGGAAATTACCAGTCTATCCTCGATGTGAACTTGTCCATCGACCATCGACATCTGCCCCGTGATTTCATCGTAGGCAAGTCCACTTCTCAGCAGGTCATCACTAAATCGTAGTCGGCGCATAATCGCATCGAAGTTTAGAATGCTGATTAACTTAAGCGCACCCGCGGCGCCTGCGCGTTGCAGAAATCGTCCGTCTTCAATGTTTATCGCAATATCTCCACTAAGATTCGCCGCTGTAAAGAAGGCGGGGCTACCTGGCCAGCTCAAATCGGCTACAAACTCAGCAGAGCTACTTTCTAAACTTGCCGCGTATCCGTTCGCCGTCAACACATCTGCCATATTGTCAGCTGTTAGGACACCCGTTAATGAACTGACGTGTGTTGCGCCATCGAAGTGCCAACTAAAATGCGGAATCAGAAGTGGCTCGCCTAGCGGATCATTCTCAGCTTGCTCAGCGGAAACGGTATCCAGACCCAACCGCAGTCCACGAAAGTCGAAGGCAAGGTCATCTATTTCTGCGCCCTCGGAATTTGGGTTCAGAGAAAAACTCCAACTTCCGTAGGGGCGATCTCCGATGAAGAACTCGTTCGTTGAAAAGTGCATACGCGGCAATTCGCGGGGGTCGATGTCTGCAAGAACATCGACAGGCACTTCCTCTTCGAATAGCAGCTGTTCAACTCTCGCCTCTTGTATAGGGCCGATTCGGTCATTCTCTTCCCCTTGTAGTCGTAGATATTGTAAATCGACACTCAGGTAGCCATCACTATCGAAGGGTAGCTTCACCTGTCCTGCTACTGAATTACTCTGTAGCGCTATCTCCCAATTATCCTGTGTCAGCGCAGGGGTAATACGCATATTCACATCACTTAATTCTTCACCGTAGAACTGGAAGTTCTCTATCTGTAAATCCACGAAATCAATGGTGCTACCCATGCCCTCAGACACAGATTCATCGCTGTTAAACTCGGCGAGAAAATCACTCCACTGCTCTAGCTCGAACCGATCCACATTCCCTAGTACTGCCAACCCTTGGGATACATTGTCGCGCAGGTTTTCGAAATTGCCCTGAGCCTCGCCAACGAATACCAGCCCATCGCGAATTTCCCCTTGCTCTAATTCCAGGTCGAAACTCAAGGTAGGGCCAAGAGAGCCAAGAATTTTCTGTTGATTACCCGAGAACGCCATATCGAGCTTAAGAGGCAGCTCTACTTCTACCGACTTCGTAAAAGGATGGGGCAATGCAAGCGAGGCACCTAACAGTGTAGAGTCTATTATCAGGCGATTCGGCACATCGCCAATGCCAGTCTGATCAATGCTTAGGTTAGCCTGATAGGCAAGCTGCCCTTCCATGCTTCCCAAAATATCTTGTACGAACTGACTTTGCATTGGCCAGGCAATAAGTTGCTCCGGAGTCACTAGGCCGGTGGCTCGAACCAGTATCGATTCGAGGTTCTCCTCCACCGACTCTGAACTCAGCTGAAAGTTGGCTAGCTGCCCGAACAAACGCCCCGATAATTTGGTCTCTTCCAGCCCAGTGCGGGTATTGAAAATTACGGCCCCAGTTAGCTCATCTATCTGTAGCTCATAGTCTGGGATGAGTAGATTATTCTTTTCCAGGTTCATGTCGAGACGAACCGCAGTCTGCAACTGCTCACCATTCAGCGGCACTTCAACCACGATTCTCGCATTGAAGTCACCCTCTGCCTGCCAGTTCGCGAAGGCAGCCTTTAGGCCCTCGCCGACGGCAGCATTCTGTAAATAATTTAGCCCATCGGTAGTCGCCCCCTCAGTTGCGCCCTGCAGCGACAGCCAATTTTCGCCCTGCGCATTCACTCTAATCGACCCATTCACAGACGTGGCAACGACATCGAGACTAGTTGCTCGTTGTACCGCTATATCAATATTATTGTCATCCGAGATCGCGTAGGCGGTCACATCACTCAGATTAGGCCACTGGTCACTGAAATTCAGTTCGCCATCATCCAACAAATAAAAGCCCTGAAAAGTCTTAGTCGAGGCCGCTGCATCTGGTAGCGTCGAGCCGCGATACACCGCACCACTGTTCATTAAGACGCCATCGAGTATCGCGCCGTTGAGCCACTGCATGGTATTCGCTAAACCTTCATCCACCTGCGGCGCATCGGGAAGAAAGTCCGCTCGTCCAGCGGCATCTAATCGCAGGGCTCCGACAAGCAATTCCAATTCTGCCCTCGGTTCACCCTCATTCGGGCGATCGATTATCGAGGTGAACTGCACGCGCCCATCGACAACATCAGTTTCAGCGACAACGGCGTTGCTCTTCAATCGAAGATGCATGCCCTCGTTAAGATCCAAGCTGAAACCGATACTGCCATTTACATAGTTGTGATCCCAGATACTGGTAAACACATTGGGAATGTTCAGGCGGAATCGATTCGACTCAACCTCGGCAAAACCCGTGGCTGTTCGATTAGCTAGATCGAAATCGATTTCAGCGTAGCCATCTAGGCCCCACATACTTGGAGAACCACGCACCGAACTCACATCGACGTTGTTTAAATTCGTCTTGATGATCATATGTTCAGCAGAGTTCTCGGCTAGCGGAAGCAAAAAACTAAAATTTTCCAACTTGCCTCTAGGTGCATACTGCCCTAGCTGTTGCCGCGCGCTCTCACTTAACAAGCCACTGCTCTCCGCGAACTGCGCTATCAGAGAAACATCAATATTGTCTGCCCGCACAGCCACGCTAGTCTCAGGTTTTAACGATACGAAAACATTAAACGGTGACCAGCGTAATTCCTTCCAGGAAAGCCCCAAGTTTGACAACGACAATTCCCAGCTATCATCAACCGACTGCCTTACCAAGCCTGCCGTTCCTGATATGTCGCGCAGCGAGAGAGAGTCAGATGCACTGCTGAGTAGCGCTAGGGTATCCAACTCAATCTCGGATGTGAATTCACTCAACTCGCCCTGAGCGAAGGTAAACCAAAAACTCCCACCCCCGAACAATTCATCGATACTCAAATCTTCTAATGCCTGACGATGAAATAGCTCACTGTAGTCTGCAGGAGGAAGCTCAACGTGCATCTGTCCGCCCATATCAACGAGTTCTGTCCCCGTAACCTCAATCGAGAGCACCATCTCTTCTGATGAGTCAGCCAAACTTAGGTTGGCGTGCAGATAATGCGTGTCATCACGATTCGCGATGGTAGCTAAGCCATTGTGAAAACGGAGCATCTCTCCTTCGAAAGTGCGCAGGTTAATTGCCACATTGCTCAAGCGAAGCTGGGGAACTTGTTGCAGGGTTCTGTACAGAGTATCAAAGTCTACCGAATCGGCGTTACCGCCTGTCAGTCCGCGTAGCAGCCAGGCACCGGACTCCAATTGATCGAGATTTATCTCCAATGATTCGACGATGAAATCTTCCAAAACCCAAGTGCGTTGCCAGATGCTCTGAGGAATATCGACTATCATCGAAGCGCTTTGCAGAAAAAGTGCAGCCTCTTCTGCTGGCGCCGCATCGTTACCAGCTACTAGCAGCGTCATTCCGTTCACGTGGAGGATGGGATTGAAGCCTTGAAAGTCACCGACCAGCGATTCCACACTTATAGGGATGCCGCTGCGCTCAAGGACTTGTTCTTCGAAGAAGGAGACATAACCGGAAACCGCCGGCATAAATTGACGACCAGCACTGACATAGGCAGCTACCAGCACCAATGCAACCGCCAGCATCAGTATGAGCTGTTGGCGAACTTTTTTAAGAATTGAACTTAGCATGCTCGGGTCTTGATACGATTCTCAGTAGATGACCTGCTGCCACCTCTAGGAATAGGCGCGCAAGCTTCTGTATGTCCTGACCGGTATAGCGCAGATTTGCTGAACCGTAACTGAAAGTGAGCTAACGGCAACTCCACAGACATAAGGAGCCTCTGATCAATTACATAACTACTCTAGCCTACTCCCGATTTCACTATCCAGGTGCAAGTTTGCAGGCATGTGTCAGCCTGCCAAAACTTGCAACGAATAGAGTGATATCGGGAGTAGACTCCTTAGCCTTTCAACCAGAGAAAACAACGTCAAACTGCTCCTGAGTATACATGGGTTCAACCTCTAATTTGACCGTCTTCGCCACTAATTCTTGCAGATCAGCCACGGTACTCGACTCCTCATCGAGCAATCGATCAACAACCACCTGCGACGCCATAACCAACAGCACATCATTATCAACGGCGCGGGCCACACGCAAAATTTCGCGGAATATCTCATAGCAGACCGTTTCCGCAGACTTTTGCGTTCCACGACCTTCACAAGTTGGACAGGGGCTATTCAGTATTTGCCCCAGACTCTCCCGGGTCCGCTTGCGTGTCATCTCCACAAGGCCGAGTGACGATATCCCAGTAATCGAAGTACGTGCTGGATCTTTCCCCAGAGCTTTCTCTAACGCGTAATGGACCTGCCGCTGATGCTCCTCGTCTAGCATATCGATGAAATCGAGGATAATAATCCCTCCGAGATTCCTGATACGAAGCTGTCTAGCGATCGAAATTGCTGCTTCAAGATTCGTTTTTAGAATGGTCTCGGCGTGATTCTTAACTCCTAAATAGCTACCAGTATTCACATCGATAGTCGTCATGGCTTCGGTCTGATCGATAATTAGATCGCCACCGGATTTGAGCATTACCTGCCTACCCAGAGCCTTGTTGATTTCATCTTCAATGCCAAACAGATCGAAGAGCGGACGCTCGCCAGTATAGGCCTCCAACTTCGAGGTCGACTCTGGAATAAAGTCCTCTAAAAATTGCTGGATCTCTCCCAACGATTGCATGTTGTCCACACGAATTTTTTCGACGTGAGTTGAAATAAGATCACGGGTGATTCGCATGTAGAGTGGCACTTCGCCATAGACGGTGCTGATTTTATTCGTTCTCTCTATTCGCTGCTTCACTTTTTCCCACAACCGGCGTAGGTAACGAACGTCTTCACAGAATTCTTCCGCCAGTCCTCCTTGCGCTGCGGTGCGCACTATAAATCCACCATGTCCATCCCAAGACTCTTGTTCAAGGCAGTGTTCGAGTTGCCCCAGTAGTCGCTGCCGTTCTCCCTCTGCCTCGATACGTTGCGAGATACCTAAGTGCTTGCTTCGAGGCAGATAGACTAGATTGCGAGAAGGCAAGGTTAACTTAGTAGTTAGACGCGCCCCCTTTTTACTCATTGCATCCTTCACAACTTGTACGACTAAAAACTGCCCTTCGCGCAGTAATTGCTGAATAGACTTCGAGCCCTCATCTTTAGTCTCGAAACCGTCCGCATCGATTGCCGCTATATCGGAGACATGAATGAACGCCGCTTTCTCCAAGCCAATATCGACGAAGGCAGCTTCCATGCCCGGCATCACACGTATGACCTTGCCGTAGAAGATGTCGCCCACGTGTCCGCGATGGTTGTGACGCTCGATGAAAATCTCTTGCAACAGACCACTCTCGATAAGCGCCACTCGAGTCTCCATCGCTGTCACATTGATGAGTATTTCTTCACTCATAGTTTATTTCACTACCGCAGGATTGGTAGATTGCATGGGCACAGAAAACTCGGCAAGCAACTGTGCCGTCTCGAATAAGGGCAACCCCATAACGCCGCTATAGCTGCCAATTAGTTGCTCTACGAATACTGCGGCATAGCCCTGTATGGCATAGGCACCTGCCTTTCCCTGGGGCTCACCGCTTCTATAATACTGCTGCGCCTCTGCAACGCTGATCTCACGGAACCTTACTTGCGACTCGGACAACACAGTGCGCTGCTTATCCTGCGTGGCTAGGGTGACTGCACTGAGTACCCGATGCTCACGCCCCGACAGACAGCGCAACATATCGACCGCATCTGCCTCATCCAGCGGTTTACCGAGCACTCTAGCATCGCAGACGACACTGGTGTCGGCTGCAAGCACTAAGGTATCGCTTGATTCCTTGATAACACAGAGCGCACTGAGTGCAGAGTTCGCCTTTTCCTGCGCCATGCGGATGACGTAGTCATTCGCGAGCTCCCCAATTCGAATAGATTCGTCGATGTCCTGACTACGAACTGTGAACCGAACACCAATCTGACTGAGCAACTCCTGCCGTCTGGCAGAGGCGGAAGCAAGTATGATCGACTCCATCACGTGCCTCGCCTAATGCACATCGAAACTACGGCGAATTTGTCGGAGCAGTTGAAACAGAGAGGGCCAAATCACGGCGCTGGTTAACGCGGCCATTAGGAACATGAGATTAGAAGATACACTTTGGCCGGTCACGATTTGCAGCCAATTACATAGCATGAGATTGAGGCCCACCAAAGCAAGCACTAGTCCACTCTGCTGCAGCGTAGAGAACATCCGCATTCGTTGGTGCAGACTCAGCGCAACATAAGCGACAACAACAAGCGCCAGCGCATTCATCCCTAGAGTCGAGCCTTCGAGTACATCCAATACTAGTCCCACTGCCCATGCCGAGCCGATACCAACGCGATAAGGCAAGGCCATAGTCCAATAGATCAATACCATCGGCACCCACTCGGGGCGGTAGTTCATTGCCCATTCGGGAAAGGGCACAATAGCCAGAAGATAAGCTATAAAGAAGCTTAGAAAAATTACCCAGATCGAGTGTGCCCTATCTTGCATCGCTGAGCCTATTGCACCGCCGCGTCAGACGCAGCTTGAGGTATTTGATCGGCGGTAGTCGTCGACGCATCGACACTATCGATGATAACTGCCTCGACTGCGGGAAAATCGGGCTCCAAAATGTCGGCTGCTCCACGCACACTCGTTTGCGCCTGTTCACTGTTAAACACCAGCATCACATGACGCGTGCTGGCTAGCTGCGCCAGTGGTCTGGCCTTGATCGTAGCAAAGTCTTGGCCCGGATCGGCGAAGACGCTAACAATCTCAGCGACGGGATAATTCTTTGGATAGACCTGACCCATGCCCGAGCTGACCAATCCGTCACCGACCTTTATGTCTTGAGTCTGCGTTACAAACACCAATTCCAATTCTGATGCAGTGCTGCTACTCCCTCTGGCCAGCGCACGCTCGCCATTGCGATTCACCTCCACAGGGGTCACGTGATGAGAATCGGTAATCAGCAAGACCCAAGAGGTTAACGGAAGCACCTCGTCCACCTGCCCCATTAATCCGTTCGCATCAAGCAAAGCCTGACCGACAAACACTCCTTCTCGAGCACCCTTATTGATCAAGACCCTCTTTGAATAAGGGTCTGGAGATATATTGATAATCTCAGCAGCCAAGACATCGCCATTGATTCCTCGAGTGGCCTCATTCAGGGCGAGTAGTCGGTTGTTCTCACTGACCAGGCTCTCAAGCAGCTGCAGCTCACGCTGCGCGATGAGCAGATTAGCACGCAGGTCGTCGTTTTCTTCAAGCAGGTCGGTTCGAGAGACAAAAACATCATCGATCAGGAAGGAGACGCGCGTAGGTATATCCGCCACCCAATAGACTGGCGTGGTGATATAGCCGAGACCAAAGCGAATTCGTTCCAGATAGCCAAAGCGAGCATCTGCAAACATGATACAAACTGAGAAGAATATAAAGGTGAGCGCCCGATACTCGAGAGCGACACCTTTTACAAACAGAGTCTTATCGATGGCTGCAGAACCTCTTCACTGAAAGCTAAGACCTTAGAGCTAAGTGAGACCTAATTCGAAGGCTCGAATCAGGTCATCGTTGTTCAGACCCTAGGGGAAAACCCAGAGTATATCAGCCCCGTAAGGCGTACACGAGGCAGCAACTAACGGTCTATTCCAGGGTTAGCAGGTCAATATTGTGGGTATCCATCAATTCCATTGCCTTACCGCCGCCGCGCGCCACACAAGTTAGCGGGTCATCTGCGACGATAACCGGCAGGCCGGTCTGTTCGGAAAGTAATTTGTCCAGATCCCTTAGCAGAGCACCACCGCCGGTCAGGACAATCCCGCTTTCGGCAATATCCGAAGCCAATTCTGGCGGAGACTGTTCCAGTGCACTCTTCACCGCCTGCACAATCGCCGATAGTGGCTCCTGCAAGGATTCAAGTATCTCATCACTGTTTAAAGTAAAACTACGAGGCACACCTTCGGCTAGATTACGACCACGAACATCTATCTCGCGAATCTCTGAGGAGGTTCCGACATAGGCACAGCCTATCTCTTTCTTGATACGCTCAGCTGTGGCTTCACCAATAAGGCTGCCGTAGTTGCGGCGCACGTGAGTAATGATAGCCTCGTCGAAGCGATCGCCACCAACGCGAACTGATTCCGAGTAAACCACACCATTCAAAGAAATAATCGCAATCTCAGTTGTGCCACCACCAATGTCCACGACCATTGAGCCACTTGCTTGCTCTACTGGCAGACCGGCACCGATAGCAGCCGCCATGGGCTCTTCGATCAGTCGCACGTCACGCGCACCGGCGCTAGCTACCGATTCACGGATGGCTCGGCGCTCTACTTGGGTAGATTTACAAGGCACACAGACCAGGACTCTCGGGCTAGGTGGGAAGAAGCTATTCTCATGCACCTTATTAATGAAGTGCTGCAGCATCTTCTCAGTTACCTGGAAGTCTGCGATAACGCCGTCCTTCAAGGGGCGGATAGCAGTGATATTACCGGGCGTTCGCCCCAACATACGCTTGGCATCGGTACCCACAGCTGTAACGGTTTTCTGTCCGTTGTGGGTGCGAATAGCGACCACAGAAGGCTCGTTCAAAACGATGCCCTCTTCGCGCACATAGATCAGCGTATTGGCCGTGCCTAAATCAATAGACAGGTCATTGGAGAACATTCCCCTAATTCTTTTGAACATGGTTTGTTGTAGACCTCAATTTAAAGATTCCATTTCTGGCATGCGTTCTTATTTAAGCGGCATTTCTGCCCAATGATTTAGCGATTGATCGCTTTTATTTCATGCCCGGAACGAGTTAATGTGAACCAGCAGCCCTTCTCGCTCTATTAAAGGACACAGATGTCACACTGGCGGCAATCTCCTAAAGTGATTGACCGGCTTCTCTTTTTGGGAACATCGACAAAATTCAAGTATAATCTCTCCCTTACGCGAATAGCAGGCACTCTAGCAACGGCTAGGGCTTTGAGCAAGCGGCAGGATACAAATATTTGAGCCACCGCAAATACTCCAAGTAGTTTACTCCCAACACGAAAACCCCGGAGAATATCGATGGCTTTGGACAAGACAGAAGTAGAAAAAATTGCCCATTTGGCGCGATTGCACATTAGCGAATCTGAAACCGAAGAGGTGACGACTCGAATTACCGATATTCTGACCCTTATCGATCAGATGCAATCGGTGGATACCGAGGCGGTCGAGCCTCTGGCCCACCCTCTAGATCTAGTGCAGCGTCTGCGCGCCGACGAGATCACCGAAGAGAATCAGCGCGACAGGCTCCAGCAACTCGCTCCTGCTAGCGAAGACGGCTTGTATCTGGTCCCAAAAGTACTCGAGTGACCTGACTGAAAGACGCTTACAGTTAACAACTTAACTAACACAATTACCACAAATGGAATTCACAAATGATTAATAGTACTGTCGCCGAGATTTCCGCCGCTCTCGCCGCGGGCGACATCTCCAGTGTTGAAATTACGCAGGCTTATTTAGACCGCATCGCCACTTTAAATGGCGAGCTCAATGCCTTCATTACTGTATGCGAAGATTCTGCTCTGCTGCAGGCAAAAGCTGCAGACGATGCGCGCGCGAATGGAAACGATAGCCCGCTACTCGGAATCCCATTAGCGCATAAAGATATATTCTGTACCAAGGATATTCTGACTACCTGTGGCTCACGCATGTTGCACAACTTCGTCTCGCCTTATAATGCAACTGTCGTAGAACGCTTCATTGATGCCGGCACCGTATTGTTAGGCAAAACCAACATGGATGAGTTCGCGATGGGCTCCTCCAATGAAACCAGTTTCTTTGGTGATGTGAAGAACCCGTGGAACACAGAATGTGTGCCAGGCGGCTCCTCCGGCGGATCGGCCGCAGCGGTCGCAGCAGATCTTTGCGCCATGGCGACAGGCACCGACACAGGCGGGTCTATCCGCCAACCCGCAGCATTCTGCGGCGTAACAGGAATAAAGCCTAGTTACGGTCGTGTATCTCGCTGGGGAATGATCGCCTTTGCATCGAGTCTCGACCAAGCCGGCCCGATAACCAAAAGCGCCGAAGACGCTGCCCTAATGCTGAACGTTATGTCGGGATTGGACAAGAAAGACTCCACTAGCATCGACAGACCAGCCGAAGACTTCACCGCCTCTCTCAATCAGCCCTTAAAGGGACTACGCATCGGCGTTCCGAAGCAGCATTTTGCCGAGGGCTTAAGCATGGAAGTCGAACAAGCGGTTCGCGACGCACTCGCCGAATACGAGAAACTTGGAGCAGTAATCAAAGAGGTAGATCTAACCAATAGTCACCTCTCTGTTTCTGCCTACTACGTTATCGCCCCAGCAGAAGCATCGGCTAACCTCTCTCGTTTCGATGGTGTGCGTTATGGCTATCGCTGCGAAGACCCTGTCGATCTTGAAGACATGTACAAGAGAACACGTAGCGAAGGCTTTGGCGAAGAAGTGAAGCGGCGCATCATGGTCGGCACCTATGCCCTGTCTGCTGGTTTTTATGATGCCTACTACCGGAAGGCGCAGAAGATTCGCCGCCTGATAGCGGATGATTTCGATAGAGCCTTTGAAGAGGTCGACGTCATCATTGGACCAACTTCGCCGCATACCGCATTCAAGCTAGGATCCAAAAGCGACCCGGTTTCAATGTATCTGGAAGACATCTATACCATCGCTGTGAATCTCGCCGGATTACCTGCCGCGTCTATTCCGGTCGGCATAGCAAATGGCCTGCCTATGGGCATGCAAATAATCGGCAAATACTTTGATGAAGCGAAGATCCTCAATGTGGCTCACCAGTTCCAGCAGCACACCGATTGGCACAAGCAGAAAGCGACAGCGATAACAGCTGCCAGCGGGGAGTCCTAATCATGGAATGGGAAACAGTCATAGGCTTAGAAGTGCACGTCTCTTTGTCCACGAAGTCGAAGTTATTCTCGGGCAGCTCCACCAAATTTGGTGCGCAGCCTAACACTCAGGCAAGTATTTTCGATTGCGCACTACCCGGCACACTGCCTGTACTCAATGAAGAAGCGCTCAGAATGGCGGTTCGATTTGGCGTAGCCATAGGTGCCGAGATAGGCAAGCGTTCCGTTTTTGACCGAAAGAACTACTTCTATCCCGACTTACCGAAGGGATACCAGGTGACGCAGCTGGATTTTCCTACCGTTGGCAAGGGATCACTAACAGTCACTCTCGCCGACGGCAGCGAGAAGGTTATCGGTGTTACCCGCGCACATATCGAGGAAAATGCAGGCAAATCGCTGCATGAAGAATTCAGCGGCATGTCTGGAATCGATCTGAATCGCGCCGGGGAACCTCTATTAGAGATAGTCTCTGAACCAGAGATCACTTGTGCAGAAGAAGCGGTCGCCTACTTGAAGAAATTACACACCATCATTCGTTATCTGGATATCTCTGATGCAATCATGGCACAAGGTTCCATGCGCTGTGATGTTAACGTCTCGATACGTCCCAAGGGAACCACTGAGCTTGGAACGCGCGCGGAGATCAAAAACATCAACTCGTTCCGCTTCGTAGAGAAAGCAATCCACTCAGAAGTAGCACGCCAGCAAGAAATCCTTGAAGACGGCGGAAGAATAATTCAGGAAACTCGACGCTATAACGCCGACAAAGACGTGACAACTTCGATGCGCAGCAAGGAAGTAGCAAACGACTACCGCTACTTTCCCGAACCGGACCTACTGCCTGTTGTTATCGACGACGAATACATAGCAGCCGTCAGGGCGCAGCTTCCAGAACTCCCGAATGCGAGAAAGGCGCGCTTCATAGAAGAATATTCATTGAGCAACTACGATGCCGGCGTTCTGGTAAGTAGCCGAGAGATGGCGGAGTACTTTGAAATTGTCGCGAGATCTAGCGGCGATTCAAAACTCGCCGCGAACTGGGTCAGCCAAGACCTCTTAGGCATGCTCAATAAGAACAACTGGGATATTACTGAATCACCCATTCAGGCTGAGCGCCTAGCGACTTTGATAGCACGCATTAAGGACAACACAATCTCAGGAAAGATCGCCAAGACCGTATTCGAAACCATGATCAGCGATAAATCTGCTGTCGATGCAATCATCGAGGCTAAGGGCTTGAAGCAGGTTACCGACTCTGGCGAAATTGAAAAACTGGTGCTCGAGGTTATCGAAAACAATCCGATACAGGTGCAGCAATACAAGGACGGCAAGGAGCAGGTAATCGGCTTTCTTGTAGGTCAGTGTATGCAACTATCGAAAGGCAAAGCCAACCCAGCGCAGGTTAACGAGTTACTTAGAGAGAAGATGCAATGAGGGAAGACAAAAAGTCGGGAGCACAAAGGACGCAGCAAGCAACTCGAGATGAACAGTGGTCCGACGAGCGCCTGAAGGCCTGTCTCGATGTGCTTCCACCACAAGGCCTGCCTCACGACTACAACATTCTACTGCGCGCCTATCGTGGCATGACTGCAGACCTGTTCGCTAGATTCATTGTGTTCTATGGGGATGCAGGTCACGACATTAACGTCAGCCTGGAAGATGGCAGCACCTTTTTATACTTGGTGTCACGCCACAGGAAGGCTAGCGAATATGGAGAAATACTGAAGCAGGCCGGAGCTAGCTCGAAGGCTAGCTAGCGCGAGCGCGGTGGACGTCTACCACCGGAACTTGGTTTCCCAACAATCCTGCTAGTGGGTTTTGCTTTAAACTTAGAAGCACGCTCAAAAGCTGGCGCTTTAGCCAACATCGCTTCTTCTGGATGTATGCAATCCAGCTTTGAACCGAGTTTTTCTTCGATATCTGGCAGTAGAAACGAATCATCTTCGCAAGCAAAGCTGATCGAAGTACCAATCGCCCCAGCCCTACCCGTGCGTCCTATGCGATGCACATAGTCTTCCGGCTCTTCGGGCAGCGTGTAATTTACAACGTGTGTTACGTCATCGATGTGCAATCCACGGCCCGCAACATCAGTCGCGACTAGCACCTTTATCTTGCCGCTCTTAAAGGCATCCAATGTACGCACTCTTTGGTTTTGTGCGACCTCACCTGAAAGCATGCCGCATTCAACTCCATTTCTATGCAGATTATCCGCGAGTCTTCTAACCTGATCCCGGCGATTACTGAACACCATGATCTTCTCGGCTTCTGGCTCAGCAATTAGATTAAACAGCAAATTGTATTTGTCGGCTGTAGTGACGAGATAGACGATCTGATCGACCGCATCCGCCGCCACTTTCTCTGGCTCGATCTCGACCATGATGGGGTCGACTGCCCAACGCTGTGCTAGTTCTATGATGGCAGGAGTAAACGTCGCACTAAACAACAGAGTCTGTCGGCATTCCTTCTTAGGTGTGCGCGAAACAACGGATCGCACCTGCGGGATGAAACCCATGTCCAACATGCGATCGGCTTCGTCCAATACAAGCACTTCGACTGCGCCTAGATGTAGGTTCCCGTTCTGTACGAAATCCAGTAAACGACCGGGCGTCGCCACAACAATATCTACAGGCCTGGCATCTAGCGCCCGATTCTGTTTTGCATAGTCTTCACCACCAACCATAGTTACAACATGCATGTCGCAACCATCTGTTAGCAGCTGCGCATCGCTAGCGATCTGCTGCGCTAGTTCCCGCGTGGGCGCTACAATTAGAGCACGTGGCTCGGCGATGTAGCGCTCCTGCTCAATCGGGTTCGAAAGAAGATCGTTAATAATAGTAATAAGAAAGGCAGCTGTTTTTCCGGTGCCAGTCTGCGCCTTGCCAGTAACATCATGGCCCTGCAACGTATGCACCAGCGACTCCGCTTGGATTGGCGTGCAGTACTCGAAACCAATCTTCTTGATGGCGTCAGCGAGTGGCTTCTGTAGATCGAAGTGACTAAAGGCTAGCTTTGGCTGTTCTATTTCTGAATCCATGAGTTACTACTATATAAGGTATATGGAGTTTACGGCTTACGAAGACTGGGACTACTCAGGGTACCCTAAGCGCGAGCATCATAGCCCTATGCGCTAGACACTTCAAACTTTGTACTGGCTAATTTGGTTAAGAAAGGGGCATAACTACCCTCAAAACTGGGGGCGGTAACTGCGCCGCTAAGTGCCGCAGGCCCCGCAGCTGCTATCTCGCGGGAGACGCATCTCGCGCCATTGCAGGGTGCTGGCATCGAGCAGGAGTAGCCGGCCAGTCAGAGATTCACCGATGCCGGTGAGTAGCTTTATCGCCTCCATCGCCTGTACCGCGCCGATTATGCCTACCAATGGCGCCATCACTCCGTTCTCAGAACAGCTTGCATCCTCGTCAGCACCTTGTGAGTAGAGGCATTGATAACAAGGACTAGTTGGGTTCCTACTGTCGAACACAGCTACCTGCCCCTCCATACGAATGGCGGCACCCGAGACGAGTGGCTTGCCGTGCTCGATGCACGCACAATTGATCGCGAATCGAGTAGTGAAATTGTCACAAGCGTCGACGACGAGATCCGCCTGACCGACAGCTTCACTCAACTCGGCTCCTTCGAGGCGCTTTTGCAGTGCCGTGATTTTTAAATCCGGATTGAGACCCAATAAGGTTTGTTGAGCCGATACCACCTTGGGCTCACCGATCATAGATTGACTGTGAGCAACTTGCCGCTGCAGATTCGTCAGCTCGACCACGTCATCATCAGCGATGATAAGATGACCGACGCCGGCAGCGGCCAGATACATAGCCGCGGGACAGCCCAATCCACCCATGCCGACGATAAGGACGGTCGCATCGATTAGCTTCTGCTGCCCGGCAACATCCATCTGCGGCAGCATAATCTGGCGAGAGTATCTAAGTAGCTGTTCGTCTTTCATTAATATGCGCTTCTACATTTTCAGAATAACTAGTTTAGGCACTGTGCCTTCGTCAATCTATCTAGCCCGGCCAAGTCTTTTACACATTCAATATTCGCATAACCAGTGTCGACTAATATTTTTTCAACAGCCTGTTTCTGCTGAAACCCGTGTTCGATCAGCAGCCATGAATTCTTCTTCAGACAGTACCGACTCTGCTCGGCGATGGCGCGAATATCTGCCAGGCCATTCTCTCCAGCAACCAAAGCGGCGATCGGCTCGAAAGGCAGACTGCCTTCCCTTAAGTGCTTGTCGCCCGCCTCCACATAGGGAGGATTTGCCGCAATGAGATCGAATTGATCAGCCGGCAGACCATCACACCACGATGTCTGAATAAACTCAATATTCGAAAGCTGCAGCAACTTTGCGTTATCCGCGGCAACCCTGAGAGCAGATTCACTGCTATCAACTGCGGTCACGGCCCAACGTTTATTGTTGGCAGCCAATGCTAGAGCGATGGCACCACTGCCGGTGCCGAGATCGAGGACTGCAGCGCTAGCGAAATTATCGAGAAGCTCTAACGCAGTTTCCACCAGCAACTCAGTCTCGGGACGCGGAATAAGAACCGAGGGGTTTACTATCAACTCGAAATCCCAGAACGCCTGCCTGCCAAGAATGTACGATACCGGCTCACCCGTAGCACGCCTGCTGCAATACCCTTCGAATTTCTCAATTTGAGCGCTCGAAAGCTCTTGGTCTGGCCAAGTAAATAGATATTCTCTAGATTGCTCGATGGCTTCAGACAGAAGCAGTTCGGCATCGAGCTTCCAGCTTTCACTAACTTGCTGAAGTGTGTTGGCCTGCTTTAGCGCTTGCTTAATCGTTGCCATCGTAAGGTCTGCGCCTAATCGTCTTCAGCCAAGCCCGCTAGCAAGTCTGCCTGATACTCATTGATCAGCGGTTGAATCACGGCTGCGAGGTCTCCGGACATCACCTCGGCTAAGTTGTAGAGCGTCAGCTTAATGCGGTGGTCGGTAACGCGGCCCTGAGGATAGTTGTAGGTTCGTATCTTTTCGGAACGATCGCCACTACCCACTAGCTTACGTCTGTTATCAGACTCTTCCTGATGCTGCGCCTGCGTTGCTTGGTCCATCAATTTCGCCTGCAACAGCGACATGGCTCGCGCCTTGTTCTTGTGTTGCGAACGCTCATCCTGACACTCGACGACTATGCCTGACGGTAGATGAGTTAGTCGAATAGCAGAGTCAGTCTTATTCACGTGCTGTCCACCTGCACCACTGGCGCGAAAAGTATCTACACGCAGATCGCCCTTGTTGACCTCGATCTCATCGATCTCATCCATCTCCGGCATGATGGCGACAGTACAGGCCGAGGTGTGGATACGGCCCTGTGTCTCAGTCTCGGGAACACGCTGCACGCGGTGCGCTCCGGATTCAAACTTAAGCTTCTCGAAGACGTTGTTACCCTCGATACGGGTAACAACCTCCTTGTAACCGCCATGCTCACCATGCCGCTCGCTGATGACTTCCAACTTCCAGCCCTGCAGTTCCGCGTAGCGCGAATACATGCGCAGCAGGTCTCCTGAGAATATAGCCGCCTCGTCACCGCCGGTACCCGCACGGATCTCTATGAATACGTTGAGCCTGTCTTTGCTATCCTTCGGCAGTAGCAGAGTCTGCATATTCAGCTCTAATTCTTCTAGCTCTGCTGTGTTGCTGCGAAATTCCTCGTCCGCCATTTCGCGAATATCCGGGTCTGCATCCTTTTGCATCTCTTTCGTCTGTTCGAGCTCTTCTGTAACTTGCGCGAAGCGGTCATAGCTCTTCACCAGCTCTTCGATCTCCGCGTACTCTTTAGACAAGTCACGAAAACGATTCTGGTCGGAGATAATCTCCGCATCGCTGAGCAAGGCCTCCAGCTCACCGAAGCGATCCTTTAAATTGTCTAGTTTATTTCGTATCGAGTCTTTCATGGCTTACTTCTTTTTGTCCGTTTTTTCACCGGCATTCGGTTTAGATTCTGAGCTTAGCTCAAAGAGCTCCGCAATTAATTCCAATAGCTCATCGCGACCTGCCGCACTAGCCTTCTTCATCTGCACACTAGGTGAATGCACAAGTTTCTGCGTAAGCGATCTAGCTAGGTTGCTGACAACTGCTTCTGCCGACTCGCCCCTCTCTAGCGCCTTCAACGCCCGCTCTAATTCCCCTTCTCGAATCGCATCGGCCTTATCGCGAAGTGCACGCAGTGTGCTTACCGCATTCAATGATCGCAGCGCCTTGCGATAATCTTCCACACCGCGCTCGATAATCGATTCGGCCTGTGCCGCGGCATCTGCCCGACTCTTCACACCGTCTTCGATTACAGCACTGATGTCATCAATACTATATAAGTAGGCATCGGCGATCTCTGCGACCTCCGCTTCGATATCACGTGGCACGGCGAGATCTACTAATAGCATGGGTTTGTGTTTGCGCTGTTTCAGTGCCCGCTCGACTGCGCCCTTACCTAACAAAGGTAATTGGCTGTTCGTCGATGAGACAACGATGTCTGCCTTAATCAACTGCTCGGGTATATCGGACAGCAATACTCCGTGAGCATTGAAGCGGTTAGCAATCTCCAATGCATTGTCTAGAGTTCTGTTCGCGACCACGATCTTACTCACACCCTTCTCTACGAGATGCTTAACAACTAACTCGATCGTGCGACCGGCACCGATAAGCAGAACACTGAGGCTGGACAAATCTGAGAAGATGCGCTCCGCTAGTGTCACCGCCGCGTAGGCAACCGAAACCGGATTCTCACCGATGGCAGTATCGGTGCGCACCTGCTTCGCAATAGAGAATGCCTCTTCAAATGCACGACCCAAGGACTGCGCAACAACTTGCTGATCTTTCGACAAAGCGTAAGCCGATTTAATTTGACCTAGTATCTGCGGCTCACCTAACACCATGGAATCCAACCCACAGGAGACCTTCATTAGATGCCGAACTACATCTTCACTCGCATAGGAGTAGCTGCACTGTTCTAGCTCACTTGCTTCTAGGTCGTGAAACTTCGACAACCACGCCACGACTTGTGCCTGCCGATCTAACAATTGACGATTCTGAGCAAGCACATCGCCGGCCGGCGCCTCAGAGTCACCTTCGACAAAATCCAAATAGATCTCCGTACGATTGCAGGTAGAGACGATCACCACTTCCTCGATTGGCGGCAAGGCATAAATTTCGGCAAGAGCTGACTCCACGATCTCCGGTGGGAAAGCCACCTTCTCGCGCATTTCGATATTCGCCGTGTTGTGGTTTATACCTACTAGTACCAATGCCATGAATTAACCGTTCGAGCGGATCGTGGTGAAATCGCGACAATCGCCGCGAATTATTTTTGCCAGTATAAAGGGGCCGCTATGTTACTAAATATCCACTCCAGTTCCCATTAGAGACTGATCACTCGATCTGGACAAAAACTAGAGCAAATCTGCTCGGAAGCCAGCTAGAGTAGCTGCTACAATGCCTGCCTTAGCAAACACTCGGCCATAGCGGGCCCAGACTGTAAAATATGATACAAATCAATAACTTCTTCATAGCACTCACCTGCGCCAGCCTCGTCGGATGTGCCGCCTCCGTGGCACCAACCGAAACCGATGAGTCCCCTGCTAGAGCCATGCCCGCACCGGTACTGGCGGAACCTGCAGCTAAAATCGAATACGGCAGTTTTACCGAAGATCAGCTGTATGAGGCTATTGTCAGCGAACTGAGCGCTCAGCGCGGCCAAGTAGTCGAGGCCGGAGAGAGCTATTTCGACCTAGCAATGTCTACCCGAGACCTCACCGTAATCCAGCGTGCCATTCAGTTCGCCTCGGTCAATGGCGACACCAACGCCCTGTTGCAACTTGGTTTGCTGTGGGCTCAGCTGGAGCCGACAAACCCACAGCCACAGCTATTGCTCAGCATTCAATTTCTTGAGAGCGGCGCCTTCGAGCAGGCTATCTCCCATATGGTGAGAGTGCTCGAGCTAGGCGGCACTATCGACTTCGCGGCTCTATCCTCACGTACTGGCCGCCTCAATCCCCAGGATAGGTCGGTGCTGATAGAAAATCTGCGCCGCCTAAAAGGCGAATTCGGCGATCAGACTTCCATCCATCTAACACTGGTGCAGTTGCTAGCACAGAATGGGGATTTCGAAGAGGCTCTCACTGAGCTGGAACTTTTAAAGGACGACACGGATCTCACGCCAAACATGGTTATGCTCGAATCACAGATTCTCCAGAGCTTAGACAACCCCGAGCGTGCAACGCGCGTTATGCGAAGTGGCGTGGCAAGGTTCGAAACAGACAAGTCGCTGCGTCTCAACTACGCACGCCTGCTAGTTCAAAATGAAGAGTACGAACAGGCTCAGGAACAGTTTCAGATTCTAGTAGAACAAGACCCACAAGATTGGGAAACGCTCTACTCCGTCGCGCTACTCAATACACAACTAGAAAATTTCGATCTCGCCATAGCTGCCTATACCAAGTTAATTGGCGTTGATCAGCGCGCCGATGAGAGTCAGTACAACTTAGGACTCATCTATCAGCAACAGGACGATCTAGAAAAGTCGATTGAGCACTTCCGACAGGTGCGCATCGGCACGAATAATTTTCTTGCGGCGCAACAACAAGCAACGCGACTCTCGATTCAAAGCGGACGCCTCAATGATGCCCACGACTGGTTAAGTCAGCTCTCTCGCGGGCAGCCTAGACTCGAGGTGCTCTTTACGACAATCGAGTCTTCACTGCTTATTCAGGAAGAGCATCCAGATGCAGCAGAGCAGCTTCTTAATACTGCCCTGAATAAATTCCCGAACGAGACGGATCTGCTTTTCGCGCGCGTCTTATATTACGATTCACAAAGCGACCGCCAGGGATCCGAGCGCGATCTACGGCAGATTATTAGCATGCTGCCTGAAGATTCCCGCGCGTTGAATCACCTCGGGTATATGCTCGCCGATCAGACGACACGTTATGAAGAGGCGTTAGAGTTAATAGAACGCGCCATCGCAATTTCTCCCGACGACCCGGCCATCATCGATAGTCTAGGCTGGGCTCTGTATAAAGTTGCGCGTTATGAAGAAGCGCTGGTGCAGATGCGCCGCGCCTTCGCTGCCTTCCCCGACGACGAGGTGGCATCCCACCTTGGCGAGGTGCTTTGGGCATTGGGACGTTTTGATGAAGCCATGCGCGTCTGGCAAGATGCACTCGAGACAGATCCTGAAAGCCCTCTCATAGCCGAGGCAATGGAAAGACTGCAAGTCGCAGAATGAATATCAGAGTGAAGCGGGACAATGCATTTAGAGAGATGAGCCGATCAGCCGCAGGCCTGCTGCTCGCGACAGCGCTACTTTCGGCCTGCGCTGCCATAGCCCCTCCCGCCGAAGAGAACAGCGACTGGTCACGCCAGCGCAACCAACTACAGGATTTCGATTCTTGGGAGCTACGCGGCCGCGTCAATGTTCGCTACGACAACGAATCCCATACGCCACGCATCAATTGGCTGCAACAGAACGTCGAGTACCACATACGCCTATGGGGCACATTCAACGCGGGCAACACGCTAATCGTCGGCCGCCCCGGCTATGTAACTCTAGAAAACGATGGCGAGACAGTCGATGCGAGCAGCCCGGAAGAACTTATTCTGAGGCAGATGGGCTATGAGCTTCCCGTCTCACAACTGAATTATTGGATCAAGGGTCTTCCCTCCCCCGATTCCGACTTTCAGTTAAGCTTCAACGAACTAAATCAGCTCACCACTATTGAACAGGCAGACTGGACCATCAACTTGAGTGACATGCGCCAATACGGAGAGATTAATCTACCGCGCCGTGTAGAGTTAACGCGGCCGCGCAATGACATTCGCCTGAATTTTATCGGACTCAATTGGACCACCGACGCATTGACCGACGAACTTGCCGAAGAATAAATAGAAAAACTGACTGATGACTAAGCAACCCGCCCACTTCTTGGCTCCCGCCAAACTGAACCTGTTCCTGCATATTACTGGCCGCCGTGAAGATGGCTATCATGAGCTGCAGACGGTGTTCCAGCTCCTCAATTTCGGCGATCAGATGGCATTTGAGGTGAGTAACGACGGCATACTCAGCCTGCACTTATCTTTCAGCGAGGGCGTCGAGACTGACACCCCTCTGGATAAAAATCTCGTAACCAGCGCCGCACAACTACTAAGACTAGAAGCAGGCAATCCGCTGCTTGGAGCTAGCATCAGCCTAGAAAAACGGCTCCCAAGTGGAGCTGGTCTAGGCGGAGGAAGCTCGAATGCAGCCACCTGTCTTCTCGCCTTAAACCAACTGTGGAAGCTAAATCTAAGCGCGGACAAGCTCTGCGAGATAGGCGTCAAATTAGGTGCAGATGTGCCCGTATTCATCCGCGGAAAATCGGCCTGGGCCGAAGGAATTGGAGAACGGCTCAGCCCTGTAGAATTGGGGGATAGCTGGTATCTGGTGGTATCTCCGAAATGTTCCGTCTCGACCGTGAAGATTTTTTGTCATGAACATTTGACACGGAACTCCCAAGCAATCAAAATGGCCGACTTTCTGGCTGGCAGCGCCCGAAATGACTGCGAATCAGTCACTCGAAAACTGCATCCAGAGGTAGATCAAGCATTCGAAATCTTGGCTAAATTCGCCAATTTCAGAATGACAGGAACAGGCTCAAGCCTTTTTGCCAGCTTCGAGAGTGAAGCAGCGGCCAAGAAAGTGCTAAATGCGCTGCCAGACAATCTACCGGGATTTGTTGCCAAGGGCATCGATTCTCTAGAACAGGATTACAGTTAGAAGACGAATTATTGGGGTGTCGCCAAGTGGTAAGGCACAAGGTTTTGATCCTTGCATGCGTTGGTTCGAATCCAGCCACCCCAGCCATTTTCTAAGACAGTTGCAGAACAAAGTAGAGCTAATAGAAGTAGCTGTCTTTTAAAAACTATTTGTACTAAATAGAATGATTCATTCCGAACTGCTTGTACCGACACTTATAGGAACTCACCGTGCCAAATAATTTGATGGTCTTTACTGGTAATGCCAACCCAGAATTGGCAGACAATATTGCCAAGCATATCGGTATTCCTCTGGGTTATGCGAGCATTAGTAAATTCAGCGATGGTGAGATTTCTGTAGAGCTCAACGAGAACGTTCGCGGTAAGGATGTATTCCTCATTCAGCCTACTTGCGCGCCAACCAACGACAGTATCATGGAGTTGTTGTTGATGGCCGACGCACTGCACCGCGCATCGGCAAATAGAATTACGGCCGTAATCCCCTACTTCGGTTATGCGAGACAAGATCGCCGCGTTCGATCGGCACGCGTTGCCATCAGTGCCAAAGTAGTTGCCGACATGATCGGCACGGTGGGCGTGAACCGCGTACTCACTGTCGATTTGCATGCTGAACAAATACAGGGGTTTTTCAATATCCCAGTGGACAACGTCTACGGCTCACCGGTACTAACCGATGATATAGAGCGGCAGAAATACAAGAACCTGATAGTGGTCTCGCCCGACATCGGCGGCGTGGTTAGAGCACGAGCCGTTGCCAAGCAACTGAATGTGGATCTCGCTATTATCGATAAACGCCGACCAGCCGCGAACGTAGCGGAGGTTATGAACATTATCGGTGACGTAGAAGGACGCAGCTGTCTTATCGTCGACGACATGGTCGACACAGCGGGCACGCTCTGCACGGCCGCGGATGCATTAAAAGACCACGGCGCCTTGAAAGTGATGGCCTATTGTACGCACCCAGTATTATCGGGTACGGCAATAGAGAACATAGAGAATTCCAGGCTCGACTCACTGGTAGTTACCGATACTATCCCACTGAGCGACGCAGCAAAAAATTGTAAGCGCATACGACAGCTATCCATGGCTAAATTACTAGCCGAGTCTATTCGTCGTGTAAGCAATGAAGAATCCATAAGCGCGATGTTCGACAACACTTAGAGTTGTCATCCTCGAGCGGATACACAATGGTCAGTGATAGATTCGCTATCAATTGATCTTTATAAACACTGTAATTAGTCGGTCGCAAGCTAACTACAGCACTTCTTAGGAGAGACTTATGTCATCTAAAGAATTTGAATTGAACTGTACTGTTCGAACGGACCTAGGGAAAGGTGCGAGCCGCCGCCTACGCCGTTTGGACAACAACATCCCCGCCGTACTCTATGGTGGCGACGAAGACCCTGTTTCCTTAACGATTGCCCACAAGGACATCAAGAAGGCTACAGAGAACGAAGCATTTTTCTCACGCATCATTACTTTGAATGTTGCGAAGAAAACGCAGAAGGCTGTGATTAAGGCGCTGCAGCGTCATCCCGCTAAAGATATCATCATGCACGCTGACTTCCAGCGCGTGAGCGATAAGGTAGAGATTACAGTTAACGTACCGATTCACTTCCTCAACGAAGACAAGTGTGTGGGCGTTAAAACGGGCGGTGGAAGCATCCTCAAGACTTTGAACGAAATTGAGATCATCTGTTTCCCGAAAGATCTCCCAGAATATATCGAAGTCGACATGATCGCGCTCGAAATAGGCGATGCAATTCATCTGTCGGACATTTCTTTGCCTGAAGGCGTTACTAGCGTTTCACTTTCACACGGCGATGAAGATAGCGATCTTAGCGTTGCAACAGTGCAGGCGCCTAGAGCCGAAGTCGAAGAAGCTGCAGCTGCTCCTGCCGCACCTGCCGCACCTGAGTCAGATGCGGGTAGCGATGATTCCGACGAGAAGGAAGACTAGTCCTGTTTTTAGGCTAGCCCTAAAATCTTATGACAGGCACTAGCATAAAACTTATTGTGGGTCTGGGTAATCCAGGCCTACAATATGACTCCAACCGGCACAATGCCGGTGTCATCTTTCTCCACCACCTTGCCAAGAGTTATTCTGGTAGCCTGCGTGGAGAGAGTAAGTTTTTCGGCGAATTCGGCAGCATCAATATTGCTGGCGAAGACATCAAACTCCTATTCCCGACTACGTTCATGAACAACAGCGGCAAGTCTGTAGCTGCCGTGTGCAATTTCTATAAGATCGAGCCGGAGAATATGTTGGTCGCCTACGACGAGATCGATTTCGAAGTGGGCGTCACACGTTTCAAACATGGCGGTGGTCACGGCGGTCATAATGGCATCCGCGACATCATCAGCGCACTCGGAAACCAGCGAGATTTCTACCGGCTGCGCATCGGTGTGGGGCATCCGGGTCACAAGTCTATGGTAGCGAACTATGTACTTGGCAACCCTTCCAGATCGGAAGCCGACGTCATCATGTCAGATATAGAAGACGCTATTCGGGTAACTCCGAAGGCGGTTAAAGGCGACTGGGAAGAAGCCATGCGCCTGTTGCATACCTAATGCTCAATACTAAATAGATCAAATAGAGACAAGTAATGGCCGTAAAATGTGGAATCGTCGGACTACCCAACGTGGGCAAATCTACACTATTTAATGCGCTGACTAAGGCCGGCATCGCTGCAGAGAATTTTCCGTTCTGCACCATCGAGCCCAACTCCGGCATTGTCTCTATTCCTGACACGCGGTTGGACAAGCTCACCGCGATCGTCGACCCGCAGAAGACCATACCGACCACGATGGAATTTACCGACATCGCCGGTTTAGTTGCTGGCGCATCCAAAGGTGAAGGCCTAGGCAATCAATTCCTCGCGAACATCCGCGAATGCGATGCTATCTCACACGTAGTGCGCTGCTTCGAAGACAGCAACATAACCCACGTGTCGGACAAGATCGACCCGGCCTCAGACATAGAGACCATCAACACCGAACTCGCGCTGTCCGATCTTGAGAGCGTCGATAGGGCTCTTGATAGGGCATCCAAAGTAGCCAGAAGCGGCGACAAAGATGCACAGCGTCTGGTAATTGTATTAGAGAAGGTAAAGGCGCATCTGGATGAGGCGAAGCAAGTTCGCTCGTTGAATTTAACTAAAGAAGAACTAGCCGATCTGTATAGCCTGCATCTGCTAACTGTTAAGCCAGTCATGTATATCGCCAATGTCGATGAAGAAGGATTCGAGAACAATCCTCATCTGGACACAGTAATAGCCATCGCCAAAGAAGAAGGCGCCGTAGTAGTAGCGATCTGCAACAAGTTGGAAGCCGAGATCGCCGAGCTAGAAGACGATGAACGCATAGAATTCCTAGAAGACCTAGGCATGGAAGAGCCCGGCCTAGACCGCGTAATCCGCGCCGGCTACACCCTACTCGGCCTACAGACCTATTTCACCGCCGGCGTGAAGGAAGTGAGAGCCTGGACAGTAAAGCAAGGCGCCACGGCCCCACAGGCCGCCGCAGTCATCCACACCGACTTCGAGAAGGGCTTCATAAGAGCAGAAATAACTGCCTACCAGGACTTCGTAGACTATAACGGTGAGAACGGCGCCAAAGACGCAGGTAAATGGCGCTTGGAAGGCAAAGAGTACATCGTCCAAGACGGCGACGTGATCCATTTCCGATTTAACGTCTAGCTTGACAAACACCCCCGAAATGCCGAAAATTCGCGGCCTTTCGGGTCAAGACACAGAATTCATGCACGAAGTTTGGAGTATTAAAATTTCGTAGGGAGGGTTTCGAGGGTGCGCCATCGGAAGCCGCAGTAGAAATTGTAAATTTTGTAGCGAGGGCTTCGAGGGTGCGCCATCGGAAGCCGCAGTAGAAATTGTAAATTTTGTAGCGAGGGCTTCGAGAGTGCGTTCGATGTGGGTTTTATTTCCCATTTCACGCGCAGGTGTATGCGACATACATCGAGCATGAAATGGGAAATAAAATTCGCAGATGACGTGCTATCGGAGGCCGCAGTAAAAATTTTGGCAATGTAGCTCAGCTGGTTAGAGCACAGCATTCATAATGCTGGGGTCGGTGGTTCAAGTCCACCCATTGCTACCATATAAATCAAAGGCTTACGTGGTTTTC
>JAQCKF010000021.1 GCA_027592275.1 Pseudomonadota bacterium
TGCTCATATTCACCTCTCTTATAGCCATTTTGTATGACTGAAAGGTGTCTAGTAAAGTGATAGCGATTCAATCATACAAAAAACCCGCTGCGAAGCGGGTCTCAATGTGTGGACTACTCAAACAGATCACAGGACGAGGATGCTGCCCTATTCTGCGTTTGCACCCTTGCGCAGATGACCGTAGATAAGCTCCTCTGTAAATTCAACACATTTGAATTCAAGAATCTGCATGTTTTCATCTAGTCTTCTGTATAGCGGAAACTTCAACGTCCACGCTTGGGTATACACATTAGGGTCCTCTAGCGTTGCCTCGTACATGAGGGTATTCGGCCCCACATGCGTGTAACGCTCAGTTACCCGCAGCGCATCGCTGTGATGATTCCCCGCACGGTCTAACCATGTGTCAGGCACTTGATCAGTTACATCAATGACCAGGCTATCTCCTTCGAAATGCCCGCGAGAATGGCCCATCCAGCTAAATATTGGCGCCTCGAAATCGGGACGATCCATATAAACAATCCGGCTTGCACTCGCAAACTCGTAGGCCATAACGACATGCTCCGGAGATTGGATGATTTGGAAGGGGAACGGCAGATAGGTGGCTCTCGGCACACCTGGCATATAGCACTTTACCACTGGATCCAACGCCAACCAGTCCGCCCTATTCTCCTGTTGCTTCGCGCGAGCCTCGGAGGTATAAGGAATACTTCCACCCTCGACGATGCCCAATCCAGCAGGAATTGCCCCTATGGCCCCTAATTCAACGAGCGGGCTAAAGTCCGCCGCATGTGGCTCTATATTCCAATGCGCACTGCCGATTGCCTGCCAAATACCATTGAAGTCTGGTTTTTGGTCTGCAGTTCTTGGCACAAAATCACCCTCTGCGGCTACGCTGAAAGAGCTCAGCATTACTAAAGGAAGTGCCGCCAGCAGTGCATAAAAGCGCGATTGTAGACCGTTTTTTGCCGTATAATTTCTCATTACTAACTCCTATATTATTGTTTTCAACTACCATATCACTTTCAGGAGAGCAGCCAAATCATAAATAGTGGGTAATACTGCGAACCCGACAGATTCGTGTTGACAGCAGTGCTACGCTCAGCTAAATATTCAACATCTGGAATACCCAGCTGCTCAGCAATTCTGGAGCTAACAGGTGCAAACCTTCGTGCTGAAATGGAAGGCTTCATCGAACCGCCTCCGTGCCTAAGCATGATTGCCACATCATGAATAGAGGTTCACAAAGAAGGGTAGGATAAACTGGAAACACTAGCCAGACTCGAAGAAACAGCGCTAAGTATACTGATGCGGGAATCAGGAGTCGCGTTCTTCAGTTCACTGACCCTACATTCGCTCGCCATGGCTTTCGTCGTGGGAATAAATTTCGCGGTCGCATTGCGACTCGTGGGCATCGCTCCTCGCCTAGAGATGTCAGCCCTATGCCGTTTCTATGCAATTCACTGGTACGCTGCTGCCCTGATATTCATCTCCGGTGCCGCCTTGCTGCTCGCTTACCCAGCAAAGGCACTTACCAACCCAGTATTCTATATTAAACTTTGTGCTGTAGTTTTTGGACTGCTGATAAGCAAACGTATTCAAAGTACATTCTTGAATAAACCTGAAATCCCCATTGATAGTGTCTCCATCAAACTCGCCTATCTCTCTATCGCGCTATGGATAATAACGTTAACCGCTGGGCGATTTCTCGCCTACACCCACAGCATTCTTCTTGCCTCGCGGTTTTATTGAACGGCCATGATTGATTTCCTACTTAGTTTCTCGCAGGCAACAGGCATTTATGCCTTCATGAATTCTCCCTGGGGTTGGCCTATCGCTGAGTCCATTCATTTCTTTGGCCTGTGCCTGCTAATAGGAACCGTCGGCTTATTCGATCTACGGATGATGGGATTTGCGAATGAAATCACTCTATCCGAACTGCACCGATTGATACCCATCGGAGTAGCCGGCTATTTATTGAATGTGATTACGGGCACGATGTTCCTAACTACCGCCCCGGATCAATATCTCTACAACCCTGCTGTTCAATCAAAATTATTCTTCATGCTGATCGCCGGCATTAATATGTTGCTTTTCTATGCGAGCACAGCTTCTTCAGATGTTAAATCTGGAGCCGGGGCTTCACCGGTAATTCTACGCGCCAAAATCATGGCCGGTGTTTCCCTCGCGTGCTGGTGTGCTGTAATAGTTTGCGGCCGGCTTATCACTTACTATCGCCCTCCCTATCACTGGTGCCTATGGTGTTAGCAGGGCAGTTAAGTTCGCGTTCCAATTGAATTTCCGACCGATCTGAATTAGTCTTCCTGCGCTTGTTGGAGTGCTGGTTATTTAGCACAGCAACAAATCTGAAGTACCGCTCTCACCGTAGTGTAAACATTAACTTTTCAATGGCTCAAAATGAAACTTCGATCAGAACATTCCATCGGGATATTTCACATCCGCATCAACTGGCTATTCGCAGTCTGCGTGTTTATGACCGCCACCGCCTTTGCCCGGCTCGGTTTGTGGCAGCTTGATCGAGCTGCAGAAAAGGTCGAAGCACAGGCCGCTCTCGTAATTGAATCCAGCCTGAATGCAGCCCCTATCGAGAGCATCCCTGCAGGGCATTTGCATCGGGCAAACCCAGAATTGCAGAACCGACATGTCTCCATGAAGGGAGAATTTGTGAATGACCGAGCTATTCTCTTATTGGCCGAATTCTTTCAGGGTATGATTGGCTACGGAGTGGTGACGCCTTTTCGGCTAGAAAGTAACGATCAACTCATTCTGGTCAGCCGAGGCTGGACCACAGGTATTCTGCCGCCGGATACCCCGCCGGATCTACGCCCTGCATTCGGACCAGTAGAGATTACCGGCCAGATCTTCGTACCCCCCGAAAATGCGCGGGTGCTTGCTAGCCAAATCGACGCTTCGGTCTGGCCATTACGCATGCGCAGCCTCGAAATCGAAGTAATTAGCGATATAATCGATGAGCCGTTGTTTCCCTTCGAGATTCGACTCACTGAAGATCAAGCCGGCGTACTTGTGCGTCATTGGCCCGCCGTGAACGCGGAGGTTAACCAGAACTTATCTTATTCAGTTCAATGGTTTAGCCTCGGTTTGTTAGTTCTTTTCGCAAGTTTGCTTGCCAGTAGCAACCTCTGGGCTCTGCTTCGCGGCAGCAAGCCTTAAAACGGCAATTCTTCCCAGTTTGGCTCTAGAACTGACTGATTTCGGATTATTTCCAAAAATGAACCAGTTTTCAGGCTATTAGCAGAGTTAAGTTACTAATTATTCGACTTACTACGCGTCCAGAAAAATTCAACTACTAGTCGAATAATGCTATCGTTCGCTAGTTATCTACTAAGCACTGAATTCAATTTTTACACTCAATAGATTTACGATCGAACGAGCTATGAGGAGTAGCAAACTATGCGAATAATTTCAGCCCAAACACTGCTGAGCGGTATGGCAGTAGTAGCAGCAATGTCCATTCCTGGTCTATCGCTGGCGCAATCCAGTGAAGTCACATTCCACAAGGATATAGAGCCAATTCTGCAGCGCAGCTGTCAGAACTGTCACCGAGACGGTGGCGCCGGACCTATGCCTCTAGTGACTTATGATCAAGTTGCTCCATTCGCCGGTTTGATCGAGTACAAGACAGCTCTACGTGACCGTGCAGGCGCCATGCCTCCTTGGTACATGGAGAAGGACATCGGTATACAGGAATTCAAAGATGACCCCTCTCTAAACGATGAAGAGTTAGCACTAATTTCGACTTGGGCACGCAGCGGCACACCTAAGGGCGACACAGCTGACGCTCCACAAGCTTTAGTTTTCGATGACAGCTTAAAGTGGAAGGCCGGCGAGCCTGACCTTGTTGTTGTTATGAACGAAGTCACCAAACTAGCCGGCACGCCTGACTGGTGGGGTGAGATCGATTACATTCCTACAAATTTGGAAGAAGATCGCTACGTTAAATCTGTTGAAGTCGTCGAAGTAAACGATGTCAACAATCAGGCCGGCACTGGCCGAGATACTGTCGGTGGCGCATATATCTTCCACCACATGATCTGGGGCACAGCGATGCTTGACGAAAATGGCGAACGTGGTTCTACAATTTCGCTTCCATGGCCTGTACATGAAGTTGGCAGAAACGCTGACATCTTCGACCAAGATGCTGGCCGCCTCCTGAAGGCTGGGTCATCCATCGTTTCCGACTCCGTGCATATGCACTCCAACGGTCGTGATACGACTGCTCACATGGAAGTAGGTTTTCGTTTCCATCCCGTCGGTTATGAACCCAAGTATCAGACCGCTTTTATCGGTTTAGGCAACGGTGTAGACATCAGCATTACTGGAAACGCCAAAGACCAGGAACTTCACGCCTATACTGTGCTCAACCAGCACACCAAGGTAGTGACCTTCGAACCACACCTGCACGCTCCAGGCGAGCGCATGTGTCTCGAGGCGATATGGGGCTACACGGTAGAAACCCTTTCTTGCGTAGGCTACGACCACAACTGGGTACGCGGCTATCCTTACGCAGAAAACGCAGCACCCCTGCTGCCTAAGGGCACTATCTTGCACATCGTCGGCTACATGAACAACACGGAAACTAACCCGAACGTTCCTGATCCACGCAACTGGCAGGGTTCTGGTAACCGCTCTGTGACGAACATGTTCATCGATTTGGGCATTCGCGTCACTCTAACTGATGATCAGTTCTTCGAAGCTATGGAAGAAAGACGTCAGGCACTCAATCTGGGCCCGAACGATCACGTTATCGGCTGTCCTCTTTGCTTAGCACCTTTAGTTGCGCCTGTAGCTGAGGCTGAGAGCACTGATGCAAACGACGTTGCTGGCAATTAATTGAGGTTGTAGTAGAAACATGAGCAAGCTTTCTAGTGAAGCAATCAGCAGAGTTAACGCTCTGCTGATTGCAGTTTTTTTATTAGGCACTTCGAGTGTGGTGGTCGCTGATACTTTTCAATATGGACAGCACGTTGAACCTGCCTACGAGGGCTGGCGCCCTAATGCAGATGGCACGTTCAGTTTCATGTTTGGTTACATGAATGAAAATTGGACAGAGCAGCCAGATGTGGCAATTGGAGACAGTAACTCCTTCTCTCCAGGGGATGCCGACCGAGGTCAACCAACCCATTTCCTTCCGCGTAGAAATCGTTTCACGTTTGAGGTCGTCGTTCCCTCAGATTGGGGAGAGCGCGAATTGGTTTGGACGCTGAACGTCAACGGAGTCGAACGCAAAGCGTATGCGACACTGAAAGACGATTACCTTGTAGATAACATGGTCATCGCGTCTGAAACTGGCTCATTAGGTGCTGGCACTAGCAGCCCTGAATCCCGAGCTAACATCGCACCCACTGTGACAATTCAAGGTGATGATATTCGCGCTGCGCACGTTGGCGAAGAGATCAGCTTCGTAGCTCAAGTTATAGATGACGGCCTTCCTGCAGCTCGTAGAGAGAGCACCATCGAAGCAGACGACCTTATGCGTCGGATGCTGCGCCCTCCAACACGCATCACAGTTGGCAAGGTGAATGGTCTGTTCTTATCCTGGAACAAGTACCGTGGTCCAGGCAATGTGACTTTTGATCCGCCGATGCCTAAGCCTTGGGAAGACACACGAACTTCAGCGAATTCACCTTGGGGTGCACTTTGGTTGCCACCCGAGGCACCAGAGGATGGCTTACACGAAATCACTGTTACTTTTGACGAGCCCGGGACGTATATACTTTGGGGTCGTGCCGATGACGGCGGCCTTTATCACGACAACTACATCACAGTAAATGTTAGTGAATAGTTAACAGACCATAAAAAAGGAGAACATTTTCCCGCTGCTGCCCCGCAATTTCAGCAAGCAGAGAACGGGCTTGCCTGCTGGAATTGTGGAGCTAGAAAGGCAAGGGGCCAAAGCCCATAGCCGGAGTTGTCCCAGCCATTAGATAAATACTTAATGAACTTAGGGGACACCAATGACTAACGTGTCCCTTTTTTATTGTCAAAAATTTGATAGAAAGAATCATTACTGATACTCGCGGAATTGATTCGAGTCAACATGGCGAGCTACGCGAATCATTACTCTTGGAACCAGCAATTTGCAGTAACTAACATCATGAAATCGTTACAGGGGAAAGGCATGAATCGATATTCTAAAAACAAAATTAAATGGCTAACAGGGTTTATTCTCTTTTCAACTCTTGGTATGCAGTCGGCTTCCGCTCAACTCAGCTATCGCTCAGGTGCTGAAATAGAGCCTGGCTATGAGGGATGGCGCCCTAATGATGACGGAACATTTAGCCTGCTATTTGGATACATGAATGAGAACTGGGAAGAGCAACCCGACATCCAGGTTGGCGACAATAACTCTTTTACACCCGGTATTGCCGATCGGGGTCAACCTACCCACTTCCTGCCAAGGCGCAACAGATTCACCTTTGAAGTAGTGGTACCTTCTGATTGGGGCGATAGAGAGCTAGTCTGGACCATTACGCACAATGGCGAAACTAACAAAGCCTACGGAACGTTAGTCCCAGATTATCTGATAGACAACATGGTGATAGCATCTGAAACTGGGTCTTTGGGCGCAGGAACTAGCAGCCCGGAGTCACGTGCAAATATCGCGCCTGTAGTAACCGTACAAGGCGAGACAGTTAACGGCTCGATTATCAGAAACGCAAAGGTTGGTGAAGAAGTCGTATTCCTTACACAGGTCGCAGATGACGGCCTGCCAAAGCCTCGCAGCTTCACTCTCACAAGAACCGAAACCAGTGTTCAGGAACGCATGATGCAACCGCCACGTCGCACCACTGTCGGCAAGACCAACGGCTTGTTCCTGTCTTGGAATAAATTCAGAGGCCCTGGAGAAGTTAGCTTCGAACCTGCTCAGGTGAAACCCTGGGAAGATACCCGCACGTCAGCCAATTCGCCTTGGGGAGCTCTTTGGGTTCCTCCTACGATTCCAGATGATGACATGTACGAGGTAAGAGCGACGTTTACAGAACCTGGCGAATATATTCTTTGGGCACGGGCTGACGATGGAGGCCTCTATCACGATCAGTATGTCACTGTGAATGTAAGCCCCTAGAGTTTAGATTCTAGGCTTAGCGAGGTGCGGCGGAAGAGTCTAGTGATTGTTCCGCCTGGCCATCTTCCAGCTTAATCGTAAAAGGTGGATCGTAGCTTGGCTTATCCTGATTGAGGATGATGTTGGTACGCGGCGGCCTAACAAAACGCGTATTAGGACCAGCACTTATGGAATCTAGTACCAGCGCTTCTGCCGCTTTAATCACTGAAGGCGCCAGTGCTTCTGGGCCGAATGAAAAACTAAAGCTCCCTCTTATAAGACGATCATTCGTAGCAAGAATAGCCCAGTCGGCGGTGTAATATGTCGCCGGGGTCAACTCAGGAATATTCCACTGGAATTTCTCTTGTATTGTAGGATCGTAACGAAAATCAATATCCACCCAGTCTCGCAACTCATTCCGAAGAGTCAATTTGACTAGGCGCACATCATAAGGGAACTCCAATTGGAGATGGTCAGGGGCTTCGAGCAGGACACTATCATCTGCAGGCGCGGTTTCTGTTTCTATGCTTATTCCTGTAATATCTTCCACTTGAAGAGACAAGCCAATCTGAGAAGGCTGTGCTGTGGCAGGATGCCATAGACCCAGACCTATCCCTAGGAGAGCAATACTTAGTATCTGGAAAGAGTATGAATTCAATGCTATTCCACTTTTAGTCTCGCCCACAGCAACAAAAAACATTACCAAGACAACGAAAAACTGATGACGAAGAATATCATCGTCAACCAGTTTTGTGAAATACGGCGGCGAAATTCAGAAACGAATTACAGGAGTTAGAAGGTCAATAATGCACGATGTAAATCTAGGCGACATACTCGCAGGCCTCGAGAAAAGCGACTCAAATACCACTCGATTTAGTGAGAATTGGTCACAGGGACGCTCTGCATTTGGTGGCTTATCAGCCGCGTTTGCGGTAACTGCAATGCGAAAAAAGCTGGCTCAGCCGCAGACTATTCGCTCCCTAATGGTTTCCTTTATTGCCCCCGTAACTCCTGGAGAGGTCAATGTGGAAGCAATCGTTCTACGTCAGGGCAGGAACGTCACACAGTGTAGCGCGAACGTGATTTCCGAGGGGCAGATCGCTCTGCAAGCCATGGCCGCATTTGGCAATTCTCGCGAAGCCTTCAAGCCAGCCGCTGCAGTCGATAAGGAATTGCCGAGTCGAGAGAGCGGCATGTATTTCAGTGACAATGCCAAACGCCTGCCACCTTTCCTTCAGTATTTCGATGGTTGCTGGATCGACGGCGGTATCCCATTTTCTGGAAACTACAAACCTTTCTTGAGTATGTGGGTGCGACACAAACAAGATGTCTCTCGCTTTCCTATCGAGAAACTTATTGCCATAGCTGATATTCCACCCCCTGTCCTGCTCTCCCATTTTGAGAAGCCTCCCGTACCTGCCAGCTCATTGAGCTGGTCTCTAGAATTCGTCGAAGCACCAGAAAATTTAACAGGCGAGTGGTTCTACCTGGAATTCGAGGTGGAAGCCGCAGCCGATGGCTATACACAGCAGTCGGGGAGGATTTACGATGAATTTGGTCGCCTAGTTGCTCTCACAAGGCAATGCATGGTCTATTTCGGCTAACAACTACTAAAAGCTTATCTAATTTGAAACACCCTATTGTCAATTATCTAATAGAGAGCGATGAGCGATTTTGCTAAGATTGAAGCTATGAACACCAGCAGACGGATTACGCAGTCTATGAACCCTCAGACATACTACAGGAAAGTAGGTGTACTGCTGTTTAGCGCATTCCTTGGGCTGCTAGCTTCTACCACATCACTAGCACAACATGGACACGGAGTTCTTACCCCCGGGGTAACCTTCCCTCCGGATGATTCCGTACTCACTGAACCTCCGCAGATGATTACCATGAGCTTTCGAGTAGATGTACGGCTGCTAAAATTGGCTCTGTATACCGCGGATGGCAAATGGATTAGCATCAACTTTGAATATGACCCTTCACGAATGAGTCATAGCTTTGTCTTGCCCATTCCCGGTGAATTGCCCAAGTCGGAGTACTACACAGCGCGCTGGTCAGTAACCGATGACAGACGCGGACTGGTAAACGGTGAGTTCAACTTCGCCTTTGGCTCAGGAGCAATACCACCATCCGAGACGATCGCGGCGCTTGTGAGTGATAAAGTGGAATCACTGCCTTCAACGGGCTCCTATCGATACCAAAGAGACACAAATTAAAATACTAGTTATTTGAGGGCTCTATTGCTCTCCTGAAATTTTGTTGCTTAGCTACCTAGCGAAATTTGAATCCCTGACCAGCGAGAAATTCTTTCATATGTGGCCTAGCCTTTCCGCCTAGCAAAGTAGATACCTGTTCCGTCCAACTAATCCCGTGCCCTCCCCCAGTCCTCAAACGGTAATACTCACGAATATTTTCGTCATATCCCGCAATAGTCTCCTTGTCACCAATATCGTTGTAGACTTCTTCCTTGACTATCACCGACAGTGGGAGCCGCGGTTTAACCTCGGGATCTTGATCTGGGTACCCAAGACAAAGACCGAACACTGGGTAGACACCCTTGGGTAGCTCTAACAACTGCACCACCTGAGCTGGATCATTTCTAATTCCACCTATATAACAAATACCGAGCCCAACGGATTCAGCCGCTGTCACCATGCTCTGTGCCATTAAGGCAACATCAACCGTCGCTATGATGAAGTGCTCTGTATAGTCGCCTTCGAATGACTTTTCATATTCATCACAATAGTTAGCTGGACGTTTTAGGTCCGCGCAGAAGATCATAAACTCTGCAGCCGATTCTACATAAACCTGACCTCCTGCCAGCTTGGCAATGGCGGCGCGTGTTTCAGGCTTCTTGATTCTTACGATAGTAGTGCCCTGCAAGAAACTGGATGTTGCAGCCGCTTGGCCTGCAGTAATCAGCTCATTAAACAGTTCTGGCTCTATCGCTTGATCTGTAAATTTTCGAATACTGCGGTGGGACTTCAGCAAGTCAATCACTGAGCTCATGAGAATACCTATTATTGAGTGAACGAACTAATGAAATTGCTCGATCGAAAATACTACGGCAATGCAGCAACGATCAATCGGCTGTATCAATCAGATTATCGAGGAACGCGGGCACGATGTCATTGGCTAAGTTCGATTCCGCATTAAATAGCAGTACTAGGCCAATGTTAGCCTCGGGCACAAATGCCATCTCCGATCGATAGCCTCGCACACCTCCACCGTGATGAATTACGCGCTGGCCTTTATAGTCAAACACCCTCCAACCAGTGGCATAGTAGGCTTTTTCAAGCCCGGACCAGCGATTGAAATAATTGCCTCTAGGCGTTGCGATAATCGGCTCGTGTAACTGGGAAAGAAAATCAGGCGACAATACTTCTGGAAATGCGCCGAGGTTTGCACGCACCCACATACTCATGTCGAAAATACTCGCATTGATTCCTGATGCAGGCGCGACCGAATAGTACGCTGGATTAGTAGACGTGGTGTGCCAAGCCCCTCTCGACCTGCGATGAGGCTGTGTGGCTTCATCATTTTCCAAATAGGCTTCCAACCCAACAGATGCAGTTATCATTCCTAAGGGTCTAAAAATTTGATCGTAAATAAATTTCTCGTAACTTTCCCCAGTGCTCTGCTCTACCACATCCGCGATAATTGAAAATACGACGTTCTGATAACCGTAACATTCACCCGGCTTACAGACGGTTGGGATTTTAGAAAAGCTGGGTTTGATTCGGTCATAGGAAACGCCGTCATCCAATAAATTGGAATAGGAATGGGGCATTAGACCAGTTGAATGACTGACAACATGCTTCAAGGTGATGCCGCTAGAAGAACGCCGCGTGCCCAGGTTCATGCTAGGAAACAAGTCAGTAAGTTTTGTATCCCAAGATTGGTAGTTTTGATCGACCAGCAACGCTGCCGATGCTCCTGCGAAAGTCTTCGACATCGAGGCGATACGAAAAACCGAATCAGTGTGAACCGCTTCCCGCGTATCGATGCTCCTGACACCCCAAGTCTGCATGTGCATGATCCCCTCTCGGGATACGATTGCCAACGCGACACCAGGAATTTCCTTTTCTCGGCTGGCGCCTTCCATCCAAGCAACGAAATCCGAGAGGTCGTAATTGTAGTCTGCGTGGGAGCCTAGATTATCTGCTGACGCAGAGGCAGCACTTAGCAACAGCGCTATACACGCACTACCAAATTTTAATCTATTGGTTTTAAAGAATTCGTCCATGTATGTCCAGCAAGTAGCCACAGTGTGACTTTTACTAATTCCTCTATTTATTGGCTAGCCGCATAGGAAGTTACAATACAGGTGGTTCAGTTTAACTGTGTTAGCTATTGCATAAAACTATTGAAAACAGATGCACACTTTTCAGTTTGCACCACCTTAAGTGCATTCCCAATCACTATTGCAGACAAAAAAGAACCGACTTAACTTCCATTAAGTCGGCCAAACGAGGGCACTTATTAGCGAAAAGGTTCATTCACTGAAACGGCGACTAGCTCCCCTGTAGTCCCGCTTCGATTTCCAACTAGAGAAACATCAGTATTCTGCGTCCCTCGCGAATCACGGTCAGAGCAGAAATGCTGTTCCTTGAATTTGCAGCACTGGCAGACGTCGCCCTATTAAATGCTTCCAGGTCTGCTATAGACCGGCGATTGACCTCTACGATGACATCTCCCTCCCGCAATCCCGCGGCCCAAGCATCTTCAAACTGACTTAAAGAAACAACTTCAACCCCTTGATTTACATATTTATTATCTTCTTTAACTCCTTCTAATCTCGCGCCTCGAAATTCGTTCCTGATATCGACGGCTGAATTAGCTGCAATGGCTTGACCCGAGGAGCCACCTATTCTGGCCTGCACCGATTCTCGAATGCCATCGCGATATAGCACAAGTTCTACCAACTGATCTTGCCGCATTAGCCCCACCATATTGCGTAGTTGTCTACTGCCACGCACTTCCTTGCCATCTATTTCCACGATGACATCAGAAAGCTGCACACCCGCCATTTCTGCGGCGCTATTGGGCATTACACTGGTAACTACAGCGCCGTAATCAACATCTACTTCCAGCGCAGCAACTATATCGGGTGTCGCATCTGCTATTGCCACGCCGAGAAGACCGCGCCTGACCTCTCCATCACGTTTCAGATGCTCCATCACGCTTGCTACCATATCCGTTGGCACAGCGAACCCTATGCCATTGCTACCACCACTACCGCTTATGATTGCCGTGTTGATACCAATTAGATTCCCCTCCATATCAACTAAGGCGCCACCTGAATTACCAAGATTGATAGCTGCGTCAGTCTGGATAAAGTCTTCGTAGTTATCGTTATTGATGCCGGCCCGGCCCAACGCACTGACTATGCCGGAGGTTACGGTTTGTCCAATGCCAAAGGGATTGCCGATTGCCACAACGTAGTCACCGACTGCTACCGTACTTACATCGGCGAACGCGATCTCTATCAAGTCCTGTGCCTCGACCTGCAATAGCGCCACATCCGTGCCTGGGTCACTGCCCAATAATGTGGCTTCCAGCGTTCTTTCATCGCTCAGGCGCACTGTAATTCGAGAGGCACCATCGACAACATGGTGATTAGTAATGATCAGGCCTTCAGCGGCATCCACTATGACACCTGATCCAGCACCTGTGGCGTAGGGTCGACCCATCTGTTCGCTTCCACGCCCTGATGTCGGCATAGCCTTGCTTACTCGAATGCTGACCACAGCGGGCGTTACCCGCTCTAACATCGGTGCCAACGAGAGTATGCCTTGCCTCAATGCCGCGGTGCTTATCGCTTGAGCCTGGGCTACCACTAGCACCACTACAGCCATAGCAATAATTTTGCTGAATCTCACTGATATTCGATAGCTCATCTTGAAATCTCCTAAATAAACCTTATGAATAAACCTGAGCCGCAGAATTATTGCTCTGCTAGCCTCAATGAACTGAATTTAGGGCTAGAAGCGACGAATAACCTGAAATTGCGATGAATATTATGTCCAGAAAACCTGCGGAGGGAGAAAATTGCAGTTTAGGTGGTCTTATTAAATTAGAATACATGCATGAAGTTAGAAGCAGATGCTTCATTGCCATGCTGAAAGCTGTATTTGCTTAATTGATATGCAATAGGAAAAATTAGCGGAGTAACCATGCCTACACTGATCGCAGAACAGACCGAACAGAAAGCAGAGACACAGCAACTGAGCACTAAGCCCGCTCTCTCTCGAGAATTTTCCGTGGGCGAATGGCGCGTGCTGCCTCAGCTAAATAGAATTAGGTGTAGTGGCACAAACGAAGAGCGTCAGTTAGAGCCCCGCTTAATTAAGTTGCTTTGCTTTCTAGGGGCAAACGAAGAGCTAGTGCTCTCTCGCGAAGAGCTAATTCAGGAATTATGGCCCCGTGTAATTGTCAATGAAAATTCGCTTACGCGCGCAATCTCCGAACTACGCAAGCAGCTTCAGAGCCAAGACTCTCGGGTTTCGAACTATATTGAGACCATACCCAAGCGAGGTTATCGCCTACTGCCACGAATAGAACTACAGGAAGCTGAAGTTACCACCATATCACTATTGAATGACTCGCGCTGGACTACACTGTTCACGATGCCTACTTTACGAGTTGGCGCAACCGCCTCCGCTGCCTGTCTATGCGTACTCATTGCTGGCTGGGGTTCTCTAGATGGTGCGAACTTAATTGACCAAAGATTCGATAGGACGAGTTCTCCTGTCCTCTTGAGCGACGAGCTACAAGACAACGAGCCAGATTACCTCGGTGGCGAATTGCAGCTCAGTACAATCGAAAATAGCTCTAGCGTCGTCGAGTATATCGCAACGCCAGTCGTGTCCTTAGACGATAAGCAATATGCATTCATTCAATACGACACTAGCGGCTCAACGATATTTTTAGGTGGCTTGGGCACAGCAATAGAACCTGTCCCCGTCTACTACAGTAGTAAACACGTTTTCAATCTAGCTTGGTCACCGGTGGGAAATAATCTGCTGTTTGCGATGAAGCCTTCAGGGACGACAGCGGCGATGTATTCAACTGTCAGCGAGACAGCTGAGCTAATCACACTAAACCTCAACACTTTAGAGACTAGTCGCCTGTTGGAAGATATCCATCCAGCTGATTCCAACCCATCTAACGGCCGTAACCTTACTTAGCGATCACTACATCTGATGTCCTGCAGGGCCTACAATTGTCGATAAATAGGACGTGACAACGAGTATGGCCACAGCGATTGCCAGCTCGTAGCGAATAGATCTCTGCAACTTGACCCTACTTCCACTGCTTATCAGCACTGGCACCAACATCAGCTTATTCATAGCAGCGACTCCCAATATCACCAAAACCAGAGTGAGCTTCAGCAACAACGCCAAGCCATAGTCGGTATTGATTAAGGCCATAGGAGACTCAAACAACTCGTATAACATTAACCCCCCACCCAGTAAAAGTGCGAAGAGGATCACAATCGCGTTGTCTCCGAATCGCTTTAGTGTTTTCTCAAGGACATCAATATCCACACTTCTGCTCAGCTGTAGAAAGGGATAGAGACAGCCTATCCATAACGCGAATGCAGCGAAATGCATCACTATTGATATCTGCGCCACTATGCTTAAAACAGACACATGGCCCGTTATCCTATGGGAAAAAGCCAATGCTAGTAGAGCTATTAACTGCAGAAGAAACAATAATCGGACTAGGGGATCCTTGAGGTCGATTCTAGAGCGCTGGAGCTTTTTGAGAACGATCACGCTGCTAATGCCTGCAAGTATAAACGCGAGCAGCCTTAGCAAGGTTACATCACCCAGACCTGTATCGAGCAATATCGATATCATCCCCCAGTCAATCATACCTGGCAGACCACTATCGTTTATCAATCCCACTTGCACGAGGAAACCCAGAACAGCCCCATGAAAACCAATAACCGTGCCGAAAAATACATAAGAGAAGTTTGAGAACAGCAGAGATCTATCTGCATTTGAGTAGCGCCAAGCACTCAGGCTGCCTCCAGCAATACTGAAGGCGCCGACGTAGAGAAGTAATTTAGCTAGTAGGCTTGCTAGCTCCCAAATGCCAGGGAGTGTAAACATCGAGTTGGCTATTTAGTCGATACTGAAAAAGTCATCCATGACTTTTTCAGTATGTCGTGTGCCAAAAGCTGGCGTAAAAGTGTCATTTTACTTGCTTTTGGCACACTCACATCGCCCTTTACGGGCAATGGTTGCACATCCCTGTGCAACACCGTCGATCCAAAAAATGCATGAAACTGTAGCTTCTTGGTCAAAATTTTAGCTACACATGAAGCTAAGTGATTGATACCGATATCGAGATGCATTTTCAGGATCGACAATTTAAACCTAATGGCTGTTGCCTGCAGATTCGCCAGAATGTTCTTCAGTGATGCTAGGATCGACAGTAAAGCTATAGCTATCAGCTACGGTGTGACCGTCTTCGCCGATAACAGCCCAGTTAACGGTGAACGCACCCGGATGCATGCCCGGTGTTTCGATCATATAGGCATTCTTAGCTTCGCCATTGCTCTCAAAATTAGTTGGCATCTCATGCCCAACACCCATCAACTCCAGCTTCACTAATTTAACAGGTCCATTAAATGTCAGATTGATATGCGCGGGACCTTGTTTGATCATAGCCCCATCGCCTGGTGTAGCTTCTGTCAGCGCAGTGTGCGCAAAAGCAGTCGCGGAAATCATCAGCGTAAATAGTGCGCTAACTACGAATCGCGATGCGGACCAAAGTGTGAATTGTGAATGCTTCATGGAAACCTCTGTTGGGAAAATGAGTTAGATCAGGGGATTGTCGCAGTTCTGGGCAGAATAGGCGATCTAAGCCTTCTGTGTCAAATTGTCGCAGATGATATGTTGTTGATTAAAAGCACTAGGTTTTCTTCTGCCCTTGATCTCCTGTAAAAGCTATTGCCTAGGCATCTTTCTTCTTCCAAACGTGGCTCCTCGGAGAAAGCGTGATTTCGTCGAATACGGTGCCCTGCCTTGCTGCTAACACCATCAAAACAGCGCTAGCGATATCCTCTGGCTCGATTGCATTTTCCGCAGCAAGCCCCGGCTCGAACTGCAATTTCTCGAAGAATGGCGTACGTACAGCACCCGGATTGATAAGTGTCACCCTGACCCCTGACTTGCCACATTCCTCTCGCAGTGCCTGCGAAAACCCACGAACAGCGAATTTACTTGCACAGTAAATACTGCCCTGCCTCGCTCCCTTCAAGGCCGCTTCCGATCCCATGAATAATATATCGCCCTCTCCCTGTCTTTTTAGCAAAGGCAAAAACGCTTTAGTCATAATAACCTGACTAGTAAGATTGGTATCCATAACCAGGCGAATGTCTTTTACAGATAGCTGCTCTAAAAACCCCATGCGCCCGATGCCTGCGTTATTGATCAGCGCCTTGACCGGCATATCAATTTCACTGAGCAGTGCGGATAGCGACTCTTCCAGCACATCGATATCCGCAAGATTGATACTCCGGCTACTGAAATCTGGGTGACTCAGCCGGGCCTTCTCGAAGTTATTGGCGATACCCAATACTGCATATCCTTGTACCAACAACGCCTTCACCAAGGCCAAGCCTATTCCCGAGGATGCCCCAGTCACTACGACTAATTTTTTGTTGCTCGGATTGTTCAAGTTCCTACTCTCCCTATTTTTCCAAAAAATTACGCACAACGATAATATTTCTCAGACGATATATAATTCAGCAGAAGTTCCTCTATCGCCATCAAGTGCGTGTTTTCCTCCGTACTTTTTAAAGCAATCATTCCGTCTGTTGTCTGGGTGGGTCGCGCAAACAACTCTTCATCAGGGTAGAGCTTTACAATTCTCTTGTGGAAATCGACAGGCATTCGAAACAAACCACTACTAACCGAATGCAGCCTATCTCCATCGAGCTTCGAAAATATTTGCGCAAAAAGGGCTTCATAGGGCGCCAACCCTTCAGCGCCAAGGATGAGAGGCTCAAAACGGATAGCGACCTTCCAGCCTGCGAGTTGCAATTTGTGCAACGCCTCTAATCTCTTTCCTATTGAAGGCACTTTATGCTCCCACTGCACTGCGGCCTCGCTAGTAGTGAAACTCATAGCGATTACACAGTTGGGAACAACCTCAGTGTCGAGCAGACACCGAACTTGTGTGCTTTTCGTTCTAATCTCTAGTTCCGCATTAGGATAACGTCTAAACACTGGCAAAAAATGACTACAGAAATTGCTGACTGGCTCTAGGGCCAAACTATCGCAATCGTAGCCGCTGTAGTACACGCCGCCGCCATTGTTTTCTTCTATTTTCTCTACGATCGCCTTTTCGAAGTCCTCGTAATTAATGAACAATACGTAGTTCGCCGAGCTATACATCCCCTGCAGAAAACAATAACGGCAATCGTAAACACAGTTCAGCATGTGCGAAAAATAATAACTCTTACTGTCGTTATAGCCATAGCCCGAGGGCGCAGCCAGAACTTTGTTCCCGTATTTTTTTGCGAGTATCAGTGCCGGCGCAATTTTCTGCAGACGAAAATTTTGCGATTTACGGTTAAAAACCTCACCATAGCGATCGCAAACAACTTGCGGGATTTGCGGAAATCTGTCGAGTAATTTTCTTACTCGTTCTGACTCTAGAACTTCTTCTTCGATGTAGATTGTCGAAAACATCATATTCCAATCACGAGCTTAAGCTTCGCTTATCCTGTCAATGCGCTCTGTAAGCTGCTGTATCAGTTCTCTAGCATCGCTAGCTTTCCGGCCAGCAACTCTGCCCAGCTCTTTTTCCAAACCTAACGCCTTGTAACGCTGACAGAGTCGCCTCAATTGCAGTTTTTGATTTACAGTAAGATGAATCTGGGAACATATCTCGAAAAAGTAACCCGGCAGTCGCTGGTTAGAATTATACTCCCTAGCGATTGCACTCATTCTTTCGATCAATATCAGTAACTGGGGAGACTGAGCAGCGATCGAACCCGGGACTCTGCGTATATCGATTTCACTAACTGGGTTTTCCAAATTATCCGAGATTACTTTGAAAACCTGCACCAGCTCCGCAGTTGAATATTTAGTCGCCTCAGCATAAAACGCGGAAGCCTCCATTTCATACGCTGCATTCAAAGGGTACGAATTTTCGGGTTCATCAACAGTGACAACGCTGCCAACTTCGACGCCTTCGATAAGCTGTGGCGGATACGCGCTAGTTCCTGAGCTGTGATCTGTTATTTTATTACCGAGCCAGGCACTTCCCAGAGAAGCATCACGGTGACCTGCTATGCCAATATTCAACCATGCTCTTATCTCGCCGTTATCGGAGGCTTGCTGTTCACTGAGATAAGTTACTCCTGCGGCTATTGCCTCTTTGCCTATCCCAGACACTAGCAGACGCAACTTATTTGAATTGCTGTACTCTACGAAATCGGTAGAAGCGTGATGGCGCTCTAACTCTAGCATCTTTACCAATGCCTTAGCTTCAAGAGCATGAGCCACAACTATATTCACTGGCATAGGATGTTTCACACCTTCAATCCTTCAACTCTGCGGCCACTTCGCTATATTTTATTAATAGCGCCTTATAGTATTCAGCGCTCTCAGCCTTCCCTCTCTTCACGGCGCCGTTTCTAAGAATCTCCGCCTTCTCTAATAGGGTCAATCTGGCCAGCCGTTCTTGCTCATCCGCTAATGCGCCACTGTTAAGTAGTTTAACAAGCGACTGCACACGAAACCTATCCATGCCCCAGTATTGCCTAGATAGTTGATCCTCGTGCCCTCCATATTTCCTAAGTAAAGGCCTGTCGATAAAGAGGACATATTCTTGGCTACACAGCCGCAACCATAGATCGTAATCTTCACAAGCTGGCAATGATTCATCGAAGCCACCTAAGTCTGCGTAGAGCGATCTTTCCATAAAGACGGATGAGGATGAAATCACACAGAGCGGCAGGCAACGGGCAAACAGCTCACCGCCTCTTTTCCTGTGCTTATCCATTTGGTTGACACGCTTTCCATTGCGAATCCAAATCTCATCGCTGTGCACCAACCTAAAATCTGGCTCTTCTTGGAGAGCACACAGCTGAGTCTCCAGCTTCTTCGGCAGCCACTCATCATCCGAATCCAAGAAAGATAGATACTTACTAGTCGTCGCGTCCACACCAGTATTTCTCGCCGAGCTAACTCCACTGTTTTTTTGCTTGATGTAGATCGTGTCGGGATATTGCTGTTTCACGAGTTCTTCAGTGCCGTCAATTGAGCCGTCATCTACAACACAGACCTCATCAGCGAGCTGCGATTGCGTATAGACAGATTCCAGCGCACGGCCCAGCGTAGCTGCCCTATTGTAGGTAGGAATTATAACTGCAACGGTGTTATTCACGGCATTCAAATTAGTTAAGCTCGGGACAATGACGTCAATTGACAACAATTCAATGGGTTTAACTTTACTTACAAAAAAGGGAACCGAGGTTCCCTTTTTTTACTACTTTACTCAGGCCAGATATTTAGGCCCGTTCAGAACCAACCCTCTAACTGTATTTCGCTAATTCCTTTCTTGCGATCACACGGCGGTGAACTTCATCAGGTCCGTCAGCAAGACGCAATGTGCGCTGACCTGTCCACAATGCAGCGAGTGGAAAGTCTTGTGAAACGCCTGCCGCTCCGTGCATCTGGATCGCGCGATCGATAACTCGCAAAGCCATGTTTGGCACAGCAACTTTGATCTGAGAGATCGCGTCGCGTGCAGCTTTATTACCAATAGTATCCATCAACCACGCTGCCTTATAGGTAAGTAGTCGGCACATTTCTATTTCGATTCTGCTATCGGCAATAATATCGTAGTTTCCACCCAATTCAGCGAGCGGCTTTCCAAAGGCATCTCTGCTCACTGAACGCTTACACATTAAGTCCAATGCTTTCTCTGCCGCTCCGATTGAACGCATACAGTGATGGATTCGGCCTGGGCCTAGGCGCCCTTGCGCAATCTCAAACCCGCGACCACGACCGAGGATAATATTGCTCTGAGGTACGCGGACATTGTGGAATTTGATATGCATATGCCCGTGAGGCGCGTCATCTCGTCCGAATACATGCATTGGGCGAACGACTTCAACACCCTCAGCATCCATAGGCACAAGGATTTGTGACTGGCGAGTATGTTTAGGCGCATCTGGATCCGTGACCACCATAACAATCATAATCTTACAACGCGTATCACCGGCACCCGAAATGTAGAACTTTTCGCCGCTAATCACCCATTCATCACCATCTAACACGGCGCTAGTTGCAATATTTGTTGCATCCGAAGACGCGACTCCCGGCTCAGTCATAGCGAATGCAGAGCGAATTTCGCCTGCCAAGAGAGGTACCAACCATTCTTTCTTCTGTTCTTCGGAACCGTAGCGTTCCAACACTTCCATGTTTCCAGTATCAGGCGCACTGCAGTTGAAGGCTTCCGAGGCGAGCCTGCTTCTACCCATGATCTCGGCTAGATGAGCGTAGTCCAGATTAGATATTCCTGCGCCGCCTTGGCTTTTCGGTAGGAAGAAGTTCCACAGACCAAGCCTACGTGCTTCCGCCTTTAAACTCTCCATAATCTCGTTCTGACGCGGAGTATGTGACCAGCGGTCACCAACACTCACTTCATCGTGATACTCGACCTCTACAGGCGCTACCTTCTCTTCAACAAAAGTACGAATCTTTTCACGTACTTCGACCAGTTCTTCCGATAATCCTAAGTCCATCATTTACTCTTCCCCTAATCCCAATTAAAACTGACTATATTTTATTACCTTACCATCAACTAATGGTCAGCTAGCAATAGTGCCACCACCGTCGATCACGATTGTTTGTCCTGTAGTAAAGCTGCCTGCATCCGAGGCGAGAAAAACCGCCGCACCTGCAATCTCATCAGGCTCGCCGATTCTACGCAGTGGGTACTTGGATACTGTCGCCTCATATATTTCTGGATTTTCCCAGAGCGCCTTCGCAAAGTCTGTCCTAATAAGCCCCGGCGCGATGCAATTAACCCGAATATTCTTCGGCCCCCACTCAACCGCCAAGTTGCGGGCGATCTGCATATCTGCAGCCTTCGATATTGCGTAGGCACCAAGCGCATCAGTACCCTTGAGTCCACCGATTGAAGACACGATGATCACCGCACCACCACCAGTTTCAGCCATACCTGGAAGTACCCGCTGACAAAGCCTATGCACGCTACCTATATTAGCATGCATTACCTTGTCGAAGGCCGCGTCTGGAATATCCTGAGATGGACCAAAATAAGGATTCAGGGCAGCGTTGCAGACTAGCACATTGACCTTGCCCAGTTGTTCCTCAGTCTTAGTAACCAGCTCCTGCAGTTGTTCCGTATAATTGATATTGCAGGCGATGGCGATGGCCTCAAAGCCTTTCTCTCGAATAGCTGCCGCGACCTCATCGCAGGCATCTTGATTGCGGCTAGATATAACAACCCTCGCGCCTTGTTCGGCCATACGGTTTGCGATTGCCAAACCAATGCCCTTGGTCGAGCCCGTTATAATTACCACTTTGCCTTTTAGGCTAAATAAACTCATGTTCTCTCCACTGATTCAAAAACTAATTCTTTTTCTAAACCACTTAGCCCAATCGAAATAATTCCAATTGTCATTCGGTCCAGGGTCGTTTTCCTTTTGAAATACTAGTACCACCATCCACCGGTATCACCGTCCCATTGGTATAGGCGCCAGCACGGGAAGCAAGATAGGTCACTATCCCTACAATTTCCTCCGGCTTGCCCACGCGATGCAAAGGACAGTCATCTTCAATATCTTGTTTATAGTGTTCGAACACGTAGTCGGTCATCTTGGATTCGAAAAAGCCAGGTGCTATCGCGTTGACTGTGATATGACGCGGGGCCAAGTCCACTGCGAAACTGCGCGTAAGATGATGCAGTGCCGCTTTACTTGCAGAATAGGCGAACGTGGGTATTCGCTGAACAATCGGCACGTGTATGCCATCCATCGAACCGATATTGATTATACGAGAAGGGTCATCTTTGAGCGCAGATTTAGCTAACAGAGGGACAGCATCCCGGGTCAGAGAGAATACTGCCGAAAGATTTGTATTGATAACTTTCTCGAAACCCTCATCTGGATAGTCTTCGAGCTTCGCGCCCCAGTTCGCACCGGCATTATTGATGAGGATCGAGAGACCACCCAATTTCGATTCAACGAACTGCAAGAGCCGTTTGCGATCCTGACTCACAGTAACATCTGTTGCCAGGGACCAGCATTCTCCGAATTCAGATAACTCAGCAAGCGCCATGTCACATTTTTCCTGACTGCGCGAGGCTATAACTACCCGAGCCCCGTTACACAGGAGGCCCTTTGCCATTATGAGTCCTAGGCCGGAACTGCCACCCGTAACTAGGGCCGTCTTCCCCTTTAGAGAAAAAAGCGAGGCCGTTGCATAATTTTCTGCGTCTTGCTTTGACACTAGTCCTCGTCCGCCACTTTAATCAATTGCTTGCCGAAGTTTTTACCCTTCAACATTCCGCGAAAATACTCGGGTGCGTTCTCTAGGCCGACACCGACACTCTCTCTATAATTCAGCTTTCCGTCGGAAATCCAACTTCCGAGTTGCCGGGCTGCTTCCACCCAGCGATCGCGCCATTCGGTCACGACAAAAAATCGGTTCTCTGGCACCGGATCCAAGCCTTTGAGTATGCGCATAGGCGTCTCTGAATTCGCTATATCCTCATCATTGTAATTTGAAATATAACCGCAGATTGGCACTCGCGCTCCAGAGTTTAATAGTGGGGCAACGGCCTTAGTTACATCGCCGCCAACATTCTCAAAATAGATATCCACACCATCTGGACAAGCCGCGGCCAACTCTGTAGCGAAATTATCCGCTTTGTAATCGATACATGCATCGAACTTCAGCTCTTCTTTCACATAACGGCATTTCTCTGGTCCGCCAGCAATACCTACAGCACGTAAACCCTTGATCTTAGCTATCTGTCCCACAGCAGAGCCCACGGCTCCAGATGCAGCAGCCACCACCAGCGTTTCACCGGGCTGCGGCTTGCCTACTTCTGTGAGACCAAAATATGCAGTCCTGCCTGGCATACCAACAACACCTAGATGTGCAGATAGACTGCCGTTATTCAAATCAATCTTCATTAAACGCGGATCATCGGCATTCACAACTAGATGCGATTGCCAGCCCATATGAGCGGCGACAGTATCTCCAACTACGAAGTCCGCAGAAGTAGACTTAATCACCACTCCGCTTGATTCGCCAGTTATTACATCACCAATCTGCAGAGGGTCGGTATAGGATTTAACATCATTCATGCGGCCGCGCATATAGGGGTCGAGTGAAAGCCAGCAAACCCGAATCAAAATTTGATTCTCTGCCAATTCAGGAATATCGACCTCGCGAAAACCGAAGCTCTCATCACTCGGCTCACCGACTGGCCGCTGCGCCAGAAATACTTGAGTATTTTTTGTCATTATCTATCCAGTTCAATTTGTTTTTTGCTCGAGCAAAGCAGTCTACTTTACTCAATGCCTCGTAACAACTGACGCCAGCGCGGAATCTAGTAATTCCAGCCCTCTCGCTATCTCGGACTGGGTCACGATCAGCGCGGGAATCAATCGGATAGTCCGATTCCGGGTTGGAGTGACCAATAGCCCTCTGCCTAGTGCGGCTTCTGTCACTTTAGTCACCAAATAGTCTGAGCCTAGCTCGAAGGCACAGAGAAGACCTCTCCCACGAATCGCCCCTATTAAACTCGGATACTTATCCCTTAGCTTATGCAGCCCATCGATCATAAGTTCCCCAGATCTGGCGACCTTATCCGCCATGTTTTCAGCCCGCAGATGATCGACTACCGCGGCTGCTACAGCACAGGCAAGTGGATTACCACAAAACGTACCGCCGTGATCACCCTTGCTCAACTGTTTATCCACGCTCGCGGAAACAGCGAAGGCAGCAAAGGGAAACCCGCCAGCAATTCCTTTCCCCATGGTCATTATATCTGGAGCTATGCTCGTCTTACTGTGCTCAATAGCGAAGAACTTCCCAGTCCTACAGAAGCCAGTTTGAATCTCATCAATAATGAGTAGAACACCTCGCTCCTTGCGCAGAAGAGCTACAGAGGCGAAATACTCATCATCAGGTATCCGCACCCCTCCTTCACCCTGTATCGGTCCTAAGATAACCGCAGCAGTTTTGTCGTCTACAGCCACGTTGAGTGCGGAAAAATCCCCGAAGGGCAGAAAGCAATTACCCTCCAGAGCAGGCAAGAATTGTTCAGCATTGTCTCTCCCACCAGAAACAGAAAGAGTATTGAATGTTCGACCGTGAAATGATGCGAGAGTAGATACGATTCTCGATTTGCCAGTGATTTTTCTCGCCAGTTTAATCGCTGCATCGTTAGCCTCGGCTCCGCTATTCGCGAAATAACTCTTCACAAGATTGTCCGGAAGTACCCCGCTAAGAGTCTCCAATAATTTCGCCCTTGAGGGCGAATACGTAAAGCCAGAATTCGGGTTCTGAATTATTTTCTGCGCCTGCCTGATGATCGCAGCCGTTATCAGCGGATGTGAATGTCCCAAGCACGTAACCCCCCAGCCCGATGTAAAGTCCAGATACTCATTCCCGTCCTCATCCCAAACAACGCAACCCTCACCACGTTCTATCGCAATTGGCTGTCGATCGCAGAATGTAATACCAAGGCGGTCTTCTATTTCTATGCTACTCATTTCCTAGTCTCCACTGCTGCTAGTCGTGTGTTCCCCGACTCGGTACCAATAGGTATACGATTTCTTAAAACCTAGTTTTTGGTTCAGATTAACTGCCGCTGTGTTTGCTTCTTCCACCTGTAGATACGCGAATTTTGCACTCTGGACGCTACCCCAATACAGCAGAGAATTAACAATATCCAAGGCATGGCCCTTCTCCCTCTGTGCAATTGCTGTGGAGATACCAAACAGACCCATTGCCTGATTCGCATACACTGCCATGCCGCTACTCATAGGAGCTCCATCAAGTCCTTGCTTGAGCAAGAACCGATGCGGCAAATCACTCTTCTCAAACAGGGTTTTGTGTACATCAATTTTTCCCATATCCCTATTCGTTAATGCATACCAAGCTTGCAACCACAATGCCGCATCAAGGTTTTCAACAGAGCCATTCTCCGAGTTTGCTTTCGTTTCCACGGCGCCTGCAAGATCAAGCAACATAGCGAGACTCGGCGGCTGTTTCTCATATCCTCTGAGCTCTAGAGCTCTAGAGCGCTATAGATCTCGGCTATTGAATCGAGCGCGACCCCATCTGGTTTCACAAGCTTTACAATCGGTGCAGCGTCTCTCTCGGCGAAAAATTGCCCGGTCGCATCAATTAGTTACCCTATTTCAAACTCTGCGTGAGGATAGATACTCAAAGAGTTAGAGCGGCGATCTGTGCCACGGGAAAACCGCAGCACACCGAAAGACAACTCTTGCTCCTCAAGGGCCGGTCAGGCATATCTCCCCGCAACTTCTATCTCCATCACGCTCACTGCATCTCTCCTTTACTGCATAGCGCCATGTCAAAATAACGGCAAAAAAAAACCCCTAAGGCCGAAGGCGCTTAGGGGTTTTGATATCTTTCTAATTAACTAGATAAAACCACGGCTCTCCGGCAAGGGTGCGATTGTCGCGCGCACGGCGCGGCGAGCGGCGGCGTTCATCGCGGCTGCTGCTTGTCGTTGTGATACCTGCTGTGGATTCAATTTATACATCATCTAAACTACTGTTTTGGCCTGTTTCGAGGGGTGGAACTTTAGTAGATTGAAATTAGGCTGTCAATAGAGCGCTATTACTCTAGACATCACCTGTGTCATCAAACTCTGCCCGGATATTTTCATTTACGTTTCTTCTCTCCCTAAAACCCTCAAAGTCGGTGCTATTAAAGTCAAAGTAAGGATTCTCGAACTCGATAACTCTCGCTTTGCGACCAGTAATCATTCCCTCCGTCACCAAGACCCCCATGTAGACAATCAACGTGACTACTAGGAGTGTATAGCGGTTCCTTAATATTAAATCTTTCATGCCTTTCTCCTCCTAGTCCGTAAAGCGTCGCATAAATACTGCGCCCGCGATCAGTATAGAGCCAACCACAATTCCGAAAAGTGTATCGTAATTAAAAACCCTCTCGAATACGCTTTGAAACTCGAAGATTAGATATTGATTTGGATCTGAGGTTTGCGACGCCACCCAATTCGCCAAAAACTGCGTGCCGAATATAAAATCTTCGAGAAACCCTACGAGTATCAAGACACCAGCAGCCCATAGCAGAGGGGTCTTCTTCGCGAATGCCGAGAATAGAAGCAACCAACCTACGGATGGAAGCAACCACAGACCGGTCACGACTGCAGAAATATAGATCAGTACAAGGCTGGCAATAGCAGCTAGGAACAGATAGCCAATGCCCACCAGATCCACGTCGTTGCTGATGCCTAGTATTGTTAACCAGACCATTGCTATCAGATACATCGCAAATATAATCAAAACGTAGAAAATTGGCGCAACCAAGACAATAGCAACGATTTTGGAAAGCACCGTTTGAAGATTCGAGACAGGCATAGACTGCCAGAACAAAACACTCATCTCTTTTCGATCTTGATACAAGGTATTGATGAGGTAAATAACGCTACACACATAGAGCGTTAGGTAGAAGGGGATCGCCAATAACATGATAAATGGCGCCATATCGAATGGCGACAACCCATCAAATAAAACCGATACGAAGAGCAACCCTTCGGCCAATTGGCTCTGATCTATCTGCATAGCTACCCATATCGTCGCCACTAAAAGAAGCAAGGCGACTACGACTGGGGCACCAATAAATATATTTCGGTGCTCTAGCACTTCTCGCTTTAACAGCGCGTAGAATTGAAGTACTGCAAATTTATCCATGTTTTTCTTCCTTCAACTTAGCTACAAACAGATCGGCAACACTTGGGGTGTGCAACTCGCCCAGCATCTTAAGCTGTTCTCTAGGAACGGATTCGAAAGTGTAAGAATTTTTCCCGAGCAATTTGCGAACATAGATAGGCTGAAGTGCATCAGCCTGCTCTAGCTTGTCTGCATCAACTAGAACTTCGGTATAGATATCGGACAGGTCGGACATTGAGGAATCGAGAACTATCTTGCCTTTATTTATAAACACGAGATGCGAGAGCAAGGTCTCTATTTCTTCTACCTGATGCGTGCTGATAATGATCGTTCTATTCCCATCGTAAAAATCGTTAAGCAAACGATCGTAAAATTCTTTCCGGTAAATTATATCCAAGCCAAGTGTCGGTTCATCGAGAACAAGTAATTGAACTTCAATCGCCATCACTAGAGCGAGATGAAGTTGTGTCACCATCCCTTTAGATAAATCTTTAATACGCTTATTCGCAGGAATGTCAGTAGTACTGAGAAATTTCTCCGCCTTCTTGCGATCGAATCTAGGGTGCACTGCTTCCACATAATCTATTACATGAGAAACTTTGAGCCATTTCGGCAGAATACCCACGTCTGCTATAAAACAGACATCCTCCATTAATTTGTGGCGCGAAATTCGAGGGTCGCGACCGACAACACTAAGCTCACCATCAACATCGCAGAGTCCTATCAGCGCTTTAAGAGTTGTCGTCTTACCTGCACCGTTAGGACCAATCAGCCCACTGATCGCGCCTTTAGGGATAGTCAAATCCACCCCATCCAACGCAGTAAAGCTGCCATAGTTCTTCCTAAGCGATTTGGCTTCGACGATGTTACTCATACTCTACCCCCAGAATTCTTTATTTCTATTGATTCGTCTTGCTGCCAAGGAGTTCATCGATCTCCAAGCCCAGCCTCTCAATACGCTTAGCAATTTGTGGCCATTCCTGTTCAAGAAACTTTCTCCTTTCTTCGGTTGATAATTTATCCTGCGCGCCTGGTAAGACATACATTCCTAGCCCCCGTTTTTTCTCAACCAACTCTTCGTCGACTAATATCTGCATCGCTTTCGAAACAGTAATCGGATTAATACGCTGTTCGCTGGATATCTGCCGCACGGACGGTAAGGCATCCCCTTCACAGAGAACTCCATCCATAATGAGCTCTACCAGCTTGGCTCTAAGCTGAATATAGATAGGCTCTTTGTTGTTCCAATTGATTTCCACCGAGCGACTCCGCGTGATGTAGTGTTATACATAACTATAACACCATATCAGCAAAGAACAAGAAGAATTATTTCCTGGGGATAGGAGAAGGCATAGATAAGATATTAGATGAAAAACATATCCCATCCATTTGAATTATAGAGAAATAAATATCAATAGAAGTTGAGAATCCTAGCTCTGACGGCGCTCAAGTATTGTTTCGCTGCTCAATAGCTTTTGAATTTCTTCGTCTGCGAAATCGAATTCGCGCAGGATCTGCTGGGTGTGTTCGCCGAACTTTGGTGGCTTATGCCTAACCGAGCCTGGTGTGCGGGACAGCTTAATAGGCGTGCCGGTCATCTTGTACCAGCCATCTTCAATTACCATTTCGCGATGCTTTGTGTGGGCGTGATCCACTACTTGCGCGGTATCGTGAATAGCGCCCGCCGCTAGCCCTGCATTGGCAAGACGATCGGCAATCTCACTGCCATCAATCTTCATCAAGCATGACTCTATTTCTGCCTTCAAGTCATCACGATTAGCTACGCGATCAATGTTATTTACAAACCTAGCGTCTGAAATTAACTCCTGCTTACCTAACTCGACACACATCTTCGCAAAAGCACGGTTGTTTCCTGCACCTACAAAAATATCTACCGTCTTCGTACGAAAGGTATCGTAGGGGCTAATATTCGGGTGAGCATTGCCAGTAGCTACCGGCACCTCCCCTGAATACAAATAATTAGGAATATGTGGATGCATCAATGAAACGGCGCAATCGTAGAGAGTCATATCCAGATACTGCCCTTGTTGCGACTTTTCTCTTTCCGCCATCGCCATCAGAATTGCAACGGCCGAGTACAGCCCAGTACCCATATCTACCATCGCTAAACCAAGCCTTGTGGGGCTGCTGCCCGCCTCGCCGTTTATACTGAACCATCCTGCCATGGCCTGAATAATTGCATCGTATCCAGGGTGTCCGCCCCAAGGACCATCGCTACCGAATCCACTAACTCTGCAGTGAATTAGTCTCGGAAACTTCCCTTTTAATACGTCTTCATAGCCAAGACCCCAATTTTCCATGGTGCCTGGTTTGAAATTTTCGATAACCACGTCTGCTTTTTCCAGCAGCTTCAACAGCACCGCCTGACCATCGGGTTTCGAAAGGTCCAAGCCCATGGAGCGCTTGTTTCGATTTACTCCCAGAAAGTAAGCAGAGTCTTTATCAACAAAGGGAGGGCCCCAATCTCGAGTCTCGTCTCCGCGAGGAGGCTCAATCTTGATTATTTCGGCACCATGATCGCCCAACATCTGAGTGCAGTAAGGCCCACCCAAAACTCTCGACAGATCGATGACTAGTTTGCCCTTAAGAGCACCATCATTGGAATTAGTAAACACGTTGGATACCTGAATTTTCTGCTGACTATCGCTGCAGGGTTGATTAGCTTAGTGGATAGTGAGGATACGGCACCGCCGACGCCGGTTCAAGCCCCTGTAGTAGTGTCTGCGCAGAGATAAAGAAAACTCTAAACAACCTCCCCTAGCAGCTCACGGTTTAGCCCTTCTCTGCGAATCAATATCTTAAGCTGCTGTAGCGCCTCAATCTGAATTTGTCTAACCCTTTCACGTGTGAGGCCCACTTCTACACCCACGTTCTCCAGTGTGTCGGTGTCAAAGCCTCTCAATCCAAACCGTCTACAGATAATTTCTCGCTGCTTCTCGGAAAGTTGCTGTAACCAACACTCTATTCGAGCGCGCATCTCAGAGGTTTGAACGTGATTCCTTGGGTTCTGTTTTGACTCTGCACTTAGCATATCCACCACCGCAGTTTCCGAATCAGCGGCGGCCGGCGCATCCACAGAGCTTATACCCTCATTCAGAATCATCAGCCTCTCTATATCCAACCGCGAACAACCTGTCGACTCTGCGATTTCGAGACTGCCCGCCTCGTGTCCCGTTTCTCTAACGTAGTCTCGCTGCACACGAAGGAAGCAGTTCAGTCGCTTAACAATATGCACAGGCAAGCGAATAGTTCTCGCCTGATTCATCAAACCACGTTCAATATTTTGCCGAATCCACCAAGTCGCATAAGTCGAGAAACGAAAACCCTTCTCCGGATCGAATTTCTCCACTGCATGAATCAATCCCAGATTACCCTCCTCTATTAAGTCGAGTAGACAGAGCCCACGATTGAGATAGCGTCGAGCAATTTTTACAACCAGGCGTAGATTGCTTTCAATCATCCTGCGCCTGCTGGCACTATCTCCGCGCAGCGCGCGACGCGAATAGAACACTTCTTCTTCTGCGGACAGCAGAGGCGTGTGACCAATTTCTTTAAGGTAGAGCCGCGTGGCATCTAGAGTGGTGTCTGTCGGTTTAGCAGCGGTGCTTTGCGATTTCTGAGAATCGCTAGGATCTAGCGTCAATTTTTTATTATTCATGCAGAGACTCCTTCTCTGTAGACAAATAATCCGGCGAACACATCCATTGTGTTCCACTGCTTGCGACTCACAACTATCAGGACAAGGCGCGAGCGAGGATTACTTAACTAAAGTATAGAGCGCTTTGCGGAAAAGTCGAATCGATTGACACTACTAATCCAAGATAGCAGGCAGAAAAAACTCGGCTACCATTATCGGCTTCTCGAAGAGATAGAAAAGACTACGTCTTCCCCATGAATCGCCTGCAATGGGAGTTATATCGATACCGCTCCTAATCAGATCGGGGTGGCTGAACAGATACTCGCCGAGTGGCTTTTCGTTCAACTCTAGCACACGCTTGAGTGGACCAGTCAGACTAAACTCAGGGATTAGCGTGTGCGCCAATACCCAAGGGGTATTATCGCCAACGAGCACCACTTTACGGGACCAGAATTTATGCTCTGCTGCCAATGGCCCAAAGCAGGAGCGAACGGCTGGGTTTGATAGCTGCAACCACTCCTGTCCACGGACCTCAACGCGAAAATCTCCGGCACTTTTCTGAATTAATAACTTGGTGAGCGAACTCGAGTCGAATAGCCATCGCCGCCAAGCATCAGCCGGAGGCGAGCGACGCTTTCCCTCACTCTGCCAGTCGAGATTTGAGTCCGAGATATCTGGGACGTCGAGAGACGAATTTTCGGACAGTAGATTGGAGTCTGCTTTCGATTGCAAAGGCATCAATTATCGAGGATGGCGGAAATGAATACCCCGCACTACAAGTTGCAGTGCGGGGCGGATTTTGCAGTGAATGACCTAGCTGCAATACTAGCGCGGTCGGTGAAATCGTAGCCAATACCTAAAAAGTAGTTTAAATCTTCCTTGAGGCCAGTAGTATCATCGAAATCCATCCATTGCAGTCCAGGTGCTATATAGAACTGGCCTTCATCGGCCAGGGCTGCGGGCGAGAGAAGCCCAACCGAGACGAGTAAAGCTGAAGATAAATTGGTACGTAAACTCATAGTAGTTTCCACATTAGTAATCTAATGATTGGTTGAAAAAATTTGAGCGCATTATATTGATTTTCCTGCTTATAGATAGAGCTATTCTAACATTTCTACCCTTTTTTTCCTGATCTATCTCAAATCCGCCATAGCCATTAAAAAGCGGCAGCCCAATATCGGTGAGAAGCTTAGAAATAGAACGAAATACGGCCTTTTCACAAGCAACTAAAACACTCTATTTAGGCCGCTATCAAGCAGTTAGAGCTAGCCGCTGCACTGTCATACACATACAATATGCCCCTACTACAATGGCATCCCAGCAGTCTCTGATGATTGCCTCTGCGCAATTATAGGTAAACCATCGATCATGCATCAGGTATCTCAGCTTGCAGAATTGGCGCTCTGAACTAAATCGGCTCTGCCTCCTATTATCACTGGCCACCGTCATAGGCTACGCCGTGGGTCATACCAGCTGGGTAATGCTGATCAGCCTCTGCGTCTACTCTCTGTCCAACCTCTATCAGCTGCGCCGCTTCAATCTCTGGCTGAACCGGGATTCTTCCGAAAGTGATTCCGAGCCCCCTGAAAGCTACGGACTCTGGGGCGATATATTTGACGGTATTCACCGCTTGCAGAAGCAAGAGCGACGCGCAAGCTCCTATCTAGCCAATATAATCGACAAGGCTCAGGAATCGTCGGCCGCACTGGAGATGGCTGTTGTCATGATCAATAGGCAGGGCAATCTCGATTGGTGGAATTTCGCGGCGGAGAATTTACTCAGCCTACATTATCCAAAGGACCGCAATCAATCCATTACCAACCTCATCCGAAACCCTAGCTTCTCAGAGTACTTTCACAGCGAAAATTATGATGAGACTCTAAAAATGGAGGCCCCGGGGGAGAGCAGTAAGATACTCGAGTTTCAGATCGCCTTGTTTGGCGAAAATGAACGCATGATGATTGTCCGTGACATAACCCAACTACACCGCCTCGAATCCATGCGCAAAGACTTCGTCGGCAACGTATCCCATGAGCTGGGAACTCCGATAACCGTCATAAAGGGATATCTGGAAGCGATTCTCGACAATCTCGACGGACTAGATGAGAAATGGCACAAACCTATGCGTCAGATGTGGCAGCAATCAATGCGCATGGAAAACATAGTACGAGACCTACTGATGCTCTCTAGCCTTGAGACTACGGGGCTTACCAAAACACAGGATGTTATTGGGCTTCAGGGGTTATTTTCAGAAATCGAGAGTGACACTCAACAGATGTTCAAGGACAAAGCGCATACCTTTGAGCTTGTCTGCCCTCCTTCCCTCGATATAGTTGGTAAACGGAGTGAGCTATACAGCGCCATCTCTAATTTGGTGGTAAACGCTGCCAAATACACGCCTGCTGGCGGGCATATCAATCTATGCGCTGACATAGGAACCGACTCTTTAGACATATCAGTAGCGGATAATGGCATCGGCATTGAAAATCATCACATTCCGAGGCTCACGGAACGCTTCTATCGAATTGATGGAAGTCGGTCTTCGGAAACTGGGGGAACCGGCTTGGGACTGGCCATCGTGAAACACATTCTGGCGAGGCACGAGGCCGAACTAGAAATCCAGAGCACCTATAGTGAAGGCAGCTGTTTCATCTGCAGGTTGCCATTAAGTAGGGTGGCATTAAGCTCAATCGACGATGAAACGAGATTAGAAAGCACCGAGAAAGAATAGGAACCCGTGTAACGTATCTCTAATCTCCCGACACCTGGTCGGCGATATTTGCCAACGGAGCATGTCTGACATTCATACCTTTAACCAGATAGATGACGTGCTCAGAGATATTTTGCGCATGATCGCCAATGCGCTCTAGCGCTCGCAAGGCCCACAATAAATTCAACATGCGGCTAATGCTTCTTGGGTCTCCCATCATATAGGTAATCAGAGAGCGCATCGCGGAACCGTATTCGTTATCAACTAACAGATCGTCACTGGCTATTTCCAGCGCAGATTCGGCGTCATAGCGCGCGAAGGCATCTAGCGTCAGATTAACCATTCGAGTTACCCGATCGCCCAGATTCCTGAATTCCACAATACCCTCAGGGTAGTGCCCTTCCTCGGCCAGCTTAATTGCCATGCGCGCAATCTTAGAGGACTCGTCGCCGATTCTTTCGAGATCTCGAACCGTCTTTATGATGGTCAAAACTAAACGTAGATCGCTGGCCGCTGGCTGTCGTCGAGCAAGGATTAGATTGCACTCTTCATCGATCTTAATTTCCATAGAATCGATTACGTCTTCCTGCACCAAGACTTCGGCAGCTATAGCACTATCAGCAGAGGTAATCGCAACTAGTGCATCTGCCAACTGCTGCTCTACAGCACCACCCATTTCTAACAATTGGTTCTTGACGTCTTCCAACTCAGAATTAAACTGCTTGGAAATATGAGTGCTGGTACCTTCAGCTTGAGGGTTCATTGTAAGCTCCTGTCAATAATGACTTGTTCGGTCTAACCGTAGCGGCCAGTAATATAGTCTTCAGTTTTTTTCTGCCGAGGGTTGGTAAAGATTGAATTCGTTGAATCGAATTCAACCATGTTACCCATGTACATGAAGGCGGTGAAGTCTGACACCCGCGCGGCCTGTTGCATGTTATGCGTGACTATGACGATCGTGTAATCAGTCTTAAGTTCGTTGATTAACTCTTCGATCTTTAAAGTTGAGATTGGGTCCAACGCAGAAGCTGGTTCATCCAACAACAATACTTCTGGCTCTACCGCAATCGTTCTCGCAATAACCAAGCGCTGCTGTTGGCCTCCAGAGATACCAAGAGCACTATCATTCAGCCTATCTTTTACTTCGTCCCAAAGTGCAGCAGCCTTTAGGGATTTCTCTACCGCCTCATCCAATACACGCTTCGAATTAATGCCCTGAATGCGCAGCCCATAGGCGACATTTTCATAGATAGACTTTGGGAAAGGATTAGGCTTCTGAAACACCATCCCTACCCGACGCCTTAGATCGGCGACATCGACAAATTTCTGATAAATATCATTTCCATCTAATGACACCAATCCTTCTATAACGCAGTCATCGACCAAGTCATTCATTCGGTTAAAACAACGAAGCAGGCTTGATTTACCGCAACCACTTGGCCCGATGAACGCTGTCACTCGCTGCTTTGGTATTGTCAGATTAATATCGATTAGTGCCTGCTTATCTTTCGAATAAAAAAGATTCAGGTTTTCAATGTCGATACAACTAGAGAGTGTCTCACCACCGGACTTGGTCTTATCGCCTAAAACCGCCGACACATCCACTTTCATGGCTGGTGATGGCGCATCGTGGGGCTTCTTACTACTCATGTCATTCATCGCTATCTGATCCGTTTGAATAATTATTATACATCTAGTGCCTTGTATTTTTCTCGAAGGTGGTTTCGCAGCGCTACAGCAGTTAGGTTCAACCCCGCGATAACTATGACGAGCAATAAAGCGGTCGCGAATACCAGCGGTCTAGCCGCCTCGATGTTTGGGCTCTGGAAACCAACATCGTAGATGTGAAACCCCAGATGCATAAACTTTTGCTCCAGATGCAAGTACGGGTAATTTCCATCCAACGGCAGAGATGGAGCCAACTTCACCACACCAACTAGCATCAATGGAGCGACTTCACCAGCTGCTCTGGCCACGGCGAGAATCAAGCCGGTCATCATCGCAGGACTCGCCATAGGTAGAACGACGCGCCATAGCGTTTCGAACTTAGTAGCACCTAATGCCAAGCTTCCCTCTCGCACACTTCTTGGGATTCTAGCTAACCCTTCTTCGGTAGCCACTATCACGACCGGCACAGTAAGCAACGCTAACGTCAACGACGCCCAAAGTAAGCCGGGCGTTCCAAATGTGGGTGCAGGCAACGCCTCCGGATAAAACATCTGATCGATCTCTGCTCCTATAATGTAAATAAAGAAGCCTAGTCCAAATACACCATAGACGATGGACGGCACGCCTGCCAAATTATTTACAGCAATTCGAATTGCTCGAGTTACAAAACCCTGTCGCGCGTATTCTCGTAAATAAACTGCGGCCACAACGCCGAAAGGCGTGACGAACACCGACATCAGCATCACCATCATCACCGTGCCGAATATAGCCGGAAAAATTCCCCCTTCAGTATTCGCCTCGCGCGGCTCAGCAGTCATGAATTCACCAAGCTTAGAAAAATAGGTGAGCAGTTTCGAAAAAGATCCCATCTGATTAGGCTTGTAGGCACGGACTATGTCAGCAAATACAATCTCTATTTCCTGCTCGTTGGCCGCAAGAAAAATCGCCGAATCTCTATTTACAGTCTCATACAGAGCTACTAGTTCAGTCTGTAAGATTGCGTACTCGGCATCTAACTCCCGTCTCAGCGCTGCGATCTCGGCTGATGCCTCTGCCGATTCTTCCCCATCAAGTTCTAGGCGACGCTCGCGCAGCCTTAGGCGCTCCATGGCGTAGTTGATCAGCCCTATCTCTTGGTTTTCTATGACATAGATATCGTCTCGAATACCTAGCGCACGCTGCAGTCGCTCATTGAATTCGAACCACCTATTCGCTTCCATATCCGCAGCATCGCCTGAGTATGCGATCGGTTCACCTTCCTGGCGAATTTCTCGTAAGAAACCATAGAAATTACCCCATTCGCGCCTTTCCATAGCTACCACTTCCGCGGGATAGGCTACGTCTGTAACGAAGTCGCTGAGAGCCCAAGTAAAGTCAGCCCCCGTAAGGTCTCTATTACCAAGTTTTAATAGCTGCCTTTCGTAGAAGTCTTGCGCCTCATCTACTGGAATACCCGAAGATGCGATTTGCGCAGCTACCACCATTTCACTCTCTACAAACTCACCTATCACTTCTGTCGTCAGCAACTCACCTGTAAATGTCGGGGGTGCATAGTTGGCCTGCAATACATCTCTTGGCCAAAAATGACTCATGCCCCGGACCGTAAGCAGTATAAGCAAACCGATAACCATCACGATACAAATAGCAACAGCACCAGCATTCAGCCAGACCCAGGGAGTGCCTCTACGCATCCAAATTGAAAACTCACTATTTGTATTATGTTGTGTTTTCATATGGTGCTGTACTTGGTTCTCAGTCGTTGCCGCACTACTTCAGCAATCGTATTAAATACGAACGTGGACATAAAAAGCACCAGAGCTGCGAGAAAGAGAATTCGGTAGTGCGTACTATCCACCTCAGATTCTGGAATCTCTACCGCGATATTTGCCGCTAGAGTGCGCATACCTTCAAAGATATTAATGTCCATGATTGGAGTGTTGCCTGTAGCCATCAGCACGATCATAGTTTCACCAACGGCCCTGCCCATACCAATCATGAGCGCGCTAAAAATACCGGGGCTCGCCGTGGGCAGCACAACACGCTGAAGGCTTTGCCAAGGTGTGGCACCGAGCGCCAAAGAACCATAGGTCAATTGCTTCGGAACCGTGAAGATTGCATCTTCGGCTATTGAAAATATTGTTGGTATGACAGCAAAACCCATGGCGAAACCAACAACCATTGCGTTGCGTTGGTCGTAGCTGATCCCTAGGTCATTGGTGATCCAAAAGCGCATATCACCGTTGAAGAAACTATTTTCTATGGGCACAGCGAGGGCGAAAGACAAATAGGAAAATACAAGTATGACCGGTATCAGTATGCCAGCCTCCCAGCCATCAGGAACACAATCCCTGATTTTCCTGGGCAGCTGTGTCCATGTAAAACTTGCAGCCAATATACTCAAAGGCAATACAATTAGAATCGAAAATATGCCCAGCAAATTCTTTTCGACAAAAGGCGCGAGCCACAAGCCAGCGAGAAAACCCAGCACCACAGTAGGTAGAGCCTCCATCAATTCGATCAGAGGCTTGACCTTGCGACGCATCGCAGGCGCCATGAAATAGCCAGTGAATATAGCGCCGCATATAGCCAGAGGTGCCGCCAGCAACATTGCATAGAAAGCCGCCTTCAACGTTCCAAATGTGAGCGGCATGAGAGAATACTTTGGCTCGAACTCATTACTAGAAGCAGAAGATTGCCAAATATATTCAGGCTCCGAGTAGCCCTCATACCAAACCTTATCCCACAGTGCAGACCAAGAGACTTCGGGGTGCTCATTGTGAACTTCCCAAAAACCTATATCTCCATCCACAGTTTCTAGTAGTAGACCGTCGCCCCGAGGAGAAAGCGCCAATAGATTGGGCACCCTATCAGTAATGTCTTCCGAAAAAACCGCGCGATGCGCCGTTGTATTATAAATTGCTAATCTACCTAACTCGTCCACGCTTACAAAATTCTTACGCCGCTGTTCTGCCGTCATGCGCAGAATCGGCTCCTCGCCAGGACTGAACTCACGAGCCTTCTGCAATCTTGTCAGGCCCTCTTCGCGAGAGAGAAACCATTGCGATATAGCCCCGGAATCGTCAGCAACTAATAACGAGATACCGCCCAAGAGGAAGACTACTTGGGTTGGTCTAACTCCGTCTTCGGTCAATACTGTCTGGATACTAAAGCGATCACTCTCTCCATTCATGGCTGACACTAGGTCAAGAGCACCGATGAGGCCGCTACTAGAAATAAAATAGAGCCAGCGCTGATCTCCGCCGATAAACATCTGCTCAACGTCCTGGACGGAAACATCCAGTGAGTAGTTTTCTATTTTAAAATCGGCATCCCCTCCTCCAATATCGAAGGCCGAGAATAGGTTCGTTTGCTTTGTTGCGTTAATCAGTTTTACGGCGCCATTTTCGTCCACACCAGCGACCATCAGACTGTCACCATTCGACCTAATAGCCAGCTCTGTCAATGATGAACCGGCAAACAATGCGTAGGGCTGTTCCCCAAAAGGAAAGTCAATTTTAGGCATGAGAGTTCGCGTATTATTCTCTCCCACAAAAGTTGTAGTGTAACCATAACGCGCCACTACCGCTTCGCCGTTGTCCAGGCCCAGCGCGAAAATGCCGCTCTCTTGTGTATCTAGAGCAAAGTGATCGATGCTGGCGCCTGCCGGCAATGCGATTTCCATGAAGGCAACAGTTGCTCCATCGGTCACGTCGAAGAACAGGACATCTGCTTGATCACCGATGCGCATGCCGATTTCGGATTGCTCTTCTATGGCGAGGTGTAGCGAGGTTGAGCTGGAACGATTCTCTATCTGATACTCGTTCACCTTATCTAGAGTGGCGGACTCAAATAGCGGAAGCACTTCATAAAACAGATACATAAAAATAAGTAATATCGCCAGTGTGACGCTAACGCCGCCGATGGCGATAGCAACACTGGCAGATTGATCATAGAAATGGCGAAGCTTGCGTCGCAGAACCATTCGATTAGATGCCATATCTAATACCGAGGCGCCTGCATCACGACTTTGTGTGGCCTGACTCACAGCTGCTTGCTTTACATCATTTGACATGGAGCTCTCAAATATCTACTCGACGACTTCAAACTAATTCGACTTCCCTACACAACCTTCTGACGCAACAAAGGCCCAGTCTTTAGCAGGCTGAACCTTTGTCAATTCAAGAGTGAATTATGAATCACTCTCGATGGTCTCGCCGCTTAATCGAGCTGCAGATTGCGCATAGTGCCTTGCACTACACGAGCTGGCAATGGGATATATCCGTCTTTCAGAACTACTTCCTGGCCAGTCTTAGACAGGATCAGTTTTACGAATTCACGCTCCAGTGGCGGCAAAGGCTTATTCGGCTCTTTGTTGACATAAACATAAAGAAAACGCGCTAACGGGTAGTTGCCTGACACGGAGTTTTCTGGGGTCGCCTCAAAATACTCACTGCTAGCCGATTTCGCAATAGGCACTGCTCTAACACTAGAAGTACGGTAACCAATGCCAGAATAGCCAATGCCGTTGATCGATGTGCTCACAGATTGAACCACCGAAGCCGAACCGGGCTGCTCATTAACGGTGTTTTTAAAATCACCGTCACACAGCGCAGCATCTTTGAAATAACCGTAGGTGCCCGAGACCGAATTGCGACCAAAAAGTTGTATGTCTCGACGCTCCCAAGCGCCCTCCAATTCCAACTCTCCCCAACTATTTATGCCGCCAGACCCGCCGCAACGTTGGTTAGAAGAGAAAACGGCGTCTACCTGGGGAATAGTCATGCCAGCAATGGGATTGTCCTTGTGCACATAGACCGCTAGCGCATCTATCGCCACTGGAATCGCCGTCGGCTTGTAGCCATAGCGCGACTCGAAAGCCTCAATTTCATTGTCCTTCATCTCGCGACTCATTGGGCCAATGTTAGAAGTGCGCTCGGTTAGTGCTGGTGGGGCTGTAGATGAGCCGGCAGCCTGTATCTGGATGTTTACATTCGGATAAACCCGCTTGAAATCCTCAGCCCAGAGCGTCATCAAGTTTGCGAGGGTATCTGAACCCACACTCGAGAGGTTTCCAGAAACGCCGCTAGTGCGCTCGTATTCTGGGATTCCCTGATCTATTTCAGCCGTCTGCAGGCTAGGTGAGGCTGCGGCTAAAAAAGATAATACCAGTGTTTTGCTTAGTGCTTTTATACGCATATAACCTCCAAAAGACGGGTTTAAGCCTAAAATTTGATAGAGGAACTATATACACATAATATTACAGAATTATGACAATAAGGTTTCAGCCAGAAGCTGCAATTTGGCAAGTGGTGAGAGCGTAATCTCTGAGGATGATCGTGCTAAGATGGTCGAGGGGCTTGAGTCTTAGCAATTATTCGGGATTTCCCCTAGGATTCAATAAGTCTCTTAGAAATTGGCTGAATACTAGCAATGCATTTGTCATGATAACGTCGTAATCGGGCTAAAAAAAAGAGTTACACTACCTCCCCGCTTCATAAGCTGTAGGCGATAGAGAGCAACATGTCTAAACAGGCAAAAAACGATCCACTAAACCTCGCTGTTGATAATTCGACCAGCGCTGGAATCTCTCTGCCCGCAACGACTCAACAGACCTCAATTGCAGTTTCAGACGCCGCAATTGACCTAGGTGATCCCGCCTACTTTGAAAATCGTGAACTAAGCTATTTCAAGTTCAATCTGCGCGTATTAAGTCAGGCAAGAGACACGAAACACCCACTGCTCGAACGCCTGATGTTTCTGCTGATATTTAGCTCCAATCTGGACGAATTCTTCGAGGTTAGAGTTTCAGGCTTAAGGAAGCAGCTGGACTTTGGTAGGCAGCGCCCAGGGCCAGACGGTCAATATCCGGAACAGGTCCTCAAGAATATCCATCTACAAGTCAAAGATGCCCTTACCGAGCAATACAGAATTCTAAATGAAGATTTGTTACCGAATCTCGCCAAAGAAAAAATCCACTTCCTTCCTCGCCATGAATGGAACGATGAACTAAAGAAATGGACGCGGGATTATTTCGACGAGGAAATCCAACCCGTGGTGAGCCCGTTAGGACTAGATCCGGCGCACCCCTTCCCTAGACTCGTCAACAAGAGCCTGAATTTCATTCTTTCACTTGACGGAAAAGACGCCTTTGGCCGAGAAAGCGGTCTTGCCATAGTCCCTGCGCCTCGTTCCCTGCCGAGATTAATCAAGGTGCCTGCAGAGATAGCGCCCGAGGGTGACAATTTCATTTTCCTCTCATCGATCATTCACGCCTACGTCGATGAGTTGTTTCCAGGCATGAGCGTAATGGAATGCCATCAATTTCGAGTGACTAGAAATTCCGACTTAGAAATGACCAATGTTGAGGTCGAAGACTACGCAATGGCTTTGCAGGGCCAACTACATAGTCGGCGCTTCGGCGCAGCAACAAAATTAGAAGTAAGCATAGGCTGCCCAACAGAACTAACCGACTTCCTTCTCGAACGTTTCAACCTCAACAATGAAGAGCTATTCCGGCTAGATGGCCCTGTAAATCTCCAGCGCCTGATGGCTCTTTACGAAATGATTGATCGGGCCGACCTCCGCTTTCCGCAATTTTCCCCGGGCACACCGAAACTATTAGAGGAAGACGCCTATATTTTTGCCGCAGTAGACAAGGAAGATCAGCTACTGTTACACCCATTCCAGTCTTTTATACCCATCATCGATTGGGTTCGTCAGGCCGCGAAAGACCCAACCGTGCTGTCCATTAAGCAGACCTTATACCGCACCAATGAATCTTCGGAACTAGTAGAGGCTCTGGCCGAGGCGGCACGAAATGGCAAAGAGGTAACTGTCGTCATTGAACTGCGCGCACGATTCGACGAAGAAGAGAATATTCATTTCGCCAGCATCCTACAGGAAGCCGGCGCCGTCGTTGTCTATGGAGTGATGGGTTACAAGACCCATGCCAAGATGCTGTTAATAGTGCGCCGAATCGGCAACACACTAAAGCGCTATGCTCACTTGGGTACAGGCAACTATCACCGGAAGAACTCACTCGTGTACACCGACTATAGCTTACTTACCTCCGACGAAGTTCTCTGCGCCGATGTGCACAAAGTGTTCCAGCAAATAACCGGCATGGGCAAAAAAATTCATCCAAACTTGCTGATCCATGCGCCCTTTAATTTAAGAAAATCTTTGCTCAAGATGATAGATAACGAAATTTCTGCCGCTACTGCAGGCAAAACAGCGCGCGTAGTAGCGAAGATGAATTCAATAACCGACCCCGATATTATCAAGGCGCTGTACAGAGCCTCCATGGCTGGCGTGAAGATAGACCTTGTGGTCCGTGGCATCTGCTGCCTGCGCCCGGGAATAGCTGGAGTAAGTGAAAACATTCGAGTTGTATCAATAATCGGCCGCTTTCTCGAACATTCGCGCGTTTACTATTTCCAAAATTCCGCCCCCCAAGTCTACTGCTCCAGCGCCGACTGGATGGAACGTAATTTGGACAATAGAATTGAAGTTTGCTTTCCTATATTGAATAAGAAACACATCACACGGATTAAAGCCGAACTAGAGATGTATCTTAATGATCAAGGTCAAAGTTGGGAGCTTGGTGCAGATGGCGAGTACCGCCCCTTGTCAATCGTGGAACCCGAAGAAGTACTGGAAGACGTGCATAAGCTGTTACTGAAACAGTTTTCCTAAACTTTTTTCAATCACGTGAACAGGTCATAGGTTATCGGTTATCGGTAAGGCTAACATCTGGAAGCTGGCTATGCAGCATAATCGCTATGGTCTTCTTATTCTTAACCATGAAATCTAACATCCCCTCTCTCAGCGCGGTTGCACTGAAGTTGATGCGGCACACCGTATAAGACTGCATCAAACCCACTAACACCGCCAAGCCTGGTAACAGCAACTCACGCCGGCGCTCCTTCAGGCCGGGTAGCTCACCGCCGCCGGAAATGGCAGCGATAATCTGCGGCTTCAAAGCTTGTAGTGCAGCGAGTTCAATCTCTCCCTTCTCCAATCCATGAGCTTGGCAGATAGCAGCAAGCATCTTTACTGTCCCCGAGGAAGCATAAGCCTCTTCCCATCCAGCCTTTTTCACGCCAATACTAATGCCATCGAACACAGCCTTGGAGGCTGCCGTGGCAGCATCAAGCTGTTTTTCTAGGAGGAGTGGGTCAGAAGTTTTTGGAGAAAAGAACTTATCGCGCCAAGCAACGCTGCCTATCGCCAGGCTCTGCGTAAGAAGTCGACTATCTTTGTGACCGATGATTATCTCTGTACTGCCACCGCCGATATCGATAACTAAGCGGTGCTTCTCGGAGACTGGAAGCGAGGTGATTACCCCCGCATAAATCAATACTGCTTCCTGCACCCCGCTGATAGGCGAGATATTAATCCCGATATCATGTGCTGCCTGAATAAAATCTTGGGCATTATCGGTGACGCGAAAGGCATTGGTTCCCAGAGCCCAGTATTGCTCCAGAGGATATTGGTCCATCAGCTTTTTGAAATGTTGTAGGCAATTCAAACCACGTTCGTAGGCCGCCGGCGAGATGCTGCCGGTTTCCCGGACATCTTCGCCCAACTGAACTGAATCACTGCTGCGCTCGACAATTTCTATTCGCCCATCGATCCACTCACCAATCAATATGTGAAAACTATTGGACCCGAGATCGATGCATGCATACATAGTCAGAGAGTAGTGACAATAGGAGAGTGAGTGTGCGCGAAGCAAACTCGACTGTAACTCTTCCAAGTTTTCACTACTACATAGTAGAAATCGGTAGAGTCACGGTTGCGCTTAACTAAGCTCTATTACTTTATATCGTCAGATGTGACAGGAGTGTGAATGCGGGCAGAATGCGTAGCTAGATCATCGACTGCTGATAATTTTCGATACCGACCTTTTCGATCAGAGTCAGCTGAGCCTCTAGAAAATCGATATGCTCTTCTTCGCTGCTAAGAATTTCACTCAACAGATCACGGCTCACGAAGTCACTGACAGACTCACAGTAGGCGATGCCCTTTTTAAGGTCAGGGCAGGCTATTAGCTCCAGTTTAAGATCACACTCCAACATTTCCTTAGTGTTCTCACCTATCATCAATTTACCTAGGTTCTGAACGTTCGGAAGCCCCTCCAAAAACAGTATGCGCTGCATAAGCTGGTCTGCATGTTTCATTTCGTCAATGGACTCTTCATGCTCTTTCGCAGCCAATTTCTCCAGACCCCAATCCTGATACATGCGTGAGTGAAGGAAATACTGATTAATGGCGATGAGTTCATTGCCAAGCGCCTTGTTTAGGTGCTTGATTACGGTGGCGTCCGACTTCATAAATAGGTCCCTAATGACTGAATTGAAATGACTTAATCGAGCTCACGCAAGCTTCGCTTTTCGCCTAGAAAAAGTCAAGTCAAATCACTGTAAGTCATTGATATAAAAGGTAAAACTAAATGATAAGCAATCCCATTCCCATCTCCACGAGAACAGCGCTTGAGAACTCTTCGAAGTAGAGCATTGATGAAAGCTAAAGGGGAGGAATAGCGAAACTGGTGCACGAATAGGAGGACAGACTAGGCGGCGTTCGTATAAGAGCCTGTCTTATGGAATTCTTTGACGATGGTCTGAGCAAGTTTACCGCATTTACCGCATTCGCTAGCAACACCGAGCTTCGCTCGCAAGTCATTCATATTACTCGCACCATCACGACAAAGGTCGCGAATCTGGTTATCGGTAATCTGTCTGCAAACGCATACGTACATGGCTTATCCTCAGTGTGATTGATACTTTAAATGATAATGAGAATGATTGTCAACTACATTCATATCTGTTAATTTAGCTGTACCTAACATCATCAAGCCAGTGACGTAAGTTATTGTTTTAACAGGATAGAAATCAAATCATGCCGGGCACTACCCTCTCCACTGCCAAGAGCGGCGACCATTGCGTCGTACTCGAAATAGCCTCTGAGCCAGCAGAACTCAAGAGTCGCCTCTACTCCTTGGGTATCATTCCTGGCTCGATACTGAAATTACTGCGCTTCGCTCCGCTAGGCGACCCCATGCAAGTAAAGGTTGGTGGCAGCTTTATCAGTATTCGCAAATCCGAAGCAGCAATCATCACCGTGGATATTCAATAGCACATGCAGAAAATCGCACTTATCGGCAATCCCAATTGCGGGAAGACAACACTCTTCAACGTGCTTACCGGAGCCAACCAAAAAGTCGGCAATTGGCCGGGCGTAACTGTAGAGAAGAAATTTGGTTATTTTAAGCTCGAAGATGAGTCGATCGAGTTGGTCGACCTGCCCGGCATTTATTCCTTAGAACAAGACTACAGCGGCATAGATGAGAAGATTGCCCAAGATTATTTGGAACAAAGCGATATAGGCCTGATTATCAACATCGTTGATGCGACCAATCTCGAAAGAAGTCTGGTGCTGACACAGCAATTGATGGATCGCGGCATCTCGATGCTGCTTGTTATGAATATGCTCGATGTGGCGCAGCAACAAGGCATCACCGTCAGCGCGAACAAACTGGCCGACAAACTCCAATTACCAGTGATTGAGATGATCGCTTCACGGAAACGTGGCATCGATGAGCTGCGTAGCGCACTGATCAAAAAAATTAATAGCGCGCCAGAAATAGCTAGCAGTCAGACAGCGCAACAATCTTCTCCTAGTACTGCCACGACAGAAAAGTTACTTCAGCACTACCATCAGTCACGCCAGCTCATCAATGGGGTTGTCGAAGTTTCACCTACTCATCATAGCCTGTCGGAACGTATCGACGCGGTAGTTATAAGTAGATGGCTAGGCATACCCTTCTTTCTATTAATGATCTACATGATTTTCACCATCGCTGTAAATTTTGGTGCCGTGTTCATAGATTTCTTCGATATATTGTTCGATGCAGTACTGGTTGATGGAACGACTTGGCTGCTACGCGAAGTCTCCGCACATGAGGTTATAGTCACGCTACTTGCCCAAGGCGTCGGCGGTGGCATAACGCTGGTCGCAACGTTTATACCGGTCATTGGCTTTCTCTATCTCTGCCTCTCCGTGCTAGAAGACTCTGGTTACATGTCCCGTGCTGCCTTCGTAATCGATAGAGCGATGAGCGGTATTGGCTTGCCCGGGAACGCCTTCGTGCCATTGATCGTCGGCTTCGGCTGTAACGTGCCTGCGGTAATGGCAGCCCGAAGCCTGGGAAGAGACAGCGACCGCTTGATGACAATCGCTATGGCTCCATTCATGAGTTGTGGTGCACGACTGACCGTCTACGCGCTCTTCGCCGCCGCATTCTTTCAGGAGAATGGGCAGAACATCGTGTTCGGCCTATACCTGTTAGGCATTGCACTAGCGATTTTTACCGGCTGGATATTTCGCAAACAACTCTTTACCGATGAGATAACACCTTCGTTTCAAGAAATGCCTGCCTATCATGTTCCAATCGTCCGCAATATTCTGCTCACCACTTGGTTTCGGTTGAAGTCTTTCATTCTTCGCGCGGGAAAGACGATCGTAGTCGTGGTAATTGGGTTGAGCTTTCTGAACTCCATAAGCACAGACTTATCTTTTGGCAATGAAGATTCTGAAAACTCTGTGCTTAGTGTAATAGGAAAGTCGATTACCCCTGCATTCGCGCCACTAGGCATCGAAGAAGACAATTGGCCAGCAACAGTAGGCCTATTTACCGGTATGTTTGCTAAAGAGGCGATCGTTGGAACTCTCGACGCACTCTATAGCGAATCAAACGCGGATGCATATGATGGCTCACCGCCCGACCTCGTCGCTGCTGTTGGCGAGGCGTTCTCCTCGATTGGCACAGAGCTAGTAGCGTTGAGCTCGAGCCTAACCGACCCCTTGGGCATATCAATTGGCGATGTCAGCGATCTCGATGCAGTAGCCGACGAACAGGAAATTGAATCCTCGACGCTTACCAATATGGCCGCTCTCTTTTCCGGCCCATTTGCCGCATTCTGCTATCTGGTTTTTATCTTACTCTATGCTCCCTGCGTAGCCGTGCTCGGCGCGATTACTAAAGAGGCGGGCTGGCACTGGATGTTGTTGGTGTTCGGCTGGAGCACTGGCCTGGCCTACATCACCGCTACGGTTATTTATCAGATTGGCACTTTCTCAGTAAACCCCCTATTCTCCTCGATATGGATAGTGAGCATGCTTACCATCTTGGTTGTCTTCATTCTTAACCTGAAGAGACTCTCGAGCAAGATGGTGCCCAAGAATCTCATCCCGGCTGTGCAGATAGTTTAGGAGAAAGAGCTTGCAGGACTCAGTGCAACAGGTTGCCCGACTCCCTGTCCAGAAGTTTCTCGTGCTCGGGATTGCGCTGCTTCTACTAATCAAGATTTTTCTAGCTACCGCTCTCGACTTATACAGCGACGAAGTTTTTTACTGGCAGGCATCGGCGAATCCTGCCATCGCATACAGCGACCTGCCCTTCATGACAGCACTGCTTATCGGTTTAGGTTCTGCTTTGGATTCATACAACACTCTCGCGGCACGAAGCTTATTTGTCTTAATCGGAAGTTCCCTGCCGCTGCTCGTCTACTGGATTGCCAAGCCAATCACAAACCCGACGCAGGCCGTAGAGTCAGCGGCGTTAAGTTTGTGCCTACCGCTTGCAGGTTTCCTTGGTCTTCTAGCTGTGCCAGACGTTCCTCTGATTTTCTTTGGTCTCTTGGCAATCGGCTTTTTCGAGCGAGCGCTGCGCACAGATCAATTATTGTACTGGGCTCTTACCGGTTCGTTTGTAGCGCTAGGTCTGTGCACACACTACCGTTTCTTCCTCTATCCAGCAGGGGCTATACTTTTCCTGACGTGCTTTTCTAAGGCGCAAAGCCAATGGAAGAATCCGCGGCTATGGTTGTGCATCCTTATTGCGTGTGTTGGATTGATACCCATCCTCTGGTTCAATCTAAGTAACCAACTGAGTAGCGCGAGTTTTTACTTCGTAGATAGACACCCCTGGGAATTTCAGGCTTCCGGTCTGCTACACCTGTTTAAGCAAGCAGGCTTGGTTACGCCTGGGCTGTATCTATTATTCGCCTACACGATATACCTGATGTACCAGAAGGCTAATCACGGCGATCGCAGTGCCGCACTACTACTCAGTTTTTCGCTGGTCAATATTCTAGTCTATTTGCTGCTTGCTCCGTGGACGGATGCGACCAGTACGTCTATTCACTGGCCTCTTTCCGGATACTTCCCCCTGCTCATTTACGCACCCATTGCTCTAGGCAGCGCTGCGGGCTTACTCGCTGCATATTTTACTGCAGTTACGGCTCATCGGCTCGTCATCGCCATACCAGTTATCGGCTTTCTTGGCACTCTAACGGCTCTGCTGGGTGTCGGTTCTCAAGCTTTTCAATTACAGCTCCAACCGCTTATTGGAGCAGGTGTACTATCTAACAAAATGGCCGGCTGGACACAGTTTAGCAGCCATGTAGATGAACTTTTGCAACGCGAATTTGCAGAATCACCGCTGCTGTTGACCGATAACTACTACACGCTCGCACAGGTCGAATTTGCCGGACTAACCCGTCAGGGGTTTACACTTGATGAGGAAAAAGCAGTCCGTGATGGTCGTATCACCCAATACCAACTCTGGCAGAAGGACAGAGTTGGCTTAGAGCCTGTTACAGCGAGCGAATATCTATTTATTGCAGAAGACAGCACATTGGACACAGCGGCAAAGCACGACCTGCTCTCGGGCCTGTGTGCCAGAACTGAAAGACTGACTCACCTCGGTGAATTGAATCTATTCAATGGTGACAAACGATTTAGTTTTTATCGAGGAGTTGCACTGCACAGCACTGATAGTCTCGAGAAAATACAGACATCCGCCTGCCCATTCCCCGCCATTGCTTGGATTGATACTCCCCCGCGAGGCGCCGAGTTAAGCGGGATAGTCAATGTGAATGGATGGGCGTTCAATGAGGACATCGGCATTGAAAGCATCACGCTACTCATCGATAGCGAAGCCATAGGCCGAGTCGATTATGGAGGAAGCCGCCCAGATGTTGTCGAAGTCATGCAGGTACGAAGCGACCCCAACAGCCCCAACATCGGCTATGACTATAGCTTCGATAGCAATCAATTTGGCAACGGTTCTCATCAATTAGAGATCGAGATAAGAAACCATCTGGGAATCACACAGCGCTTCGGCGAGCGTGTGATTGAAGTGAATAATTAACGCGCACTAGCTAATAGGGTCTTAGCACTTCTACAGCAATCTTCCATTCGTTGCTTGCAGTGAAGCGCCACCATCGCATATAGCTAGTTCGAAAACTCTGTTGTGAATCATCCTCTAGGGTTTCCATAGTTCCGTAGGTATAACCTACTTCCTTGGATGCAGACAGAAACCCTCCTATGTGAGTGAGACTAATCTGATTCGTAGTTGATAATTGATTATCTAAGAATGCGCCATAAACTGAGCTTGCCGAATCGGCTCCTACAGCAGGAGCCATACCTGGCAGATAGACACGTGTATTTTCCAATCCGTAGCGTAATAGCGCGCGCTGCCCTCCGCGAAAATTTATTGATTGCCCAAATAAATTGTCTCGATCGATAAGCAACTGCATGTTGTTAGTTTCTGCCATCGCCATGACAGGATGAGCGGTTTCTTCCAGCACCGGCCTAGTGTCATCAAAATTTGGTTCAACTTCCAAACTCAAAAAGCCTGGAATACCGGCCACAATATCTGCCATTAATACCCAGCGGCCCTCTTGTCTTTGCCAAATCGAAATAAGGTGTCCGAATTGACCAGTCGGTTCATCCGCCAGAAAATTCAACGGACCTGCCGTCAGCCCAAGATCCCCAGCACGGGCAACATCCACATAGTGTGCCTCCCAACTAATCTCATTCGCGGTGTTCTGGAAGATTTCAGAACTGTACAGTTCGAGGGCGTCAACTGGACCGTCCCGGAAGACCGTAGATCCCTGCCCTAGGAATTCGAGAAACGCACCGGTTCTGCCAATCTCAGCGGAGCGATCAGCAAAGCCCTGATCAGCGGCCATCAACTCTAACCAGTGCTGATATTGGCTCACCTCTTGATCTTGCTGAGACAACTGAACCGAACCCTGATCCTGCGCCTCTGACGTTATGAATTGAAAACCAAGAAGCAGCAGTAGTAATAGCCGCTTACTCCAGCCTACATACCTTAGTACACTAATTTTTTCTTCGGTCATGAGCATGAGTCAATAGTAGTACTATTTTTATCGCGGAACTAGCCTAAATTAGCCGCGAGGCAGCGGCTAAGCCGCGTCAGCACTAGATTGCAGCAAATAGATTTACACTCGAAACCGCGTCATACAGAGTTCTGTATTAGCGCTATTGATTGTTCTGGGAGTGATGAGCCGCTAGAATTGACCTGCTCTGGCAGTAGAGCAACTCGCAGTATCACTAGCATTGATATTATTCAGCCAAACAACCGTCGCCGAAACTCAATTGTGCAAAGAAAAACACTAAATTTAGGCTTTAAAAAAGCCCTGCTGGCAATTAGCGTTTTGCTTTGCATGAGCCTGATCCATGCTGACACAGTGCTTGTGGACAGGCAGACAGAGTTTCTGGCTCTTGCCGATGCTGTCGACTACTACGAAGACAGCTCTGAAGCTTTGACCATCGATGACGTGTTAGCTCCCAATTTTGGCGTAAACTTCATAGCTCACGATGAAGACACCCTACACTTTGGCATCACCAGCTCTGCCTACTGGATTCGATTCGATCTCGATTGGTCGGCACTCGAACACTCTGAAAGTAAGATACTAGAATTTGGACCACCGAAACTTGTTGCCGGCTTTATTAGGGGCGGTATTGAAGTGTTCATCGTTGATGATGACGGCGAGCTTATTTCACAATATACGCTGGGCACGCAAGAAACCCCGAACGCGATAAAAACACTTAATCGGGGGTTCGCACTAAAGATAAACGAAATGTATGGCGAGCATTTCTATCTAAGAGTAACGAGCGCACGTCCGCTGAGATTGCCGATATCGCTCTGGAGTGAGAAAGCGTTTCTTGAGCAATCAATTAGCTCCGATTCGGGCCTTGGATTGCAGTACGGCATTCTGCTCGCCATGATTCTCTACAATCTATTCCTTTACTTTACGATTCGCGAGAGCAGCTATCTCTTTTATGTGATTACTATAGCGAGCCAAGTCACCTTTCTTTTCTTAGACTCCAAGCATTTACGTTATCTACTCGATGAGCTTTACATGGGAAGTTGGTGGGTAAATATGTCCGAGAGGATGATCTATCCACTGGTGGTAGTAACTACATTGCTGTTTCAACGCTCATTATTGCGAATTTGGGAATACAATCTTAAGCTGGATATGGTCGTCAAAGTTATGCTCGGCGGCTTTGGGATAGTCGTGCTGCTGACATTCCTACCGAACGAAAAAGCATTCCAGTATCTGTTTATTACCTTGTTAATCCTTGCGATCCCACTTGCTTTCTATAACAACATCGACGCTATTCGCAGAGGAAATTTGACTGCGGCAGTGCACATGGCTGCAATGGGTGTATTCCTAGCAGGCACAGTCATTTTGATGATGCTGCAGTTGTGGCCTGGATTCCCAAACAATGCCTTCACTAACAACGCCTACAATGCAGGCTTAATCATACAGTCCCTGCTCCTCTCTCTGAGCCTGACAACACAATACAATCAAATCAAGCAAGAGAAGGAAGATGCTCAAAGACAAGCTATAGATAATTTAGTTAAGTCTGAAAAAATCAAAGATGACTTGCTCGCCAATGTCTCACACGAACTTCGAACGCCGCTCTATGGCATCAACGGCTTAGCCGAAATCGCCCTAACAGAATTCAGATCGAATAAGAACAATGCCGAATTGATCACCCAAAACCTGGAGCTAATCCAAGCAAGCGGTGACCGACTAACTAAATTAGTTAACGACTTGCTCGACTTCTCCAGCGCGAAAGAACAGGCTGCCTATATTAAGTTTCGGCCGGTGGACCTGAATAGCATCGCAACTTTGGTAGTCGCTATATGCAAGCCAATAGTTGGAGAGAAAAACCTCGATCTAAGAGTTGAAATAGCCCCTGACCTCCCGCTGGTAGCTGGCGACGAAGACAGGCTGCAGCAGATTCTGGTAAACCTCACCTCTAACGCCGTTAAGTTCACCTACTCCGGCGAGGTAGTGATCTCAGCGGAGCTTACATCCGAATACAATGTGACCATTAAAGTCCGCGATACCGGTATCGGCATACATAAAACCGACCATGACACCATCTTCAAGACATTCGAAAAACTACCATCACAGCATTTAAATGCATCTGGCATCGGTTTGGGCCTACCGCTAGCGAAGAGCATGGTTGAGTTGCATCGCAGTGAGCTTAAAGTAGAAAGCGAATTGGACTTGGGCTCAACTTTTAGTTTCGATTTACGCGTTTCACTGGATCAGACCCGGGCAGTCAAAAAAGCAAGCATCCACAACAAAATGATTCGGCGCGCGGATTATCTTCAGCAAGCCAACAAAGAGACAGAAGTTCCAAAATTACGCAACGAACAAGACATTACAATACTTGTAGTAGACGATGACGAGATAAATCGCGTGGTAATGGGTCAACAGTTGGATGAATACAATGTCATCAAATGCTCGAATGGACTCGATGCACTGACTGCAGTCGAAGGAGAGAAGCCGGATTTAATATTGCTAGATTTGATGATGCCAGGCTTGAATGGGTATGAGGTCTGTCAGAAGCTAAGACAGAAATATAGCCAAATAGACTTGCCGATAATTTTGGTTACCGCGAAAAACCATTTAGAAGACCTCACGCAAGGCTTCAAGACAGGCGCTAACGACTACCTAGCAAAGCCATTCCACAATGAAGAGCTGCGCTCCAGAGTGGAAAACCAACTTCGACTCAGCTTGCTGCATCGAGTCAGTGAAGACAATCTGCGCATGCGAGTCCTATGCGAAGGCGGACTCTGAATTGCGCAGCTCGCGCTTTAGATTGCAGCAGGTACTGGAGTCGATCAACACTGGCTTTATTGCTTTCGAACTATCAGGAAAAATATTCAGTCTCAATCAGCGAGCAGCTGAGCTACTCGGCACTGATCGTGACGCCGTTTTAGACAAGGACATACACACACTATTTTCAGATTCAGAAACGAACAATGAAATCTTGAGTGCTCTTCAGAGCTGGGAAGGAGGCGAAGATAGTGAAGGACGACAAGAGACGCTGCCAAATCATGCTGCTAGCTTAAGCATCAATGTGGAAGTTATCTTCCCCTATAGCAGTTCAAACAAGTCTTCCTCCAACGCAGTTCAATTCAACAGCAAGTTAAACCTTTTTGGCAGCGATGAGGGTACAGGTGTACTTTTTCTAGAAGACACCGAGCCATTGAAATCGCTAGCTAGCAATAAAGTCATAAACGACACCGTTGAACTGGTCAGCTTCCTAGGACAAGCACAGCAGAATATACGCCGTATTGGCACTCGCTTGAGCGTACTCACACCAACTGAGATAACCGAACACCCCGCTTTGCTAGACAAGTTAACTGGCATCGAAGATCTGATTAACTTTATCGATGAGCAACTTCCAAACGTTAGCAGCGAGGGAGAATATCGTCAGCAGCTGGTCAATCTCATGCGCTCCGCCCTCCATACTTGGGAAGTGACGACACAGAAGTCAAAGATTGAACTCGCTGAAGAAAGCAATATATGGGCTGTAAGTATTGACGATGGCCGATTGAGAACACGGACCTTCGATCGCTACCTCAGAATTGAACAGCTACCGAAAATCTCACGTTGGCGGGAGGTTGTAAGAACCGCCTACTTCGTTCTGTCAAATCCAGCGATAGAACCCGAAACTCGGATCTCTCTAGAGTCTGAACTAGTGAAGACCAAGTCAATCCTGAAGAAAGCAGCAATTATTTGATACTAATCGCTGCTGCAAAAGTTAGTCTTCAGCATTCCCTTAACAGCACATATTAGTTACTCTTGCAGCACGAAACTGCGCAGGAATTTATTTACACGATATTGGCGGCTTACTTGAAAGTTTTATCTGTTAACGCGATCTCTTTAAGGCTGACACTCCAGACTCAAATTCTGCGATCACTATGTATATACAACATTTTGGCCTAGCCCATTATCCATTTACGTTGACTCCAAATACTCGGTACTTCTTGAAGTTGCCTAGCCACCAGCGCGCGTTTGATTTCGTGGTCGAGGCGCTTCAAGGTGAAAGTAGTTTTACGAAAATTACAGGTGAGGTAGGAACTGGCGAGACTATGCTCTGTCGAATGATATTGTCCGCACTCGACGCACTTGAGAACAGATACGTAACTGCCTTTATTCCCATCCCGGTCTTGGACGAAGAAAGCATCATTCATGCAATCGCCGACGAATTAAAACTCAGTTTCGATCCTACTGCGAGTTACTACGAGCTTTTAAAGGTAATCGGCGAAGAACTAATTCGCTTGTCTGCACGGGGAATGACCGCGGTATTGTTCATAGACGAAGCTCAGGCGATGACAGAGGAATCTCTAGAAGCAATTCGCCTCTTAACTACAATCGAAAAAGACTCCGACGGCCCCATACCACTGCAAATAATTCTCTTTGGCCAACTGGAATTAGATGAGCTGTTGCAGCGACCAGCATTACACGAATTGAATCGTCACTTAAGCGTATCTTATCAGTTAGCCAGCCTAGATAGAGGTGACATTGAAGCCTACCTAGATTATCGACTAATCAAAGCAGGATACAGTGGCTCGAACCTGTTTACTGAAAAAGCCATTGATCTACTTTTTAATGGTTCGAATGGGATACCAAGGCTCATCAATATTCTTGCCCACAAGGCTCTGATGATAGCCTTTAGAAAAGGTGATCGTATTTTGACTGACAAACACATTGAACTTGCCGTAGCAGACACGGAATCCGCACAGCAGCACAAGCTGGGGGATCGCCGCCTCTTCTCAACTTAGTGCTAGACTTGATCGCTGAGATTTCACCCCAATAGTTACTCTATACACTACCTGTAGCAGTGCCCAATTAGTTGAATCAAAGCACGCAAACCTTATAATCCCCCATCTTTACATGATCTGGAAACTAGACTATGCCCCAAGAACTCTGGCAACAACTCAAATCAGAGGCCCAGCAGGTCATACAGCAGGAACCCCTTCTAGCAAGTTATGTTTCCGCCTGCGTTCTAAATCACAATAGCCTGCAATCCGCCCTCAGCTTCATTCTCGCTAATAAACTTTCCGACGATGTAATGCCGGCGGCGACGGTTCGAGAGTTGTTTGACACAGCCTTCAGTGAATCGCCAGACATTATTGAGGACGCTTTGTGTGATATTAAGGCAGTATTTGAGCGCGATGCCGCTGTGAGCACACACCTAGCTGTCATTCTCTATATGAAAGGATTTCAATCAATCCAGGTTCATCGCCTAGCGCATTTCCTTTGGCTGAACAATCGCAAGGAGCTCGCGCTGTTCATGCAGAGTCAAAATTCCGAAGTATTCGCGGTTGATATTCATCCAGCCTGCAAGATTGGTCGCGGTATCATGTTCGACCACGCGACCGGCATTGTAATTGGCGAAACTACAGTTATTGAAGATAACGTTTCGATTCTCCAGCAGGTCACACTGGGCGGCACAGGAAATGAGAAAGGCGATCGGCACCCTAAGATTCGATCAGGAGTGTTGATTTCTGCAGGAGCAACGGTGCTTGGTAACATAGAGATTGGCATAGGGGCAAAGATTGGCGCCGGTAGCGTCGTGCTCACTGATGTTGCGCCACATACAACCGTTGTAGGAATCCCCGCCAAGGCCATTGGAAAGCCTTGCACAGAGATGCCATCAGAAACAATGAACCAAAGCTTCTTGAACTAACACTCATTAGATGGCAGGCAGCAATACTGATATGCAATTCGATATGAGCGATCTTAAGCCCACTAGGGTTGCTCGCTCAATGAGTTGCTCGGGTCGTCAATGGCTAAATGGTATTTTATTCGACCTGTCGCCTGCTGCGGCCTTCCATCGACCAACCTCGGCCGAAAGGTCAAGCCGTTCAACTTCTCAATCAACCGGATCTCTTCAGAAGGAGACTGCCAATAATGCGAGAGAAGCTCTGCCTGCTGGATCATGCTCACCGTACTGCTAAATCGATGGCTGTACCAGCGAGACACCGTATTCACTCCCGCAAGACTGAAGGAGAACAGGGCGAAATTTGAATTTGCGACTTCATTATCAGTAGCATTGCGAGGGATTGGGCTACGCACATTAGGCAGAGCCGCAGACCATTCACTGAAGGACAAGTAAGCATCGGAATTTCCTTCGCCTACCGTCACCACCCTGCTACGTTGCGCTGCGACCGCGGCCTCCACACTCGAATAAAATTCTGTATCTGGTATCACCAATGGCTGACTAAAGAGTTCATTCGCCAGCGTAGCATCCACACCAGACACTAATAATTCTTGATACGCCTGACGGTAGGTTTCTGTTGCAGCCTGTGGCTCGTTAAAAAGGATATGCCAATCGGCGAGGTACACATTCGTCATCGCTATGACTTCCGGTTTCGGCGATTCACTATCGGAATAAATCGAAAACATGTTGTCGATCAAGCCTATTCCCGTGAGGTAATAACTCTCATTTACTTCCGAACGATCGCGGAGAATACCCGAGCCTGGCGCGACCTGTCTGAGCGAATAGCTGGTTGTCCCTCCTTGCCACAACGCAACCGTCTGAAGATGAAACTGGCGCAGTTGTTCGTAAATTATTGGAACGAGCCGCTCGTCTGTCCTACCCCAAAGAGTCTCAGCCACACCAAGTGCGAGCCATCGAATCCGAGAGGATTGCCTAAAATGGAAGCCCTGCAATGCGCTATTATCTTCTGCCAAAGCACGCAGGTGTAATCGCGACAATTCCAGAAGATCGGCGATCAATACTTGATCGATTTGTAAGCTCTTATTGGTATAGAGCCAGAGCAAATGCTCCATATTTTCTCTAGCGCTTTCCCAATCTCCTCGATTGGCAAAATTTTCGATTTTCTTTTCAAGTAGGGGACGTTGAATTTCGGTATATAGACCATCCTCGACACGAGCAATTTGCATGGCCCGGTCGAGCATGACGTGAGCCTCATCGAATTGATTTTGCTGCATCAGCATATCGGCCAATTGCTCGAGTGGCTCGAGTAGGCGCGAATCCAGAGACCCGAAGCGATCTTGCTGATCATTTAGCAACACACGCGAAAGCGCTAATTCATCTAGGGAATCCAAAGATGACGCAGACTGTCCGTAAACAAACCCAAGTGGGTTTGCTAGAAAAATAAGCAAGGCTGCGGTAAGTCGCTTCTTCATCGTAGTTCTCGGCTCAACTCTAGTCGTTTAGCTTTGTGTTCCACAAGTACATGTACCACGCACCTGTGTCGCCTTCATCAATTTGGGCGAGAGCCAGTGGGCTCGAAAGAGAGAGAGCAAGTATTGCGCAACAGAGCAATGTGTATTTGCACATCTGCTCGTTCTCCGAATAATTAGTAGTGCTAGTGGTGTTTAGTTCTCGCGACATCGACAGGAATGACTGCCCATTACCTGCAAAGAACCTCTTTGTTTGGATCGCCAGACAGTAACAAATTCAAAGCAAAACACTGCTATAGATAATTGTTATCAGTAATAAGAAAAACTTATAGGCCAATGCGTTAAAATGACTAATTTTCTATAACCTCAATATAATCTGAGGGACAGTTAAAGCTACATGTAGGATATCAGGCTATATTCGGCTTGAATAGCAGCCAGTCTCACCCCGCAAAGCCCCATTTTTAGGGGCTCTTCAAGTCGCTATTTACTGGTCGCTTGATTATACTCGTACGGATTGTCAAAAAATGACTGAAACGAGGAGAGTAATGTGAACAAAATCAGCAAAACTGTAAGCTTTTCCCTGCTATCACTGATAATAGGCCTAGGCGCTGGATTCTTCGTCAGTTCGTCCGCGCAGGAAGCCGGCAAGGTGTTTGAGCTTAGGATCTATACGGCGACACCAGGCAATTTGGAAAATCTTCATGCTCGTTTCCGCGACCACACTATTCGACTATTTGAAAACAATGGTATGAAAATAGTCGGTTTCTGGTCGCCCACTAGCGAAGAAGATGCGGATGACACGCTTATCTACGTACTAGAACACGCAAGTCAGGAAGCTGCCAGCGCTTCGTGGCAAGCATTCGGACAGGATCCAGAGTGGAAAGCGGTCTCTGATGCCTCAAATGCGAACGGTCCTATATTGGCAGGTGTCGAACGGCGTTATATGACGGCAACAGACTACTCGCCTCTGAAATAGTTGCGGCATAAAAAAAAGGGATAGCTAATCTTAGCTATCCCTTTTTCTATTTGTTGTGTGATTCCCGCAATACCGAAAAACCAAAAAAAGCGGCGAACAAATTCGGCAGCATATTAGAAGATCATCGGATTGTTAAAAAATTTGAGTGAGCCATAGGCCCGCTCCAATAATTCTACGGTCGACTGTACTTCGCCTACCCAATAGTACAGCAAGGCACCTACAATAATCACAGAAGAACTCGCAGCCGCGATTGTTCTATCATCCCACTTACTATTGTTCATACCTACTCCTAACAATTAAGCCGAGTTCTCTCTTAACTGAACCCTATCCAGCGACCGGTAGCGGCGACTGTAAACCAAATAAAAATCGATGCCACTGCTAGTATTCTCAGCGTCCATTGACCTATCTCACTATGTGAACGACTATTCAACAGGGGCTGCTTAATGAAGAACACAAAACCAGAGCCTGCGAGCAAGGCTAGCATTTTAATCCAGAAAACTGGCATGTAATAAACCTTATCTGCCACTCCGGCTGCACAGAAGATGCCAGTAGCAATTGCTACGCTCAAGCTATACTTGAAACACTGGTGAGTCCCCTTGGTGATGGTTTCAGACGGGATATCTTTAAGAAGCACTCCTAGCAATCGCAGATCGGTAACCAATACCGTTCCGCCGATTATCGCCATGGAAATTAGATGTCCAGCTTGGACAGTAGCATACACTGATCCGTAGGTTATTCCCAAGTAGCCAATCCACGAGGAATATTTCAGCCATTCGAAAAATGGCAGTAAACTCGGATAGATTGATGCCCTTACTTCGAAGAATTCTACCAACACAACGGCCAACACAATGAATGCTAGGCTCGTTACGCTCCTATAATTACTCAGAAAATTACTTAACATCTAAAACCCCGAATTATATTCGACTAGCTCTCTACAGCGCATTTAATTGTTCTACACAACCTGAAGCCCAAAGAAGTGCAGTGTTGCTCACTTTCGGACAATCTACCCAGTCGTAAGGAATAAAGCGGCCCATAGCAACAACACCACACCAAAGACAAAGAGATATAATTGCTCCTGTTCGAAGTGGCTTCGGTGCGACACGAGTTGAATCCCAGGTGCCATCTGCCGCCCTCATCCTCGAGTTAAAAACCCAAGCATTTATAAAAGCCAATACCAACAGTATCATTTTAATGCGAAACCAAAGACTCTGAACGTTTTCAACGGGCTTCGCATAGACCAGTAATATCCCTGTGATAAACATGATAGAAAAGCCAATAATCATTGGCTTATGCAACCTATCGGCGATAGCTGTTGCTGAGACATCAGGCAGCACCCAACCAAGCATACGAAAATCAATAATAAAGAGAGAGCCAATACTAATCATCAATGTGAGAACGTGAGTTGCTTCTAGCCAGTTCCAGCTGTAATAGCCTGAAACCAACATTTGGCTGTAATCCTGTGCTTCTAAATATTGAGCAAATTGCAGTAATAACTCATTTATCACACCGATAGACCCCTTGCTTCCCAGAATAGTTGTTCTGGATATTATTTTAACGAAATGATAAACACCCTTGCGCTCAGAGTCCACTGCAATGATGTCGAATACATCAAGGCGAGGCGAATTTCAGGGCTTAGGATTTGGCTGCAATCTCTCGTTTTCGGTATTCTGAGGGTGTTACGCCCATAAGCTCGCGGAAAGCATTGTTGAATGGAGTGATCGATTGATAACCAACAGAAAGGGCTATTGTAAGCACTGGCACATTAGGATTATCCTTATCAGCTAGTGCATCTCCAGCGTCTTCGATGCGGTATTTATGTAGCATGGCATTAAAGTTTCTATAGCCTAATTTCTTGTGAATAAACGCGCGCAATCTGTACTCCGGCAAATTCAATTTCTTTGCCAGCATTGAAATTGTTAGGCCAGCTTCGCGGTACAGCTTTCCTTCTTTAAATACTTTATTAAAACTCTCTTTATCAAACGGTGCCTTATTTTCTGGCTCCGCTTCCTCTGTCAGTTCTGTGACCTTGCGAATCACATTGCTAAGCGATACATAATCAAATCGCATCGCCACCAGCAACATACCCGTAGCTAAAAACGCTATCAAACTTACAATGATTACCTGGGCAGTAGCATAGCTACTCGACCCACCATCAAGTAGAAAATTTTCAACGAACAAGACGCTAAATATAAGAGCCCCTTGCACGCCAATGATAAACCAACGCAGAACCCTACGATCATCTACCAAATCCGCCCTCCAACCTTTGAGAGTCCAATACATCGCGGAAGCAACAAAAGCCAGCGTCATGACATCCATGCAGGTTCTTAGAATCGCTAGCGAACCCGAGCCTACGCCACCGCTCGAGTAAAGAGACATACCTGAAAGAATGGTATCGAGCACGGCTTGAGTAGCAAATGCTACCACCAGTAGCGTCGGAAACTTCTGCTGTTCCTGAAAGATCAAGAAACAATAGATCATGAACAATCCAGGGATCGCATCCATACCAATCAGTATTATCAATTGCCATGAACTCAGATCTAGCTGAAACTGCGGGTCGATATGCTGGCCTGCCATTCCGTTGAGCAGATAGAAAATTATGAATACCGCCATCAGGGCGAATACCCTGGCACTTCCCGCGCGCGGCTCTGCCTTCAAATAACCCGCCGCTAAGAGAAGGACCGAAAGCATTGCAATAATCTGTACGGTAAAAAGTAAAAGTGAGTTTGGCAAAAGGGTTTCCTGAAATTCGGGGGCTAGCGCCTAAGACAATAACCGATCAATTAGTAAAATTCAAAGGACTCACTCCTGTATTACGACAGAAATACAAGTTCTAGCTAGGCTAGCCTTCTCGTGAGCTTAACGCCTAAACCTTTCCTCAACATCATCGATGATGCTATCAACTGACCGGCCCCCTCTTTCCTGAGCGTCGAACTGATTGAACAGATTGATCGCCCTCTCGGTTTTTTGACCAAAACGAAGTACTTTTTCAAAGTAGCTATCAGGCCCTTCATTCTGTTGGATGAGATCAATGATAAATGCCCCCAGAGAAACTGCGCTAAGCAAGAAATCTCTAAAAGCATCGATATATAACTTGAGTTGAAACACACCAAATTTACGCAATTGTGGCCACAGCCTTTGCATCGCTTCTCTCTCCTGTAAACTTGTCTCGAGACTAGTGTCATTATCCATCTGTTGCTCCATTACCCTTTAGCTTAGCTCGACACGCAAGCACTTTCTCGCGCTCATATTAAAAAAGGCTAGCCCACGAACCCATGAATAACGGATTCGCGGGCTAAGCCAAACGCAAAAATCTATTGCAGCTGCGAATGCCCGGATCAATTGGCCTATCTCATCCACTCCAACTTTAGACGCAGCATGCGTAGAGTAGTTACACAGTTGAGTGGGCGTAACTGCTGCCCCACATCTTGTGTTGACAACGAAGTAGTATTCACTTTTTGTGCCAATACTCTAAGTCATTGTTTTAAATTATTATTTTCAAAAAAAAGCGACAGAAGTAGGCAATGTAACCAGCGAATGACTAATCACACCAACTGCGCATCGCGCGAGCGATTTACCAAGCGAAACATAGCTGGAGTTGAGCAACACAATGGAATTTCTAACAGAGGCGGGAGTGAAGCTCCTTATAAGGCCGCCGAGGCGAAACCCTATTAGTTTTGTGCAGAAGGGGAAGGCTCGTCGACCGCGTCTGCGGTGGTTTCCTCGATTGTAGGCACTACTTGCGAAATAGACTCTAATTCGAAACCCATTCCTGCATAATCGACTAGGCGTGTAATCAATTTGTCATTAAATGCAGTTGCTGGAGTCCAGAAACCACCACCAACTTCACCCTCATCGACATCGCGGCGCAGACTTATTCCAGCTTGAGCCAACATCTTTGCCGTGGATCCATATCCAGGATCTCGGTCACCAGTCACCTTAACGCGAACCCTCTCCCCCTGCTTGGTCCTTCCAAGTAGCCGCAAATCATAGCAACCCTTCAATTGTTGCTCTGGAGTCGGACCCTCGCCGGGACTGGGCAGAAAGAAACGAGTTGCTAACCAACGCATGGGCGCGAATGCCATCATAAACATCGATGCTTTCGTCCCGAAGGATAGTTTCTTCGCCATTTTTTCACCCTTCTTTCCCGAGCTGGTAAGCATTGCCTCGTCATACTTAAAATCTTCAGCATAGTGACCGTCGACCAGAGCATTGCTGCGCAGCACAACGCGCGTATTGATAGATGCCATAATGAATGGGCCTGCCCAGGAATCGTAATCCTCATCGAACTCCACAGACACATTGTGCTGGCGCTGTGTAAAACCATGCTCGGTCGGACACAACGAATAGGGATCGCGCATTTCCTTGCGAATCTCCGGGTCGGCAGAAGCCTCCTTATAGAGGTTTAAACCGCTCGCAATAGTTCCTCCCGATGCGCCACCCTTTAAAACCTTCACGCGCAGTTTTACCTGATCGCAGTAACTACCAAAGTGTTGCTGCGCATGATCTTGTAGAAATTTAACTCCTAAATCAGAAGGAATGGAGTCGAAGCCACAGCAGTTCACTATTCGGGCGCCACTGCGTTTCGCATCATCCTCGTAGCGGCTAATCATTCGGCTAATCCATTGCGGTTCGCCAGTGAGATCACAGTAGTCGGTTCCTAGCTGAGAACAAGTCTTTACTAACAATTCACCATAAAGAGCATAGGGACCAACCGTAGAGATGACGAGTTCGGTCTTCTCACACATAGTTTGCAGTGCCAGCTCATCTGCGGAGTCTGCAATAATAAGAGGAATCGCAGCTGCATTTTCACCCAACGAAGCTTTCAGCTCTTTTAACTTAGTCTCTGAGCGTGCAGCCATGGCCCACGTTAAGTTCGGCTCGGTGTACTCATTCACAAGATAGTGACAGAGAATTTTACCAACGAAACTAGTCGCGCCGAAAATTACGATATCAAATTCTTTGTTTATCATTTTGTTTGTTCCTGAATTTTAAACGGGAACATTGTGACCTGCCGACAATTCGGACTCACTCTTTGAGAACGAATTGCTGGTATTACCGTCTCGAGAATGGCGGTAGCTCATCCAAATTAGAAACTGCAATCCGAAAAGCAAGGATGCCGCTAATAAATGCGTAGGCTGAACTAACGCTGGCATTCCCAAGTGACCTAAGGTCGCCCCTGAAAGCACGGCAGCCCCTATTACACAGATCATAGTCAATGTGAGCTTACTTAGCGTGTGCTGCCATCCTAGCGACATGACAAGTAATCGAGCGAGCCACAGATTAGCGAACAGCACGACGGCTGAGAAGCTTCTGTGCACATAGAAAAACCAGGGCATTGCGTCAATCCAACTTGAACGAAGATCTTCACCTTGGGATTCACGTAGTAAATCTGTCATCTCTCGAACCTGTGTACCCATAGCCACTTGCAAGATCGTAAATCCGAGTATCACATAGAGCCATTTTTCGAAACGCGGATCTATATTCTCCACAGACTGAGATGCCATGATCCCCCGCCGGGCTTGCGCGAGTGCATAGAGCAGCGTACCCACGATCGCCAAAGCCATCAACATATGCACGGTAATCATACCGGGCTGCAAATTCGAACCAACCACTTTGGAGCCAAGCCAGCCCTGAAACCCCACCATAAGGAAAGCTGCAACTGACGCTTTGAATATACGCGTATCATGCGTTCGACATGACCAGGAATAGATAGCCGTTAGAAATATCAAGAAACCAATGCTTACACCCACCAGTCTATTGGCATACTCCGTCCAAGTCTTGACGACGTTGAATCGCGTATCTGAGTAACCCAACTCTGCGTAGATTTCCTGATAGTTTGCTGGTAACTGCGCCTCGCTCGTCGGTGGGACCCAACTACCAAAACAAGTAGGCCAATCCGGACAGCCCATACCGGCACCGGATGCGCGCACCGTGGCACCAACTAATATTAAAAAATAAACAGCTGCTAGGGTTATCCAAGCCATGCGTCGGTAGCGCGTAAGAGCGGTGTTGTCTGTTTGCGTGTTCATAAAATCTGAAGAACCCTCGAAATAGGCCCACCAAGGGCAGAGCCAATTCCCATAAAATCAATATTAATATTTTTAGCTACGCAGGGCTTCCAACAGAGATATCGATGCGTAGCTATCCATCGGCAAGCCCTGCTGTTCTTGATACGCTCGAATGGCGCTTCTGGTTCGACTGCCTACTCGGCCATCTGGATCTCCTGAATCGAAGCCAAGACCGTTAAGCAATTCCTGTAACTCCTTCACCTGGGCGATGCTCATCGCCTGCTCATTTTCCGGCATGCGCTGTATTGGTGGTCCACCAGCAAATCTATCTGCCAGGTGCCCTACTGTCAGCGCGTAGAAAATTGGCGGATTGTAGAGGCGTGTGGTTCTAAAATTGTCATAGGCAAGGAAGGCGGGGCCTTGAGCACCCGCTGGAATCACGACCGAGGCCCGCATATCTGCCACCGGTATCGGAGAGCCCGAAGTCTGTAATAGACCCATATCGCGCCATTCCTGTAGCGACTTACGCGAGTTGGTACCAGCGAATGCAAAATCAAAGTCAGCGGGGAGCAATATTTCTCTACCCCAACGCTCATCACCCTTCCAACCCGATTCCGAGAGGAAATTTGCTGCGGAGTTGAAGACATCCGGTAGACTATTCCAGATGTCTATTCTGCCATCGCCGTCTCCATCCACAGCATACTGGCTAAAGATCGAAGGCATGAATTGTAGCTGCCCCATAGCTCCGGCCCAAGAACCGCTCATGCTCTGCGCTGAAATATGACCATCATCTATGATCTGTAAGGCAGTAAGTATCTGTGAACGGAAAAATTCGGCTCTACGTGGATCATAAGCCAGGGTAGCGAGGGCCTGTAACACCGAAAAGCCACCTGTATTGCTGCCGAAATTAGTCTCAATCGCCCAGAATGCCACGAGGTACTGTGGCTGTACGCCATAGCGTTGGCGCACCTCTTCTAATAATGCCCCGTGCTGTCTTAATAATTGCTGACCACGCTCCACCTGCCGA
>JAQCKF010000038.1 GCA_027592275.1 Pseudomonadota bacterium
TTCTCTCGAATAGTCGTCAACAATATTAAGTACCCGAAAACGTCTGCCATTGCTTAGCTGATCTGAAACGAAGTCCATGGACCATCTCTCTTTTATGTTAAGCGGCACCTCCATTGGTAGTCGTGGACGCTGTAGCTTCTTGCGCTTCTTTGTTCGAACTTGGAGGCTTTCCTCCGTATAAACCCTGTAAGTCCGCTTCTTATTGACGACTAGCCCTTCGCCCTTAAGAAGGCTATGAAGAATCAGATACCCATAGCGAGGATATTCAACCGCAAGTGCCTTCATCCGTGCGCGCAGCTCCAGATAGCGATAGGCAGTTCGGCTAAGCCCTGCAAGACTACAAGCTAATCGTTCGCTGATTCGATGACACTCAATCAGGTGAGTAACGACTTGCTTCTTGTCTGCGGGCTTCACCACTTTTTTGCCAGCACATCCTTCATCGCTTCGACTTCAAGTAGCTTGTCAGCGAGGAGCCGCTTTAGTTTATTGTTTTCCGTTTCAAGCTCTCGAAGGCGCTTAGCCTCGTTCACCTCCATGCCCGCAAACTTGCTACGCCAGTTATAAAAAGTGCCATTCGAGATGCCCAGATCTCTGCAAATGTCTTCAACCTTGGCCCCAGCCTCATGTTTCTTGATTGCCTTAATGATTTGTTCGTCTGTGTACCGCTTCTTCATATCGAGATCTCCATCCTGTTAGATTAACTGGAAATCTCATCGTGGTCATGGTTCTAAAAATGGGGGATAGGTCAGATGCAATCGAGAATACCGTCTTTTTCTTACCGAGATTCCTTGCTATTGTTGCGGCTTCGGTTTTTTCGCAGAGAAGGGTTTTAGTTTCATGGTAAATATACAATTCATCGAGCATGACGGCAGTGAGCACTCTGTAGAGGTATCAACAGGGGGCTCTGTAATGCAAGCAGCTGTAACCAACGGCGTGCCGGGCATCGATGCAGACTGCGGCGGTTCCTGCTCCTGTGCTACCTGTCATGTCTATGTAAATGAGGAGTGGCTAGGGAAGGTGGGCGAGCTAAGTCCTACTGAAGAAGCGATGCTCAGTCTGAGCACCGACCGCAAAGATAACTCTCGCCTGTCTTGTCAGATTCAGGTGACTGAGGAATTAGACGGTTTGGTTGTTACCACGCCTGAGTTTCAGTTCTAGATTTCTGAGCCTAACGATAGAAGCTGAATCAGTATCAAATTAAGGTCCTGTGGGGGGATGGCAGTATGAGCGATGTAGCGAGCGGCCCAGAGTCGAAGACAAGCAAGTGGAGCATGGTAGGAAAGGATCCCTATGCCATGCCTATCGAGAAGATCGATCTATCCCATCCTGGCATTTGGCGAGCGAATGAGTTTCTGCCTTTCATGGAACGCCTTCGCAGTGAAGAGCCAGTTCATTACTGTCCAGAATCTGCGGTTGGTCCTTACTGGTCGGTGATGAAGTACAAGGATATTATGGAGGTGGATACATCGCCGCATATTTATTCTTCCGAACCAACTATCGGTATCGTCGATAGCTTCGAAGAGTTTACGCTTCCCGCTTTTATATCTATGGACCCGCCGAAACATGACGAGCAGCGCCGCGTCGTTCAGGATGTTGTAGCGCCTGCGAATCTTAAAAACTTGGAGGGCTTGATTCGACAGAGAGTCTGCACAATTCTCGATGGTTTGCCGATCGATGAAGAATTTGATTGGGTCGAACGTGTCTCGATCGAACTCACTACACAGATGCTTGCCACGCTATTCGATTTTCCCTTCGAGGACCGAAGTAAACTGACTTTCTGGTCGGACGCAGCAACGGCAATTCCAGGCGGAGGAATCGTTAGCAATCAGGAGGAACGTTGGGAAGCCTTGCAGGAATGCTTCGCCTATTTTATTCGTCTATGGAATGAGCGTGTTAACGAAAAGTCGGGCAACGATTTGATCTCCATGCTTGCGCACGGCGAAGCTACTCGTGATATGCCTCAGGAAGAGTATCTCGGAAACATAATTCTATTGATCGTGGGCGGTAACGACACCACTCGAAATTCTATCTCTGGTGGCGTGCTCGCTTTGAACGAAAACCCCGCCGAGTACGATAAGTTGCGTGCAGACCCTGGTCTGATTCGCAACATGGTGTCTGAGATAATTCGCTGGCAGACACCGCTAGCTCATATGCGCCGCACGGCGCTTGTGGATACCGAGCTTGGGGGCAAACAAATTAAGGCGGGCGAGAAAGTTGTCATGTGGTATGCATCTGGAAATCGCGACGAAGAATCTATCGAGCGGGCGAATGAATTTCTCATCGACAGGAAGAATGCACGGCAGCATCTTTCCTTCGGTTTCGGTCTACATCGCTGTATGGGAAATCGCCTGGCAGAGATGCAGCTCACTATCGTCTGGGAAGAAATTATGAAACGCTTTCAGAAGGTGGAAGTAGTTGGTGAGCCAGAGCGGGTGTACTCCAGTTTCGTAAAGGGTTATATGAGTCTGCCAGTTAAGTTGCAGCCGTTGGACTAGTCATGTTCAACGTCACTGCCTGCCTAGTCAATCTCTAGGCCCACTTCTAAGTCTTCTGTCACTTCCCAAAGATATTTTCCTTGTTGGTGCGAACGAAACGGCTATTGCCGTCTCGGCGTGTAAAGCCAACGCTGTCAAAATATTCGAGGATTTCGATGCAGAGGTTCCGGCCTATCTCGGAGGCATCGCGAAACTGTATAACCGAGAATCCTTCCTCCTTACTCTCCGCTTCTATTAGCTGCTCTATAAAGCCGGCCAGAATCATGATGGTCTCCGGTAGGTAATAGCGATTTTCCGCAACCTTGATCAACGTGCCTGCCTTCGCTGACTCGCGTAGGATTCGCTCCAGAGACATCAGAGGGATATTCGTCATCTCCACAAGTTCGCGCGTGCGCGGCGGTACGTAGCCTGCCTTTAGCAATAGTGGTCGCACCTGTTCGAGGAAGGCTTCTTCTTCGGCGCTCAACGAGGTCTTGTGGCTTGGCAGGTGTAAGAGCGTGCCGGTGCGCTTGATTGCGTTAGAATCTAACAGGCTCTGCAGTATGCCGTGGAAAAGCAGGTGCGAACTTGCGAAGTCGACACCATGACTGAGAGCGGGCTCACTGATACCTTGTTGATTAGCTTGTTTTTGATGAAAATCTTTGAGGTAGCTCAGGATATTGTTGCGGTACTCGCTATGATAGTCCTCGTGCAGCAATACCGGGAGCGAAGACTTCTCCAAGCTGAGAGAATGAAAGCCTATGTCCTCGATTTTAAGAGTCTCGAGTAATTTTTCTATCGCCGAGTTGCAAATATTTCTGCAGATCGAGAATTCTTGTAGCTTGATGCCGTCGACTTGCATCGTGAGAAGCTGCTTGAGGGCATCGATATTCTCATGTTGCATCGCATTCAATTGCGCGAGCCGTGACTCACTGCTGCGTTTACGCCTAGGTATAAAAATATCGACAACGCGGCCGCCGCCCAATGTATGTTGTGATGCAGGGTCGCGGACGATGAACCGGTCGCCGTGATGCGCGATCATCGATTCAAGGCATTTTACCTGATAAAGACTCTCTCCCAGGTGTCGGATATTAACCACATGATGGGATGCACCGATGTGCACATGATATTGCGCACTGCTGTTCAGTTTAAAATCCGCATCGATAAAGTCGAGGGTTGCATCTAGGCGATTGATCGGATGAAAGAGCTTCTCATCGATTAGCCAGTCGCCTCTAGCTACGAGTTTGTGATCCAGGCTTACATTCATTGCGGCGCGCTGACCATTGTACACTTCGTTAAGTTCAGTCTTGTCGAGCCTAGCGCTGCGAAGTTTCGTGGCCTCGCCCGACGCTGTGTGTTTGAGACTGCTTCCAGTCTTTATGGAGCCAGCCCGGACACTGCCCGTCAATACGGTACCGATTCCCTTCGCGACGAAGCTCCGGTCTATGAGATAACGAAAATACCGATCGTCGTCGCCGCTTTCCTTTAAGGCGCTGCCATCATCGAACTGGCTCTTTAGGTAATCGCTGAGTTTATCTATGCCGTCGCCACTCTCATTCGATAGAGCAAAGATCGGCGCGCCCTTTAGGCTCGTTGTGGCTTGTAGTTGTTTGATTTCTTCGATGACAGTTTGAACACGATCGGGTTCGCAGCGATCGATCTTGGTCAGCGCTATAGCACCGCGCGAGACGGCTAATAGATCGAGTATGGCGAGATGTTCGCGTGTCTGCGGCATGATGCCATCGTCGGCGGCGATGACTAGCAGCGCACCGTCTACGGCTCCTACAGCGGCAAGCATATTGTTGATGAAATCGATATGACCCGGTACATCGACGAAACCTAGGGTGTTGTTGCACTCCACTCCATCGATGACGCTGGAGAAGTGGTGATAGGCGTAGCCGGGAACAATGGTTAGGCCACGGCTCTTTTCTTCAGCGAGGGTGTCAGTATTGGTGCCAGTGATATTTGCCACCAATGAGGTCTTGCCATGATCGACATGGCCGGCAGTGGCAAATATGAGAGAGCGCGAATTTTTATCTGAGGCTTCAGGCATGACTTAGGGGCACAACGAATACCGCGTGATGGGTATTCGGCTAATGATCGAAGCGGTCAGTATAGGCTAGTCGTGGCTAGTGATCCATCCACCTCTAACTGTCAGGTCGCGTCGCTTCGATTGAACTTGATGATGAAGAAGATCATCGTGGCGAAAATCAGCGCGGCGAGTATGAAGCCTGCGTTTAGAATGCCGGTGGCCATGTTCACGATTCCATAACCGATAGCGCCAGTTAGCAACGCGTAGTAGAAGAATGGCATAAGGGTCTTGCGTATTATCGCACCTTCTTTACCAACCAGACCTACAACAGCCGAGGCTGCAACCACGTTGTGAACACAGATGATGTTGCCCGAGGCCCCACCTACTGCTTGTAAGGCGACGATCCACGTTGGGTCGGCCATGATGCGTTCGCCCACACCAAACTGGAATAGCGAGAACATCATATTGCTCACGGTGTTGCTGCCGGCGACGAAGGCGCCGAGTCCACCGATAAAGGTAGAGAAGAAGGGCCACGCCGATCCAGTAAGATTGGCAACTCCTTCGGCAAGCACCAGAGGCATCTGTTCGTAACCGGCCGCACCGCCGCTGGAGTTGATGAAAACCTGAACCATAGGAACGGTGAACACCAGCGCCATGGATGCGGGGACGAGTGTTTTCAGAGATTTTCCGAACGCGATCTTATATTCCGACGGTTTTAAGCTATGCAAACCCATGGTAATTAGCGAGACGATAATGAAAATCGTGCCGGGTGACCACAACGGCTGAAAAGAGGCTGTAATATCGCTGCCGAAAATTTGACTCCATGACCAGGTTGTTATGATGCTCGGTCCACGCAGCAGTGGCTCTAAATTGAAATAGGGTAGGCGAGTAATAACCAATAGTCCCGCTACGAAAAGATAAGGTGACCAGGCTCGGACAATGCCCATAACTGGCGCGCTCTCATCTTCGGCCTCCAGTTGCATGTTGCCAGTCCACTCTTCGTCCCAATTCTCTTTGACATCGAAGTCCCAAATATCCTCTTCCTTTGGTAAAAGAAACCCAGCCTTGGCTGCGCTGACAACGACGGAAAGCCCAACCAGGCCACCGATAAGCGAGGGAAACTCTGGCCGAAAATAAGTGGCAACTAACAAATAAGGAATGGTCATCGCGAACGCAGCAAACAGGGCAAACTTCCACACTTTAAAGCCTTCAGCGAAAGATCTGTTTTTGCCGAAGAAGCGGGTCATGACGCCTACGACTAGCAGTGGAATAAAAGTGCCGGCGATCGCGTGGAGCAAGGCGATCTTCGTCGCGATAAACGCTAGGAATTGATCCCATTCAGCGAACCCCAATTGCGCAGCATAGGCTGCCATCTCTGGATCGGCCGAGAGTCCTGTGTTTACGCCGACCATAATGGGCGTGCCCATCGCGCCGAATGATACTGGTGTGCTTTGAATTATCATGCCGGCGACCACCGCAGCCATCGCAGGAAAGCCGAGCCCTACCATTAGCGGCACAGCCACTGCCGCGGGCGTTCCAAAGCCTGCGGATCCTTCGATGAAGGAGCCGAATAACCAGGCGATGATAATGACCTGGATACGGCGATCGGGCGTGATATCTGAGAAGCCCTGGCGGATTGCGCGAATGGCACCACTTTGCTGCAGGGTGTTAAGCAGCAAGATGGCTCCAAAGATAATGTAGATCAAGGTAGCAGCTGTCCAAAGGCCGTTGGCACTGGCAGCGAGTACCTTATTTACCGGCACTTGCCAGACGAAAAAAGCGAGTGCGGCTGCTACGACATAAGCGATAGGCATAGCGCGGCTTGCAGGCCAACGTAGCAACACCAGGAAAAAGGCAACTGAGATGATAGGTAAAAGCGATAGTAGGGCGAGGATTCCAGTGCTCATAATTTTTCTTCTTAGTAGTGAGCGATCTCTGGCAGCTTAGCAGATAATTCAGAATCTGAGAAACCCATTTACCCTTAGGCATATCCTACGGGGACAAGCGCGCCGATAAGTGGAATAATGGGGACAGCAGCCCATTTCAACGGCCGCAAAATTCATCCTCAGAAGGAGCCAGATTATGGAGATTTCAACGATTTTGGTATTGGTAGTTGTTGCCGCCCTGTTCTTCTACATTGTTGGTATTTATAACCAATTGGTTAGCCTCAAGAATCGCTACCAAAACGCGTTCGCGCAGATCGAAGTTCAGCTAAAGCGCCGCTATGACTTGATACCGAATTTAGTGGAAACGGCGAAAGCTTACATGGAGCACGAGAGCGGAACGCTAGAGGCGGTAATTGCCGCGCGTAATTCGGCGGCCAATGGTCTCGCTGCTGCTGCTGCCGATCCAGGAAACGCTGCCGCTATGCAGGAGCTCATGGGTCAAGAGGGCGCACTCGCCGGCGCGATGACTAAGTTCAATGTGGTCATGGAAGCCTATCCAGACCTGAAAGCAAATCAGAACATGATGCAGCTGAGTGAAGAGCTCACCACTACCGAGAATAAAGTGGCATTTTCGAGGCAGGCTTTTAACGATCAGGTCATGGCCTTCAATACCTATCGTCAGTCTTTCCCGCCTGTAGCTGTAGCAGGATTCTTTGGGCATGGTGCAGACGCGAGCCTGCTCGAATTCGCAGACAGCGAAGCCATACAAGAAGCGCCAAAAGTCTCTTTTTAGCCCAACAAAGGGTTCCCCTTTGTTGTTATGCCACCAAGATGATTTTGTACTTATAGATTAGCGACACTCACGATGAATTTTTTCGAATCGCAGGATACGGCTAAGCGCAATACAGGAAAATTAATTTTCCTGTTCGCTCTAGCTGTGCTGTCGCTTATCGTTATTACAAATCTTTTGGTCATGGCGGCCTTCTCTTTTGGTGGCACTGGCATGACGAGCATGGCCGCCACAACCGGCTTTCATTTCGATCCCATGATGTTTCTAATTATTGGAGCCATCGTCACCTCGGTAGTGCTCTTTGGTAGCCTCTATAAGATTAGCTCGCTCTCAGGTGGCGGTGCCCGTATCGTCGAGATGATGGGTGGGCGTCTGTTAGTGTCTGGATCTGCTGATCCTGCCGAGAGGCGCGTCCTCAATATAGTCGAAGAAATGGCTATTGCTTCGGGAACGCCGGTACCGCCTGTCTATCTGATGGAAGAGAGCGGTATCAATGCCTTCGCGGCGGGATACTCTCCCAGCGACGCTATCGTTTCAGTAACCCGAGGTGCTATCGACACACTGAGTCGCGATCAGTTGCAGGGTGTTATTGCTCATGAGTTCAGTCATATCTTGCATGGCGACATGCGTATTAATATCCGTCTTATCGGCGTGCTGCACGGCATCATGGTGCTGGGAATCATTGGCTATCACCTGCTTAGAGGTGGTGCCTATAGTCGCCGCTCTAAGAATTCGGGCGGAATCGTATTTGTGGGTCTAGCGTTGGTTGTAGTGGGCTTCGTCGGTACATTCTTCGGCAACCTGATTAAGGCCGCTGTAAGTCGCCAACGTGAATACTTGGCCGATGCATCGGCGGTGCAGTTTACTCGCAACCCAGACGGCATAGGGCAGGCGCTGATGCAGATTGCCCGCAATCAAGACCGTTCCTATATCAAGAACCCCAAGAGTGCAGAAATAAGCCATGCCCTGTTTGAAGAGGGTCAGGTTTCCGCGCTAAGTCGTCTGTACGCGACCCATCCACCCCTTAACAATCGCATACTTGCCATCCTGCCTCGCTGGAAGGGTGACTATGAAGAAAGTGATTGGGATCGATCAGCGCTGGCAGCAACCGAAGCTGAAGAGCAAAGGGAGAAACCTTCTGAGCAGAGTCGGCGGGAGAAGGCGACGGCGATACTAACCGGTGCCACCGGTGTCTTGCTGGCAGATGCCGTGATCAACCAGGTGGGAAACCCCAACGGCAAACACTTGGATTACGCGGACGCTTTAGTGAAGCAGATTCCGCAGTTGTTTCTGGATGCGGCTCGCGAACCTTCAGGCGCGCGTGCGATTGTATATTTTCTCGTGCTCAGTAAAGATGAATCGGTTCGGGGGAAGCAGTTGGAAGTGTTGCAAAAAAGTGCAGACGTCGGGGTCTTTGATGAATTGCAAAAACTGTATCAGTCCGCGTCGGAAATTGCAGCACAGCAGCGTCTACCGCTGGTTACTATAGCGCTGTCTAGTATGCGCCAGCTGTCACAGAATCAGTATCAATTGTTTAGAGGCAACTTTAAAACACTTGTCGAGATAGATAAGAAAATGAGTTTGCTGGAATGGTCGCTACAGAAAATAGTCATGCATAGCCTAGAGGCTGTGTTTGGCAAGGATGAGGCGCCATACTTTGGAAAGAAAAACCTGAAGAGTTGTAAAAAGTCTGTTTCAGTATTGCTTTCTATACTTACGCATTCAACTGTTCAAGAGGGACTATCGAGTGAGGAAACTTTCGCCGCAGGCGCTGATGCGCTGAAAATGTCGCTGCAACTCATCGCTGTCAGCAAGATCGACTTTACTACCCTGAACAATGCCTTGGATGATCTGGCCGATCTAAAACCTCTGCAGAAGCCCGCGCTGCTCAAGGCCTGTGTCCGCTGCATAACTGCCGATGGTAAGATTCAGGCGATAGAGACTGAGTTGCTTAGAGCTATCGCTGCGACCATCGACTGCCCAGTGCCTCCCTTATTAGCAGACTAAGCGGATTGGCTCGTCAATTTTCGATTCTTGAGTAGACTTCCGTACATTTCTTTAGTGCAGCTAGGACAGGACCCATGAGTTACATGTGCTCCTGTTTGGCAGTCTTCGATATAGGTCTCTATGCTCTGCCAATTTCCCGCATGATCCCGCGTCCTCTTGCAACTTGCACACATGGGTAATATGGACTCGAGTACGACGAATCTCGTTTCCAGTTCATAGACTGTAATCATGCTAAGGATTCTTCGCTGCATAATAAAGAATCCAAGTGCGGCACCCACTCCTGAAACGAGAAGCGTAGAGAGTGCCTGCGACAATGTCAGGAATAGCATCGCGACTGGAATCCACAGTAGTACGAGGACGGAAATACTGGCAAGGAAATAGCGCAGGGAAAGAAAACAAAATGAGCCAGCGAGCACCACCATCGCGAAGTAGAACGGCAGGGGGTCTGCTTGGGCTGCGATACTGGCAACTGCTGAAAGACCCGCGATCATATACGTGAATGCAGCAATAGGATGACTAAGGTGCTCAGGAATAGTCCCGCGTCTTACCCACAGAACCAATCCAGCCGTGATTGCAAAGAATATCGCATCGGAAATTAGCAGCCACACAGGCAGCGTCTGACCTATCACGATAGGGTTCCGTGCGGCGGATAAAATCTGCACACAGAGCATGCTGATGGTTATTAGTGGAAGAAGCTTTCCCTGACTAGTATCGAGTTTAGCCTGCCATTGTTGGAATCACATAGGTGATGCTCCAGCCAGTTTCTGCGCTACCTCAAAGTATTTTCAACGCGAAATAGCGTTATATAGTTACTCTGCTGCCGGGTAGTTAGAAACTAGTTTAGGGTATACGATAGGTTTGATGTAAAGCTGATGTGCTAATTGATGTAGAGCAGAAGGGTTTAAAGCAGACAGTCCGCACCATCGAGTAGGATATGTAAGCAAAGGCCTATACCCAAAGCCCGGGTTTTAGGCTGCAGTAACAGTAGTGTATACAGCACGATGGGGATGGGAGTATGCAGTGGATGAAAGCCTATGCTGCAACGTTCGGCATCATAGATTGGGCTTGCTAGTAGATGATCTATGTCGATCAGCAGCCCGGCGAGCATCAGGGCATAGTTCTTCAACCAGGCTTTCTTGTAGAGTCCGGCTGCAAATGGCAGCGGCATTAAAAAATGAAGAATGATGTGTAAAATTTTCGCGGACTCTATGTTGCCGTTTTTTTAGAATTCAAATTAGAACGTGCCTCGAACTTTGAAGGCAACGCTTATTCCAGTAGTGTAGCAGTTCTGTTCGATCTCTCTAGCGTCGTTGTCTATAACATAACCATTGTAACGGTAACGAATTCCACAGGCGTGGAAGTTGTCGATGTTGTTGGCCTCTAGTCGATAGGTGAAGCCGCCATAGCCAACCTTCTCGACGAAGGTTGTGAGAAGGTCAGGTCGCACAAAATCAAATTCGTTGTCGTTATCGAACCCGCGTCGACCGCCCTTGATTTTATATTCCCAGTTGAAACCATAACTCAGATTCTGTGATGTGACATCGTGGCGGAACCCGAGCCCCAGGCCACCTCTATCGAAGGGAGGAAACCCATGTTCGCGGGGCGTGAAAGGGTCGTCATCGAACTCTGATTCCTGTAGCGTCAACACGGCGGTTAACAACGCGGTTGGCAGCTTTAAGAAACCCAGTCGAATACTGGAATTGAGAATGAGACCATAGGCCTGTCCTGGGCCAACATTGCCATTGGTCGACTGTAAATTGTCAATGCTTTGCGAGATGTCGATTCTGCCAATCTTGTTATCGAAGTCATAGTAAAAGTAACGCGCGTTGATCGCGCCTCCATCATTCGGTAGGCGGTAGTCGAGCCCAACTTCGGCACGCAGGCTTTCTTCCGGTTCGAGCGCTGGGTTGCCCGCGAAAGTGTCTTCGTCGTCGTCTCTAGGATTCGTGTTGCGGGAGAAATCACCGAAGCTCAATTGCGATGCAACTTTCTCGAAAGACGCTTTAGCCTGCAGCGAATTATTTATGTTGTAACGGAAATCGAATTTAGGTTTTATGAAGTTGAAATCGCGCTTATTACTGAGGTCGCCACTTTGGGTGATCTCAGACCACTCTGCAACGAGTGAGCTTTCCAATGACATGCGCGAATTGATCTGCCAGTTGTGTATGACAAAGGGTTCAAAGCGCACTTCCTCTACGGTTGAATTTGCATTAGGCAGGGGTACCGAGGTCAGCCCATTAAACTCTGGGTTCCCTGGTCCGGAAGTCGGCACCGCAAGCAATAAGCTCGAGTCCAGAATGGTTTGTGCGCCCTCGATTCCAAGCTCCAAACCTTGATTGTCGCTTATGTTCATAATGTAAGATGATCGAACAATTCGCTCTCGGTTGCGGCTCGAGGTATCGAGATACAGAGTGGGGCTCTCAAGACCGCCGAGGGTGCCAGCAAGGAAACGCTCCCTTAGCGTCGCCTTGTTGTTCTCATTAACGATAAACAGCGCCTTGACGCGATTCCCATTCTCGAACCCATGTTGGTAATCGCCGCCAATCTCCCAATTTTCATTGTTAGAAGGAAGCGTTTCTCTTTCGTGAAAGGAAAATGGTGCGGCACTATTGAAGTCGGTGAAGACGCGGAATACATTGTTCTGGGGCTCGCTTTCGTTGTAAAGCAGATTAAGTGCGTATCGATCGCGATTGCTAGGGCTATAGGTTACGTTTGCGTTGACCGAATATTGCGTCTCATCTGTAACTCGATCCCAGTCTATGTTCTCGTTCGGCGAGAGGTCCCCATTTAGGCTGGTCTCAAAATTCTCTTGGCGGCCGTATGTGTTGGAAATTTCGCCGTTAAGTAAATAAGACCAAGCGCCAGATTGTCGGCTCCATGAGACTGAGCCAGCTGGGTTGCTGGTGCCATCTTCATGGTAGTTGAGAGTCAACTCAGAGGCGAAGGTGGAGCCAGACTGCGACTCGAGCAAGACGATATTGACGATCTGTCCTGCGTTCTGCACGTCCAAATCACTAGAGGTGCCCCGAATTATTTCGATGTAGTCGACCTCCTCGGCAGAGATTCTCGCCAACTGGCTATCTGCCTCATTCGCCTTCCCGGCGAGGCGCCTACCATCAATTAAGATTGGAGACTCAGAACCCAGTCCGCGGTCGCCATCACTTGCTAGGGTACCGCTGCCAGCGCGTATTAGCTCAATTCCGGGCACGCGATCCAGCATGTCATTAATTGTAGTCGGATTAAATTGTGCGAAGTAAGAGGCAGGGAAGGTGATTGTGGAATCATCGTCTTCCGAAGATTGTGCGTGGGCTATATTTGTTATAAAGAGCAGTGCGAGACAAGCTGCTACTCGAGGCCAAATCTTGGTATAGCGACTAATTACCATGCTCAAGGATTCTCTTTTTCGAATTATTATATCAGGACGTAGTGCATGCGTTGCCTACATTCTAGCTTGTAGGATAGTTATTTTGATCTTAAAGAGATCGCTCAAACAATGTCAATTCGCTGCTACAATTTGTCAAAGATCGTTGCGTAGTTATGCTAAGTAATTGGCTAAAAACCACCAAACTCTTTAATTCCTCTCACTATAAATCCGTTCACTAAAGATATTCAATTCGACTATTTGCAAGATAGTTTGAACTTTTTACGCCTTCAGGCATCATACCTATAACAAATATGTATAAGGAGCAAAAAATGGCGAAAACCAATGCCGCGTTCATGTCTGGAATTCCGGAGCTTGTAGTGCTTAGGCTGCTAAGCAGATCGCAGATGTATGGCTATGAGCTGATTCGCGCGATACGCCTGGCCTCGGGGGAATCTATTGTGCTTGCTGAAGGGGTTGTCTACCCGACTCTGCATGGGCTAGAACACAGAGGGTTGCTCAAGGCGAAGGAAAAGCTCGTCAAGGGCAGGGTGCGTGTCTACTACCAAACCACGGCTAAGGGAAAGAAGCGATTGGTAGCACTCGAGAGCGATTGGCATCGAATAAACAACGGAGTTGAGGCTATTCTGAGGAGATTGATATGTCAGAGCTAAATTGGCAAGAACTGCGCGTAGGCATGCTAAAGAATGGCATTGCACCAAAATACGCTAGACGAACGGTCTTGGAGTTAAAATCGCACTTTGCTGAACTAAAGAGTCGAGCGATTGATGAAGGATTATCGGAGATCGCAGCGCAGCAGAGAGCGCGAAGCGACATCGGTGATGAGGCGACAATCCTAAAGGAAGTGTTGAGCAAGCCTGAACTGCGTTCAATTCCCTCGAGGTTTCCGCGACTATTTTTCGCACTAATTCCCACACTGTCTCTGCTGCTTACCTTCTTTCTAGCCTTGTTTTTGTTTCTCGCCGCCTATGAAAGTTGGAGCGCTACCGAAGCCGGAAGTGAATTAGCTGCTTGGCAAAAGCTTCCAGTGCAGGCTTGGTTTTTGGCGACCTGCTATTTGCTGGTTCCTTGCTATGCGTTGATCACCATCGCGATAGCGAAGGCTCGATTTATCAATCCTTTTTGGCCAGCTATGGGCATTGTGATCATGGTCTTCCTCGGCTCTAGTTGGGCGTACACACTTGACTGGCCAACTGCTGAGAGCAGCGGCGCTTTTTCGATGAACTGGGGATATTCGTTCTTTCCAAGGGCACTGCGAGGGGACCATGACTTGCAAAATTATTTACAAATATTGATCACATTGGCTGCGTCTGTAGCTTTCTGGCGGATGTATGATCCGCTGCGAGAGCAGCCAAACTAAAGAGTTAGCAGAACCCATGGGGGCTTCGGCCCCCTTTTTTTTGCGAAAGCCAGTTCGGTAATAGTTTGTTATCATTTCGACAAAACATGAATTCGAAAGCGAATGGCATTCACCGGACAGAAACATGACTGACCAGCAGGATTTACCTCCCCTCACATTTACCCATCGCATCGCCCAAGAGGCTGATACAGACGCCATACGGCAACTGATGCAGACATCGATAGCGGAAAACATGAAGGCTTTTCTCTCAGCGAGCGAGATAGAGGCGGCGAAGGAAACCATGGGCGTCGATAAGACCCTGATTGAGGATGGAACCTATTTCCTGATCGAGACAGTTCACGATGGACAAACAGTATTAGTAGGCTGTGGTGGATGGGGAAAGCGCAAGACTCTCTACGGGGGCGATCATACGGTTGGTCGTGATGATAGTTTGAGCGATCCAGCAAATGATGCGGCACGAATACGCGCCATGTACACCCACCCGGACTGGATTCGACGCGGAATAGGTTCGTTGTTGCTTAATATTGGTGAGGGTGCAGCAACCAAGGCGGGGTTTAAGACCATCGAGTTGGGGTCAACAGTTCCCGGCGAGCCTTTATATCGTGCTCGCGGCTATGTCGAGATCGAGCGCAAAGTCGAGAAAGCGGCGAATGGGTCTGAAAACACCGTCATTAAGATGGTAAAGTCGCTTGTCTAGGTGATTCGTCGTTCATCAAATGCCTGTTCTACTCAGGTATAATGACCCCCGCTGCGGGCCAAGAATTGCCATTGCCATTGCCATTGTCATATGGTGTATGTTTGGAATTCTACGGCTGCTATCAAGTAGAAAGAGTGAATCGCTATCACTTTACTAGACACCTTTCAGTCATACAAAATGGCTATAAGAGAGGTGAATATGAG